>JABWBP010000104.1 GCA_013360445.1 Calditrichaceae bacterium | reverse complement strand
CGCGTTAACCTAAGTAAAAAATCACCGCAAAGACGCAGAAGTTTTAGAGAGTTTTCGCCTGAAATTCCTCCTGATCTTCACAAAAATCAGCACTGTTTTATTTGCGTCTTAGCGTCTTTGCGGTTAAAAATCCCTAAGGTTAACGGGAATGCGGCCTTCCGGGATTGCACTAACGAGTTGTGAAATGGGTGCAAAACTGAAGTTTTGCACTCCGGCTCCTTCCTCATTTCCTCATCACCTTCAGCGCGTTCTCCCGGTAGAGCTTTTTCAATACCTCGTCGCTCAGCCCGAAGCCGTTCAGCGCCCAGTGGTATCCGAATTCTTCGGTTTCGTAAAAATGCTCGTCTGCGCTTTCCAAAATCCGGAAGGTGATGCGGTACATCGCCGGGTCGAAGCCCATGTCGGTGCCGTAGAGCAGGCGATCCTGGTATTTTTCGTAGAATTCAACCGTAAAACGCGGGATCGGCGCGGTCTCCGCGTAGCGCGCGCTGATGTCCGCATAAAGATTGGGATATTGATCTAACAGCGCGCCTAACTTATTCAAATCGTAGCAGCAATTGGCAAAGTGGCAGGCGATAAAGGTGGTTTTCGGGTGGCGCTGCGCCGCCCGCTCCAGGATGGCGATCATTCCCGCGTGATCGACGATACCCGGCTGGTTATCCAGCCGCCAGGTGTAGGCGTTCATCAACCCGTCGTTGGTGGAATCCATGGGTTGGTACATCCAGATCGGCTCCGCGACGTGGATGTTGACGGGCATTCCTAATTCGGCGCATTTTACTAACAGCGGGTCCATGCGCGGATCGTCGAGACGCAGGCCGGGAGCTTTCATCCCCGAACCGGAGTACAGCCCCTTTCCTTTGTCGCTGATCTCCCCTACCCCGCGCGCGCCCATTTTGTAACAGCGTTCTAACTCCGCTGCCGCCGCGGGGCCGAAATTCGGTTGATCATAATCTTTGAAATCAAATCCGCACCAGAGCTCAAAACGGTTGGGGTATTTTGAATAAAGCGCATAAACCGAATCGAATTTTGCCCCGGTAGAGGAGGTAAGAATAATGGTTCTCTCAATCCCCACCGCATCCATATTCTTCACCCATTGGGCAATTTCCTCCGGCCCGCGGGCGTACGGATGGGAGTGCATATCTATCGCCGGGTATTTGGCTTTCTCGACGTGGGTGCGGGGAATGTTGTAAATAGACTTCGGGCGATAATTTTTCAGGAGCAGGTTTTCCGGGGATGATTGCGCGCCAATCATCCCCGGAATAATCACGCCAACTATCAACAGGGTGAGAACAACCTGGCATTTGCCGGGCGCATTATTGGGCATAGCGCATTTTCTCATTTTTGAGAGAGTGCCGGTGCAAAACTGAAGTTTTGCACTCCCTTATTTGACATAGTGCACTTTTCCATATCGGCTGTCATCGTTCAGGCGCACCCGGTAGAGGTACACCCCGGAGCTTAAATTTTGCGGCTGCCAGGAAATTTGATGCTCGCCGGGCGGCAAATCATTCTGGTAGAGCAATTGCACGTGCTTTCCCTGGAGATCGAACACGTCGATCTGCACTTTTCCCCGGCGATGCAGCGCGAATGCGATCACCGTTTCGCCGTTGAAAGGATTGGGATAATTTCCCCGAAGCTCGAAATCGTTCGCCACATACGGCTGCGGATTGGCCGCGATCGGGGTGCTGCCGGTGAACAGTTGAAAGTACTGGTTCCCGGTGTAGAGGTTCCCGCCGGCGGAAGGATCGATCACCACGGTGTGGAGCAGGGCGTTGTAGCCGGTAGCTGCTTCCCAGGTATTCTCGTTGGCCAGCCGGATGGCGTATTCCGGGCGGTTGTGCAGCCCCGGACTGGGGTCGGCGAAGTGCAGCAGCGCCTCGTAGGTTCCCGGGGGCATATCGTTCGGAATTCCGGCTTCTACGGACAGCGAGGCGGTGTCACCCGCCATCCAGAAACGGGGATCTTCTTCGGCGAGCAAATAATAGATCTGGCCGCTCTGGCTATGGCGCAGGAGGATTTCCAGGTTGCGGGGGTTGTAAGGGCTGGCCCAGCCGTCGTTGGCGATGGAAAATGAGAGGTTGAAAGCCCCTTCCGGGCGCACGCTGTCCTGAATGGCGGCCTGCAGGAGCCGGAAACGGTATCCTAAGCGCCGCCGCACCTCCTCCATACAGCCCTCGTTAACCCAGCCCTGCAGCACCGCGGGGTGATAATCCTTGTTCAGCACCGACCAGCGCATCCGCCGCAGATCGCGCAGGGCGTTGGCGCAGCCGGAATATTCGCTGGGCGCGCAGGTTTCCCCGCCCTGGGGAACGTAGCGGTTGTCGAGGTTCAGAAAGGTTTTATCCACTAAGGTGTCGGTATAGGTTCCGTAATCGCTCCAGCTCGCCAAAAAACAGTCGTTGTGCGCCCCGGTGCGCGCCCGCTTGATGCCGGTAAACGCTTCCTCGGGGGTGAGCGGATCGTTGTGGTTGTAAATCGCCCGTTTGTATCCCGGGGTGCGCACCGCTACCATGCGATCCACCGGCAGGGCGTCTAACAGGGCGTATAGAACGGTTCGGCGGGCGTTGGTGTTATTCAGCCCGTGGGAAGAGTAGTACCACTCTCCCCACGCGCCGATGAAACCCGCTTCCATGTAGGCAATCACGTCGTAATTTTGCTGCAGCAGCGGCTGCAACTGGGAAATGTGCAGGAGAATGGTGTCCAGCGCGGCGTCATCGCCGTTGATATCGTTGGTGTAAGAGTAGCGCAGCACCAATTTCATCCCCCCTTCGCGCGCCGCCTGGAAATCGTTCTGCACCAGGTTCAAAAAAGAGGCTGAGAGAGAATCGTGAACGAATTGGGGGATGGTATAGATCCGCTGAATCACCGCGACGTTTTGATTGCGCAACTGCTGGCAGAAAGAGAGGGTGATGGGGGTGGAGCGGTAGGCGGAAAATCCCCGCTCGGGATTGGGGAAAATTGCCCCGCTGCTGTCATATTCGATCACGGTGAACGGCGGGGATTGCGCGAACAATACCCCGCCGAGCACCAAGGAGATCCAAAGTAAGTGCTTGAAGACTAATTTTTCCAAAACATACTCCTCTAAGCTTGGTGTAAATGCTCGACGCTCGTTACTCGATGCTCGATAACTCTACCCGTCACAATGCTCTGCATGGTGATGCAACCTGTGAGGCTCTGCCTCACGTCTTCTCTCTGCTTCCGGGTTTGCCGCCGCGCGGCGACCGGCAGGGATGCCGGTCTTACAGCACGATCACAAACTTTCCGGTAAACTCGCCAACGCTGCTGCTCACGTGGTAGAAATACAAGCCCGGCGCGGCTAACTGTTTGTTATAGGTCTTCAAATCCCAGCTTTCGATGCTGGGGGCCGGGCTGACAGCGGCGTCGTGCTCCAGGGTGCGCACCAGCTCGCCGGAGGCGTTGAAAATTCGAATGGTGGCCTTCTCCGGCAGGTGAATGAACTGAATCTGGCGCTCCTGGCCCTTCTCCCACATACTGGCAACGACGTAAGGATTGGGCACCACCCGCACCTTTTCTAAGCTCATCGTCGAGACCGCGCCGTGCGGCACCACGCTGACGGTGTTATTCATCAGCGCGGGATTGGTGGCGGGGGTATTTTCCAGCGGACCGATGATGCTGTTGCCGCTGTCGTACGCGGCCACGTAATAGAGATAGTTCATGCCGTTGACCACGTCGCGGTCCACAAAAACATTGACCGTATCGCCGATATCGAAGTATTGGAAACTGTCCGCCTCCACGGTCTTGCGCAGCGGCACCCATCGATCGTCGCCTAAGTAGAACCAGGCGTATTCGGGCAGGGTGGTATAGTATCCTTTGATGTCATCCACCAGGTCATACTGCGCCAGGGGTATGTAATGTATTCCGCCGGAAAAATCTTTGAAGCTGCTGCTGCCCCAGGTCTTACCGCCGTCCGCGGAGCGGTAAATTTTGTAGCCCTGGAACTGCGGATCCTTCTCGCTGGCGGTTCCCCAGGCCAGGGTCACTTTGCGGTCTTCGGCAAAAGCTTCTGCCACCGGGGCGGGCGGGGCGGTAACCACCTTCCAACCCGACTGGTAGAGGATCAGGGCCCGTTTGGCATTGGTAATGAGGTCATCCTTATTCTGCCCGAACACGGCGGCGAAAATCAGCGTGTCCGATTCACCGGGATTGAGGGTGAAGGGGCCGGAGCCGAGGGTCTGCACCCCGTCTGCCCCGGAGGCGGCGTAAAAGTTCGGCCCTCCTTCCAGGATATCCGGCACCCCGTTCAGATCGAAGTCGTCGTCGATGCCGTCGCCGTTGCTGTCCTGGGGATCATTCGCATTTTTGACATTATACTCGAAATAGAGGTCCGAACGCGCCCCGTTTCCCGCCGGGGTGGTGGCCAGTTCCCAAAAATGGAAGGCGTCGTACGTTTGCACTTGTTTGGAGGGGCCGGGCATTTCCAGGGCGACCACTCCCGCCCAGGCGATCTGGTCCGCGCCTAAGCTCCCCCCAAAGGGGCTGTCTTCGTAGCCGTCGTCATCGCTGCCGTAGGCTAATTGCAGCGCCGGATCGTAATAGTGCCGGTCGGTGTCGCCCCAGGGATTGGGGGGCATGAAAATGGGCAGGAAACCGAAATCCGCGTGAATGGCGGCGCGCATGTCCTGGATGGGGTCCGTGCCCACGTTGCGGATCACGTACATCCAGACGATGAAATTTTCGTACAGCGAGCCGGTCCAGGCCAGGCCGCGGATGAACATCTGGGTATTCAGCCAGTTGGGATTGGTGGGGCCGGTCGCGCCGATCTGGTCGGTGCCCCCCCAGGCATACACCACGCTGAAGCTCTCCTGGTCGGCCAGCCGCTCTCCCCCGGCCCCGAACCCCGGCCAGCCCTCGCTGCCCACTTCTAAGGGAATATTCGTTGCGGGATAGAACGGCGGCCAGCCGCCAACCGGCCAACTGGCGGGATCATCGCTCAGCGCCGCTTCCGCGCCGGCCGGCCCGACGAATTCCGGGTACGGGGCAAAATGTTCTTCGTCCCAAAAGGCCGCGGGGCCTTCATCGAGGGTGGCGTCGCAGAAGGCGGTGTAATCTTCCGGGGGATAGCCGCCCACCGCCCCGGGCAACTGCTGGCGCGGCGCGCCGAGGATCACCCCCACCGCGGTTCCCCAGCTCAGCTCGCTGCCGTTGGGAAATTCAAATGCGGGGGGGCGCGCCCTACTGATGCTCTGCTGGTTCCCGTCGCACAACAGCCCGGTGTTGTTGAATTTGGTGCGCACCCGGTTCACGTCGAAGACGCCCCAGCGCTGGTTGACCATGGGGTCCGGGATTTGGGCAAATATCAGCCCGGTCAGTACCAGGAGCAATCCCGCCGGGAGAAATCCCCCCGGGAACAATCTGGTAAGGTGGTATCGCATGGCCTGCCTTTCTCAATATTGAAGATTGAAAATTGAATATTGAATATTCAGTTTTCAATGACCGCTAAAACGCCAACGCCAGGGTAAACTGGTTGACCGGATCGAAACGCCCGAAATCCAAATAGGAATAATCCAGTTGGGCGTTCCATTTCAAAACTCGCTGCAAGTTGAACCCGGCGCCTAAGGAGAAGCTGGTTTCGTCGTAATTGAATTTGTAGCCGCCGCGCACGTAAAGGGTTTGGTAAATGCCTAACTCCGCCCCGGCGTTGAAACGGGTCTCGTGGTCGCGGGAATCCAGAATATCAAAAGCGCCTAACAGGGTGAAATCGTCATTTTTGAGCAGGTAATCCGAGAGGCCGAAGCGGAACAACAAGGGGATTTCCCATTCTAAAGTTTCCAGGTTGGCAGGAATTTCCTTGCCGGTGGGGCTTCCCGGAACGCTGTAGATCACCGCCAGATCGCGGCCGCTGAATTTCATCTTGGTGCCGAAATTGGTGAGGGTGGCGGCGATGCGCAGGTCGTTCAAAAAAGAGGTAATGAAGACTGCCCCGAGGTCGAACGCAAAGCTGCTGGCGTCCACGTTGGAGAGGCGCTCGTGAATGTATTTGGCCTTGATTCCGAAGGAGAAGCGGTCGGTCATGTTGCGCGCGAAGCCCAGGCCGATCTGGTAATCGCTGGCGTTGAAGAAGCGCCCGGTGCCGTCCTGTTCCGTCAGGGTGGTCTCTTCGATATCTCCGGAAGAGAAGTAATCGAAATCCAACCCGAAGGTACCCAGCGCCCCGGCGTGCAGGGTCGCTGCCGCGTAGGTCACCCGGGTATCCACCAACCAGTTGATGGTGCTCAGGTTGATGGAATTCCGGGAAATCCGGGAAATGGCCCCGGGATTCCAGAACATTGCGGAGGCGTCCTCGGACATGGTGATGCCGGCTTCGCCCATGGCCATGGTGCGCGCATTGATCCCGATCTTCAGGAAATTGGCCGCCGAGGTGCCGGCGTAATCCACGTTCTGCGCCCACGCCAGGCCGGTGAGAACCAGGACTGCAAAAATAAGAAAGGAAGATTTCATAGATAATCTCCTACTTCTTTTACCGCCGAGAACGCAGAGTTCGCTGAGAAAATGCCTTTTGAAAAATCTCATACGCAACATCTCAGCGTTCTCTGCGACCTCTGCGGTTAATTGGATGCCATTACTCTGTTCATTAGTTGTAACTATTCAGGTTTTACAAACCCCTTTAGTAGAAAAAAATGTTCCATATACAAGAATAATGATTCTAAGAGTCTTAAATTCTTTCTCTGTGACCTCTGTGGCTGAATAGTAACCATTAGTTTTGCGTTTTTCGTGTGTTTCGTGGGCAAATCAAAAACGCAAAACGAGTCTATTCCTAATTTCTACAAAATTATCACAAATTTCCCGGTTGTTTCGCCGATGGCGCTCTCCACGTGGTAGAAGTACACCCCGGGCGCTACTAATTGTTGATGGTAATTCTTCAAATCCCAGCTTTGCAGGCTGGGCGCGGGACTGGTCGCCGCGTCGTGGTTCAGCTCCCGCACCATCTCCCCGGCGGAATTGAAGATGCGAATGGTGGCCTTCTCCGGCAGATGGGTAAACTGCACCTGGCGCTCCTGCCCGCGATCCCAGGCGGCAGTCACGAAATAAGGGTTGGGAACCACCCGCACCGCCTCCAGGTTGGCGGTGGAGACCGCCCCGCGGGGAATGACGGCCACGGCGTTGTTTTTCTCCGCCGGATTGGTCGCCGGGGTATTTTCCAGGGGGCCGACGATGCCGTTGCCGCTGTCATACGCAGCCACGTAATAGCGATATTCCAGCCCGTTGACCACGTCGCGGTCCACGAAGAAATTGAGCGTGTCGCCGGCCTCGAAATATTGGAAGGTATCCACCTCCACCACCCTTTGCACCGGCAGCCACTCATCGTCGCCGAGGTAGAACCAGGCGTATTCCGGGAGAGTCTGGTAGTAGCCCTTGATGTCGTTTACCAAATCATACTGCTCCAGGGGGAGGTAATGCACCCCGCCGAAGAAGTCCTGGAAGCTTTCCGTGCCCCAGGTGGTGCCCCCGTCCAGGGAACGGTAAATTTTGTAACCTTCGAATTGGGGATCTTTTTCACTGTGATTGTCCCAGAAAAGGGTAACCTGGCGGTCGCCGGGTTTGGCTTCCACCACCGGGGCCGGCGGGGCGGTGACCACGGTCCAGCCGGTTTCATAGAGCGCTTTGGCGCGTTTGGCGTTAGTGAACAGGTCGTTTTGATTTTCCCCGAACACGGTGGCGAAGATCAGGGTATCGCTCTCCCCCGGGCCTAAGGTGAAGGAGTGGGAACCTAAAATTTGCAGCCCGTCGGCGCCGGAGCCTACGTAGTACCCCGGCCCGCCTTCTTCGGCGTCCGGCACCCCGTTCAGGTCGAAATCGTCGTCGATGCCGTCGCCGTTGCTGTCGTGGGGATCGTTTTCATTCAACAAATTCCATTGATAGAACATTTCCGGGGCGCCGCCGCTGCCCCAGGCGGAGGTCTGGCCTTCCCAGAAGTGGGAAGCGTCGTACGCCGCCACGCCATGATCGCCGCCGGGCATCCGCAAGGCGATCACCCCGCCCCAGGCGATTTGAGCCGGCCCCAGGGTGCGCCCGTCCATAGAGAGTTCGTAGCCGTCGTCATCGGTAGCGTAGGCTAACTGCAGGGTTGGGTCGTAATAGTGGCGGTCCGCGTCGCCGAACGCGGGGGTATCGAAATTGGGCAGGAAGCTATAATCAACGTGAATGCCCATGCGCATATCCACAATAGGCGCCGGGTTGATATTGCGCACGACGTACACCCAGATGATGAAATCCTCGTACAAACTGCCGCTCCAGGCCAGCCCGCGAATTTCCATCTGGGTATTCAGCCAGCGGGTTTCCACGTTGGCCCCGCCGCCCAACTGGTCGGTGCCGCCCCAGCCGTACACCACGCTGAAGGATTCCACCTCCGCCAGGCGCTCCCCGCCGGGGCCGAATCCCGGCCAGCCTTCGGAGCCGACCACAACGGGAATGTTGGTTCCGGGGAAAAATTGCGGCCAGGCCGGCCAGGTGGAGGGCTGGTGGCTCATCGGGGCGGCGCTGTTGCCGGCAAATTCCGGGTAAGGGGCAAAATGCTCTTCATTCCAGAAATCCGCCGGGCCTTCGTCCATAGTGCCGTCTAAGTAAGGTAAATTTTCCGGATTGACGCCCCCGACCACGGCGGGGTCCTGGTTGGCCGGCGCGCCCACCGCCACCCCGATGCAGGTCGCCCAATTGAGGCCGCTGCCGATAGGGTATTCGAAGGAAGGCCGCCGGGCCTGGTTCAGATTCTGATTATTCCCGTCGCAGAGCATCCCGGTATTATTGAAGCGAGTGGACAGTTTGTTCAGGGAAAAGACGTTCCAGCGCTGGTTCACCATGGGGTCGGGCTGCTGCGCCAGCGCCAGCGTTGCCAGCAGCGTTGCCAGAAGAGATAAGTTTTTCTTCATGAGACGCCTCCTCACTTCGAGACCGATAACCCGATCTCCACCCGTCTTCCCGGCCCCCACATGGCGGGATTGTTGGTGTAGTCATCGGAAGTGGCGGGATTGGCATCCACGCCCGGTTTGCCGGAATCTGCATACACCCACCAGATATTCCGGCGATTGGCGAGGTTGAAGATGCGCAGAAAGATTTGCTCGTTAATTCCCAGGAGCTTGAAATCTTTATAGGCCATCAAATCCAGCTGGCTGATCCAGGGACCCCGCTCCGCATTGGGCTGAAATGAATTGGCGGTATAGGGAAAACCGCTCTGGGCGCTGCCGTAAACGGAAAACCCCCACTTTGAACGGGGAAAATAGAAGGCCAGGTTCAGGTTGAGGAGATGGGGCTGGTCCCAATCGGCGGAGAAAGTTCGGGAGATATCCTGCGGTCTCTGGAACAGGTAAGAGGAGCTGACCAGGGTTTTCGAGAAGGTGTAATTCAGAAAACCGGAAAAATTATTGCTGAAACGCTTTTTCAGGGAGATCTCGACCCCTTTGACGGTGGCGTAATTGATATTGTCGAACACGTCCATTTGCAATCCGCTGACGTCTTCCACCAGGATGGTCCCAATCAGGTTGGAGGTTTTACGGTAAAATCCCACCACGTCAAGGGAAATTACGTCGGTGATCTGGGTTTGCACCCCCGCTTCGTAGTTGATGGTGCGCTCTTCCAGCAGGTCGCCCTTGGCGATGGCCCCGCTATCCAGACGGGGATTGGGGCGGGGGTAGCCGGCGTAACTGGCGTTCAAGCCCTGGTAAATTTTGTAGAAATCGGGGTACTGGTAATAGTGGCCGTAACCGAAGCGGAAAGCGGCGCGCTCGGCAATCGGAAAACTAAGCCCCAGCCGGGGGGTAAAATAAGAGCGCGGCTCCACCTTCTCTACCGGCCCTTCCACGTTGGTTATATCCGCCACGTACTCCCGGTTGGGATCGATGTAATCGAAGCGCAATCCCACATTGACGATCAATCCCATGGTTTCGAATTCCATTTTGTCGCCCAAGTAGGCGCCGTACTTGCGGGGGCGAAGGTCATAATACTCCAGGAACGAAAAACCGTCCGGGTTGCGGCGTTCCAGGTAAGTTTTCAACAAATCGAAAGTGGCCCCGACCTGGATTTCGTGGGTGGTGGTCACCTGGCTGGCAAAATCCACCGCGACCTCGTTGCGCACGAAATCGCTGTCGAAGTACACCCAGTCTTCCCCGTTGAAGCTGAACTCCGCGGAACCGTTTTGGGGCAGCACGGCATAGTAATCGGCGTTATCCCACACATAGGACTGGAAATTGCGGCTGTAACGCGCCAGGGTAAGGTTGTAGAAAGTTTTACTGCTGAGAATGTGTTTGAACTGGAAATATCCCAGGTAATCGTTCAGGTAGATGCGCGGTGTTCCGTAGGGATTGTATTTGAAATAGTGGTTGTACAGCCCCCTTTGGGTGTCGCTGGTGAATCCGCCAATGCTGAAGGTCATATTGCTGCGCGGCTGCCAGAGGAGTTTGCCCAGGAAGGTAAGGTTATCGCTGTACTGCATGGGCACTTCCTCGGGGTCGCCGCTGAAATCCTTGCCTTCACTGTCCACGTAGTTGGGATAGATATAGCCGAACAGGTAACCGTCGGTCGTGTAATCCCGCACCCCGAAAGAAAAAGAGGTGTTTTTCAACCCCGGGATAGGCCCGCGAAAGTTGAATTCGCCGCTATAGGTCTTGTTGCCCCACTCCTCGACCCCCACATTATCGGTGTACCCTTTGGCGTAAAAATTATAGGTGTTCAACACGCTGCTGAAGGTGGTCATATTCACCACCCCGGACATCGCCTCCCCAAAGCGGGGCGCGAAGGTACCGCTGTAAATTTCGAAGGAGTTCAAAGTGTACTCGCCGATGTTGTCGAGGCTGAATCCGCCCCACAACCCGTCGTTGACCACCACGCCATCGTAATAATAAACGGTTTCGTTTTCCCTGCCGCCGCGGAAGTGCAGCCCGTCGGTAGGGATGGTGGCGTACTGCCCGAACTCCGGCAGGTTGGATACCGGCTGGGTCAGAACCTGGCGGGTTATCCCTGCCTGGGTCAGTATCAGGTCGTAAGCGCTGCTGATCGGCACTACTTTGATCTCCTCTGCGGTGAGGGCCTGTACTTTGTAGGTCAGGTCTTTCTGCACCGCCGGGATGCGGTAATCGCTAACCTGCACCGCTTCTCCTTCGATCACGGTTTCCTTTAGCCGGAAATTCAGCTTGGTGGTCAAATTTCCCACGACCTTGACGTTTTGAATCGCCTCCGCGCGGTAACCGATCATCTCTGCCTGAACCGTGTAAGTGCCGGAAGGGACGTTGAGGATGATAAATACCCCATCCAGATCCGTCGCCGCGCCTAAGCTCAGTCCTTCGATGACCACGTTACATCCCGGCAGGGGGTCCCCCGCCTCGGTGGCGACCACCCCGGAAATTTTCCCGGCGGCCTGGGAAAATGCTTCTATGGGAAAGAGAAGCGCAATCAACGCAATGATGGCCAGGAGTGTTGACAGTTTCATGATGCCCTGCCTCGTTATAGTTTTTGTACCTTTCACAAAATTAGATACTCGAGATTACGCATTGCGGAATAGGCATTTTACGTATTACGCTTTACGTATTGCGTATTGCGTAACTCGTGATGCGTAACAGCTAAGGAGACGTGTAATTCTCCGGGCTTACCACCAGTTTGGCGATGGTGCTGGCGGTGACTTTGGCGCTGCGGATCAGGTTCAGGGTTTCGATATCGACCACGTGAATGAGCGTATCCACCGGGGTGGTGGCGTATAGAATCTCCCCGTAAGGCGCTACCGCCACTCCGTCGCAACGGGAGGGAAACGTCAGGGTAGCCGTCAGTACCCGGCTATTCAGATCGTATTTGAACAGGAAACCGCCGCTGCTGCCCACGTAGAGCTGGTTATCGTAAATATCCATGTCCTTGTTCTGGGGAACGGGAATGATGATGGTATCGGCGACCTGGTTGGTGTTGGCGTCTAACAGCAGGATCAGGTCGGTTTGCTCCTGTTGAATCACCACCCACTGCCCGTCGGTAGAGGCCTGCAATTTTTCGGTGCGCCGCCCGCTCAGCAGGTTCTCCAGGGTGGCAAGCTCCTGGAAGGTGTTGGCATCGAGAACCTTGAAGGTTCCCGGCCGGTTCAGCACGTTATTGGAGACGTAAACGCGGTTGTTGGCGGGGTTGTAGGCAATGTCCCGGGGGCTGAAGCCGTCCTGGAAGCTGATCGTCGCCAGGGGAGCGTAGCCGGGAACGCCTAACACGGAGATGGTTCTGCCGGTCACGTCGGTTACGAAGAGTTTATCCGCAGCCACGGCAATCTCTTCCGGCCCGCTTCCCACGGCAGCGTCCTGAATTTTGCCGAACGTGGCCGGGTTCAACACCGAGACCTGGCCGTTCAACTGCTTGCTCACCACTAAAAGGTGCTGCCCATCCGGTGAAAACGCCATTCCCCGGGGCTGGATCACTTCCGAAGATTCACTCAAATATTCATGAAAATTGCCTACCAGGTACAATTTGTCAAAAGAGCGGTCGGCGATGAACACCCGCGGAAAGCCGTTTTCGGAGTACTGCCCGGCGCTGAAAAACCAGGCGCTGGCGGACCACTCCGTATCCAGGGTCAGGGAATTGCCGTTCGCATCTTGCACGCCCCCGCGGATGGTTGCGGTGTAGTACGACGCCGGGGCCATATCCTGCGAAGGGGTAAAGACCACGATGGAATCCTGCTGGCTGAAGCTCCCGGGAATAACTCCTTTAGGGCTTTCCAGGGTGAAATTCCCCGGAAAAGTAGAGAGATCCATGGGCTCGTCGAAGAACATGGTGATCGGGTCTCGCAATCCCACGGCATAGGCGCCGGAATCCTCCGCGGCAAACTGCACGAATTGCGGGCGGGTGTTTTCCACCGGGGCGGGCGGCATGCGGTCCGGCATGCAATGCAGCAAAATCAACCCCGCCAGGAAAAATAAAATGACAAAATTTCGTTTTTTCATTTGTGTGCTCCCTTCATCGAAGGTTGGAACACGAATTGAGAATTGAGCAAAACCAACAGTTTTGCGGAGCAATCAGTATTGGAAATTAATTTTTGACAGGATGAACAGGATTGACGCCGAAGGCACTCCTTCGGAGCAGGATCAAATAATCTATATTTTTCAAGCAATCTTGATCTTGTTCATCCTGTCAAAATCCTTATTTCCAATTATGTCTGATAGAAACGGCGGAGCAGGCGGGCCGCCCCGCCGTTTTCACTAACTTACTGCACCAGGAGCATTTTGCGAACCAACTGCCCCGAGGAGGTCTTCAAGCGGTAAAAATAGACCCCGGAAGCGAGTTTCGCCCCGGCGCCGCTTCTGCCGTCCCAGGTAAACTTCTGCTGGCCGGCAGCCACTTTTCCGTTATAGAGGGTGCGCACGGTCTGGCCGAGGATATTGGTCACTAACAATTGCACCTGGTCGGCCTTCGGAGCGAAAAATTCGATAGTGGTCGAAGGGTTGAAAGGGTTAGGATAGTTTTGGTACAGAACAAACCCTTCCGGCAGGGCGGCGACGGGCAAATCTTCGATGCCGGTGACGCCGCTGACGATCTTCACAACTGAAGCGCCGGTGATGAAATTGTAGTTCGGCGCATAGGAGGGGCCGGTTTCGTTGGTCTGGTCATTGGGGAAGTACTCTTCATTATCCCAATTGTAATCGCCCACGGAGTAGATGAACATGCGCAGGTCCGAACCGGCCACGATCAGGTTGCGCGGAACCGCTACTTCGATCTCGTTATCGGCGCTGTTGACCGCCGCGGTGGCCACGCCCACGGAATCATAATCTTCAAACGCCCCGTTGAAGTCGCCGATGTACTTATAGAGTGCTATCTCGAAGCTGGGATTGTTGGGATCGTAGGCGCTTTGCAGGTTCACCTTGAAATCCCCGCGCTGAATCCAGAAACCGCCCCAGCCCAGCCCCAGGGTATCGCCTAAGTAGGTATCGAACCAAAGCTCGAACACCGGCGGGTTGCTATAATTAGTCCACTGCCCGCTGAACGTGCCCGCGGGATCAATCGCAATCCGCACATAGACGTTGAAGGAATCGCTGGCCATATACACGTCCTTGACGTCGAATTCCGGGCCGGTGGGCATATCGCCGGTTTCTTCGGCGATTTCATTCACGTCCAGCGCATTGATTCCGCCCCAGTCGAACATATCGCCGTCGATCACGATGGGGTTTTCGATTTGCGGTCCCTTGGCGGCATACACGACCGGCTGAAATTCAGCGGTGTGATAATCGATCATCCAGGCCGGATCCCAGCCTAACAGGGCGTTGGGGGCCACGTCGGGGTTGTTCCAATCCCATTCGCCGACGATTTCCACCACCGGGCGGATATTGGTGCCCACGTCTAAGTAATCCTTGGAGATGCCGATTTCCAGATCATTTTCCGAACTGGCCAGGGCTACCTGGGCGACTCCGACCGAATCCCAATCCGTGGGCCACACCGGGACATTGGCGCGGGGACGGTTATTCAGAATGGTCAGCTCCGTGGCAAAAGCGTTGGGATCGCAGGCGGGGCTTACGTCGATCAGGTAATCCAGCGCCGTGGTCCACCACCCCCAGTTCAAACCGGAGCCTTCCGCCACGTCGGTATCGAGATAGAGCGAGAACGCCAGGCCGTTATTGAACCCGTTGACCAGCGAGCCGTTGGGATCGAAAGTGATGCGGATGAAGATCATGGCCTCGTTGCTGGTGATGTAGAGGTCCTGAATATCGTAATTCGCGCCCTTGAGCATGTCGCCAAGCTCTTCGGCGGCGTCCCCGGTATCGGCGGGATCGATGCCGGCCCAGTCGAGCATATCCCCGTCGATAATGATATTGTGCTGCGCGGACAGCGGCAAAGCCAGCATCGCCAGCACGATCAAAACTACCCGTAACATAGATCTCATGACGACCTCCTGAGATTTAATGGTTTGGAGTTAAATATGTAAATTAGGAACTACCGTTTAAGCCCCGATAAATCGGCAATTGCCAATTGGCAATTATCTTTTGACTTTTTCCTTTTTACTTCCCTTCCTGCCCCTCCTCCGGTTCGATGGCCATCAGAAAGGTGGCCACGATGGCAAAGAACATCCCGCCCATGATCACCGGGTGGGGAATCACCCGGTAAATGGCTAAGGAAATGATCACCGTAATTACCGGCGCTACCGCGTTGGTCATGGGACTGACGATCATGGCTTTGCCGTAGCGGAACGCATAGACCAGGCAGAGCGCCCCAATGGAATTCAAAATCTGGATCAGCGCCGCCAGGTAGGGACCTTTGAAGCCCCAGTTGATGGATTGGGAAAAATCGGTCATCCACAACGCGAAGGGAATCAGCAGCAAACCGGTCAGCATCATATAGAAGAAAATACTCTCCGCGGCCATGGTTTTATTGGCAAACTTCATCACGTAAGCCTGAAAACCCCAGGCCAGGAAAACCAGCAGCGCCAGGGGAACCCACCAGGCGCTCAGCGCCGCGGAATTTTCCGGGGATTGGTACGACAGCAAGGGAATGGCGAGCAGCGCCAGCACAATGCCGATCCAGCCCCGGGAGGTGGCGCGCTCCTTCAAAAACACGTAGGAAAGCAGGATGGTTACCACCGGGGAGAGCGATATGATCGGGAATACCAGGTAGGCCGGGCCGATGCGCAGCGCCTCGAACAGGATGAGCTGGCCCCCGGCCCCGGTGAAGCCGATCACCAGCCCTAACAATACCGAGCGCCGGTCTCTTTCCAATTTCCAATTGATGATTTTCAGGGCGACCAGCGCCGGGGGGATCATGGTCAGCGCCCAGACCGAATAGCCTAACGTGGCCGGGAACCCGGCTTTTTCGGGAAGTTCGATCAACGCGCCCCACACGCCCCAGAACGTGGTGGTTACGATGGCGAAGATGAGCCAGAGCTTTAGCTTCACACGGCCTCCTGAATTTTGAGACTTATAACGGCTTGCCGGCGCCCGCGGCGGCGGAATAAACGGCGGTGACTTCCATAATTTTGTGGCGAATCAAGTGCAGCGGGTCGTTGATCAGCCGCTGTTCCCGAACCGCCCGGTATTGGAGCGGCAGGTATTGGCTGAGCAGCGCCGGCGGCGCGGGATAAGTCTTGAGATTCCAGACCAGTTGATCCAGCGCCTGCCCGATTCGCGGATTGGGCCAGTAGTAGCGCACCCGGTCGCTGTAACTGAATCTGCGGGCGAAGGCGATTTCCGCCTCGCTTCCTTTATTATAATGCTTCTGCCAGTAGCGGGGATTTTCCCGCATCACCGCATCGATGGTTTCGCGGATGTTCGAGAGTGAAATCCCTTTTTTCCCCGCCAGCCACTCTTTTTCGATTTCCGCCAGGGCAAATACCGCTTCCCGCAAAGCGAAAGTCAGGCCGGGGCCAACCTTTAAAATGGCGAAGTGGTCTTCCACCATTTGCCGCAGCGCCTCCCCGGCCTGGTAATCGGTTGAGTGCGCCTCGTACACCAGGGTATCGTATTGCTCGATCAGCCGGGAAAGCGCTGCCGCCTTTTCCCGGCGGTATTCGACGACCGCGGCGTCGCCGAATTCCACCCCCGGCTGCACCACCAGGGCAATCACCCGCTCCCAGGCGGCTTCCAAACCGCGTTCCAGAAAGGCTTTTCGGGTAAGCGCGATGGTTCTCTGCGCATCTTCCGATTCGGTAGGCTCAAGATTGCCCAGTTCTTCCTGCGCGCCGCCGGGGAGGGGCACCTCCGTGCCGATCACGTAGAGCGGGGGATTTTTCAAAGCGGAATTTTCCCCAAAAGCGCTCTCTGCCGCCCGGCACAAATCCGCGGCCCGCTCCGCGGCGATTGCCGGGGGCAGCGGGATGGGGTCGCCGGCGCAGCGCATGCTGGTATCCAGGTGAATTTTACCGAAACCGGCGGCGACATACGCGCGGATTTGCTCGCGAGCTTTGGCGAGGGCGGAATTTGCGGTTTCATTCTGCCAGACGTTGGGTCCCAGGTGGTCCCCGCCTAACACCACGTTTTCAAACGAAAAATCCATCTTCCGGGCGATTTCCTGCACAAAAGCGGCAAATTGCGCCGGGTTCATGCCGGTGTAGCCGCCAAACTGGTCCACCTGGTTGGAAGTGGCTTCGATCAAGACGCTGCCTCCATCGGCTTTGGCCTGGAGCATTGCCGCTTCCACCGCGAAGCGGTTGGCGGAGCAAATCGAAACGATCCCCACCGGCTGCCCCTTTTTGTGGGCCGCCAAAATTTGCCGTAATGGATTATTCATTTCTTTAGTACTGTTAAGCCGCGTTTCCCGCAAAATGGTAAATCACAAATCTATTTTCTGACCGGATGCCCCCCCAGGCGCAGGCAGGATTGACCGGAATTAAAAGCACCCGGTTGATTCATGCAGAACAGGATTCTGCACTATCCGGTCAATCCTGCTTGCGCCTTTCCGAAGGATTCCTTCGGATTGGGATATATCCCGTCTGAAAGACAAAATTACCTTCGCAGTTTACCCGAGAAACGCGTTTAGCCGCTTTTGAACGCTTTCGCGATCCGTAAACGCGCCGGTTCCCCCCAGGGCGGTAACCGCTAACGCGCCGCAGGCGTTGCCCCGGCGCAGGCACTCGCTCCAATCCGCGCCCTGCAAAAACCGCTGCAAAAACCCGGCGTTGAAGCTGTCTCCCGCGCCGGTGGTCTCCACCACTTCCACCGGGAAACCGGGGTGGGTATAGGTTCTGCCGTTGGCCCGCACCATGCCCCCGGCTTTGCCCAGTTTGATCGCCAGCACCCGTACCTGTTTTTGCAACGCTGCAATCGCCTGCTCCAGATGGGCGGTTCGGGCAATGCGCAGGGCTTCGTCATCGTTGGGAAGGAAAATGTCGGTATATGGTAGCGTTTGCAGCAGATCCTCGCCCCATTTGTCCTCCGGGTCCCAGTTGGTATCCAGCGAGGTGGTCAGCCCCATCGCTTTGGCGCGGGCAAAAAGTTTTGCAACGTCTTTGCGGATGCCGGTTTGCAGAAAAAAGCAGCCTAAGTGCAGGTGGCGGGCGCGGGCGATGTATTCCCAATCCATATCGTCGAGGGTCAAATTCGCCATGGCACCCATGTAGGTGAGCAGAGCTTTTTTAGGCGGGTTGGCCAGCACGATGGTCGCGCCGGTCTTCAGGGATCTGTCGCGAATGATCCGGGAAGTATCCACCCCTCCCCGCTCCAGTCCCCGGATCATAAAATCGCCGAAAGTATCTTCCCCGGCCTTGCCGATGAATCCCACTTTGCTTCCGATCATGGACAAATTATGCGCGGTAATGGCGGAAGAGCTGCCCATGGCAAAACGCATGTCTGCGGCTAATTGCTCTTTTTCATACTCCGGCATAGGCACGTTCCAGAGCACCAGGTCGATGTTCAGTTCGCCCACCACCACCACGTCTAATTGTTTTTCAGGCATTTATTAATTCCTTAAATTTCCAGCTTGACCACCGCGGTCAAGTTTTTAGGCTGATCGGGATTGATATTTTTTTCGATTGCGCGATGGAACGCCAGCAACTGCAGCAAGGGCATATAGAGCATGGGGTTGAAGAGGTCCCCGAAATCCCCGGGAACCCGCACCAGGAAATCCGCCTCGATTCCGGCAGACCCCTTATCGCCGCCGGCAAAGACTAAAATTTTCGCTCCCAACTGCTTTAAATCCCTGGCCAACTGCCCTCCATAACGATTCCCACCGCGGCACAGCAGGATGGTGATGAGCGTATGTTCGTCGGCGGTGGACATGGGGCCGTGGCGATATTCCAGAGAGTGATAACTGAGGGCGGTAGAGAGGCTCATTTCCTGCATTTTCAGCGCCGCTTCATTGGCAATTCCGTAAAACGGCCCCTGGCCCAGGAAAACAAATTTTTCCAGGGACGAATCCGCGGCAATTTCTCGCATTAATCCCTGGTACTCCTCCATGACCTGCTGGCTAACCTCGCCGATTTGCCCCATTTGGGAAGAAGCGGTCTGGCGGGAAGCCAGCAACTCGCCTAAGTGAAGCACGCTCAGCAACATGGTGGTGAAGGAGCCGGTCATTACCACGCTGCGCTCCGGCTCGAAGGGGAACTCCAGCCGCAAATCGCTTTCCACGCTCATGGGCGACTGGGGATTGCAGGAAATCGCAAAAGTGGGAACATGAAACTCCGCGCGGGCTTTTTGGGCGGCGCGCACGGTTTCCGTGGTAGTGCCGGAGCGGGAAAGCGGCACTAACAGGTACTCATCGCTTTTGTTGAAAATCAATTCCGGGAAGATCAAAATTTCCGAGGCCGGAATCGCCCGGCAACGGATTCCGGTCAGCATTTCGAATAATGCGCCGGCAGCCTGGGCCAGGTAAAAAGAAGTCCCGCACCCGGAAAATACCCAGGTGCGATCGCGGAACGGCTCCATGATCGCTTGAAGGTTTTCTTTGCGGCTTTCCAGCGCTTTCAGGGCAAGATGCCAACCCTTCTGCTGCCGGATGATTTCCCGGTAGGTGAGGCTTTGGCCATGAATGTCGGAATCCATTCGAGGCTCCTTTGGAGATTTTACACCACGAAGACCTGAATTCCCAATTCTTTCAGCTTGAGCAAATCCTTCTCGCGAATATCTGTATCGGTAATGAGTTTATCGACGTCCTGCACCCGGGCGATCACGCTCATGCTCTTTTTGCCAAACTTGGAAGAGTCCGCTACCATGATGATTTCATGGGCGATTTCCATCATAAGCTGATTGACCCGCCCTTCCATCAAATTAGGAGTCGTTAAGCCGTACTCGAAATGAATGCCGTCAACCCCTAAAAAGAGCCGGTCCGCGGTCAGGCGGCGGAGCGCGTCCTCGGCAATGGGACCGACCAGGGAAAAGGATTTTTCGCGCAGGAAGCCGCCGCTCAGAATCACTTCATTATCGCTGCCGGCCAGCTCCGTGGCGATGTTCACCGCGTTGGTAATAACCTTAATGCCTTTCTTGAGCTTGATCTGGCGGGCAATTTGGGTGGTGGTGGAACCGGAATCGAGGATAATCACGTCCCCCGGTTCGATCATCTGGGCGGCTTTTTCGGCGATGCGCTGTTTTTCCCGGGTATGGATGCGCTCCTTTTCGGTGAGGGCGATGTCGGGAACGGAGTGCTCTTTCAAGATCGCGCCCCCGTGAACCCGGGCCAGCACCCCGCGTTTTTCCAGAGCCTCCAGGTCCTTGCGAATGGTGACTTCCGAAGTATCTAAAACGGTCGCCATTTCCCGCACCACCACGCGCTTCTTCTCGGCTAAAATGGTTTGCAACTTTTGCCGGCGTTCTTCATTGAGCATGATACGAATTCCCTCTTTCCACTGTATGCTTCAGAATGCCCTGCTTCGATAACCGAAAATAACTTTCGATTTGTATTTTATAATCGAAAAATTGATTTCGTTTAATTTTGATTCATTTCGTTTCCTTTTGATTTTATCAAAAAGAAAGGCAATTATCAAGAGTTAAAAAAAATTGTAACTATTCAGGCATCTTGCCACAGAGAGCACAGAGAGCACAGAGATATAAAAAGCTTGCTAAAAAAACCTGTTTGGTAGAAAAAGATGTTCCA
>JABWBP010000103.1 GCA_013360445.1 Calditrichaceae bacterium | reverse complement strand
AAAGCCGTCCCGGTGATCGGAGAAGAATCAACCCTATGCCGGTTCCCAATAACAAAACAGAAACAAATAAAAGTCTCATCTAATGCCGCGTAGAGTATAAATATTGCTGGAGCGGTCTAAAACCAACCGGGGAGGATTGGTGGCAAACACATGATTTACCGGGTGAACGCCTGTCCAGAGAAGATTGCCGTAACGATCATATTTTAACAGAGTGTCGTCATATCCGTTAGAGCGAGCAGCAACATAGATGTTACCTGAAGAATCGACTTCGATAGCATATCCGGCATAACCAATCGATCCCCCGCTGGGATATCTTTTTTCCCAGCGAGTCTCTCCTTCGGGGCTATATTTGATAGTCAAGCACTGCGGCGCCTCATTCGCACCATCGCTCCAGCCCGTAACATAGACATTCCCGGAATCATCCACGGCCAGGGCAAAGGCAATATCGGTAGGAACGTCTTGCGCCGGGCCGTTATACCTTCTTACCCAGAGACTGTCGCCGTGATTGGAATACTTAATAGTAGCATAATCCCACTGGGTTCCTATCCCCCAACTCTGGCCGGCGACAAGCACATTGCCCCACGAATCTAAAGCCAGGTCTTCAGCCCGATCACGGTAATTTGCTGGCCCATTATATTCCCTCGCCCAGAGCAGATTTCCAGAAAAATCATATTTCAGGGTCGCAAAGTTTTCCGTGCTTTCCCCGGTCAAATAGATATTCCCGGCATCATCCAGAGCGATCCGGTAGCCGGCGGAATACAGACCATATCGTCTCATCCAGATTTCATTGCCATCCCGGTCATACTTGATGGTGCCATAAACCGAGGTTCCGCTAACATACACATTTCCCGAATCATCCAGGGCAATATCCCGCGCCACATCAAAACCGTTCTCCGGGCCGTTAAATCGTCGCACCCAAACCATATCCCCATTCGCATTGTACTTGATGGTAGCATAATCCCGACCAGTACCTATCCCCGGACTGCTCCCGGTTACATAAACATTCCCTGAATCATCCCCTGTTATCGCCAGGGCAGTATCCCAGTCGTCCGCAGGGCCGTTGTAACAAGAAACCCATTCCAGTTGCACTTGAGTATTAGCAAAATTATATACCAGGAGTATCACTCCATAGAGATAAATCATATTCTTCATCGATAACATTTGATTACCCTCCGCGTTTACTTGCTTAACTTGACAATCTTTGCCACGGAAGGAATCATACTTTGCCCGGAAAGACTAAACTGTTTATCTCGTAACACAAACAACATATAGAATCCCGGGGGAGCAATATTAGCATTCGCTGGAGCGTTGACGGTATAGGGATTGGTTCCGTTCGGATCGCCGGCCGAAAATGTCAACCCCACCGACCGTTGATCCATCTCCGTCGAATGGGTTAGCGACCCCAGTCGAATTAACCGGATGCCGGCAATCGGTAAAGAAACATCGATAGAGAATTGCCTGCCATAAATAATATTGTCAGGCCACGCGATAATCTCCGGTTGGGTCCCTTCAAACAGGTATCCCGGGCTGTAAATTTCGATATTCTTCTGCCAGGTTTCCTGTACCATGCCCGGATAGGTCGATCCGCTCACCCATACCCGGCCATCGGGCAGCAATATGGCTACTGAATGATAGGTGCGATAATAGTTCATCGCCGGCAGAAGCGTGCAAGTGCCGGCAGCGGGATCGAATTTCTCGGCGGTATAGACCGGTTCATCATGCTCATCTTTGTTGTTTCCGCCGACCACTAAAATCGTGTCATCTGGCAGAATAACCGCATTGGCATTCCGGCGGGCAAAGAACAGGGGATTAACTGTTGACCAGGTGGGGCTGCCGCTGCCCAGGTCTATCAACTCGGCAGTTTTGGTTCCCGGTTGCCCGCCATTGGGTTTATTGCCTCCCCCAAGAATCAGCACTTTGGCGCTGGTTGAACCCGGCAGCAAAGGCAAGAGCACCGAATTGCCGGTATAGCGGTAAGTAGAGCGTACCTGGCCAACAGCTGTCCAATAACCGCCATTCGGCAGGCCGCTAAAGAAAGGGTCAAAAACATACGCCTGGGTCATGGGCATGGAGTAAAAGATTTTCCCGGCATATGCTCCATAAGGTATAACATAGGAGCCGGTATATAAATCCTCAAACGGTTGAATGGCTTGCGGGGGATTTTGCATTTTACTCCAGCCGGTATTCGGATCATAAATTTCCGGGTCTTTATTGACTACAGAATTCCCCTGAGCGTTGAATTCATAGCGATAGCCGGACATAGCGAGTATTTTTCCATAGCCCGGATTTTCTCCCAGGGTGGTCAAGTTGGGATACTAGCGCCCATCAGCCATCGCATGCTTCGGCCCGGGAAGGCCGGCAATATTCCATGACTCATTTACGGGATTGAAGATATAGGTATATGGCAGCCCACGATTTTTAGAATTCTCTTGAGGGCGGGTTCCCCCGGCAAAGAGTATCCGGCCATCCGGGAGGTGGCAATGGCCGCTGCAAATCATCCGGGGGAGATCGGTTTCCGGGCCATTCCAATTGGGTATTATTTGAGAAGAAATCGACGATACGCCTTGAGGCGGGTTGGGATCCCAGATGCGCGATTTTATAATATCATCGCCTTCTTCTTCGCCGGCATAAAAATAGAGAACCTTCCATTTTCTTACCGGCGCCGGGTTGTAAATAATGCATGCATGAATAGCGGTTTGCTCGGTATTTAATACCTTTGTACCGGTGAATTCGGGATTGAGGCACTGAAAATCCCTTACAACGGTTTCCCATTTGCCGGGATGTGGTGCTGCCATAGCTCATCCTCCTTCAATTTTGGATTTTGATGTTTATTTTACTTTGGCCTGGCCTGCTTTGTTCTGTCTGCCGAAAAATTTTTTAGATGCACTCTTTGTTGTTTTCTCATCGTTATTGAGCGATATAACCCGGAAAAAATCGTATCCACAGAATACCCATCCATAGTATCTTGACCCGGCGCAGCCAGCTTTCGGGGAATTCCCGCTTTTCCCCAGGGCGGGATCATTGGGGTACCCCTGGCAAATGGCAAATTTGCAGCAAGCGGCGCCGCCGCGCTGGTGAATTTGGGTATGCAAAAATATATTGCCATTCTGTGAGCTAAATCGGCAAAGCGGGCGCGTCCTTTCTTAAATTGTTCATGTTGAAAATTGCTCGATGCTCCTCACCGCGAGGAGGCGCGGATTCATAACCGGAGAAGTTGAATGTCTTTGCGGATACGCCAAATTGTTTCCGGAGGGCCAGGGGAATCCTGGTTCTCTAAAGAAATCATAATCTATGCGATATATTGTGTTGTACTGTCTTTCTTCTGCGCTTTGCCGGCCCCGGCTCAATCCACCCCGGTGACGGTCGGCTATCGCGATCTGAGTTTCTCTGGTCTTTCCGGAGAACCGACCGGCGAAAAACCGGAGAGCAAGCTCTGGTGGAACGACGGCTACTGGTGGGGGAGCCTGTGGGATCGCGCCGCCGATGAATACCGGATTTACCGCTACGATCCCGGTTCTCCCCCGGCGGTTATGCCGCGCTGGATCAACACCGGCGCCGCGATTGACGACCGCGCCGGATCGATCTCCGATATCCTGTGGGACGGAACCCGGCTCTACGTCGCCTCGCACATGTTCTCATCCAGCGCCGGCAGCGCTAACCAGGCGAATTCCGCCCGGCTGTACCGTTATAGTTACAATTCCGCCGCGAAAACTTACTCCCTCAACAACGGCTTCCCGGTGCTGATCAACAGCTCCAAATCCGAAACCCTGGTGCTCGACAAGGATTCTACCGGCAAATTGTGGATTACCTGGGCCCAGGGAGGAAAGATCAAAGTAAATTGCAGCGCCGCCGATGATCTGACCTGGGGAACCCCGTTCGATCTCCCGGTGCAGGGCAGCAACGTCAGCAGCGACGATATTTCCTCCGTGGTGGCCTTCGGAGGGAACAAAATCGGGATTATCTGGAGCAACCAGAACACCAAGCGAATTTATTTTGCGGCGCACCTCGACGGCAACCCGGAAACGAGCTGGGAACCGATCGAGACCGTGCTGGGCAACGGAAATACTTCTCTCGCGGATGACCACATCAACATCAAAGCGGTTTGCGACGGGAACGGCAATTTATACGCGACCACCAAAACCAGCCTGGGCGGGAGCGGAAATCCCCAGGTGTACGTGCATAAGAGGACTGCGGCCGGGGTATGGAGCAACTATGTTTTCGGAACCACGGATCAAGCCCACACCCGCCCTATTCTTCTATTGAAACAAGACAGCAACGAGCTGTACGTATTTGCCGTCAGCGACCGCAATGAAGACGCTACCGACAGAGTTTACCTGAAAAAAACCGATTTGAGCAATATCTCCTTCGCACCGGGGCTGGGAACTCCTTTCATGCAAAGCGAGACGGACGCGATAACCGACCCCACCTCCACAAAGCAATGCGTCAGCGCGGCCACCGGAATCCTGGTGTTAGCCAACGATTACCATACCAAGTACTATTTCCATAATTATATCCGCTTCACCTCCCAACCCCCAGTGATTGCCTCGTTTGCGCCAACCAGCGGCGCGGTCGGAACCGCGGTGACCATCCAGGGGCAGCACTTTAGCGGGGCCACCCAGGTGAAATTCAACGGCGTTGCGGCCGGCTTTTCGGTAGTATCCGACGCCGAGATTCAGGCCGCTGTACCGGCCGGCGCCTCCAGCGGGCCGATTACCGTCGTCACCCCGCAAGGCACTGCATCCAGCAGCAGCAATTTTGTGGTAACGGGAACGACCTATACCCTGGCGGTGAGTATCTTCGGCTCCGGCAGCGTGGAGTTAGACCCCCCGGGGGGCGTTTACAGCCCCGGCGTAGAGGTTGCGCTGACCGCCGTTCCCGCATCCGGTTTTGAATTTAGCGGCTGGAGCGGGGATTTGAGCGGGGCCGCCAATCCCGCCTCGATTACCATGAACTCCAACAAAAACGTAACCGCTACGTTTATCGCCGGCAGCGGCGGCGGCAGCGGTATCGTAGCGCATGAAGAGACCCGCACCGGCGGCTCCTCGAACGCATCCTCCGTTTCAACCGCAGCGCCATTGGCGGCAGCCGCGGGGCATCTCTACCTCGCGGCGATTTCTACCCGCAGCAACATTCCGGTAAGCTCGGTAAACGGCCTGGGATTGTCCTGGACCCTGGTGAGCGCCCGTTGCAGCGGCAGAAGCCAGACCGGGGTAGAAGTGTGGATGGCCCAGGGGTCTCCGAACGCCAACGGAACGGTTACGGCGATTCTTTCCGGCGCTCCTGCAAACGCCGCCATCGCGGTGAGCCGCTATTCCGGGGTCGATCCCGCGGATCCCCTGGGAACGGTTATTTCCGGCAACACCAAAGGGTTGAACGGTTCCTGCTCCGGGGGCTCGGACAGCGACGAGTATTCGTTCACGATGGCGGTTACGGTTCCCAATGCGCTGGTGTATGGAGCTATCGCCCCGCGCCTTCGCTCCCACACCCCGGGGACGGGTTATACGGAACGTGCGGAGGTTTCCCAGGGCAGCGGCGGGGAGGCGGTGGGGGTTGCGGTGCAGGATCAGGGTTTCCCTTCGCCGGGCAATGCAGTTCTCAACGGTTCCTTCACCGGCGATACGGACTGGGCGGTTATCGGGATCGAGATCAAGCCCGGCAACGCGCCCATTCTGGTAAACGCCCGGATTTTCCTGGAAGGACCGTACCATAACGGGAGCATGACCACCCTTCTTAATGACGGGAATTTGCTGCCGCTCAACCAGCCGTATAACGCCGTTCCCTGGAATTACGCCGGCGGTGAAAGCGTCGCCAGCCTGCCCCCGGGCGTTACGGATTGGGTGTTGGTCGCCTTGCGCACCCTTCCGGACGCAACCAGCCAGGTGGCTGCCCGCGCCGCCTTCTTGAAAAACGACGGCAGCATTGTGGATATGGACGGGAGCAGCGCAGTAAATTTTGCTGGCCTGGGGGCGAGAAATTACTATATTGTCATTTACCATCGCAATCACCTGGCGGTGATGAGCAGCGTCGCCCAATCGTTAAGCGACTCATCCGGGTTATATGATTTTACAACCGCCGGGTCGCAGGCATACGGAACCAATCCGATGAAAGAAATCGCCCCGGGTATTTACGGGTTGATTGCCGGGGATGGCAACGCCGATGGTGCGGTAGATTTCCTCGATAAAAATTCCATCTGGCGGCAACAGAACGGAACGCCCTGGGAGTACGGAAAATCAGGAGATTTCGATTTAAACGGCGGGATCGATGTAAACGATCTGAACTACTTTTGGCGACCCAATGCCGGTTCGACGACCGGCGTGCCGGGAACCCTGCCGGGACGGCCGGGCCTACCCACCGGGATTGAAACAGCGGAATAACATCGTGCCCGGTAAGCGCACGCAAACAGATCTAAAGATAACAAAGCCACACGCACTGTCGCAACACAAGGCGCGTGGCAATCCATAGCGGATTAATTTAGCGAGGCCGATCAATGAAACAGGGACTTTACCTTTCCATGTTGGCGCTGCTCTGGGGTATGCTGGTGGGAGCAGGCGTGATCTATCCTCAATCCGTGCCGGTGGAAACCGGGTACCGCGATCACTATTTCGGAACCTCCGTCAATTCCACGCCTACCGGCGAGAAGCCGGAGAGCAAGCTGTGGTGGAATGACGGGTACTGGTGGGGCATCCTCTGGAACAATAACGCCGGGGCATACCAAATTTATCGTTATCTGCCCGGAAACCCGCCCCTGACTAACCCGGAATGGCAGCCAACCGGCGTGGCCGTGGAGACCCGGAACTGCAAAGTGGACGTTTTGTGGGACGAGGGGGCAGGTAAGCTGTATATCGTCTCCCACATTTTTACCGAGAACGCTACCGGCGGGCAAAGCTCTTCCAACTCCGGGAAATTCCGGCGCTTCAGCTACAATCCCGCTACCGAAGTTTACACCCTCGACGTCGGCCCGATCGACGTGAACAATGCCAAGAGCGAGGCCCTGGTGATCGCCAAAGATTCGACCGGGAAGCTCTGGGTCAACTGGATCGAAGACCGCCAGGTAAAAATCGCTACCAGCGCCAATAACGGCGCATCCTGGGGAGCGCCGTTTACCCTGCCGGTGATGGGAGACTCCACCGACGCGGATGACATTTCCTCCGTTGTCGCCTTCCGCTCCAACGGCAACGGCAGAATCGGGGTGATGTGGAGCAACCAGAGGGACAAAAAAACCTACTTTGCGGTTCACCACGACGGCGATTCGGACGCTACCTGGCAGCCCCGGGAGGTTGCCCTGGGAGACGGGGTGCTGGCCCTCTCCGACGACCACATTAACCTGAGCACCGCCTGCGATGGTTATGGCAACGTCTATGCTGCTACCAAAACCTCCCTGACCGGATCCGGCAGCCCCTTTATATATCTCTTGAAGCGAACTTTCAACGGCGTCTGGAGCAGCCATCTCTATGGCGTTTACGATGATAACCATACCCGCCCGATCGTTCTGATCGATGAACAATACCGGCGCTTATTTGTTTTTTCCATGGTGGAATACCGCAGCAACAATAAGCGCGACATTTATTACAAATCCACGGATTTGGATAACATCTCTTTTCCCTCCGGGCTGGGCACGCTTTTCATCCACAGTACCCTGGATGACAAAGTCAGCAATCCCACTTCCACCAAACATTGCGTGAGCGCCGCCACCGGCATTGTGGCGCTGGCCAGCGACCAGAATACGCGTTATTATCTGCATAATTTCCTGGATTTGCGCAAGGAGCCGGTAATTACCCATTTTACGCCCACCGGGGGCCTTCCCGGCATGGCGGTAACCATCCACGGCAGAAATTTTACCGGCGCGAGCGCGGTTTACTTCAACGGAACCCCGGTCGCCGGTTTTTCCATCATATCCGATACCCAGATCACAACCGCCGTTCCCGCCGGCGCCGGCAGCGGTCCCATCTCTGCTACCAACTCTTTTGGCACCGGGGCCAGCCTGCAAAACTTCATGGTCGCGCCGTTAGCGGTGAATGGCAAACTTTTCCTCCAGGGGGCCTATTACAATGGCCTGATGCACACGGTGCTGAGAGACAACGGCGTTTTATCCCTGGCGCAGCCATTCAACAAACCGCCCTGGAATTACAACGGCGCTGAAAGCGTTGCCGCCATGCCCGCCGGGGTAGTGGATTGGGTGCTGATAGGCCTGCGCTCCGCTCCCCAGTCCGCCGCGCTGGCCTACCGCGCCGCCCTGCTCAAAAACGACGGCAGCGTCGTCGATACCAGCGGCAGCGGGCCGGTATTATTTCCCACCCTGCCGCATGGAAATTATTACATCGTGGTTTATCACCGCAACCACCTGGCAATCATGAGCGCGGCGGCGCAAACTCTCAACGGAACCAGCGCTTTATTTGACTTTACCACCGCCCCGGGCCAGGCCTACGGAACCAACCCCATGAAACAACTGGCCGCCGGGGTGTACGGAATGATTTCCGGCGACGGGAACAATGACGGGGTTGTGAATATTGCGGATAAGGAGTCAATCTGGCGGCTGCAAAACGGAACGCCCTGGTCTTATGAGAAGTCGGGAGATTACGATCTGGATTACGGGATCGATGTATTCGACCTGAATTTCTACTGGCGCCCGAATAAGGGACTGGTAACGGGGGTGCCAGCGGAGCAGTAGGAGGGGCAGGTGGCAGGGGCAGGAGCAAGGACAGGGGTATAGAGGCAAGGGTAGTATAAAAAATTTACCCCCTGGAAGAATATATCTTTACTATCCTATTTCTGCCCTGATTCCTGCTCCTGCCACCTGCCTCTGTCCCTACCCCTGCCCCTGCTTTTTTATTTACCCGCTCGGCAGGGTGTGGCAGTTATCACGAAGCGTTGAGCAATCCGTTCTTATCATAAATGTATTGAAATAAAAAGTTAACGTCTTTGGAGTATCTTCCTTTCTGACACTCTCCTTATATCACTGCGAGAATGGCAGGAAAGTGCTCTATCAATCTTTCTTTTGTAGAAACGATACATTCGTTTCAATGACAATCCGGTTTCCCGCTGGTTTGAGAAATCGGATTACTTTTTTAGCCGGTTTTATGGAAAACGGAAAGGAGTAAGCTTGAAGCGACTGCTATTATATCCGGCATTGATTTTCATATTTTTTCTTCTTCTTGATCAAAACGTCCTGGCGCAAGGCTCCACGATCATTTTTTCCGCAACCGGGGACGTCCCTTACGGCAGCAACGAATACCCGATTCTCGAGCAGCAAATCGTCGATCATAATTTATACAGCCCCTCCAAATTCCTGATTCACGTGGGCGACATCAAAGAAGGAACCTCCTCCTGCCCGGAATCCATATACGAAGATGTTTCCGCCATGCTCAAGGAGTTGGCGGTTCCGGTCTATATCGTTCCCGGCGATAACGAATACAACGACTGTTCCAATCCCACCCAGGCCTGGCAATATTGGACCACCTATTTCATGAACTTCGAGGAGAATTTCTGCGGCGCATTTGCCACCGAGCACCAGGGCGTTCGCCAGGAAAATTTTGCCTTCGTATTAGACGGCGTGTTATTCATTGGCATCAACCTGGTCGGCGGACGGGTACACAGCCAGTCGGAATGGAACACCCGCATGCAGCAGGACGCCGACTGGGTGGAATTTCAATTTCAGGACAAAATCTCCCAGGTGCGAGCGGCAGTGGTATTTGCCCAGGCAGGGCCTGGCAACAGCAACCGCAATCTCTTTTTCGACCAATTCGAGCAGTCTGCCGCCGATTTCGCCAAACCGATCCTGTTTCTGCACGGCGACGGCCATTCCTGGAAGCTTGATAAACCGTTTCCGCAGCAAAACGTCACCCGGGTGCAGGTAAATATGGGCGGCAACGAAGATCCGGTGCAGGTCACCGTGAACATGGACCCGACCAACCCCTGGGTATTCAAACGCAATCCCTGGTCCAACAATCCCCCGCTCTACAATGTCGCTCCCTGTGTCGAAGCGGGGGCGGATACCACCATCACCATGCCGGCTTCGGCCAGCCTGCACGCCCGCGCTTCCGATGACGGAGTGCCCCTCAATCCCGGAAACATCACCCTGGCCTGGAGCAAAATTAGCGGCCCCGGTACGGTCACCTTCGGAAATCCTTCTTCCGCAACCACCACGGCCAGCTTCTCCGCCGCGGGAACTTATGTTCTGCGCCTGACCGCCAACGACGGCGCCCTGCAGAACTACGACGAGCTGGCCGTGACGGTGCAGGGCACGGGCGCTTATCTTTCCATCAATGATGTGGAGGTCACCGAAGGCAACAGCGGCAGCGTCAACGCGGTGTTTACCGTGACCCGCAGCGGCGGCGCCGGAATCTCGTTTACGGTAAATTACGCTACCGCCGATAGCACCGCCACCGCGGGAAGCGACTACACCTCTGTTTCCGGAACCCTCTCCTTCTCCGGCTCTACCACCACGCGAACCATCACCGTGCCGGTGCTGGGGGAAACCCTGATCGAGCCGGATGAATATTTTCTGGTGAACCTTTCCAATCCCAGCAATGCCACGATTTCGGACGGCAAGGGCATCGGAACCATCCTCAATGATGATTTCCCGCCCCCGCCGAGCATCAGCTCTTTTACCCCCTCGGAAGGACCGGTGGGAACGGAAGTGAGCATTAGCGGCGCGAATTTTGTCGATGTCACCGAAGTAGCTTTTAACGGCCTTGCCGCCAGCAACTATGTGGTAGAATCCGCCACGCTGATCCGCGCCTTCGTGCCTCCCGGCGCTACCACCGGCAAAATCCGCATCACCACCGCAACCGGCATGGTTCAAAGCGCCAATAATTTCCTGGTGAAAGCGTCGCTTGCCCTGGCCACCTACGGATCGGGCAGCGTCACCCTGGATCCCCCCGGCGGCATCTATAATGCCGGCACCGTGGTCACCTTGAACGCCACTGCGGACCCCGGCTGGATGTTTATCGGCTGGGCGGGAGATTTGAGCAGCACGGCCAACCCGGAAACCGTCGCCATGAATGGGGATAAGTCGATTATCGCTTCTTTTGCCCAGGAGGGAGTCGGCCCGGTGGTGCACCGGGAAACGCAAACCGGCGCTTCCAGCGACGTCGATACGGTCAGCCTTTCCGCCCCGATTGCCGGCGTCAGCGGGCAGCTATACCTGGCGGCGATCTCTAACCGGGGAAATATCCCGGTCGCTTCCGTAACCGGCCTGGGTTTGAGTTGGTCGCTGGTGCGCGCCCAGTGCTCCGGGCGGGATATTACCGGGGTGGAAATCTGGATGGCCCTGGGAAGCGTTGCCGGGGGAGACATTGTTACCGCAACCTTCTCCGGAAGCCCCGCGAATGCGGTGATGGCGGTTTCCCGCTATTCCGGGATTGATATGGATGATCCCATCCGGGTAATCATTTCCGGCAACACCAACGGCGAGGAGGGGGCGTGCGCCGACGGCACCGACAGCGATTTTTATACCTTCGATTTGCCCATTACTCTCTCCCGGGAACTGGTTTACAGCGCCGCGGCCCTGCGCAACCGCACCCATACGCCCGGCCCCGGTTACACCGAGCAGGTGGAAATTTCCCAGGGCAGCGGCAGCCAGATGGCCGGCCTGGCGGTGCAAGACCAGGAAGCATTCCTGCCCGCAGCGATCCCGGTGGCAGGCTCCCTCAGCTCGGATGTGGATTGGGCGGTGGCCGGCCTGATTCTGCGCCCCGGGGTTCGCTTCATTCCTAATTATGCCCTCACTCTCAATACCAACGGTTCCGGCGCGGTCGATCTCGATCCCGCAGGGGGAACCTATGACAGCGCCCGGGTGGTCACCCTCACCGCCATGCCGGATTCGGGGTGGAGCTTCAGCGGCTGGAGCGGGGATTTGAGCGGCGTCGCCAATCCGGACAGCATCGTGATGAATTCCGACAAGACCGTAACCGCGACCTTCAGCGAGCTTCCCCAATATACCCTCACCCTGAACCAGGTGGGAGCGGGTGTTGTTACCCTCACCCCCCCGGGCGGGGTGTATTACCAGAGCAGCGCGGTAATTTTGAGCGCCGCGCCGGATTCCGGCTACGTTTTTAGCGGTTGGAGCGGGGATTTGAGCGGTTCCGCCAATCCCGATACCATCATCATGAATGGCAACCGGACCATTACCGCCACATTCACCGAGTTGCAACAATTCGCCCTGGAGGTGGATACCGTGGGATTAGGGGCCGTGACCTTGAACCCGCCCGGCGGCCTCTATTATGACGGTACGGTGGTTACCCTGGCCGCTGTCGCGGATTCCGGGTATGAATTCAGCGGCTGGAGCGGTGATTTGAGCGGTTCCGCGAACCCCGATTCGATTCTGATGGATACCGCCAAACACGTGACCGCCATCTTCACGGAGCTGCCCCGCTACACCCTCACGGTGAACAGCAGCGGCGCGGGCAGCGTCACTCTCGATCCTGCCGGGGGAACCTATTACGCCGGAACCGCGGTGATTTTGATCGCCGCGCCGGATTCCGGTTACTTTTTTACCGGCTGGAGCGGGGACTTGAGCGGCGCCGACAATCCCGATACGCTGGTGATGGACGGGAATAAAACCGTTACCGCTGCTTTCGCGGATCTTGCATCCCAGCAGTTTACCCTGACCGCCAACGCCAGCGGCTCCGGGAGCGTGCAGTTGATTCCCCCCGGGGGCATTTACAGCGGCGGTACAACCGTTACTGCCACGGCGATCCCGGCCCCCGGATTCGATTTCCTGGGTTGGAGCGGGGAACTGAGCGGTTCGCTCAACCCCGAGGCGGTTTTCATGGATTCGAACAAGGATATCACTGCTGAGTTCGCGCTGCGCGGAGAAGGGTCGGTTACTTTTGAGGAGGTGGCGACCGGTGCGGCCTCCAACAATACGACCGTCACCACTTCTGCGCCGCTGACCGGCGTCAACGGCGATTTGTACCTCGCCGCCATCACCAGCCGGCAGAATGTGGCGGTGAGTTCGGTGAGCGGGTTGGGATTAACCTGGACCCTGGTGGACGCCCAATGCGCCGCTCGCAGCGTAACCCGGGTGGAAGTATGGATGGCGCAGGGAACTCCCGATCCCTCCGGCACGGTGACGGCAACTCTTTCGGCAAGCGTATCGAACCTCCTCATTGCGGTTTCCCGGTATTCCGGGGTTGACCCGGTTGCGCCGGTGGGGGCAATCGTCTCCAGCAATACCCTGGGAATCGATGGAGCCTGCACCGGGGGTAACGATACCAATGGTTACGCCTTTAACCTTACCACTACCCGCGACAGTTCGGTGGTCTATGCCGCTATTGCGCCGCGCAATCGAACCCATACCCCGGGGGCCGGTTATATTCAACGCGCCTTCAGGCAGCAGGGAAGCGGAGGCGAGATGGCCGGTGTGGCGGTGCAAGATCAAAAATTTGGCGGGCCTGCCCCGGTGCTGGTTAATGGCTCTCTCAGTGGTGTAACGGACTGGGCGGTAATTGCGGTAGAGATCAAACCCGGCGAAACCGGCGGAACGCCTACTTATACCCTGAACGTGAACACCAGCGGCGCCGGCAATGTGATACTGGACCCGCCCGGTGGATATTACAATGACGGGCGGGTGGTGACCCTGGCGGCGGCGCCCGATTCGGGATATGTCTTTACCGGCTGGAGCGGGGATTTGACCGGCTCCGCCAACCCCGACAGCATGGTTATGGATGGGAATAAAACTGTTACCGCGATTTTTTCCCCTCGCTATACCCTGACGGTGGCGGTGAATGGTCCCGGCGCGATTGAACTCGATCCTCCCGGGGGAATTTATGACAGCCTGACGGTAGTCAGGTTAATCGCTATTCCCGACTCCGGGTACGGCCTGGCGGGCTGGAGCGGGGATTTGAGCGGCGTCGCCAATCCCGATTCGCTGCTGATGGATGGGAACAAATCCGTAACTGCGACCTTCACGCGCCAGTTCAGCCTGGGGGTGAGCGTGCAGGGCGGCGGCGCGGTGGCGCTCGATCCGTCTGGCGGGGTGTACGATAGCTTGGAA
>JABWBP010000102.1 GCA_013360445.1 Calditrichaceae bacterium | reverse complement strand
ACAGTCTCGCCAGAGATGTTGGCTAACTTCAGTCGCTCCGCTCCTTCCGTTAACCAACATCTCTTTCTACATCAAAAGCACAAAAAAACTGACACTCCCCTTTTCGACCCCTTCGACTCATCGACTCATCGACTCTTAGACTTTCCGACTCTGTGACTCTTCGCCTTTTAAACTGGTGATTTCGGAGCAAGCAATGAACCCACAATCGGCCATAGCGGATAGTATCGCGTTGCAGCGGTTGCATGATATTGTTGAGCCGGGAGCGGTGAACTGGATGCCGCAAACGACGGGGTGGTATGTTCTGTTATTTTTGATGGTTGTGGCGGGTGTTTTGATTGCTCTGAAAATATATCGCCGCCGCAGGGCTAATTTTTACCGCCGGGAGGCGCTGCGCGAATTGGCAGCGATTGAAGAAATGGCAGGCGATCCGGTGCAGCGCGCGAAAGCAGTTTCCATGATCCCGGTGTTATTAAAACGCACCGCTTTAGCTTTTGCGCCACGCGGTCAGGTTGCTTCAATAAGCGGGCAGGAGTGGCTGTTTCTGCTTGATAACAGTTACAACGGTCAAGGCTTTACCGAGGGTCCCGGAAAAATTCTTCCGGAATTGTCTTACCAGGAAACGGATTTATCGCAGGAAGAATTAAGCGGGTTGGTTGAGTTAGCCCGCGCCTGGATAAAAAGACATCAGAGCGTTTTGGAGAACTGAATAATTCTGGTTTAATAAATGACTTACGAGTTTCAATATCCTTTATTATTCCTGCTGCTTCCGGCACCGATTCTGGTATGGCTGTTTTTGCCGCCGTACCGGGAAAGGCAGGCGTCGGTGCGGATTCCCTTTTTTGAAAATGTCGCGGCCTTAACGGGTCGCCAGCCCACCAAAGGGGCAGTGATCCTGCGGCGGAATATTTTACAATGGTTCATCGCTCCCCTTGCCTGGATTTTGATGATTACTGCTTTAGCCCGACCGGTGCTGGTGGAGCCACCGATTCAAAAGATCGAATCGGGGCGGGATTTGCTGTTGGCGGTGGACCTTTCGGGCTCGATGGAAACTCGGGATATGCGCGACAGTGACGGTAACCTCATCGAGCGTCTGGAGGCGGTTAAAGAGGTGCTGGGAGATTTTATCGCGCGGCGAAAGGGCGACCGGATCGGTTTACTGTTTTTCGGGAACGCTCCCTATTTGCAAGCGCCCTTCACGATGGATCACGATCTGGTGCAGCAATTGCTGAAGGAAGCGCAAGTGGCGATGGCGGGGCCGCAAACCATGATCGGGGACGCCATCGGGCTGTCGATTAAAACGTTTGAAGAAAGCAAAGCGGAGCAGAAAGCGCTGATCATGCTTACCGACGGAAACGACACCAACAGCAAAGTCCCGCCGAATCAGGCGGCAAAATTAGCCGCCAGTGCGGGCGTTACCATTCACACCATCGGTTTCGGGGATCCCCGCAGCAGCGGTGAAGATTTATTTGATGAGCCGGCGCTGAAAGAAATTGCTAACATCACCGGCGGTTCTTACCTGAAAGCGGACGACCGCCAGGCGCTATTGGATGCCTATCAGAAATTAGATGAAATCGAGCCGCAGGAATTTGAAACGCTTTCTTACCGCCCGGTAAAGCCGCTGTACTTCTGGCCGCTGGGAGCCGCAGGGATATTGCTGATTCTTTATCACTTCATTATGGCTGTTTTTAGTTTGTTTCGGGAAAGGAAAGCGCGCCATGTTTGAGCAACTATCCGAATTCCATTTTATCAGACCGCTATGGCTTTGGCTGCTGCTGGCGGCGCCGGTGCTGTACTTTTTAACGGAATATCGCAGAAGCGCGGAATACCAGTGGCGGAATGTCATTGCCCCGCATCTGCTCAAACATCTGAAAATCAAAGGCGGCGCGCGGAGCTTTTTCCGCCCCATTCACATGAGCATATTGCTGATTATCTCAGGAACGCTGGGGCTTTCGGGTCCCACCTGGCAACGGGAACAGTCGCCGTTCAGCGAGGACCTGGCGCCGCTGGTGATGGCTCTTGACCTGTCGCAAAGCATGGACGCCATCGACGTTCCGCCGACCCGCCTGGAACGCGCCAGGCAAAAAGTTCACGATTTGCTGGAACTGCGCAAAGGCGCCCGCAGCGCGCTGATCGTTTATGCAGGAACGGCGCATTCCGTGCTGCCTTTTACTGATGATCCTTCGGTTTTAGAAACCTATATCGAGTCGCTGAACAGCGATATTATGCCGGTTCCGGGCAAGGACCCGGCAGGAGCGTTACAATTAGCGGAGGAGATGCTCGATCGCGATGACGTTCCGGGAACGATTCTCTTTTTAACCGACGGCATCGGGGAAAAATATCTGAACGATTTTATCCGGCACCGCCAACAAAGCAAAGACCAGGTGATGGTGTTAGCTTTCGGAACCAGCCAGGGCGGCCCCATTAAAACCGGGGAGAATCGTTTCTTAACCGACCGCAACGGGCGCCGGGTGATTGCCAAACTGGATCGCGAAGGATTACGTGCCCTGGAATCACAAGCGGGGGTGGATGTAGTCAGTGCAACAATAGAAAACCGCGATGTGGAGCGTTTGCAGGGTAAAATTCAAAGCCACTTGCAGAATGTTCTGAACGAAGATGAAAACCTGCGCTGGAAGGATTCCGGTTATTACCTGGTCTGGCCGGGCGTGCTGCTGCTGCTTTTCTGGTTCAGGAAGGGGTGGACGGTGCAATGGAGCGGCTAATCTATAAATGCTGGGAATTTGATGAGTCTAAAAGTCTAAAGAGTTGAAAAGTCGAAGAGTCGGGGGATTGAAGAGTGGTAAGGGTGAAGAGTCGAAAAGTCGAAAAGTCGGGGGTTATGAGTTGAAGAATCGAATGGTGGAAAAATTGAAAATTTGGAGAGGGGGAAAAAGGCTAATTGGAAACAGTCGAAAAGAAGCCCCCACCACACTCTGTGACTCTTCGACTCTTCAACTCTTCGACCCCTCCGACTCTTCGACCCCTCGACTTTTTGACTCTTCGACTTTTCGACTTTGGACTTTTTTGCTTTTGCTGGCGCCTTTGCTTGTGGGGATATCGGGGGGTTTCCGTTTTATAGATTTATGGCTGACGAGAGATCAGCAAGGCCAGTATTACTTTGAACGAGGCGATTACCGGGCCGCGGCAGAACGTTTCGAGGATCCTTTCCGGAAAGGGGCGGCTTATTACCGCGCCGGAGACTTTGCTCAGGCAATCGACTGGTTTGCGCGGGTTAATAACCCCAATGCACAATACAATCTTGCCAACAGTTATGCCCGGCTCGGGGAATACGAATTAGCCCTGGAAAACTACGACGCGGTTCTGGATTCGCTTCCTGGATGGCAGGAGGCAAAGGAGAACCGCGCCCTGGTGGACTCCTTGCTCAAAAAACCCGGGAAAGAAGAGGAGCCCCCTCCGCCGGGAGCGCCGGCTTTAAAGGCGGATGAAATACAGTTTGACGACAAAGGAAAGAAGGGGGAGAAAGGAGAGGTTGAGATGGAAAAACTCACCGATGAACAACTGGCAGAAATGTGGATGCGGCGTTTGCAAACCTCTCCGGCGGATTTTATGAGGATTAAATTTGTCTTGCAGGCGGCGAAAACGGATCGCCGAAAAAACGAATAGGCCAAGGGGGCGAAGGGGGTGAAGAGTCGAAAAGTCGAAATGTCGAAGGGGGCGAAGAGTCGAAAAGGCGAAGAGTCGAAAAGTCCAAAAGTCGAAAAGTCGAAGGGGTCGAAGAGTCACAGAGTCGAAAAGTTGAAAGTAGTCGAAAAAATTTCCAAATATAAACTCTGCGACTCTTGGACTTTTCGACTCTGCGACTTTTCGACTCTGCGACTTTGGGACTCTGCGACTTTTCGACTCTTGTACTCTTCGACCCTTGGACTTTTCGACTTTGCGAAACCGGGGTAAAGGCTATGATCAGACGTGTACTGAAATTCTGGTTGCTGCTGTTGGCGGGGCCGGTTTTGGCTCAGGGCGGTCCGTTTGTGCGGGCGGAAATTCAAACGGGAAAAGTGGTTATTGTGGGACAGCCGGTTATTCTCAGCGTTCAGGTTTATGTACCGAACTGGTTTACTGCGGCGCCGGAATTTCCGGAGATCAGCGTTTCTAATGCGATTGTGACGCCGCCGGGCAATTCAACGAATTTAAACGAGCGCATCGGGGGGCAGAGCTACGCCGGCATTCAAAGGGAATATACCATCTATCCGCGAATTCCCGGGGAGTACCAGGTAGATCCTTTTGCTATCGGGGTGCGCTATGCCCTGGAGAATGCCCAACCGTCTCCCCTCACAACGGTGAAGGTAGCGGCGATGCGTTTCAGCGCCATGGTACCAAAAGAAGCAGCGGGCTTACCCTACTTTATAAGCACCAACCGCTTAACGCTCCGGCAAACGATCAAACCGGAGGAGGATACTCTCAAGGTGGGCGATGCACTGGAGCGGAGTATTTCGGTGACGGTACGGGATGCGCTGTCGATGGTGATACCGCCGCTTGCCTTTGAAACCCCGGGCGGATTGGCGGTTTACCCGGCCTCGCCCACGGTAACCGACAAAGGCGGCGAACGGGGCGATCCCCACATTGGCAGCAGGGTTGAATCGGTTACCTATATCATGCAGGAAGAGGGCGATTATGAACTCCCGGCAATTGAAATAAGCTGGTGGGATCTTTCGGCGAACAAGCTGCGGCGTTCGACAGTTGCCGCCGTTAAATTTACCGTTATACCCAATCCGGAGTTCAGCGCCGAATTCCCCATGGAAAAGGATTCTACGGTTATGGAAACGGAAGCGGCTGCGCAGGGCAAAAATAATTTGGTTTATTTCATGTTGGCTGCCGCATTTGTTTTGGGAATTTCATACTGGCTTTTCCGGCGCTACGGTACGGCCCTTCACGCCCGGTACGCCGCCGCACAATACCGCCGGCGGGAGTCGGAAGCCGCCTACTTCAACCGTTTCCGCCGCGCCTGTCAAAGAAATGATGCGCCGGAGGCGATGAATCACCTCCTTTTGTGGCTGAATAAAACCGGCGAGTTTCCCCCCGCCGCAAGCACCGCCTCCCTGGTTCACAAAGCCGCTGATCCTGAATTGACGAGCGCCATCAACGATTTAAAAGAAAAGCTCTACGGGCTAAAACAATCCGCTCAAAAAGAGTGGGAGGGTAAAATCCTGCTGCAAACCGTCAGCAATTTCCGTAAAAGCAGGAAACGCAAATTGACCGGGGAAAAAGGGCTTGTCCCATTAAATCCGGTGCTGGTTTTTTTGCCGGATGTTTTTTAAATTGATCTCCCGGAAAAAATGAGCACAGAAATGGCCGAATTATTGGATAAGAGCAAACAAGATTCATCTGCCGATTCGCAGGAACAGAAATTCGGCTTAAAATCGCTCATATTGCATCTCCACCCGCGCCGGGTTCCGCAAGCCGCCCTGGAATTGACCCATACCTGGGGATTGGGGGGAATGGCGGCATTATTGGTCGCGATACAATTCGTGACCGGCCTCCTGCTGCGTTTTGTCTATGCGCCTTTCCCCGGCAAAGCCTTTGACTCCATCATAATGCTCCAAAACGAAGTGTTGTTCGGACAGTTTGTCAGAAACATCCACCACTGGAGCGCCATTTTTCTCCTTACAGTTACCTTCCTGCATTTATTGCGGGTTTTTTTTACCGGGGCATTCCACCGGCCGCGGCAGTTTAACTGGATCATCGGCTGCAGCCTGTTATTTACCGTTATTGCCTCCAATTTCACGGGATATTTACTGCCCTGGGATCAACTGGCCTACTGGGCGATAACCGTCAGCACCGGCATGTTAGAATATCTTCCTGTGGCAGGTGCGCAACTGCGCGAGGCGGTGCTGGGGGGGCCGGAAGTCGGCGCCGCAACACTGCTGATTTTCTACAATTTGCACACCAGCATTTTACCGCTGATACTGCTCCTGCTGATGTTGCTTCATTTTTGGCGAATCCGTAAAGCCCGCGGGGTAATTATCCCGCAGAAATCCGCTAACGAGGCGAACGATTATGTTGCGGTGTACCCCAACCTAATTGTCAAAGAGCTGGTTGTGGCGCTGGTGTTATTGGCGGCTTTGCTCACCCTGTCCGCAATTTTCAATGCGCCGCTTCAGGCAAAAGCCAATCCGTATTTTAGCCCCAACCCGGCCAAAGCGCCCTGGTATTTCCAGGGTTTCCAGGAGCTGCTGCTGCATTTTCACCCCTTATTCGCGGTCCTGGTCATTCCGTTTGCCGCCATAGTGGCGATGCTGGCAATTCCCTACTTGCGCTATGACGCCGAGCCAACGGGAATCTGGTTCATCTCCGGCAGAGGGCGGAAAATGGGATTGATCAGCGCCGCAATTGCCCTGGTTTTTACCCCCCTGGCGATTTTGGTGGATGAATACATCATAAGCCCGAGCGCGGCGCTTGCTGCTTTCCCCGGGTATATCATCAAAGGGGTGATACCGCTAAGCTTTCTTTTGTTTTTCATCGCCGCGCTGTATTATTTAGCGAAGAAAAAATTTGCCGCCACCAGGAACGAGGCGGTTCAGACGGTTTTCATCTTCATCCTAACCGGTTTTTTGATTCTTACCGCTACCAGCGTGGGCTTTCGCTGGGAAGGCATGCGCCTGGCGTGGCCGTGGTAATTATATACCCGTTAAGGGTTAAAATTTGCTTTTTGTTCGGAGTGCAAAGCTTCAGCTTTGCATTGCATCTGCAAAACTGAAGTTTTGCACTCCGTCTAAAAAGATGCTACCAATAACCCTTAACGTGTATATACCGGTAGAAAAATAAGAGAGAACTATAATGTCAACATCACCCCGAAAGCAAAACAACCGGGAAAAACCTCTTAACAGAAGGAATTTCCTGAAGAAAACCTGGGCCGCCCTGGGAATACTGGCCGGATTGGAATTCACCGGCGCGGGAATAGCCTTTTTATGGTCCAACAAGGAAAAAACACCCGCCGGCGATCGCTCAAAGCTGTTGAGCGTGGGGGCGGTTAGCGACTTTGCGCTAAATTCAGTAACCCCCTTCCGGCCCGGCCGCCTGTATATTTGCCGTTTGGAAGACGGCGGCTTTCTGGCGATCTCTCTGAAGTGCAGCCACCTGGGCTGTTCCGTCAGTTGGGATGCCTCCTCCGGAAAATTCGTCTGTCCCTGCCATTCTTCCTCGTTTGATAAATTGGGAAACGTCCTCAGCCCGCCGGCGCCCCGGGCATTGGATATTTTCCCGGTTTTTATTCAAAACGGGGAGGTACTGGTTAATACCGGGAAGCCGGTTAAACGGCAGCGGTTTATAAAATCTCAGGCGGTATATGCATAAAAATTGGAAAATCAGCGGGCTGGTAGCTACCATTTTTATCGTTCTATCCATTCCGCTATACCTGATAAAATTTTATTTGATAGATGGGGAAAGTTACTCCCGGGAAACGAAGCAGGCGCAATTTGTCGGTCGGGAAAATTGTATTGACTGCCACAAAAAGGAATATGATTTGTGGCGAGGCTCCCACCATGATTTGGCTATGGATACCGCTAATGCGGAAACTGTTCTGGGAAATTTCGATAACGCAGAATTCATTTTCAACGGCGATACCAGCCGGTTTTATCGCCGGGGAGAAAAATTCTTTGCCAGAACCCCGGGGCCGGGAGGCAAAATCGCCGATTTTGAGATTACTTATGTGTTCGGGTTCACCCCGCTTCAGCAATATTTGATCCCTTTTGAGGGAGGCCGCCTGCAATGCTTGCCGATTGCCTGGGATACGGAACGCAAACAATGGTTTCACTTAGCGGCAATGGTTTACCCGGACCAGGAGATAACGCCTTCCGATTGGCTGTACTGGAGCAACGGAGGTCAGAATTGGAACGGCATGTGCGCTGAATGCCATTCGACCAACGTGCAAAAAAATTATAATCTGGAAACCGGAACCTACAATACCACCTGGTCGGAAATAGACGTCAGCTGCGAAGCCTGCCACGGCCCGGGCTCCCTGCACGTTGCCTGGGCGCAGGCACCGGAAATGGCCCGCGCCTCCGATACCAATTATGACCTGTTAGTAAAAACCAGCGAAATCGACGCGAAAAGGCAGGTTGAGCTGTGCGCCCCCTGCCACTCCCGCCGCTCTCAACTAACGGATAACCCCCATTACTATGAAGAACTGCTGGATATCGCCATACCGCAATTGATAACCGAGCCAATGTATTTTGTGGATGGCCAGATATTGGAGGAAGACTATGAATACGGCTCTTTTTTGCAGAGTAAAATGTATGAAAAAGAGGTGCGCTGCAGCGACTGCCATAACGTGCACAGCGGGAAAATCATCGAAACCGGCAATCGCCTTTGCGCCCAATGCCACCGCGCGGATATTTATGATGCTTATTCCCATCATTTTCATAAATATCCCCAGGAGCAGGCAAAACCGTTGATTTTGGAGGGCGGCAAGAAGACGGTTGCGGTGGGGGAAGGCGTCCTGTGCGTGAATTGCCACATGCCGGGCCGTTATTACATGGGGGTAGATTTTCGCCGCGATCACAGTATGCGGGCGCCGCGCCCGGATTTGAGCCGGGAACTCGGAGTTCCCAATGCCTGCAACCAATGCCACACCGACAAGCCGGTTCAGTGGGCGGTCGATCAGGTGAATAAATGGTACGGAATCAGCCGCCCCGGGCATTTCGGGCAGGCGTTTGCCAAAGCCGGCAGAGGCGACCCGGGCGCGGAAAGGGATTTAATCGAGATCATCAACGAACCATTGTATTCGCCGCTGGTGCGGGCCAGCGCCTTATCCCTGTTAAGCAACTTTGCCAGCGATACCGTTGCAATCGTGCTTCAAAAAGCGCTGCAAGACCCCTCCCCGGTTTTGCGCAGCACGGCGGTTTCTTATTTCAACCCCGCGGATCGGGCAGAGTATTTGGATCTGCTGATTCCCTTGTTGAGCGATCCCGTAAAAACGGTGCGAATCCTCGCCGCTTCCCAATTGGCCGGCTTTCCCGAAGAGCGGCTCGCGGACCCCCAAAAGTCGCGTTTCCGGGCGGCGCTGGATGAATATCACTTAGCGCTGGAATACGGCGCCGATTTTCCGGCCAGCCGCCATAATTTAGGGAATTTGTACGCCAGTTTAGGAGATTTCAACGAAGCGGAGCATCAATACCTCATCGCCATCAAGATCGACAGTCTTTTTATTCCCGCCAGGGTAAACCTGGCCATGTTGTATAACCGCTTCGGGAAAAATGAGCAGGCGGAGCGACTGTTCCGGGAAATCATCCGCGATCACCCCGAATTCGATGAAGCCTATTATTCCCTGGGGCTGTTATTGGCGGAACAGCAGCAATTCGAAGCCGCCGCGCAAATGTTAGCGGAGGCCGGGAAAAGAATGCCCGGCCGGGCGCGAATTTTTTATAACTTGGGTTTGTTATATCAATATCTTCAAAACTACCCGGCGGCGGAAAAGAACCTCCGGAGGGCATTACAGGCGGAACCGGAAAACTTTGATTACCTCTTTGCCATCGCCGATTATTGCATCAAAACCAACCAACTGGGCAAAGCCCGCATGTATGCTGAGCGAATGAAACAAATTCAGCCGGCCAACCAGGCGGCGGATGACATTCTCAATTTTATAGACCAACAAACGGCGCGATGAAACCTCGGGCCAGGTAAACCAGTTTCCCAACTCTTTCTCCCGAATAAATTTTGCATTTGATTTTTTCTTAAGATGAAATCATATTCTTTTATGACCGTTAAACTTTCCCTCCCGGATTTTGCTTTTATCGCAATCTACATTGCTCTGGTTATTTTCCTGGGTATTCTTTCCGCCCGTAAAGAGACCAGCGAAGAATTTCTCATCGCCGGGCGCAGCCTGGATACCCTGTCCAATGCCTCCACCATCGTCGCCAGCAAAACCGGGGCGGGGCTCCTGGTAACCTTTGTGGCGCTGGTTTATCTCTATGGAATATCGGCGATGTGGTATTTTGCTGGCGTGTCAACCGGATACATTATCTTCATCTTCTTCGCCGTCAGGTTAAAACGAATTTCCGACGAATATGAATTTTACACCCTCTCCGATTACTTCTACCATAAATACGGCAAAACTGCTGGACTTATCTCCGCTGGCCTGATGTTGGTCGTAATGCTACTGGCGCTGCTATTGCAGCTTGTCGGCGGGGCGAAAACTCTGTACCATATCAGCGGAATTTCCTATACTAATTCGCTGCTGATCATCGGGATCACTATTTTGATCTACATGATCCTGGGCGGATTTAGGGCGGTGGTCAAGACCGATATTGCTCAACTGCTGGTGATGGTTATTTTGCTTATCATCCTCGGGCATATCATGGGGAAGGGTTCCCTGGCATCGCTCATTATTGATTCTTTTTCATCAGGCCAATCAGCGCCGCTAAAATCGATAATCAGCTTTATTATGATTGGTATTCTGCTCCCATTTTTTTCTGCCGAACTCTGGCAGCGGATCTACGCCGCAAAGGATGTAAATACCGTCCGGAAGAGTTTAGTGTTTTCGGTGCTGGTTTATTTCGCAATCGGGTTTTTGTTGATGACCATCGGCTTAAGTGTTTCAAAACAGGTGCACGACATCGATCCGGATCTCGCTCTAATAGAGGGCTTTACCCGCCTGCTGCCGGCAGGATTTTTGGGATTAGGGGTGGTGATCTTTTTTGCCGCCATTATGTCTTCGGCAGACAGCTACCTGTTTGCCAGCATCTCCATTTTGCTGCAAGATTTCTACACCCGCGATAAACCCCTCGATAAAAATGTGCTGGTGCGGCTGTTTCGCTACACCCTCGCCGGCGTTTCGCTGCTGTGCCTGATCCTTTCCACCCGGCTGCAAAACATGGTTTCAATTACCTTTCTTATGGTGGCGTTTGGCAGTATTGTCGGGCTAATTGCTCTGGCTTCCTGGAGAGTTGGCAACATTCATCCCCGAATCTTGATTGGCGGTATGGTATCGGGATTTTTCGGAACCTTACTCCTGGCCATCATAGAACCGGTAAGCGAAACCCTGGTGTTGAAAGCAATGCTGTTTACATTTCTTGGCTTTTTTGCCGGAATTTCGTTACATTGGTTCACAAAAAAAAAATGTAAGACCAAAAAGCAGGGTTTGTAATCCATTAGTAACATTGGCCAGGTAAAATCAGCGCCCAACATAGACAAAAAAGTAGATGAAAAAAGATCACAGTAACAGAAGAAAAAACCAGGGAGTGGTCAACTATACAGAACCCGGTAGCGGCTACCAGCTGCCGGTTAATAGATATACTCGAACCATTGCGGCGCTGGAAGAGCGCCTGCATCTGAAAGATGGAGTGTTGGATTTTTGGAGTAATGGGAAATACATTAATCCAAAAATCCATCCATCCAATTCTCCATTGTCCACAACAATTCGTCGTTTACCTTCATTAATTGCATAAGGAGATATGATATGAATTTAACTCACCGTAATTCGTTTATCACTCTCATCCTGCTGCTCTTTTCGCTGGCGGCCCTGGCCGATACCCTGGTGCTGAAAGACGGCAGGGTGCTGCAAGGCACTTTCAAAGGCGGCACGGCGGAGTCCCTTCAGTTTGATGTAAACGGTAAAATCGAAACCGTTGCGTTAAGTGACATCACTTCCCTCACATTCTCGCCGCGGGAACCTAAAGCTGCGGCGGCCCCGCAGTCTGCTGCCGGTGTGGCTGCCGCCGGGGCAGCCGCGGTAGAAACTTCTCCGGCGGAGACTTCGACCGGGCCTGTGACGATACCGGCCGGCAGCAAACTCATGCTGAAAACCAAAGACGCCGTCAGTACCGCCAGCCACCAGCAAGGGGCGAAGTTCACTGCCGAGTTGGAAACCCCTCTGACGGTGAACGGCAAAGTGGTTGCGCCCAAAGGCACCGTGGTGTATGGCACGGTATTGGAGTCAAGAGGCGGGCGGGCTGTCGGCGGAATACGGCTGGTGGTAACGTTTACAAGTTTGAACCTCGATAACCAGATGATTCCCATTGTAACCGACGATGTAGGCGCCGAAGCCGGTCGCGGAGGCGCAGCCAAAGCCGTGGGCGCCGGGGCCTTGATTGGCGCAGCCGCCGGCGATGCCGGCGCCGGGGCCGCGGTGGGCGGTGCGGTGGCATTACTGGCCAGCAGGGGAAACCACATTGAAGTTCCGCCGGGGACTCTGGTGGAAGTGAGCTTGAAGCAGCCGGTGACGATTCAGATGTAAGAAGTGAAAAGTAAGAAGGATCAATTAAATCATATTTGGAGGAAAGTTTTTGATGTCGTTCCTTAAAAAGAGTTTCAGATCTTTAGTTGATTGGGGCGTGATTACCCTGTTGATTTTAGCGGTTCCGGTCGGCGTGGCGATATCGGAGGACACAATGCCAACCGCGTCTCCTCAGTTCAAGAAACCCAATATCCTCTACATTGTAGCAGATGACCTGGGCTGGAAGGATGTCGGCTTCAACGGCTGCACCGACATTAAGACGCCGAACCTGGACAGGCTGGCCGCGGAGGGGGCAAAGTTAACGCAGTTCTACGCGCAGCCGATGTGTACGCCAACCCGCGCGGCGCTGATGACCGGCCGCTATCCGTTCCGTTACGGTCTGCAAACCGCTGTTATCCCTTCGGTCTCCACCTACGGCCTTGATACGACCGAATGGCTGATGCCCCAATGCTTGAAGGAAGCAGGCTATAAAACCGCCATTATCGGCAAGTGGCATCTCGGGCACGGGGACAAGAAATACTGGCCGAAACAGCGCGGCTTTGACTACCAGTACGGGGCGATGATCGGCGAGTTGGATTACTTCACGCACAGCGAGCATGGCGTGCTGGACTGGTACCGCGACAATGAGCCGGTGAAGGAGGAGGGCTACACCACCCAGCTCCTCGGCGAAGATGCCGTTAAGTACATCGAAACGCAGGACGCTTCCACACCGTTCTATCTTTATCTCGCTTTCAATGCTCCCCACACACCCTACCAGGCGCCCCAGGATTACATTGACCGCTATAAAAACATCGAAGATCCGACGCGCCGGACTTATGCCGGCATGGTTGCCTGCCTTGATGATGAAATAGGCCGTGTCGTCGCCGCGCTGGAGAGGAAGGGTCTTCGCGATAACACCCTCATTCTTTTCCACAGTGACAATGGCGGCACCCGCAATGCGATGTTCGCCGGCGTGATGGCCGATATGTCGAAGATTAATATCCCCTGCGACAACGGCCCGTACCGTGACGGCAAAGCTTCGCTCTTCGAGGGCGGGACGCGCGTCTGCGCGCTGGCCAACTGGCCGGGCCAAATCAAGGCGCAGGAGGTTGACGGGCTTATCCACGTCGTTGACATCTATCCTACCCTGGCCGCACTCGCCGGGACATCCACCGCCAAAAGCAAGCCGCTCGATGGCGTCAACGTCTGGGATGTTATCGCGGAAGGCAAGCCCTCCCCGCGCACCGAGATTGTCTATAACGTTGAACCATTCCGCGGTGCGATACGGGAGGGCGACTGGAAGCTCATCTGGCGTACCATGCTCCCTTCCAGCGTTGACCTCTATAACATCGTTCAGGATCCCTCAGAGAAGAACAACCTCGCCGCCGCCAACCCGGAGAAGGTAGCCGCGATGCAGCAACGCCTCAATGACCTTGCAAAGGAGGCCAGCAAGCCGCTCTTCTTGGTGGACCAGATGAAAGTTGTCATGAAAAACATGAACGGCGAACCCGTGCTGCCCATTGACGAAGGTTTCGGCGATCCCGACAAGATCCATGTCGCTCCTTAACCTTGCGGGCGGCAGGGCGGACGAGAATAAACCGCTCGACGGCATGGCCGTCTGGGTTACAATCAGCGAGGAAAGACCCTCGCCGTGAACCGAGATCGTTTACAACGTCGAGCCGTTCCGCGCCGGCATCCGCAAGGGCGATTGGAAGCTCGTCTGCCGTACGCCGCTGCCCCAGGCCATTGAACTTTATAATATCGCGAACGACCCATCAGAAGGTTGAAGATTTCAAGAATCAGGATTGCAAGATTCAAGATTGCAAGAGTCAGGATTATAAGATTCAAGATGGCAAGATGCTGAGCAGGTTGAAGGGAGAAGGAAAAAAACATTCATGAAACCATGCTGGAGGAAAGTGATATGATGTCTTTCTGTAAAAAAGATCTACGATCCTTAATTTCGTTGGGCGTGATTGCCCTGTTGATTATCGCGGTTCCGGTCGTTTTTTATTCCTGCTATCCCGGCGAGATCGATAGCGTTCAGGAGACGGATTTGGTGGTCACCCTGTTCGATAAGGACGCGGATTTCAGCGCCTACAAGACCTACGCCAT
>JABWBP010000101.1 GCA_013360445.1 Calditrichaceae bacterium | reverse complement strand
TAATCGCGAGGCTCTTCTGATCCAGTCACTAAACAGGAGCTCAGTCATGTCAACAACATATCTGTCTCAATCCTCTCTTAATCGCGAGGCTCTTCTGATTCACGCAAGCGCAGGAGATGTAATCCTATTGAACCAGTCTCAATCCTCTCTTAATCGCGAGGCTCTTCTGATATACCGATGGAAGTGGTAAACAGAACGGCCAGAAACAATGTCTCAATCCTCTCTTAATCGCGAGGCTCTTCTGATAAGTCTCAGTTAGTCCGATTCATCATAGCAGTAGCGGCCAGGTCTCAATCCTCTCTTAATCGCGAGGCTCTTCTGATTTGGCGCGGAGCGCAGCTTAGAAGGGAAGCGCCAGTCGCTGTCTCAATCCTCTCTTAATCGCGAGGCTCTTCTGATATATTTTGCCGCTAAAAGACCTAATGAATCAACAGAAATGTCTCAATCCTCTCTTAATCGCGAGGCTCTTCTGATCCCGCGATACCGTGCGAGCTACTCTGAAGCAGTTTCTTCCGTCTCAATCCTCTCTTAATCGCGAGGCTCTTCTGATACCGTACAGCGAGGGGCGATTTATAACCTCTCAGTGCGTCTCAATCCTCTCTTAATCGCGAGGCTCTTCTGATGGAAGGAATCCCAAAAAAATCCAGCGCCCGGGTATTTGGCGTCTCAATCCTCTCTTAATCGCGAGGCTCTTCTGATCCCGTGCCGGGAAGCGCGGCACAAAAGCGGATTAATAAATAAGTCTCAATCCTCTCTTAATCGCGAGGCTCTTCTGATTCCACAAAACCGATCAATCTACGTGCCGGATGAAGAATGTCTCAATCCTCTCTTAATCGCGAGGCTCTTCTGATAGTGATTACATTGTTACCGGAAGTTAAACACAGGAAGTCTCAATCCTCTCTTAATCGCGAGGCTCTTCTGATCTACGCAACCGCGCCGATTGAAGTGCTCAAAATGATTGCGTCTCAATCCTCTCTTAATCGCGAGGCTCTTCTGATCGAAAACGCTAAATAAATTAACGGAAACCGATACCGTGCTGTCTCAATCCTCTCTTAATCGCGAGGCTCTTCTGATGCAAGCTATGGAAATGATTCGGCGCGGAGAATACATGTCTCAATCCTCTCTTAATCGCGAGGCTCTTCTGATAGCGCGACGGCTGCGCCCACGTTGGACGATGTGGAAGAGATGTCTCAATCCTCTCTTAATCGCGAGGCTCTTCTGATTCATCTGCACCTTCCTCATAGTATCCAGTGATACCTGTCTCAATCCTCTCTTAATCGCGAGGCTCTTCTGATGTAAGTTTCTTAATCGGCAATCCTTACAACCTAATAGTCGTCTCAATCCTCTCTTAATCGCGAGGCTCTTCTGATTGCGGATTCCTGCTCATCGATCCGGCTACAAACAAGAAGTCTCAATCCTCTCTTAATCGCGAGGCTCTTCTGATTTGATGCAGCAATTCAGCAGTGCGAGCAGACCCTGTCTCAATCCTCTCTTAATCGCGAGGCTCTTCTGATCCCGAATCGATCAACTCCGGCAGGAAACCGCGCAAGCGGGAGTCTCAATCCTCTCTTAATCGCGAGGCTCTTCTGATGTTTACGATTCTGGGCAAAGACGGTAATGGCACCCTGCTCCAGTCTCAATCCTCTCTTAATCGCGAGGCTCTTCTGATAATAGCCCTCTTCAACTCGCTTCGAGATAGTGCCATCAGTCTCAATCCTCTCTTAATCGCGAGGCTCTTCTGATTGTGTGGAGTGCCTCCTCTGCACCGACGCTGGATGACGTAGGTCTCAATCCTCTCTTAATCGCGAGGCTCTTCTGATCCAACCTCTCGCGGTCGCTCTCCGCCTCGCTCACGAGAAGTCTCAATCCTCTCTTAATCGCGAGGCTCTTCTGATCTGAACTGAATCGCCGCACCCAGGGTGCAGGGGTTGCTCAGTCTCAATCCTCTCTTAATCGCGAGGCTCTTCTGATAAGAGTATCAAATGATCCGGGATAAAGCACAAAAATTGAAAATGTCTCAATCCTCTCTTAATCGCGAGGCTCTTCTGATGCGTGATCCGCAAAACAGATCGCTGTATATCCCCCAGGAGTCTCAATCCTCTCTTAATCGCGAGGCTCTTCTGATGCTAAGTTATTGTTTTTATTAAACCGGATTTTTCAAGTCTCAATCCTCTCTTAATCGCGAGGCTCTTCTGATGCGCTTTGCTGGTGAAGCTGGCCGCGCCCAAGAGCTATTTGTCTCAATCCTCTCTTAATCGCGAGGCTCTTCTGATAAAGCGCCCTGGGCAAGCCGAACGCGGCGGCGCCCAAAGTCTCAATCCTCTCTTAATCGCGAGGCTCTTCTGATATTTAATTGTAAACGCCGTGAGGGATTACCAAGCGCCCGAGTCTCAATCCTCTCTTAATCGCGAGGCTCTTCTGATAAACTTGACCGTATATGTAGATGAAAAACCCGGAAAGATGTCTCAATCCTCTCTTAATCGCGAGGCTCTTCTGATATACTTGAAGTCGGCAATATGGCAACCCAAACTGAAGTCTCAATCCTCTCTTAATCGCGAGGCTCTTCTGATCAACACGTGGGAACTCCCACAGTCAGCCGTCAAGACCAAAACGTCTCAATCCTCTCTTAATCGCGAGGCTCTTCTGATGTTGGAGAAATGCAGCTACACTCCCGATGGAGAGTGTCTCAATCCTCTCTTAATCGCGAGGCTCTTCTGATAGGAGACAGGGTATATTATGGAAAGCTGGATAAAATCAGGTCTCAATCCTCTCTTAATCGCGAGGCTCTTCTGATTTTTATGACTACCGTAATAATAGACCAGGATGGCGTAAGTCTCAATCCTCTCTTAATCGCGAGGCTCTTCTGATGTGTAGCGCTGAGGACAAACCCCCTTTGTTGTATATGTCTCAATCCTCTCTTAATCGCGAGGCTCTTCTGATACATTTGCACCGCTGCGAAAAATGCGTAAAAACTTTCTAGTCTCAATCCTCTCTTAATCGCGAGGCTCTTCTGATTTGTTGAAGTGGTTTGTTTGGTATATTTGCGCCGGGAAAAAAGGTCTCAATCCTCTCTTAATCGCGAGGCTCTTCTGATACGGTATGCCCTATTATCCGCAAGAAGATACTCCCCCGACTGTCTCAATCCTCTCTTAATCGCGAGGCTCTTCTGATGGATCGGAATCTTGAACTCAAGGCGCAACTTGAGAAGGTGTCTCAATCCTCTCTTAATCGCGAGGCTCTTCTGATGAGGAATGGGTTGCATTTAACCAGCAGATTCCGCCCTATGTCTCAATCCTCTCTTAATCGCGAGGCTCTTCTGATAGAATTTACTGGTCTCGATATTGGCAATGGAGGCAGAACTCGTCTCAATCCTCTCTTAATCGCGAGGCTCTTCTGATGTATAAGCGCCGGGGAAAGTGAGGTGTAAAGATGATCGAAGTCTCAATCCTCTCTTAATCGCGAGGCTCTTCTGATAGTTCCCCATGTTGTTCCGGTAGTTCCAGTTGCCAGGGTGTCTCAATCCTCTCTTAATCGCGAGGCTCTTCTGATGTCGAACATGGTCGGTGGGGGTGGGAGATGTTAAGAGTCTCAATCCTCTCTTAATCGCGAGGCTCTTCTGATGCGAGAGGCGGGGTGCCCCGGGACGTGATAGAGAACGCCAGTCTCAATCCTCTCTTAATCGCGAGGCTCTTCTGATCGATGGGGAGTTCATCAACGACGGTACCAGCGGATTTATCGTCTCAATCCTCTCTTAATCGCGAGGCTCTTCTGATCTATAAACGCAAGGACGCGTTCATGGAAGAGCAATTCAGTCTCAATCCTCTCTTAATCGCGAGGCTCTTCTGATATAATCATAGCATAATGGAATTGCGAACCGTGGAGGAAAATAGTCTCAATCCTCTCTTAATCGCGAGGCTCTTCTGATGAAGGAATTATTTATGTTATCAATTTTCCCACGGGAGAAAAAAGTCTCAATCCTCTCTTAATCGCGAGGCTCTTCTGATTCAAGCGGGAATTAAGCCGGATATTCCCCGGCCAAAAATTTTGTCTCAATCCTCTCTTAATCGCGAGGCTCTTCTGATAAAAATTTTACTTAAACCCTAAAGAAAGGACGGCCAACAGTCTCAATCCTCTCTTAATCGCGAGGCTCTTCTGATTAAAGGGTGTATTCCCGGCTTGGATATTTGACGTAAAGGTGTCTCAATCCTCTCTTAATCGCGAGGCTCTTCTGATAAGCACCTCTCGATCCCATCCCTACCCAGGCCGATCCTGTTGTCTCAATCCTCTCTTAATCGCGAGGCTCTTCTGATTTAGCGGAAAAACGCGGGCAGGTAAAAGCGTATTTACGGAGGTCTCAATCCTCTCTTAATCGCGAGGCTCTTCTGATCGTTGGATGGGACCTTTGGAGGCTCCGGTGATTGAGGAGTCTCAATCCTCTCTTAATCGCGAGGCTCTTCTGATTGTTGTAATGGCGCGGGAGGATGTGATTGTGGAGGACAACGTCTCAATCCTCTCTTAATCGCGAGGCTCTTCTGATATCCTCCACTTTTCGCGCCCCCTCGCCCATGCCCGGCAGTCTCAATCCTCTCTTAATCGCGAGGCTCTTCTGATCCAACCCGCCTGGGCGCTCAACTCTAACTCTAATCCGTTGTCTCAATCCTCTCTTAATCGCGAGGCTCTTCTGATGGCGGCAGCCCTCGCCGCCCGAAACAGGAAAAAATGTCTCAATCCTCTCTTAATCGCGAGGCTCTTCTGATACCAGCTTAGAAGTCAGCAAGCGGCTGAAAGAGGCGGGCGTCTCAATCCTCTCTTAATCGCGAGGCTCTTCTGATTTTTGCTCAGAAGGGGGCACAAGTTATTTTTCTGGATTATTGTCTCAATCCTCTCTTAATCGCGAGGCTCTTCTGATTTAACCGACTGCGGGGCGGGCTATCTGCCAGTGATTTTATTGTCTCAATCCTCTCTTAATCGCGAGGCTCTTCTGATAACTGATCCGCTATAGCGCATTCGAGATCGTCTGTCAGGAGTCTCAATCCTCTCTTAATCGCGAGGCTCTTCTGATGAGGCCGCCAAAGCAGGGCGTCGAGAAGGGCAGGATGAAAAGTCTCAATCCTCTCTTAATCGCGAGGCTCTTCTGATCAGGGTGAATAGTATGCCGATTTGGGCGGATTGCTGTACGTCTCAATCCTCTCTTAATCGCGAGGCTCTTCTGATGGACTTTCAATGAAACTTACTAATCCAATAGCGGCCTGTCTCAATCCTCTCTTAATCGCGAGGCTCTTCTGATTTTACACAGAACTCGCAATGGCAATGTTACCTACAAAAGTCTCAATCCTCTCTTAATCGCGAGGCTCTTCTGATTTAATGCCAGATTCCGGGAATTACGGTAATTTGATGAGGTCTCAATCCTCTCTTAATCGCGAGGCTCTTCTGATTTAACGGTTTTGCTGAACCGTTGGCGCACTAACATAAGTCTCAATCCTCTCTTAATCGCGAGGCTCTTCTGATGTGCGGGAAAATAAGCCCACCGCGGAGGGGGATATCGCGTCTCAATCCTCTCTTAATCGCGAGGCTCTTCTGATTGACTAAAAAATTTGAAATATCTATGCAGCATCCACCATTTGTCTCAATCCTCTCTTAATCGCGAGGCTCTTCTGATAGCATGAAAAAAAGGGGAATCAAAAAGTATATCAAGTCTCAATCCTCTCTTAATCGCGAGGCTCTTCTGATTTGAAACGGTCGATTATCCTTGTGGCGGCACGGCTCTTGTCTCAATCCTCTCTTAATCGCGAGGCTCTTCTGATAGCGCCGCTCTTAAAACCTGCAATATCCGCCCTTGCAACCTCAAAAACGCCGGCGCGCTTCGGAACGCGGAAAATATACCCATTTCCAGCGCTAAAATCAACCTAAGGGTTTGTTTTTGCTCAAGTGCCATGCTCATGCGGATAATCATCCCAAAAACACCATGTTACGGTTTTGCCTGCCTCAACCCTCCCGCGGCCGCCCCGCCGGCGGCGCTAACTGCAGTATTTTCAGGCCCATGTTCCCTGGCGGGTGCGCTGTGCTGGATGCTGGGTTCTCGATGCTGGATTCTCGATGCTCGACTCTCGATGTTGCTGCTCGCTTGCCATTTTGGGGATATTCGCTGCCGGTTGATTCGCGTATCCAGCATCGAACATCGAGCATCCAGCATCAAGAATCCCGCCTCACACCACGGTAACCAGGGGAATTTCGCTCACTTCCCCGCTGCCTAACACTTCTACCCGCCCGCGGCACTCCCCGCATAGGCGGTAAATGCGCACGCTGTCGGTCTCTTCGTCGATCAGCTTTGCCAGCCGTTTGCCTAAGTTGGCAATCTGCGCCTCGCTCAATATACACTCGAAAACGCTCTTTTGCACCCGGAATCCGTGCGCTTTCAAAAGTTTCATGATCCGCAGGCGGGCGCGATCTTCCACCACGTCGTAGCTGACCAGGCAGAACTGCTTAGCTGAAAATAAAAGGCCGGTAGTCATCGCTCTCTCCTTTCAGGCAGCGGCAAAACTGCTGCACGTCTTTCTGCAGCACGCTCCAGAGGGTTTCCTGGCGCTCGTTATAGCTGAAGCGGGTGAGCAGGCGCTGCTGGTATTCGGTCACAAAAATTTTGATGCTCTCTTCTTTGAAGCGCCAACCCCCTTCGATCTTCTCGAAGCTTTCCGGGGTCAGCTTTTCGCCGTTCACCAGCCGGATGATCAGGCGGTCAACGATGGGGGCGCGGTACGGCTCCATCAAATCCGAGGCTAAGGCGGGGTGGCCGTAACTGCTCTGGTGGAAAAATCCCGCGTAGGGATCCAGCCCCGCGGTTTCTACCAGGGCGTAAAGGGTGTTGAACAGCAGGGTGTAGCCGAAGCTGAGCAGGATGTTGAGGGGATCCGGCGGGGGGTGTTTCCGGCGCTTGCGGAAGCCGAAGGCCTCGCGCAGCAGTTGGGGGAAAATTTTGAAATAGAGCGCCGCAAACTGCCCTTCGAAGCCGCGCAGAACCGCCAGCCCGGGGGCGCGCTCCACGCTTTTCAGGGCGTTCTCGATGCGCTGCTGGTGGTCTTCGTAGAGGTTGCGCTGCTGGCGGCGCAGCAGGTTGCGGCTGTTGCGGATTTTGGCCAGCAGGATTTGCCGGGAGATTTGATTGGCAAAGGCCGGCTCGGCCCGCCGGGCAAACTGGATTTCCCGCAGCAGGATGTTCTTGGAGGTCTCCCCCACGATCCGCCCTTTATAGCGCCCGTCGCGGGCGAGCAGCACGGTATCCACCCCGCTGCGCATCAACAGGCCTAACATGGCGGTGGACACTTCCACCTGCCCCATGATCACCAGCTGGGAGATGGCTTCTAAGGGATACATGAAAATCTTTTCCCCGTTTTTGCTGACCATCAGCACCCGCCCCTGCCGGGTAATGCGGCTGCCCTGTTCGGTGATGAATAGTACCATGGCCGTTCCTCATTGAATATTGAACATTGAATGTAACTAAATTCCTAATCAAATCACAAATACAGGGATATAAGGCTCTAAATGCTCTCCACGAAGTGGTGGATACCCCCAAATCTTCCTCTGTGACCTCTGTGAACATCGCATGGTGAGTTTATCGAACCATGTGGCTGAATAGTAACCATTGAATATTGAATATTGAATATTGAATTTGGTATTTATTTGATCATTGGGGTTTGTCATTTGTAATTTCTTCTTTTTCCTGCCCGGCCTGCTCTTCGCGAATCTTCAGGGGGCAAAGCAGTTGGAAGTGGTCGTTGACCGCCAACAGCGTTTCCCGGGCCAGGGCGGCGACCGCTCCGCTCAGCTCCGCGGGGGCTTCTACCCACACTTCATCGAAGAGCAGGAATCCCACCCGGGCGGCGGGGTATTTTTCATCCAACCGCTGTTGCAATTGCAGCACGGCGTGGTTGAAAATGTCGCTGGCGGAGCCTTGCACCAGGCGGTTGACCGCTTTTCCGGCTAAGTTGGGTTCCTCCGCGGAGAGCGCCAAAAAATTGCCCGCGATGGCGGCGACGCCGCCCTCGGCGTACACGGTTTGCAGCAGCTCCTGGCGCAGCTCCCGCAGGGCGTCCAATAATTGTATCTGCCAGGGATTTAGCTGTTCGTGATAGGTCTTTCCCCCGCCGTTGATCACCGCGTTGAACCAGGTTTTGGCGGCGTTGCGGTCCTGCGCGTCCACCGCCGCGTAGAGGTCGCCTTCCGGCAGGTCTTCCAAGCTGATCAAAAAGCGCTCTAACAGGAAGTGCAGCAGCAGGGTAGGCTCCATGGCGCGGTAGTCCCAGCGCAGCCAGCAGCAGCCCGGCGCAGGGGTGATGCGTTTTTGGCGCTCCTCTTTGGGCCAGGTTTGCAGGCCCGGCTGCCGGTAGGTGATCCGCCCGGTGGCCGGGGATTGTTGAATGAGGGGATAGACCGCTTCCCCGTCCACCCGCACTCCCTGCCGCTGCAAGCGCCGGATAAATTGCTCCAGGGGCGAAAGGTGCAGCCCGGCAACGGTTTCCTCATCCGGCGGGGGCTGGCCGGCATGGTGCGGCGCTTTTCCGGAAAGAATTTCCTGCACCGCGGCCGCGGCGTTGTCCAGGGCGTGCAGCTGCTCCAGGGCAAAAGCGCACTGTTTGCGGTGGTATTCGGGGTTGTTTTCTTCCTTCAGGCCGGATTTCAGCAGGGCCAGGGCGGCTTCCCGCATTTCCGGTTCGCAGCCCTGCTCCACCAGGGCGGGGTAGTCGCCGGCGGCGTAGAGCAGCAACAAGCGCTCTTCCGCGTTTCGGCAATCGGCCGGGGTGAGGGCTGCCAGCAGCCGCGCCCGGAAGCGCGGGGCGGGGTCTTTGCAGCCCTCGAACAGCAGCGCCCGCGTCTCCGGCCGGGCAGCCATTTCGTTTTTCAGCCGCGGGAACTGCTGCAGCGCAAACCAGAAGCGGGGAAGCTCTTCCGGCTTGAGGGGCACGCCGTAGCGGTCGATCATAAAAGCGATCTCCTGGCGGATATACCAGTCCGGGTGATAGAGCAGGCTCTTCAAATGCCGCGCCGCTTTTCCCGCCGGCCCGCTTTGCAGCTGCGCCTCTAACTCCGCCAGCAGCGCCAGCCGCTCCCCCTGGCTGCGGGCTTGTTCGATTTGGTAAATTAGTTGATTCATGGCATTTGGTGATTTCGTGATTGGGTGATTTAGTGATTTGGTTCCCGGCTAAACCATTGTCATCCGGACAATTTCCGGTCTGCTCCCTGTAATTGGCAATTTTACCCTGCTCCTGCCCCCTGTAATTGGCAATTGTCAATTGGCAATTGCTAATTGCCAATTTTACCCTGCCCCCTGCTCCTGCTCCCTGCTCCTGCTCCCTGCTCCTGCTCCCTGCTCCCTGCTCCTGCTCCCTGCTCCCTGCTCCTGCTCCCTGCTCCTGCTCCCTGCTCCCTGCTCCTGCTCCCTGCTCCTGCTCCCTGCTCCTGCTCCCTGCTCCTGCTCCCTGCTCCTGCTCCCTGCTCCTGCTCCCTGCTCCTGCTCCCTGCAAAACTGAAGTTTTGCACTCCTGTTCCCTGCGCTTTCAGCACTCCACGGGCATTTCCATCCCCAGGAGCCGGCGCAGGTTTTCATCCCAGTGCAGGTTCGGGGAAATTTCCAGGGCGGTTTGCAACTCCTCCCGGGCGCGGGGTTTATCGCCGCTTTTCAGGTGATAGAGCGCCAGGGCGTAGTGCGCTTCCGCGTAATCAACCCCGTAGGTCTCCTGCTTGAAGCGGATGGCGCTTTCAAAATAATGCCGCGCTTCGGCCGGCTTGTGCTGCTCCAGGCTGATCTTGCCTAATTCTAAGTAGATTTTGTGCTTACCCAAGCGGTCGCGCTTCAGCGCTTCGTGCAGGTCGCGCACCGCCGGGCCGGTTTTGCCCAGGGCCAGCAGGCTCATGGCGCGGTTGAACAGGATGTAGGGCGCGCGGCGGATTTTCAAAGCGCGGTCGTAGTAGCCCAGGGCGGCGGGATAATCCTGCAGTTGATGCTGCACCCGCCCGATCTGGTCTAACACGTAGGGCTGGGGGCGGCGGGGATCTAACGCCCGGTTGAGCTGCTCCAGGGCCTCCTTTTCCCGGCGCAGGGCGGCTAAGGTTTTGCCTAAGGCGTACTGCTTGTCCGCCGGCGCGATGAATCCTTTCAGGTCTTCCCGGAACAACTGCTGCAGCAGGCGCAGGGCTTCCTCAAAATCATCGCTGCGGTAGCGCGCCCGGGCCAGCAAAAAGAGCGTTTTCATGGCGGTTTTGGCGTTGCGCTTGCGGAAGTCCTCGTTGGAATTGGCGCGGTACAGCTCTAACGCCCGTTCTAACGGTTCGAGGCATTTGCGCGGTTTTTGGAAGGCAAACAGGGCGTAGCCCTTGCGGTACAGGCACACCAAATAATCGGGATAGACGCGCAGGGCCTGGTCGAACCAGCGCAGCGCGCTTGCCCAGTCCTGCTCCAGGTAGAACACGTAGCCGAGGCAGTAAAAAGGCCGGGCGCGGTCCGGCTCCACTTCGATCCAGCGCTGATAGCATTGTTTGGCTTCCTCGAGCATCTGAAGCTGGGAGCAGGCAAAGCCCAATTCGCTGAGCGCACGAGGCTCGTTCCAGCCCGGCTGCCCTTCCCGGCACAGCGGCTGCAAAATTTGCAGCACTCCCTGCCAATTATTTTCCCGCTGCAGCGCAGCGGTGCGTTCAAAAATTTCCTGCATCATAAAAGGACACCTCCTGATATTTTATCAGCACTACCACGTCGTTTTTGATAATTTCTTCGCCGGGAAGCAGAGCTTCCCCGATTGCGTTGCGATGCCGAGCATCGCAACGAGTTGCGAGTTGCCCGGAACAATGCGCGTGACAATGCGCCTTCGTAAGAAGAGCCTTCGGCTTGTATGGCGACGCCAGGGACGAGAAACTCTGCTTCCTGTTCTTCCCAACAATTGTCCCAGACAATGGAATAAAACATCTTTATCCTTAAATAACCGGGCACCGGCAGAAGGATCGCAAGCACCGATCCATCCCGCCGGCCCGGCCGCCCTCCGTAGAATCCCAGGCGCCCCTACCCGCCGCGGCGGCGCGTTTCTTTGAACGCCTCCTCAATAACCATAATGAACACTGCCTTAGCAATCTTTCGCGTAACCGGGTGGCGCGCCACCGTTTTAGCGGTCTCGATAATGGTTTTAAAAATGGTCATTATGATCACCTCCTTCTCAATTCAGCAATTTGTACTTCATGGTAAAGCGCCGGAAACGCCGCTCCTTGTGGCGGATATTCTCCGGGCGGCGGCGGTTGCGGTACACCGTCAGCAGGGTGTTGGTTTTCGGCTCCATCACCAGGGTCAGCCCTTCCAAACGCTCCGCTAAGTTGCCGAAACCGGTCAAGCAGCGTTTGCCCAGGAAGACGAACAGGGTTCCTTCGGCGTAAATTTTCTTCCCGATGGCCAGGGCCAGGAAAACATCCGTGCGGTGGAAGCCCCGCTGGCTCATGCGCTGCAGGGCGTGCTGGGTGAAAATGATATCTGCCATAGCCGCCTCCTTTCTTGGGGTTTGTTACGGCTGCGGCAAATATATCTTAATATGTTGTAGAATCGAGGTTTGATAACCTTGAAACAAGGTTGTCGAGGGAGGGCGGCAAGCTTGCCGGTTTCAGGAGAAAAGACCGCGGTCGGTAGAAGTAATGCGGATTTTTTCGGGGGAAAGTTTGAGGGAATAGGTGGGGCCGCTGCGATTCCGATCGCTGTGAACCATCAGAAAATCGTGGAGCAGCGAGCCGGAAATAGTCTGGCGAATTTTCCGGTTGATCCGGGAGCGCGCCTGCTGCAGGGAATCATGGTCGAATGATTTGCGGTTAACATTCGCAATAGCGTATTCCTGTGAATGAATGCGGAGCAATTCCGTGACAATTTCCGGGTTGCCCCCTTTGGCGTTAAGGATCGGCCCGCGCTTGCAAAGGTAAGCGTACAGGCACATCTCCACCGGCGCCAGCGGGATTTCAAAACTGCGCTGGCGGTCGGTCGCCCGCAGCTTTTGGGCCGGCAAATCCACTTCCAATTCCGGCTCGTACTGCGCCCGGTCTAAGCGCTCCTGGGTGAGGGCCACCAATTCGGAGAACCGGGCGATGGAGTCGATCACCCCGGGTTGAAGGATGCGGCGCATGCGCACAAAAGGAATCTCCGCCATATCGATCTTGATATCCGCAACCGGCACCCGGAAGGCGCTTTTATCCCGGTTATCAAATTTCATCTCCGCAGCATTCGGCAGGGGATAAAAAAATTGGAAATGGGATTCGATGCTCTCCGGCTGCACCAGCACGTGATAGAGGGTGTCCTGATCTCGCCCCAGGAGCTGCATGGTCAGGTAAAGATAGGCGCTCATGGTTTTGCGCCCGCCGGCAATGGTGGCAAAAATCCGCGTATCCGGTCGATTCGTAAGGGCGCGGGTAGTCGCCAGAAAAAAATCCGCCGCGGCATGGTTCTCCTCCGGGGTGCGGATATCGGCCAGCTCGTTCCCCTGCCCATCGGTTATGATATGATAGCAGGTGTTGATTTCCGTAGAAGAAAAACCGTAATCCCCGCAGAACTGGTAAAAAGGCCCTCTTCCGTTCTGAAACAGTTTCTCTTCCGCTCTTCGCTTTCCCTCCGTGGTGGTAATCAGGTGGATTTCCCGGATGAAGATTTTTTGCAGAACCATCAAGTGATAGAGGGATTCGGTGATGATCTGCGGCGTGGTTCCCAGCGCCGCAAACAGGATGTTGCGATAATTCTCCACCAACGGTATTTCCCTTTTCCCTTTTAACTTTTCCCTTACAGTATCAGCTTCCGCGGGTCGAGGGTCTTTTCGATATAGCGCCCGGCCTCGCGGTCCAACTGCAAGTACAGGGGGTGCTTGCTGGTAATCTGCAGCAAGGTATTATACACCACGGTCACGATATAGGGCAGGCCGCTGGGTATCACCGCGAACTCCGCCCCGTGGTGGGCTTCCACGATCTCCTTCACCCTTTTGGCAATCTCCCCCTCGCGGTCCAACGCGATATTTCCCCGGGTGACCACTTCATAGCGGATATCCGGGCCGTACTGCTTCTTCAAATCCTCGATGATGGGGTGGACGCCCTCGTTGGCGAGGAGGAAGACACGGGGGGAGGATGGTTTAGTTTTCGAAAGAAAAATCTCATACAAATCTTTTAATTCATTAAGCTGTTCGGTTTCAATCTGGTTCAGTTTATGAGCCAATTCTTTCCCGAAACGAATCCATTCATTCATACTTTTAATATCACTGTTCATATACGCCAACTTTGCTATTGTCTTTTTTTGCGCTGATCATCTTTTCAAATTCGGTAAGAAGGCTGTTTCCCTTTTCGATATAAACATCATACTCTACACCGGAAGCGTTAAATGTTGCATGATTTAAGGCGTTGCGAAGCTGGGAAATTTGCTTTCTCAATTTGGCTAAAATGTCAAGTTCCGAATCTGAAGACATTATTTTTTTAACTGCTTCAAGTTGTTCCTCTTTTGAAAAGCTCACTTTTTTCGTTTTTTGATTAACCCGGTCACGAAGCTGCCATTGGCTTTCCGGTTTCTCTTTTAGACCGAAAACCGAGCTGTACAGCTCGCGGAATTTAGGCTGGATGTGATCTAACCCGTTTTTCAGACATCCGTAGGTAATAAGATTTTCATCTAACAGGGTAAATCCTTGTTGAATAAGCCCGTGGTTAAAACAAAACCTGATGACAATATTGGTATTTTCAACGATAGATTCTGGTACTTGAGCAGTTTCAAAAGGTTTTTGGATTTTTTCGAATAAATAGGCTAGGGGCGGAATTTCAGAGACGGACTCTTTTGAGTTTTGAATATTATCATTGAGTTGGTAAATATCTTTAGAGATTTTCGGGCCATTCACAATGAATAAATCTTTACCAAATTTTTCTAAACTTTTAGATAACTTGTTTAAAATATTTGCTTTCTCATTCTTTCCTCTTGACAGGCTAAGAATGGGCTGAATTTCTTTTTTTGTCAATTCTGAGAGTAAAAGTGTATTTCCCGTTCGAATAAAATGATCTGCCGCGGTGGTCCATTCCATCAGGTCAACAAACGGCGTCAGATCGAATATAGGAGCATGCTCAATATCAACAGCTTTGGATTTTGCCTCATAAGCCCCGTAAAAAATTTTTTCAATAGTAATTTTTTTGACAATCCGCAGGTAGTTTAACACCACCAAAGCGAGCGTGGGCAAAGAACGAAATGAATGGGTTATGTCATAGAATACTCGATCCGAATCGTTGACATTATCCACCAGGGTATTAAAAATCTGCCATAATTCGTTCTCGCTTTTGCCTTCGGGAATGCCGATGGTTTTTATCTTCGGCAGCCTGAATTTACCGGGTTTTAAAACAGTTTTTTCCAGCCTGGCCAATTCACCTTCCAACCCGATGATAATGTTGCCGATTTCATCCTGATTGTTCAGGTAATTTTTGCTTTTTGCCGCGTCGGTCACTAAAAATAATATTTCATCGTCAGGGGATAACTGCCCGCTTAACACAAGATGGCGAATCAGCGATACCTGCACAAACCGCGTCACATACGGTTCCTCCTGCTCATTTTCAAAAAAATAGCTGCAGGCAGAGTAAGTTCCAAAGCCGAGGAATGAGATGAATTTGGTGGGCATGGGGTGTTCTCTAAATTTAGTTGATTATTCTGCATTTGATCCAGCCCATGGGATATTTTCCGTCGGCCAGGTTGCGTGACGCTGAAGGCCTGGCGGTTCGATGTTTGTCGAGGGTAATCGACTCCATCCCGGAAAAACGCCCCACCCGCAACAAAAATTCATTTTCATTATAATTCATCGAACTGACCAGTAAATTGATAGCCCCGGCATAAGGGCTGTTCGCAAAATACCGTCCTTCCACAATTTCCAACTTGTTTTTGTAAAACTCCCGGCAGGCCTGGGCAATAAAATTTTTGTCAATTTGGGGACCATAACGAGGTTTCATCTGCGGAGAAAGCCGAAGGCTAATGGTGAATTTTACCGGGTGGTTGGTTAGTTTTGAATGAAACACTTCATGGATCATTTGGATTTTGGTTGGGAAGAGTTCCCCGCTTTCCGGTTTCATGACGTTTTTAACCGCGCATACAAAAGTGCTGCCCGCCGGAAGCGCCACGTCCGGCGCTTTTAAAAACTTGAATACATCCCATTCAACCTTGAATTTTCCATCCCAAAGGGCATCCAAAATTTTCCCTTCTACCTCCTGGGGTCTGCCCCTTAATTCTCCAGGTTGATATTTGCTTCCCAATTTGCTTATAATCGCCGTGCGAATTGCTCCCTTGATGGAACTTCCAGGCAGAATCGGCTCAAAAGTGAGTGGGTTCCTCTGCTGCAATTTAATCAACAATTGATTGGCCGGGTCATCTAACTTTTCCCGGTATAATCCTTCTATTTCCGGAGTTACCGGAATCTCGAATTCGGTGGCGGCCTGCCGGAAGGCCTGATTTTCGTAGAGCTCGCTCAAAAAAGCTCGCAACTCCAGGTAGTTGCCCTTTTCATTCAAGCGATTGAACCGCTCGAGTTGTTGGGCATTCAGGCTGGCGATCACTTTGTCGAAATTTAGCTTGCTGAGTTTGCCATCGCTGATGACGTACTCATAGAGGGGAATTTCCTCCCCGGTGCCGACGTGTACCGGGCTGAGGATTTCGCATTCCAGGTGAATGGTTTCAAATGTTCTATTCATCGGCGCTCTCCTGGTAATGTACTGCTATGGGAAAACCATATCCGTAATGCTTGATTTTGGCATCTTTATGAACGCCCGTTTGCAGTTTGCCGTAGCGCTTTTCCGGGGTGAACGATTCGTCTTTGATCAACGCCCCGGCCTGCAGCATCACCAGCGGTTTTTTGAAGGGATTATAGCCCGCGGCATATTCACCGCCTAATTTTCCGTACTTGGTGAGCGGCTGATAATAGCCATTCAACTCTTCCGGTTTTGCGGGAATAAAGTTCGACAGGCTGACAAACGCGTTGGGGTTCTTGCATTCCGGGATTGGATAATCTTCAATGCCTTCCACCTCAATCACCCCTTTGCCGGTGGACTTATCTGCCCCGAAGCCGGAATGCCCAATAAACTCCATGAGGGCAGCCAGCCGTTTTTCATCTAACGTTTCCGACTGCACCAGGAACCAGAATTGTTCCGGCTGATCCTGCTCGTCCAGGTAACAAAGCTCGTCGAATTCATAGAGGCCGCCTTCCAACACCCTTCCTTCCTGGCGGTTAAAGGTATTGTGCATCACCGCCATTTCTTCCTGCCTTCTCTTTCGAGTGGTCTTTTTTTCATCCTGAGTTTCTTCCTCTTTCACTTGCTTATAGAGCATAGAGACCAATATTTCAGGAGAGAGGTTCTCCCGGTTATCCCGGAACCATTGCTCTTCGATCATGGATTTTTTTTTGAGCTTTTTCAACCGCCCGGCAATAATCACTTTCTCCGGGGTGGGAGGCGCGTCGGGATCGAAACTGAGCAATTTCCCCAATTGCGCCAGGCTGAGCGGCCTGGTGAGCGGTCGGGGAAACCGGCCTTTCAGAAAGCCGTTGGAGATCAGGGTTGGTGAAGCCTCAAAACCATCGAGCCACGCTTTGAGAGCCTCCTCGCCCTCTAAAAAACGCATGGCCCAGCAGAAATGCCCGAAAAGGGTATCGGCATGGAAAGGGGTACGGAGGGAGGAAAGCAGTTTCAGTATGATCTTAAATGTTCGCATGGTTAAAAACCTTGTGTTCGGGTTTTTCATAGTTGAACTCTACTTTACCGTACCCTCGACTTCCGGATCCGCCTAACGCATCATTTTGAACCAATTCAAGCGCCTTCAGAACATATTTTTCGAAATTTTTTTCATCTTCCTCATCGAAGACCCGATAGATCAGGTGCAGTGTAAATTCTGCTCCGGCAACCACGCGTTCGGTTTGGCGGGGGTTTAATGCGGTCCCGGTTTGCCGATTGATGGAATTTTCCCATTTACCTTCCAGAACATCATAGACGGTGAATTCGTCGTTTTCATCTTCGATCCGTTTCTTGTATTCGCCGGTGAGAAATCCGTCTCGAACGATCAAACGGGTGGGACCGGCAGGAAATTTGGTGTTCGCGGAGCCGAAAATCCTGCAAATAGGATCTTTTTTTACTGCTTCCGCTGAGTCGGGAGTCCAGGGAGCCCCACCTTTATCTACTTTCCCCAGGTAGTATTCCAGCAGGGTTCGCATTTTCCCCTTCAACGAACTCCCGGGAATGTAGGGCTCTTTTGTGACGGGGTGTTTAATCACCGGATTGTCCATTCCCCCGATATGGATTTCCTGGTTGCCCATCCCAATATGCAGGCCGGTCAATACCTTGATGGTTCCCTTGATCTCGATAATTTTTTGTAATCGCATCACTTGACTCCTTTCCCGTAAAAGTAACCAATAACCGCCTCAAAAATCGTTTTGAATGCCTTAAAATCCTCCGCTTTATCTACGCTATCCACCATCGTAAAAATAAAATTTTTAAAGCTGTCGGGAATTTTACGATTATTGGGATTTGCGGCATAAGCTGCTTTTGATTTAAGCATTTTTATTTGAGGCCGGACAACTTCGAATTGGGTAGTTTTCATTTTTTCTTCAATGGATAAAACCTCCCCATAAAACCTTCTGATTTGCGCCGATGAAAGATTTTGCTTACTCTTTAAATTTCTAGTGTCGGGCACAAATTCATCTGCCCATTGTTGAGCGCGAGTCGTGATGAGCTCTTCGTCTAATACTTTTTTCTCCGAATAAAAAGCAATCATATTAAGATTCTCCTTTTTTGATGGCAGCTTGGGATTATCACTTTCCTTAAAACCCGCCTTTCGTAAAGCATCCTTGATTTGATCACTCATCTCGTCCTCCTCTGTTTTTATAAAGAGTATAAAAGATGGGAATATGGATGGTGCGCATTTTTTCGTTATCCTTTATATCGATCAGGGTTCGCAGTTTTTCCACCTCCTCTTTGTTCAGCAATTGCCCGTTCCGGTCTCTTTTTTCGATGTTTCGGGCAATATCATAGCTCAGCAGGGAGAGGTACAGCAGCCCCTCCACTTCTTCGGCGTCGAGATGCCGCAGGGCCATAGAGCGATAGAGCAGCAGGCGGTAGAGAAATGCCGCATTGATTTTGGACTTTTCTTCCCGGTCTTCAGACTCCCGGGACAACCGCCGGTCAAAAAATTGCATCCAATCCACCACGGAATCCCACTCTTCCCACTGCAAAGGATATCTGAATAAGTAGAGTTTATTTTTGGAAGAATGTTTTTCATCCTTCCTTTTGCACGTTTTGGCGTCATCCAGATTACTTTCTGCCCTCTCCGCTCCTTTGCGGATGGGGCTGCGCGGTTTGATGATTTCAATTCCTGCCGAAAGATGCACGTCAACATTGTTACAGCTATAGGCCCGGAATTTAGCGTTGAAGCGGGGAGCGAAATCAATAATGTCCTTCCAATTTCCGATCAAAAAGAGATCGTCTCCCCCGGCATAGACGGTATATATGTTCCGAAAGTCTTGCGCCAGGAAAGTATCCAGGTAACCGCAGAAAAAAGCATTCATCATCCGGCTGAGGGTAGCATAGCGGGAAATAGAAAGATTTTTACCGAGACCGGCGCTGAAGATCAATCCCAAGTTATCCACGTCCGCCTTGATAATTGCCAGGTAATGCACCCCGGCGTTGGAAACGTCATCGCTCAATTTGTTTTCAGGCATGGCAATATCGTTGAAAGTTTTGATCGCGCCGGGTTTGATGTATTCGTATTCTTCCGGTTTTTTGCTGGTTTTCTGGTAGTAAGCTTTGTAGCGGCCAATTTCATCCGGGTTAAAGCGCGGAACGTGGTTGGCGATAAAAGAACGGGGCAGAAAAATACCCGGCGTCTCCGATTCATCCAGGCGGTAACAGGTAACCAGGCCGGGATGGTTTTCCACCTCCTGGTACTGTTTATGAAGATTTAAATACAGCCGGTGTTTGTCGTCCAGGAATTCGAAACCGGGTTTACCTCCACCCGGTTTTGACGTTGCCGGGGAAAGGGTAATGCTCAAAATATTCCCCCGGGTTAATTCCTGGCCGATTTCAGCCTGGCGCCAGCAGGAGCTACAGATACGAACCTCTTTCTCATCCTCCCAATCTCTCTTCTCTCCCCGTCTTTTACCGCAGGTAGCGCACAGCTCTCCATCCCCAGCAATTTTTTCATATTCCAGTCCCACCACAAACCCGTTGTCTTCCCAGGGCATTTCCCGTTTGAAACCGAATTTTTGCAGCTTTTTGATCTCGATGTAATGGTTTAATCGTTCCAGCTTTTCCCGGAATCTTTGGTTCTTAAAATCTCCCCCGCTTAAGGTTACATCCCAATCCAGGTTGACCGTTAACTCCCCATAAAATTCGTTCAGACACCACTCGCCGATGCTGTTGTTAAATTCTTTAAGATAGGTTTTGATCTTTTCGGTGTTGGGGAGCAGCAAAATGAACCTGCCGCCGGTTTCCATCAGGTTATTGGCAGGCGTCAAATCATTATCATACAAAATTCTGGTAACGATGATTTTGGGCAGCATGGAAAGATAAAACGAGCGGGCGCGAAGGGTCTTGCTGACCCGTTTTAAATTGGTGTGCACCAAGTCGAAAATATATTTCTGAATCCCGCTCAGGTCACCGCCTAACAGCAAAAACTTTTCCGAGGATTCATTCTTAATGCTCTCTTTCGCAAAATCGCCCTGGTTCTTGTGATATTCATACAAGCAGGCGGCAATTCCCGCCGTGGTTCTTAAGTGATCATACAAGGAAATATCCGGCACGTCCGAAGTTGAGCTGGCGATGCACCAGGTATATTTTTCCAAAAGCGAGAGCAGGCCATCCACTAACTGGTAAAAATTGGGGTACTTTTTCTGTGTAAAGCCCTTTTCGAATTCTTCCTTAAAAGTATTCCAGAGAAGGGCGTACTGTTCATGCAAATCTTCAGTTAAGGGTGGGTTTAACCCCTCTTTGGTGACCGGGAAGATGAATTTCTCATCCGGCTGGAACGACGCAATATTATAATAATAGCGTCTATCGACGACATTTTTGCGGGTCAATGCTATACTCTCAAAAATCGATTGCAGCCGCACTTTCCGAAAACGATACCCGGTGATTTTTTCTTCATCCTCAATGTCTTTTGTCTTGATCCGGTCAACCCCGGAAGACAACCAGTCCGCTTGCTGGATGAGGGTCTGCAAAGCGGTAGAGGGATTATGGTGGTAACTTGCCAGATTAGCCGGGTTATCGTTGCCTAAACTTGCATAATCGTCGATCAAATTGCGAAAAAAGGATTCGTGGCGCTCAAAAAATTCATTAGTCCATAACGCGTGTTTGTGGGAATAATTGTCATTCCTGAACGGGCAAATATTCCCGATATTGTTTCTGGTTTGAGAAGACAACTCGCTGGATTTCTGATAATTGATTTCACCATCTGCGCGCTGCCAGAATTTCCCGATATCATGCAGTAACGCACCTAAAATCACAGATTTAAAGGTATCATCATATTTTTTCATTCCACCTCCGGAAAATTTGAAGTCAAGCAATCCATAGAATCTTTACCCCATCACCCGGTACCACCCCATCCCAAACACCGTCCCTTTGCCGACGTGCAGCAGCTCTCCTACCTTCAGCCAGGGCAGGAAGGGGGAGAGGTTGCCGCGGTAGGTGATAGTCCCGGTAAAGCCGGCTAACAGCACCGGCTGCTTCTGGCGGTTGGAAAAGCGTTTGAACTGGTTATTGGTCAAATCCTGGTGCAAAATCTCGATTTTTCCCGCCGCCGCCCAGTCGATCTCGAAGCGCTCCTGCCGCCCGTCGCCGTGATAGTAGCGCAGGCTGTGGTAGCGGCGCAAAATATTTTTCAACAGCACCGGGAAGCCCAGGGCGTCCACCCGCCCGCCCTCCGCCCGGATATCCGTGGGGGTGAGAAAATTCAGGGTCGCCTGCGGCAGCAAGGACCCGGTAAAGCCGTCTAAATCGATGCGCCTGAACTCCCCGCTCAATTTCCGGCTCTCCCCGTCATAGATCTCCTGTTTGTTTCCCTGCCCATCCAGGGCCCGCACCGACGCCACCCGGTAGCGCCCCCGGTCCCTCCCGATGCCTTCCTCCCCCATGCGGTCGAATACGTGGATGAAATAGGGCAGGTAATCAATGGCCTGCCCGATCAGCACCAGGTTCAGGTACATCCACTCCTCTTTCAGGTAGAAGCGCTTGTGGGTCAGCGGCGGCTCTAACACAAAGGGCCGGGGCACGTTCTGCCCGCGCTGGTTGTTGGTTTCGAATAAATACGGATAGGCGCATTTGCCGCGCAGCTCGCAAATCTCGCAATTGTGGTGCGAGATGACGCAAATGGTGCGCTTGAGCACGTGCCCGAACTTTCCCCGGAAGGTGGAGCCTTTGAAATCCGGCAGCCCGAAGGAATTCAGGGTTTGCAAAGCGAATTCGAATTTACCGACTTCCATTGCCTGTCTTCTCCTTAAATTGGCCAGGCTCATTCTTCTTTCCCACGTCTCTCCGCAGGGCCGGGGGGCGCTGCGCGGTTCCCCCCGCTGCCGTAACCCGGCATTCCCGGGAATAGAACCCAAAAACCGTGCCGCGCCGCTGCAAAGAAGTTAATTCAATTTAGAACAAAAGCTTGCCACCCGGCCTCCAAAGTCCCCGATCTTCGAAATATCAAAGATGTTCGCTGCGAATTTGGAAATATCGAAACTTTTCTATTTCTACGATTCATGATGCTGCGTAACATCAATACTTAATTTATTTTCGTCCCCGCCGGGCCGCGCTTTACTTAAATTTTTTGAAATCGATACGGAATTTCTGCACCTGGCTGTACAGGGTGCTGTAATTCATTTCTAACAGCCGGGTCGCCTCCGCTAAGTTTCCCCCCGTATCCTTGAGCGTCTGTTCGATCATTTCCTTCACCTTCCGGTCTATGCGGTGAAGCTTCTCCCCCGGTTCGGCCCGCAGCGGCATATCTAAAAATTCGTATTTCAGCTCCGGCCCCTCATGATAGGCGACTAACTTTTTAACCAGGTTTTCCAGCTCCCGCACGTTTCCCGGCCAGGGATGCTGCAGCAAGAATGTCTCCAGGGCTTCGTCGATAGCCGCAAAATTCTTGCGTAAAGAGCGGCTGTACTTTTCCAGGAAATATTTTGCCAGGGGAACGATATCCTCCGGGCGCTCCCGCAGCGGGGGAAGGGGATAGGTGAAGGCGCTGATGCGATAATATAAGTCGCCGAGAAATTTTCCCCGCTCTACTAACAATTCCAGGTTCTGGTTCGTGGCAATGATGATCTTGCATTCCACTGTTAGGGGTTGGTTTTCCCCTACCGGCCGGAACTTGCGCTCTTCCAGCACCCGCAGAAAAATCGATTGGGTCTCGTTGGGCAGCTTATCGATTTCGTCCAAGAAAATCGTGCCCCCGGCTGCTTCTTGAAACATTCCCCTTTTGGCGCCGATGGCCCCGGTAAACGCCCCCTTCACATGCCCGAAGAGGGTGGAAGAGATCAGTTCCGCCCGCTCCCCTCCTAAGTTCACCGCAATAAACGGTTTTTCCCGCCCGCGGCTGAGATTGTGAATATAGCGGGCCACCAGTTCCTTGCCGGTGCCGGTCTCCCCGGTCAGCAGGGCAATATCATCCACGGGAAGCTTCCGGCACTCTAACAGCAGCTTTTGCATAAGGCGGCCGCGCGGGTACAAACCGGGGTAATCCCCGGCGTTTTCATCCGGCAAAAGGTCGATCTGCTTCTGGAGCAGATTGACCATGGTCTTATAGGAGAGCTTTACCCCGGTAAAGAAAAGCTTATCGCGCAGCTTCAGGTAGGGAATGCGCCCCAGGATAATCTCCGCCTCTTTGAAATTCACTTCCCGCACCGCCCCGTCTTCCGCCACCCGGCCAATGCGGTCGCTTTTGGTGGGATAATAGAATTTCGGTTTGCAAATCTCCAGGTCGCGGCTCACCAGCACGTGCAGCAGTTCATCCTGCTCCCGGCCGAAGAGCATCATCGCCACGCCCAGGTAAAAACTCATGGTTTTCCGTCCCCCGGAAAGGCAGGCATGGAGCACGGTATTTTCCTCCCCGGTCAACTCCCGCACTAAGTTGATCGCCCGCTCCGGGAACAGTTGAATTTCCGCGTCGGAGGCCACGTCGCTAAGGTTCATGTCCGAATCGTCTTTGACGATTACCACCCCCTCCCGGTCGAATTTCACCTTCCCGGCATCGATGCCGTACTCCCGGCACATTTGCCAGAATGCCCCCTCGCCGGCAAGTAATTCTTCCTCCAGCGCCTCTTGCCCGCTCTGGGTGGTAATGGCCCGGATCTCCGCAATCGGAATCTTCTCCTCAACGTGCAGTTTATAGAAGATTTCCGTGATGATGGCCGGGGTAATACCGCTAACGACTAACAGGATGTGTTTGGGGGGAGTGCTTTTCATGCCGCCCGTTTGCCCTCAACTAAGTATGGGAAAAACCGCTTGCGATCGTTTAAGCAAATCCGCGCAGCAGCATCATAACAAATTTTGGGATTATTGTCAATGCGTGAATGAGTGAAATACCTTATCCCGTTATAGAATACAGTACAGCAAAACACCAAAGTGGAAACCTTGAACTCCCGGTTCGCTCATTTTTTTTCGAGTTTTGAAATTGTATGCTTATTGCGCCCTTTCAGGGCTTAAATCGAGGTCTCTTACCTTCTCCCGGCGCTT
>JABWBP010000013.1 GCA_013360445.1 Calditrichaceae bacterium | reverse complement strand
GGTTGCGGTTCGTATTGGTATTATTGCCGCTACAAATGTTGAACCCCTACCGGGGTTCCTTGAATAAGAAACGGAAATTTTAAAATGCGCTTAGTATATAGCTTAAAGCCGGAGAAGCAAGATGGCCCAGAAAGAAAATATCCTCACCCGGATGGAAGATTTTCTGGTCTGGTTTTTACCCCACCTGGAACACTTTCCGCGAAATTATAAATTTTTGTTAGGTGATCGCGCGGTTCGAATTTTGTTAGATATTTTGGAAGACCTGGCCGACGCATACTACAGCAAGGAGAAATTAGAGAAATTGCAGCGGGCGAATATCGGCCTGGAAAAATTTCGCCGCCTTTTAGCGGTTTGCACCCGCATGAAATTTTTTACCCCCCGGCAATTAGCTTATGCGTCTTCCAGCCTGCAACAGATCGGCAGCGATCTGGGCGCGTGGCTGAAACAGCAGAAGAGCAGATAGCAAATTGCATTTGGGGAGCCGGGGGAGCTAAAAGATCGACATGAAAAGCTACACCAATCTCTTCGACAAAATTTGCGCGTTCGAAAACCTCTACCTGGCTTCCCGGAAAGCGGAGAAAGGCAAGCGGTTTCGCCATGATGTGGCAATTTTCAATGCCCGGCGCGCGGAGAATCTCCTGGAAATTCAGCAGTCTTTGTATGCTGGAAATTATCCCTTTGGAAAGTTTCACACCTTCAAAATTCTTCGGCCAAAACCGCGAATGATCAGCGCCGCTCCGTACGCCGAGCGGGTGGTGCATCATGCGCTTATGAACGTGATTGCCCCCCTCTTGGAGCGCAAATTTATCCATGACAGTTATGCCAACCGGGAAAATAAGGGTACAAGCGCGGCCCTTGACCGGTGTACTTTTTATGCCCGGCGTTACCGCTATGTTTTGCAGCTTGATATCCGAAAGTATTTTCCCAGCATCGACCACCAGCTTTTGTTGGCAGAAATCAGCCGCACCATTCGTTGCCGGCAGACCCTTATTTTGATCGAACAAATCATCAACGCCAGCAACCTGCAGGAGCCAGCCAATTTTTATTTCCCTGGCGATGATATGTTTACTCCCCTGGAGCGGCGAAAAGGATTGCCGATTGGCAACCTTACCAGCCAGTTCTTCGCCAATGTGTATTTGAATCCATACGATCATTTTATCAAGGAGGAATTGGGCGCACCCGGTTATGTGCGGTACGTGGATGATATTTTGATTTTCAGCGATGATAGAGCATGGCTTTTAGAGTGCAAAAGACGCAGCCAGTCGTTTCTTCAGAAATGGCGGTTGCATTTGCATTCTCAAAAGGCGCTTGTTCACCCGGTGCAACACGGCATCCCTTTTTTGGGTTTTCGATTATTTCCTGCGCATCGCCGCCTGTTACGGAGCGGAATTAAACGCGCTCGCAAAAAGCTCCAGGCGCTTACAAAAGGATATGGATGCGGTAAAATTTCCTGGAACGCTGTCAATGCCTCTGTGCAGGCCTGGTTAGGCCATGTAAGTCAGGGCGATACCTGGGGGCTGCGCCGCTCCTTGTTCGAGCAGTATGCGTTTATCAGAAGAAATCCTTGAGCAGAATTCATCCCCAAAGAGAAAAAATGTAAAAACTTTTTTCTTCTATTGATTTTTTTTGCCGTTTGGTTATATCTTGGCATCTTAAGTTTTGTGAAAATAGTGGTAAGAAAAATCAGGATGTCGCCATGCTCTCACAATACCTCCCGGTGTTGATCGTGCTCGCCTTCGCGTTGGTGGTGGCCGGTGCGATCCTGTTTCTATCCCACGTTGTCAGCCCCCGCATCAAAGACGCCGTCAAACAGCAAGTGTACGAATCCGGCATCAATCCCCAGATGGACGCCCGCCTGCGCTATCCCATCCGCTTTTACGTAGTGGCGATGATGTTCGTGCTCTTCGACATCGAAGTGATCTTCATGTATCCCTGGGCGGTGGTGTACAACCAGTTTCTCTCCCAGGGCGCGTTCATTTTCTGGGAGATGGTGGTGTTCTTAGGGATTTTATTTGCCGGGTATCTGTACCTCTGGAAAAGAGGAGCGTTCCAGTGGGAATGAATCAATACGCAATACACATTCCGTATTCCGTATTGCGTATTCCGTAAATCCTAAAATACATCGAGACTTTGTATGGAAGTGAAGAAAAATACTTCGCCGAACGAAACGGTTAAAGAAGCGGTGCTGCAAAAGTTTCCCGAAGCCGCTTTCGAGGAGTTCCAGGGCCAGCTTTCCTTGCGAATCCCGAAAGAGAAGTTCGCGGAGCTGGCCAAATTTTTAAAAACCGACCGCAAGCTCTCCTTCGATTACCTCACCGACGTTACCGGGGTGGACTATCTGAAAATGGAACGGGAACCCCGTTTCGACGTGGTCTATCATTTCTACTCTTTTAAACACAACTGGCGTCTGCGCGTCAAAGTGGGGCTGCCGGAAGAGGATCTCAACCTTCCCTCGATCTCTTCCCATTGGCGGTCGGCCTCGTGGCTGGAGCGCGAAGCGTTCGAAATGTTCGGTTTCATCTTTACCGGCCACCCGGACTTGCGGCGCCTGCTTCTCCCGGACGTTTTCGACGGCTTTCCCATGCGCAAAGATTATCCCCTGCGCGGAAGGGGAGAGCGGGATGTGATTCTGGATACGAAATAAAAAAGCAGGCAGTAGGCAATATGCAGTAGGCAATGATCACCGCTTAAAATTTTGCCTACTGCCTACTGGCCTACTGCCTGCTTTTCGGCAGGCTTAAAAAACTAATATAGAGCATAGACCATGGCAGACCCTGCATATCAACTGAAAACCGACCGCACGATTCTGAATTTCGGGCCGCAGCACCCTTCTACCCACGGCACTTTGCGACTGGTGTTAGAATTGGACGGGGAAGTCGTCATCCGGGCGGAACCGCATATCGGCTACCTGCACTCCGGCTTCGAGAAGCTGGGGGAATACAAATCCTACAACCAGTGGGTTGCCCTCTCCGACCGCATGAATTACCTCTCCCCGTTGAGCAATAATATCGGTTTTGCCCAGGCGGTGGAGTTGCTGATCGGCGTGGAGATACCGGAACGCGCCAAATATATCCGGGTAATCTTAGCGGAGTTGTCGCGCATCGCCGACCATATGGTCTGGTTAGGAACTCACGCCTTAGACATCGGCGCATTTACCGCGTTTCTTTATGGGTTCGAGGCGCGGGAAAACCTCTACGTGATCTTCGAGCACACCACCGGCACGCGTTTGACGACCAGTTATACCCGGGTGGGCGGCCTGTTCCGCGACGTGCCCCACGATTTCGAGGAAATGGTCAAGAATTTCCTGAAATATTTTCCCAAAGTGCTCAAAGAGCTTCACGGGCTGCTGACCCGCAACCGCATCTGGATCGACCGCACCCGCAATATCGGGGTGCTGGCCAAAGAAGACGCCATCAACTTAGGAGTAACCGGCCCCACCCTGCGCGGCTCCGGGGTTCCTTACGACGTGCGCAAAAATTTCCCCTACCTGATTTACGACCGCCTGGATTTTGAAATCCCGGTATGCGATGACGGCGACGTCTATTCCCGTTATTTAGTGCGTATGGAAGAAGTGGAGCAGAGCCTCAAAATCGTGGAACAGTGCATTAAGGATTTTCCCGATGGCCCGGTCAGTCTCTTCAACCAGAAATTAGCGCTGCCGGAGAAGGAAAAAGTGTACGACACTATCGAAGGGTTGATCCACCACTTCAAGAACATTATGCCCGGCCACGGCTTTACGGTGCCGGAGGGGGATATTTACGACTCCACCGAAGCGCCCAACGGGGAATTAGGTTTCTACCTGGTCGCCGACGGCAGCCATAAAGCCTACCGTTTGCGGGTGCGGGGTCCCTCTTTCGTCAACTTCGCGGCGTTCGACCACCTGGCCCGCGGGGCCATGGTCTCCGACCTGGTGGCGATCTTGGGAAGCCTGAATATTATCGCCGGGGAGTTGGACCGCTGAGGGGGCATTGAAGATTGAAGATTGAGTCTGCTCTGATCCAATCGTAGATTCCTTCGGAAAGGTTTCCTGCAAATCAGGATCAAAACTCGAAACTCGAAACTCGAAACTCGAAACATGAACATTGCTTTTTCCAACGATGCGATGAAAGAATTCCGGGAGATTGTGGCGCGGTATCCCAATAAACGCGCCGCCTTGCTTCCGGCGCTGCACCTGGCGCAGCGTGAATTCGCCTGGTTGCCGTACGAGGCCCTGGAATACGTGGGCCGGCTGCTGGAGCTTCCCTACTCGGAGGTCTATGACACCGCCTCTTTCTATACCATGTTCAAGCTCAAACCCACCGGCAAATATCACCTCCAGGTCTGCCACACCCTTTCTTGCGCCCTGCGCGGGGCCGGGGCGATCTGCGACCACGTCAAAGAGAAGTACGGAATCGGGAACGGGGAAACCACCCCGGACGGCAAACTCTCCCTAGTGAAGGTGGAATGCTTAGGTTCCTGCGGCACCGCGCCGGTGGTGCAAATCAACGATGATTATTACGAAGACCTCAGCCCCGAACAATTGGATCGCATTTTAGAGGGTTTCAAATCGTAGAGACGATGCATGTGCATCGTCTCTACCGGTTTAAAACCGGAAAACGGAGAACCCCAGCATGTTTGAAAAAGTTCTTACCGGGCACATAAACATACCGGATTCGCAGAAGCTGGCCAACTACGAAAAAACCGGCGGGTACCGCGCCTGGCGAAAAGCGCTGAAGGAGATGACCTCCGACCAGGTGATCGAGGTGGTCAAACAATCCAACCTGCGCGGCAGGGGCGGGGCCGGTTTTCCGGCGGGGATGAAGTGGGGTTTTGTCCCTAAAACGACCGACAAACCCCATTATCTGCTGAACAACGCCGACGAAAGCGAGCCGGGCACTTTTAAAGATCGCCTGATCATCAACGGCAATCCCCACTCTACCATCGAAGGCTCCATGATCGCCTCCTACGCCATCCGGGCCAATACCTGCTATATCTACATTCGCGGGGAATTCGTCAAAGAAGCGAAGGTGCTGGAAAGCGCGATCCGGGAAGCCTACGACAAAGGCTATTTAGGCAAAAACATCTTAGGAAGCGGGTTCAACCTGGACATGTACGTGCACCGCGGGGCGGGGGCGTACATCTGCGGCGAGGAAACCGGGTTGATCGAATCCTTAGAAGGCAAGCGGGGCTGGCCGCGCATCAAGCCGCCCTTCCCGGCCATCGAGGGGGTTTTCCGCTGCCCTACCATTGTGAACAACGTGGAAACCCTGGCCTGCGTGCCCTACATCATCGAGCGGGGAGCGGAGTGGTTCAAGTCCATCGGCCCGGCCAGCGGCCCGGGGCCCAAGCTCTACTGCCTCAGCGGCCACGTGAAGAAGCCCGGGGTCTATGAACTGCCCATGGGCGTCAACCTGAAAGAACTGATTTACGAATATGGCGGCGGCATCCTGAATGATAAAAAACTGAAGGCGGTGATTCCCGGCGGCTCTTCCGTGCCGGTGCTCACCGCGGAGGAGATCGACGTGGCCATGGATTTCGACTCCCTGGCAAAAATCGGCACCATGCTCGGCTCCGCGGGGGTGATCGTGATGGATGAAGACACCGACATGGTCAACGCGCTGCTGAACATTGCCCATTTTTACCGCCACGAATCCTGCGGCCAGTGCACCCCCTGCCGGGAAGGCACCCACTGGGCGGAAAAATTGCTGAAAAAGATCAAGAGCGGGCAGGGAACCATGGCCGATATCGACCTGCTGGCGGAAGTGGCCGACCACATCAATTTCCGCACCATCTGCCCGCTGGGCGACGCCGCGGCCATGCCCATCCAGAGCTTCGTGAAGAAGTTCCGCCATGAATTCGAGGCGAAGGTGAGGAAATCGGCGGCGTGAGCGAAAACCAGGTGAGCGTGTAAGATGCCGCAAAGGCGATATTCTAAAAACCGGCTTTTAGATCGAATTTCGATCAACCCCAATGTCTGTTTTGGGAAACCGTGCATTCGTGGAACCCGCATCTGGGTCTCCCTGATCCTGGATTTTCTGGCGAGCGGCGCTACTATCGCAGAGCTGCTTGAAGAATATCCTCAACTCACCCGGGAAGACATCCTGGCAGCCATTTCTTATGGCGCAGAGATGTCCCGGGAACGTTATGTAGAGATTGCTTTCGATGATGAAGTTCAAACTGGATGAAAATTTTGGCAGCAGAACTCAAAAATTTTTTATCCATGCGGGGCATGATGTTGAAACCGTAAGAGAAGAGGGTTTGAGTGGAATCGCGGATAAAAAGCTTTATCGTTTTTGTATCAAAGAACAACGCTGCCTGGTAACGCTGGATCTTGATTTCTCTGATACCCTGCGGTTTCCACCGGAAAAAACTGCCGGGATAGTGGTGATAAGAGTTCCTCAAAATCCTTCAATTAAGTTATTAGAACGAATGGTTAGCCAATTTCTCGAAAATTTAAAAAATATGCCTGTAGAGAAGCAGCTTTGGATCATGGAAGTAGGCAGGATCAGAATTCATCAAAAATCCGTTGACTGACGCATTGAATCAGCTTCTTATGGAGTTCGGCTTGAACAGCAAACCTAAACAGGATACCTCTGATGGCATTTGTCAAGATAGACGACCGCGAATTTGAAGTTAAGAACGGCGCCACGATTTTAGAAGCGGCGAAGCAGGTTGGCATCGAAATTCCGCACTATTGTTACCACCCGGCCATGAGCATCGTGGCCAGCTGCCGGATGTGCCTGGTGAGCGTGCAGGGCATGCCCAAGCTCACCCCGGCCTGTTCCACCCGCATCGGGGAAATGCCCCCGGAAAAGAAAACCGACGGCAAATACGATATGGTGGTGATCACCAACGACGCCGTGGTGAAAGACGCCCAGGAGTCGGTGCTGGAATTTCTGTTGCTGAACCATCCCGTGGACTGCCCGGAGTGCGACCAGGCCGGGGAGTGTTTTTTGCAGGATTACAGCTTCAAATACGGCAAGGATCACAGCCGCTTTGATTTCCCCAAGCGCGTGCCGCCCCGCAAAGACTTAGGCCCGAATATGCTGTTGATTACCACCCGCTGCATCCTTTGCACCCGCTGCGTGCGCTTTACCCAGGAAATTTCCGGCACCGACGAATTGATGGTGCGCAACCGCGGGGGCGAATCGGAGATCGATCTTTTCCCGGGGCAATCTCTGGATAACAAGCTCTCCATGAATACCGCGGACGTCTGCCCGGTGGGCGCGCTGGTCACCAAAGATTTCCTGTTCAAGCCCCGGAATTGGCGCTATCGCCGCACCCGCAGCATCTGCCCGGGATGTTCCGTGGGGTGCAACGTGGAGATCGAATATTTGGAAGAGAACAACCGCATTCACCGCATCAAGCCGGTTTTCAATGCGGATGTGAACCAGTGGTGGATGTGCGACGACGGGCGGCTGCTCTACCACACCTACCATAAATTACCGCGCTTAGAATATCCACTGCTGCGCAAAATGGCGGACCTCCAGCGCGGGCACTGGCGCCTTACCCTGAAAGAAGTAACCCGGAAACTGAAAGAGTTCCCTCCCGACCAGGTCGCCTTTGTGGGAAGCGGCTACGCCACCAACGAAGAGAATTTCCTGCTGCAAAAAATTGCCCGCCGGGGGCTGCGCTGTGAAAATATCGCCATCGATGATAAATTCTACCGGGAAGACGACGCCGTTTACAAAAAATTCACCATCAAAGGCGAAAAGCTGCCCAACTACCAGGGCGCGACCGATATGCTGGCGACGAATATGACCTTCTCGGACCTGTTGAAAAAGATCGACGCCGGGCAAATCAAGGCGCTCTATTACCTGGGCGGCGGCCCCCATTTCACGCTTTCCGACGGGGAACTTGCCATTTTGAAAAAATTGCACTACCTGGTGGTGCAAGACGTCAAACATTCCCCGCTGGTGGATATTGCCCACGCGGCGCTGGCCGGCGCTTCCGCATATGAAAAGGAAGGTACTTTTACGAATTATCAACAGCGGGTGCAGCGCATTCGCCCGGCCATTCTTCCCCCGGCCGCGGCCAAAACCGATTTCGAGATTTTCCAGGAGTTGCTCGATCTTCTGGAGTTGCCCAAAATATTGCGCCCGCAAAAAGCGTTCGAAGAGATCGCCGCCGCTTATGCGGATTACCGGGGGTTGAGCTACGCCAACCTGGGAAACACCGGCGTTTTAAAAGGCGCGGTCGTGGAAGCGGAGGCCGCTTCGTAATTACTTGAATTGTGTTCAGGTGTTACGGTGGGTACGCATTATTCCACTAAAACACTGAAACACTTGAACACCTGAACACATCGAGACTTGAATCGCGGAGATAGAAACCTATGTCCCTCGAACTTCTTACGATACTGATTAACGCGCTCAAAGTCGTGGTAGTCATTTCACTGGTGCTGGTAACGGTGATGATCCTGACCTTGATGGAGCGTAAAATTTCCGGTTGGATCCAGAACCGTTATGGTCCCAACCGGGTGGGGTGGGGCGGGATTCTGCAGCCGGTTGCCGACGGAGTGAAGTTCTTCACCAAAGAAGACGTCATCCCCGGCCACGTGGACCGCTTCCTCTACTTCATGGCCCCGGCGATTGCCCTGGTGCCGGCGCTGATGACCTTTGCGATCGTACCCTTCGGCGACCAGATGAATTTTTTCCTGTTCGGCCACGAAATTACCCTGCAATTCCAACTGGTGGATCTGAACGTGGGCATTCTGTATTTCGTCTCCATCGCCTCGTTAGGGGTGTACGGGTTGATCGTAGGCGGTTTCGGCTCCAACAATAAGTACTCCATGTTAGGGGGGCTGCGCTCCTCCGCGCAGATGATCAGCTACGAAATTCCCATGGGACTTGCGATTATCGCGGTGGTGATGTTGAGCGGTTCCCTGCGCCTCAATGACGTGGTAATGGAGCAGGCCGGCCTCTGGAACGTGGTTCGCCAGCCCCTGGGTTTCATCATTTTCGTGGTGGCGGCGTTTGCCGAGACGAACCGCCTGCCCTTCGACCTGCCGGAAGCGGAACAGGAACTGGTCGGCGGCTACCATACCGAATACAGCTCTATGAAATTTTCCTCGTTTATGATCGCCGAGTATTCCAATTTGATCACCTCCTCGGCGCTCATCACCACGCTCTATTTCGGAGGCTGGCAGGTTCCCGGCCTGGAACTTTTGAGCCTGCCGATCTGGCTGGAGCAGGTCTTGCAAATTTTAGCGTTCCTGGTAAAAACCGCTTTCTTCATCTTTTTATATATGTGGGTTCGCTGGACTTTCCCGCGTTTCCGTTACGATCAACTGATGAACCTGGGATGGAAGAGTATGTTGCCCCTGGCGTTGCTGAACATCGTGCTCACCGGGGCGTGGATTGCGTACTTTTAAGTGACTAAAGTGAGCTAAAGTGCCTAAAGTGCCTAAAATTTCTGAAACGCCGCAAATTCCTGAAAATTCGATTAACTTTAGTCACTTTAGCTCGCTTCAGGCACTTTAGGCGCTTCAATTCAGGGGAGAAATAAATGGTTGAACTGATTCTTTTCTGGGTGTTCGCCCTGTTAGCGGTGGGAGGCGCGTTCGGGGTGGTGGTGCATCCGAATCCGGCCAAAAGCGCCCTGCTCCTGGTGCTCACCTTTTTTGCCCTCGCGGGAGAATACGTTTTATTGATGGCGCATTTCATTGCCATTGTTCACGTGGCAGTCTATGCCGGCGCGATCATGGTGCTCTTCTTGTTTGTGATCATGCTCCTGAACGTGCCGGAGGAAACCCGCACCTCGCGCCTTTGGGGGATTATGCGCTACGCCGGTTTCTCCCTGGCGATCATACTGTTTGCGGAGATCGGTTATTTCGGATTCAAAGGGTTTCAAACCGCCTACGTGCAGGAAACCGACCTGGGAACCGTGGAGCGGATCGGGCAGGCGCTGTTCAGCAAATACGTACTGCCCTTCGAGATTGCTTCCATTCTTTTGCTGGTGGCAATGTTAGGGGCGCTCTACCTCTCCAAACGAAAATTGGAGATCGTGGGAGACGGGAAAGCCGCCCCGGCAGGCAAAAAGGCTGAGGAAGTGTTGGTTGAGGAGTAGGAAGGTTCGAAATTGGCAATTGCCAATCGGCAATTAGAAAGTTGATAAAACCCTTGAGGTAAATACATGCAAGCGGTTCCGATTAATCACTTTTTGATTCTGGCCGCGATCCTGTTCGGATTGGGCGTGGTGGGGGTGGTATCCCGCCGGAACGCCATCATCATCTTCATGTCCATCGAGCTGATGCTCAACGCCGTGAATTTGACCTTCATCTCGTTTTCTAACTATTTGAACGACATCGAAGGGCAAATTTTCGTGTTCATGGTGATGGTGGTGGCGGCTGCGGAAGTGGCGGTCGGCCTGGCGATCATTGTGGCCATCTTCCGCCTGCGCGAGACCGTGCACGTGGACGACATCAAATTGTTAAAGTGGTAAAACAGTGTTATAGTGTTTTCGTGTTATGGTGTTTGAGTGTTATTGTGCCTTCGTACCTGAATGAGCAATCACCATAACACTGTAACACCATAACACCAGAACACTTTCTTTTGGAGACATTGATGGAAAGTTTTATCTGGGTAGTTCCCCTGATGCCCCTGTTCGGCGCGCTCTTTCTGGGGATTTTCGGGCATCTGCTGAAAGAAAAATCCGGCATTATCGCCAGCCTCACCGTTCTGATTTCCTTCATCTATTCGGTACGGGCTTTCCTGTTAGTGCGGGAAGGCGTTACTTTCGACGGAAATCTGTTCGACTGGATCGTGGCCGGTAATTTTTCCGCCGGTTTCGGAGTATTAGTGGACCAATTATCGGTGGTGATGATGCTGGTGGTGACCGGGGTCGGCTTCCTGATCCACGTCTATTCCATCGGCTACATGCACGGGGACAAGGGGGTGGGGCGTTATTTCTCCTTCCTGAACCTGTTCATATTCTCCATGCTGATGCTCGTGATGGGCAATAATCTGCTGCTGCTCTACCTCGGCTGGGAAGGGGTGGGTTTGTGCTCCTACCTGCTGATCGGGTTCTGGTACGAAAAACCCTCCGCCGCCAAAGCCGGCCTGAAGGCCTTCCTGGTCAACCGGGTGGGCGATTTCGGGTTTGCCATCGGCATTTTCATCATCTTCACGACGATTGGAACCATCACCTACGCCGAAATTTTCAGTAGAACCGAACAATTGGTTGCCGCCGGGGTGGTCACCACGGCCACGCTGCTGTTGTTCATGGGCGCCTGCGGGAAATCCGCCCAATTCCCCCTCTACATCTGGCTGCCGGACGCCATGGAAGGCCCCACCCCGGTCAGCGCCCTGATTCACGCCGCTACCATGGTAACCGCGGGGGTGTACATGGTCGCCCGCTTCAATCCCCTGTTCAGCCTCAGCGAAGTGAGCATGGCGGTGGTGGTGATCATCGGCCTCTTTACCGCCCTCTTTGCCGCCACCATGGCGCTGGTGAACACCGATATCAAGCGGGTGCTGGCTTATTCGACCATTTCCCAACTCGGCTACATGTTCATCGGGGTGGGGGTGGGCGCTTATGCGGCGGGCATTTTCCACCTGATGACCCACGCTTTCTTCAAGGCGCTGCTGTTCTTAGGCGCCGGCTCGGTGATGCATGCCCTCGCTAACGAAACCAACATCATGAAAATGGGCGGTCTGGCCAAAAAGATCAAATATACCGCCTGGACCTTCATCCTGGCCTGGCTGGCCATCAGCGGGATTCCCCCTTTCAGCGGCTTCTTCTCCAAAGATGAGATTCTCGCCAAAGCCTTCGCTTACCATCCCGCGGTATGGTTTTTTGGGGCAGTGGGGGCGCTATTGACCGCTTTTTACATGTCCCGTCTTGTATTCCTGACCTTTTTCGGGAAGTCCCGGGTGGAGCCTGAGGTTGCGCACCATATTCACGAATCCCCGTACGTGATGACCGTGCCCTTGATGATCTTAGGAGTTCTCTCGGTCATCGGCGGATTTGTGGGCATTCCCGCGATCTTAGGGGGCGGCAACCACTTCGAGCACTTTCTGGAGCCGGTGTTCCGCCCCGGGCTGGAAAACCTGCATGGGGCGCATCTCTCCCACGCCGTGGAATATGGTCTGGTGGCCGCCTCGGTGCTGGTGGCCCTGGCCGGCATCGGCCTCGCGTACCTGATGTATATCAAAAAATCCATCAGCGCGGATGGTCTGGCTGCGAAATACAAGGGGCTTTATACCCTGCTCTACAACAAATACTACGTGGATGAGGGGATCGAAAAAGCCCTTATCAACCCCATTCTCAGCTTCAGCCGCTGGCTGTGGAACTTCTTCGATGAGAAAATTATTGACGGGCTGGTAAACCTCAGCGCCAAAATCATGCTGCTCATCAGCCTGGTTATCCGGCGGGTGCAGAGCGGCTACGTGCAAAGCTATGCCGGGGTGTTTGTCATCGGAGTGCTGGTAATACTGGCGTACTACCTTCTGGCGTAAAGGTCTTGTTGCTTCGGATACTCTTACGAAGAAGTGCTTGCATTCAATGGACTCTCTGCTATATTGAGAAAAACGTTAGCAAGGGAATATATTGAGGAGTTTTTCGATGAGCCAAACATTGACAATTTCTGATAATCTTTACACGCGATTAGAGGATGTGGCTCGCTTGCACGGTCTGGGTGATATTGAGCAATTGATAGAGCAACTGATTGAAATGTGGCAGGCAAGAGCGGACGAATTACGTCGCCGTGAAGAAGTTGTTCAACAGATTGATATGTTGCGTGGTCGCCTCTTTACCAGGTATGGCCAAATGCCTGATAGCGCGGAGTTACTCCGCGTTGACCGTGAGCGATAGGCATGGACAATATTGTTGTAGATAGCAGCGTGGTCATCAAATGGTTTGTAGTTGAACCATTTTCCACCGAGGCCCATCGCATTCTCGACGGCTATCAAGCAGGGGTATTTACCCTGCACGCTCCCGATTTGATCCACGCTGAATTTGGTAACATCGTTTGGAAAAAACAGCGATTTCAAGGTTTGTCCGCCGTTGATGCACAGCAAATCATTGATACCTTTCGACAGTTGGCTTTTGTGGCAACTCCAACAGCTGATTTGCTGGACGAGGCATATCGTTTAGCGGTGGCTCACGAACGTACGGTTTATGACGCGCTATATATTGCGTTGAGTGTGCGAGAGCAATGCCTTTACGTTACAGCTGACGAGAAACTGTTTAACGCTCTTCGTGCAACATTTCCGAATATAAGGTGGGTGGCCGATTGGCAATAATAAAGTGTGAATTGAACCGGTTAAGTGTTAAAGGAAATCGAATGACATGCAGCAAATGACGCCGCAGGCAAATGACTATCTAATGACCTTCAATAGCGCGAAGTAACGGAGATATAACTCAATGGACATGCCAACCCTTCTAAATGTTGTAACATTTCTCCCCCTGTTGGGGGCGGTGATCCTGTTGATGATTCCCCGCACCGAAACCAACCTGATCCGCTCCTGGGCCTTCCTGGTCACGGTGGTTACCTTCCTGATCTCGGTTCCCCTGTTTTACTATTTCGACGGCAGCGCGGCGGGAATGCAGTTCGAGACCGTAAAACGCTGGATTCCGGCGCTGGGGGCCACCTACCACGTCGGGGTGGACGGTATCAGCATCCTCCTCTACATGCTCACCACCTTCCTGATGCCCCTCACCATTCTCTCTTCCTGGAATGCCATCACGGAGCGGCAGAAGGAGTTCATGCTGGCAATGTTAGTATTGGAAAGCGCGATGTTAGGGGTATTCATCTCCCTGGATCTGGTGCTCTTCTATCTTTTCTGGGAAGCCATGCTCATCCCTATGTACCTGCTCATCGGGGTGTGGGGCGGGCCGCGCCGCATTTACGCCGCGCTGAAGTTCGTCATTTACACCATGGTCGGCTCGGTGCTGATGTTAGTAGCCATTCTGTACCTCTACTTCATGTATAACAATTTTACCGGAAATTATACCTTCGACCTGATCAAGATCATGGCCCTGAATATCCCCTTCGGGGCGCAAATCTGGTTATTTTTAGCGTTCGCATTAGCGTTCGCCATCAAAGTGCCCATGTTTCCCTTCCATACCTGGCTGCCGGACGCCCACGTAGAAGCGCCCACCGCCGGTTCGGTGATCCTGGCCGGGGTGCTTCTGAAGATGGGAACTTACGGCTTCCTGCGTTTCAACCTGCCCCTGTTTCCTAACGCCGCGGAGTATTTCACGCCCCTCATCTTCGTACTGGCGGTGATCGGCATTCTTTACGGCGCCTGGGTTTCGCTGGTGCAGAAAGACGTGAAGAAGTTAGTCGCCTATTCTTCGGTCAGCCACTTAGGGTTCATCATGTTAGGGATGTTCGTGCTCACCGTGCCCGCCCTGCAAGGGGGATTGATCCAGATGATCAACCACGGGATTTCCAGCGGGGCGCTGTTTTTGGCGGTGGGGATGATTTACGAGCGCCGCCATAGCCGGGAAATCAGCGATTTTGGCGGGGTCACCAAAGTGATGCCGGTTTTTGCAACCTTCTTTTTGATCATTTGCCTTTCTTCCTTAGGGTTGCCGGGAACTAACGGGTTCGTAGGCGAATTTCTGATCCTGGTAGGCAGCTTTGAAGTGGCGCCGGTGTTTACGATTCTGGCGACCGTGGGGATCATCTTCGCCGCCGCCTACCTGTTGTGGATGTTCCTGCGGGTAATGTTCGGGCCGATCACCAACGAAAAAAACCGGGCGCTGACGGATTTGACCGGGCGGGAAATCGCCATCATGCTGCCCATTGTGGTGATGATTTTCTGGATCGGTTTCTATCCCTCCACCTTCCTGAACAAGACCGAAACCTCCATTGCCGCGCTGATCCAGCGCGTGAATGAAGCCAGAATGGCCTACCGGATCGAGAACCCCAATTCTCCCTCGACCATATTTACCTGGCAGGCGGGGAAAGAGGAATTGAAAAATGAAAAGTGAAAATTGCAAAATGCAAATCAAACTGATAGCTCATGGCAATCAATGACGCGCAGTTAATGACCACAAATGACCATAAATGACCATAAATGACGCGAAGCATAATGACGCGCGCAGCGCAAATGACCGCAAATGACTATAATTGACCCCTAACGACCTTAACCGGAGCAACCTTTGGCAACGATTAACATAGGCAGCGCTGATTTTATAGCGATTTTACCGATCATCATTGTAAGCATATTTGGCGTCTATTTGATGCTGCAAGGCGTTTTCGCCCCCCGGTTTCACCGGATGGTATTGCCCTACCTGGCGCTGGTAGGAATATTGGCTGCCCTTGCCGGCAACTTTTTCCTGGTCGGGAAATTCTATACCGCTTTCGAGGGCATGGTGAAAGTAGATCACCTGACCGTGATGTTCAATTTTATATTTCTGCTGACCGCGGCCCTGTGCATTCTGCTCACCCAGAGCTACTCCGAACAGGAACATATCGAATTCATCGAATACATCCCCCTGATTCTCTTTTCCACCGCGGGGATGATGCTGATGGGCAGCGCCGAAAGCCTGATGACCATCTTCCTGGGCCTGGAGACCATGTCCATCGCACTCTACATTCTGGCCGGGTTTCGCCGCACCAACCGCTATTCCCTGGAAGCAGCGTTGAAATATTTCCTCTTAGGCGCTTTCGCCACCGGGTTTTTGTTGTATGGCATCGCCTTGCTCTACGGCGCGGTGGGTTCCACCAACCTTGCCAAAGTAGCGGAATTCTTTTCCAAAAATAACCAGCAACCCGGTCTGCTGGCCCTCCTGGGAATGGGACTGATCATTATCGGGTTCGGATTTAAAGTGGCGCTGGTGCCGTTCCATATGTGGACGCCCGACGTGTACCAGGGATCGCCCATCCCGGTCACCGCTTTTATGGCGGTGGGGGCAAAAGCGGCCGGCTTTGCAGCGATGCTGCGCGTGGTAACCCTCGCGGCTGCCTCCGCGACCTTCCAATGGACCGAAGTGCTGTGGATTTTGGCGGTGCTCACCATGACCGTGGGGAACATCATCGCCCTGGTGCAGGACGATATTAAGCGAATGCTTGCCTATTCCAGCATTGCCCACGCCGGGTACATCCTGATTGGCGTGGTGGCTGCCAATGATTCTACCGTGGCCGCGGTGCTTTTTTACCTGGTAATTTACCTGTTTATGAACTTAGGCGCGTTTGCGGTGGCCGGGCTGGTGAGCGGCAAGAACGAGCGTTATGTCAAAATCAAATATTTCTCCGGGTTGGGGCGCACCCAGCCCATGCTGGCGCTGGTGATGACCATCTGCATGTTTTCACTGGCGGGATTTCCGCCCACCGGCGGTTTCATGGGCAAATTTTTCCTTTTCAAGGCGGCGCTGCAATCCGGATATATCTGGCTGGTTATCTTCGGCGCGATCAATACCCTCATTTCGGTTTATTACTACATCCGGGTGGTAGTGGCGATGTATATGCAGGAGCCGTTGGAAGAGCAAAAGGTAGAGCCGATCCTGCCCGGCGCCGGGCTGGTATTGCTGGTTTCGTTATTAGGGATATTTTACCTGGGCATTTTTCCCGGAACGACGCTGTCGATTCTTTTTTAAAATACCGGGAGACCGAATTAAGATATGTATCACAGCAACTATCTGTAAAATGAGCCATACTCGCGCAGCCTTCATGGTGCAGAATCCGGCGGCGAGGCCGGGCTAAAAAATCAACTTAGGCAAAAAAGGCTTGATTTGCAAGTTTGAATCGGATATATTTTCCACCGTCTAAAAGAGACATTAACCCCAACAGCTGATGGAGGCGATATCGAGATTTGTTAAGGAACAGTAGTTTTTGAAGTAAGGGCAAAACACAAAGTGATTTTAAAGAAACTCATGTCTGAGTCCTTAACAAATTCGAGTAAAACCTAATTTGGGTGCCGAATGGCGATGGGATTTTTCCATCCTGTTCGGTTTTTTTATTTAACAGGAGGAAATAAAGATGAACCGATTTATGGTAGTTTTTCTGGGCTTCTTATGTACGGTTTCCGTATTCTCGCCCCTTTTTGCCCAGGGTGAAGCGACCGTCTTGTTTTTGATGATCAATCCCGGCGCGCGGCAGGGCGGTATGGGGGAAGCCGGGGCAGCGCTGGCAGATGACGCGAACGCCATCTATTGGAACCCCGCCGGCCTGGCCTTCCAATATGCCGATCCTGAGAAAGATCACCGCGGCGAAGTGACCTTGATGCACGTCAACTGGCTGCCCGGCTTTAATTTCAGCGATCTGTATTATGATTACGCAGCCGCCCGCTATCATCTGAAGGACATCGGAACGGTGGGACTCTCGGTTCAATTCATGAATTATGGAGAAAACACCCAAACCGATGACCAGGCCAATGTGCTGGGCACCTTCGCCAGCAATGAAGTCGCCGTTACCGGCAGTTACGGGCTGAAACTGAACCAGACCATGGGGCTGGGAGTGAATCTGAAGTACATTCTTTCCCGCCTCTCCCCGGTAAAAGTCGGCGCTGAAGGAGGTGAAGGCGTGGGCAGTACCTTTGCCATCGACCTGGGGTATCTCTGGCATCCCAATTTCTGGAATAAACGCTTTAGCCTGGGCGCCAATCTTGCCAACGTCGGGCCGAAAATGACTTATATCGATAAAGAACAGGCAGACCCCATTCCCACCAATTTCCGTTTTGGGTTAGGCTATCGTTTGCTGAATTCCGAATATAACCGCTTGACCCTGGTCTATGATTTTAACCGGCTGCTGGTGCCCAGCGATTCGACCAAGAAGGATGACAGCTTTTTGAGCTACTTGTTTAGCGCCTGGGGCGACGGCGATTTGATCAAGAAAATGTCCCATTCCATCGGCGCGGAATATTGGTACTCCAACCTGATCGCCCTCAGGGCCGGGTATTTTTATGAAAGCCCCGATTACGGAGATCGCCAGTTCTATACCTTTGGCGGCGGGGTGCGGATTGCCTTCTTAGGAGTTGATTTTAGCTACATTTTAGCAAGTAAAGATGACCATCCTCTCTCCGATACGATGAGATTCTCCCTTTCGGCCACTTTCTAACACCTTTGATTTGATAACCCGGGGCTATTCCGTAAGGTGATTTCGGAATAGCCTTTTTTGTGAATGCGAATTCGAGATTACGGAACAAGATTATGAAGATGCGCGCAGCTCTGTGGATGGGAGTACTCTGTACCCTTTCCGGTTCTTTCCTGTCAGGCGCACCGTCCTTCTCTCCCGATACGATAAGAGTTCTGGCGATCCGGGCCGAGTTCCAACCCGACAATGTTTCCACCACCACCGGCGACGGCACCTTTGACCTGAGCGCCAATACCGATCCTTATCGCATCGATCCCCCGCCTCATAACCGCAGCTATTTTCAGGACCACCTGATTTTTTTGAGAAATTATTTCCAAAAAGCCAGCCGGGGGAACCTGATCATCGAAGGAGAGGTTTTCCCGCCTGGCCAAAACGACGCCTACCAATTAGACCATTCCATGCCTTTTTACAATCCCAATACCACTCCCCAGGCGATTAACCAGGGAGTGGCCGCTCTTTTCCGCGACGCCATCCAAAAAGCGGATCAGGACCCGGCGGTCGATTTTTCCCGGTATGACGCGTTCATGGTTTTCCATGCCGGGGTGGGGCGGGATATTGACCTGGGGTTGGACGAAACTCCCCAGGATATTCCCTCGCTTTTCATTACCTCCGCGTTTTTGCAGCAATACCTGAGAATCAGTGAAATTCCGGTGGACGGCGGCGCGGCCGCGGTGCGTGAAGGCAGCCTGCTGCCCGAGACCGAGAGCCAGGAAGGGATTCAGTTAGGGTTGAACGGGATGGTGGTGTCGAATTTCGGCTCCCAATTAGGATTTCCGGATCTATTCAGCCCGGAAACCCGCCGCACCGGGGTGGGGCGATTTGCCCTGATGGACGTGGGCCTCTTCAACGGCGACGGCCTGGTGCCGGCGTTGCCGGACGCCTGGACCCGCATCCAGGCGGGATGGGAGACGCCGATTACCGTTTACCAGGCGCAGGATGAGGAATTCCAGATTTATTCTACCCTTTCCGGCGATGAGCGGCGGGTTTATAAATTCCCCATCAATGACAGCGAATATTTCCTGGTGGAAAACCGCTACGCCGGAGAGAAGAGCTTAGAGAGCCTGCAATTATTGCTCTTCGAAAACCGCAGCGATTTTCCCACCATGCGCGAGGTGCTTACCCGCTTTTTCCCCAACGAAGCCAAATTCAGCGACAGCACCGGGGTATTATTAGATATTGACAACCCTGACCGCGGTCTCCCCGGCGGCCTGACCATTGCCCAACGGGATACCACCCTGCCCGGCGGGAGGGCATACGCCGCCGGCGACACTATCTGGTACAGCAGCGGCCCGTTGATCTGGCATATCGATGAGAATATTATTGCCCAAAACCGCGCCGGGAACCGCGTCAACGCGGACCCGCAGCACCGCGGGGTGGATGTGGAGGAAGCGGACGGCTCGCAGGACATTGGGGCGGCTTTTGGGATCGTCAGCGGGGGAGCGGGGTCGGAGTTGGGCACGGTGCTGGATTCCTGGTACGCGGATAATCCCGCGCCGCTGTTTATTTCCTCGCCGAAGAACGAATTTTCGACCAAAAGCATTCCCAACAGCCGCAGCTACTACAACCGGGCGGACAGCCATATCAAATTGTTCGGTTTCTCCCGGCTGGATTCGGTGATGACCTTCCGGGCGACGCTGAACTTTTTCCAGGCCAATTTTCCGCAGCGGCTCGATCCCGCGATATTCGGGAGAGTTACTTCCATGAAGGCGGCTGATTTAGACGGTAATGGCTCGGAGGAACTGTTTTTTAGAACTGACAAAAACATACTCACCTTCCTGGATGCCACCGGACAGTTGAAATGGGATCGCAACAGCCTTGGCATTTTCAACCCGCCAGCGCAATCCGGCATCGCTACCCCGCCGGCAATATTTGATTTGCCAGACGGGAATAAAGCGATCGTTACCCTTTCCAGTGGAAATGGCCAGTCATTCATTTGGGGGCTGCGGATTCAAAGAGGCGGGATACATCCTGATTCCCTGTTCTTTTTCCAGGTTTCCGACAGTCTTACGACCTTCCCGGTGGCTGCGAAATTTCAAAACCTGGCTGTTCCTACAGTTCTTTGGGGGGGCAAAAGCGGGAAGGTGTACGTGGCGGAGGTTAGCTCCTCCGGCGCGACGTTGTCGGAGTTCGCCACTATCCCGGAACCGGTCCAATACCTTCATCTAACCGGCAACGCCTCTATTGAATCCTCTCTGATTATCGTTTCTGGCTCCGGAAAGGTATATCGGAATCAAGATTTGTCTCAAGAAGTAACCTCGGGCATTTTTCAACCGGCCGGTGGAAACGCGACAACGGTGAGTAAAGAAGGGTTTTTCTATCAACTTGCCGGTGATGCATTTCAATCTCCCGAAGACGGCATCCACCGTTTCGATTCTCCCATGATTGCCATCCGGCAACCGAGCCAGGCCAGCGGAGATTTGCAGGATCTCTACCTGGTCGCCGGAAACAACCAGGCTTACGCTTTCAACTATAATTTTACCCTGCGCAGCAATTTCCCGGTCGAATTATACCAACCGGCGCAGCCTACCAACCTGTTTTTGTCGCCCCTGGCGGGGAATTTCCCCGGCAATTCCGGGCAAGATGAAACCGGGGTAATCATTGCCGATCCCGCGGGCATGATCAGCGGCTTCGATCTGCGCGGCAATCTGCTGCCGGATTTTCCCTTGGCGGTGGGAGATTCCATTTTAGTCAGCCCTGCCTTGTTAGACATCGACGGCGACCAGGATTTGGAACTGGCCTGCGTCACCGCTAACGGAACCGTGTACGCCTGGGATTTTGCTTCCCGCATCGACGAGAACACCCGCCCGCAGTGGCCGCAGCTTTACGCCGACCCGGCGAACAGCAACCTTCCCCCGGCAATTCCAACCGGGCCAACCACCGCCCCCGCCGCCCTGCTGCCGGGGGAATCGGTGTACAACTGGCCCAATCCCAATGTCGAAAATTACACTTTCATCCGCTACCGTTTGAACGCGGAAGCGCAGGTGAGCATCAAAATCTTCGACCTCGCGGGGGACCTGGTGAAAGAACTGCAAGGAACCGGCAACGCCCTCACCGACAACGAGGTGCGCTGGGACCTCGCCGCGGTGCAGAGCGGGGTGTACATCGCCCGGGTAGAAGCCCGCGGCGGCAGCAAAACCGAGGTTCAACTGATTAAAATTGCCGTGGTAAAATAATGCGAATCCTCTTTTCCCTTTTTTACCTTCTCTTTTTTTCCTTTTTCCTTTTACCTTTTTCCTTACTTGCCCAGGAAGATTTCGAGCCAAGCCACCCGGAACTGGTCTGGCAGACCATCGAGACCGAGCACTTCAAAGTGCATTATCACCAGGGAACTATCCGCACCGCCCACGCCGTGGCGGAAATTGCCGAGGATATTTATCCCCACGTGACCGGCTTATACCAGTACGAGCCGGAGGGGAAGGTAGAGTTTATTATCAAAGACGTGCAGGATTACGCCAACGGGGCGGCCTATTTTTATGATAACAAAGTAGAAATCTGGGCGGAAAACCTCGACTACATCCTGCGCGGAACCCACAACTGGCTGCGCGACGTGGTCACCCACGAATACACCCATATCATTTCCCTGCAACAAGCCCTGAAATTCGGGCGCCACGTGCCGGCGGGCTGGTTTCAGTGGTTCGGGTATGAGGAAGACCGCCGGCCCGACGTGGTGCGCGGTTTTCCGGACGTGCTGGTTTCCTATCCCATTTCCGGCATCACCATTCCGGTATGGTTTGCGGAGGGTGTTTGCCAGTACCAAACCCCGCCGAAGCAGTTCGATTATCGCGATTCCCACCGGGAAATGATCCTGCGCGACCGGGTAATGACCGGCAAGCTGCTCAATTTCGACGCCATGAGCACCTTCGGCAAGAACAGCATCGGGAACGAATCCGCCTACAACCAGGGATTTGCCTTCGTCAAGTATCTCTCCGAAACCTACGGGGATACCGTGGTAGCAAAGTTAGCTGACCAGGCTGATTCGCCCCTCACTCTGTCATTCAAGGGAGTGATCAAAAAAGTAACCGGAACCGGGGCAGAGGAATTGTTCCGGCAGTGGCATGAGCACTTGAAACAGTCCTATGGCGAAAAGTTGGCTACCGTTCAACAACATCTGAAGACCGGGGAAGCGCTGGTAGGGGAGGGGATCGGCAATTTGCACCCTCTCGTCTCGCCGGACGGAAAGAAGATTGCTTACCTGGCCAGCGGCAAGGCGGACTATCTCTCCCTGAACCAACTCATGGTAGAAAACCTGGAGAGCGGGGAGAAGAAAGCGGTCGCGGGAAAGATCACCGGCTCGCTTGCCTGGTCGCCGGAGGGGCGTTACCTCGCCTATGCCAAAATCACCCCGGTTCCTTCCACGCTGAGCAATTTCAACGATCTCTACATCTACGATCTGGAAAAAGGGAAGGAATACCAGATTACCCGGGCGCTGCGAGCGCGCCACCCGGATTGGTCGCACGACGGCTCCCGCCTGGCTTTCATCGTGGAAAGCGATGGCCTGACCCACCTCTTTACCCTGGATTTGGGGAGCCTGGAAGAGACCCTGGCGCAGAAAAACTGGCAGGAGCGGTTTTATGAGCTGGACGAGCACCGGGTTAGCGAGCAAATCGACCCGGAACGCAAGAAGAAAAAAGAGCTTTACTACCGGGAAGTGGGCTTCAAAGGAAAGCAGCTTGCGCAACTGACTCGCTTCGTTGACGGGCGGCAGATTTACCATCCCCGCTGGTCCCCGGATGATTCCTACATCGTATTCGACACCTCCGTGGAATTCGGGCGCGACATCGCCAAAATTCCTTCGAGGGGAGGAGAGATGTCCTTCCTGCTGAACAGCCGCAGCGACGAACGCTACCCCGCCTTCGATCCCCGCACCGGGGAATTGCTCTACGCCGGCGACGAAACCGGTATTTTCAATGTCTATAGCCTGAATCTCCAGACCGGCGAGAAAAAAGCTTATACCAACGTGATTGGCGGGGCGTTTATGCCCACCATGACCCCGGCGGGAGAGCTTTTCTATTCCCAGTACATCGGCCAGGGGTATAAAATTTACCGCCTCCGCGAGGCGGAAGCGCTTTCCCCCGCACAGCTCACTTACATCGATAATTATGAAACCCGAATCCCGCTGCTGACCCCGGCGCAATATAACCAGGCCCTGGGGGACACGTTGCCGGCCAAGCCTTATAAAAACGGATTCCCGGGCGTGTTTATCATGCCGCGCGTGGTGGTGGATTATGGAACCCTTAAATTAGGAACTTATGCCTATAGCAATGAAATCCTGAACCGGATGCTGGTTTTAGCCGGTTTCGACGTCAACGCTCGCAAAGATTACGACATTTTCGCCATCTTCGAATTCAACAATATCCTGAAACCCACGATTTTCATCGAAGGATACAACCAGGTTCAGAATATCAAGGATACCGCCACTATCGAAGGATATAGCGGGCAGTCCGAGATCGACGTCAATTTCAATCTTCTCCAGGCGAATATCGGGCTGCGGGGGCTTTTCCTGCCCTGGAAATTCCGCGGTCTCTTCGCCCGGATGGAATATATTTTCAGCCTTTATCGCGCCCGGATCGCTTCTTTTCCGTTGTACGATCCGGCCAGCAACCAAACCTTTATTTTTTCCGCGCTGCGCTATACTTACCATCACGGACACGCCCTCAGCCTGCTGCTCCGCCATGAAAACGTGCAGCGCGACCTGGACCGCGATATCAATCCCCGTAAGGGGCGCTACATCAGCCTGCGGGTGCAGCGGGAGTGGAACCGTTTCCTGGATGATTTCGCCACCGACCGCATTACCAATGTCGAGCAATATACCCAATACTATTTCGACCGGTTTTCATTGGATTGGGAAGAATACTTTCGGGTTCCCTTTACCGAACGGCATGGCCTGAGCCTGCGTTTCCAGGGCGGCTGGATCGACGCCCCGGTGGACAGTTTTTACCATTTTTTTGCCGGGGGGCTGGTGGGATTAAAGGGCTATACTTTTTACGGCCTGGAAGGTCGGAAGATGATGGTCGGCTCGCTGAGCTACCGTTTCCCGCTCTGGCGCAATATCAACAAGCAGATTCTGAATATCTATTTTGATAAGGTGTACTTAGGAGGATTTTACCAGTACGGCAACGCCTGGGTGGAGGATAAGTTAGATTTCAACACCTTCAAATCCAACGCCGGGGTACAGCTTCGCCTGGATACCTTTTCCTGGTATTTCTTCCCCACCCGTATCTTTTTTGAAGCGGCGTATCCTTTTCAGGAACATTTTAACAACGGGATATTTTATCCCCGGGAATGGAAATTCTATTTCGGAATGCTGTTCGATTTCGATTTGCGGCTGGACCAGGGAAGTAGCGGTAGAAGCGCTGCAAAGTGGTAGAGACGTTGCATGCAATGTCTCTACCATTGACAACCGGAATTTTTTGATGGAAATTCAAACCGGCAATCAGCAAGGAGGTATTCAACCATGAAAACGGCATGGTTTGTCAATTTAGTAATGGGGGGGATTCTATTTCTTATGGCCGGGGAAGAATTTCCCAATGACAGCGGCGATCCGATGCTCAACCGCCTGCAACTGCACCAACAACTGCAAGCGAACCTGGAGCAGGAAATCCGGGAAGAAGGAAGCGCCGGAGGCTCGACCAAATCCGTGGCCAAGGCGGTGGTATTCTCCGCGCTGCTGCCGGGCGCCGGACAGTTATACAACGGCTCCTACTGGAAGGCGGCGGCGTTTTTGGCGGTGGAAGCGGCGGCCTGGACGGTGTTTTTCACTTATACTAAAAAAGGCGATGATAAAGACGCGGAGTTCAAGCGCTACGCCGATCAATATTGGAGCGAATACCGCTACTGGTCTTACGTGAATTACCTGGCCGACCAGAGATATGAAGAAACCTTTCCCGATTACACCGCCGTTCCTTATGACCAGATCGGGACTCTCATACAGGATGAGTACGGCAATCGCTATTGGTACCTGATCGACGAAAATTATTACCGGGAAAACGAAGCGGCGATCAAGGCGCAGTTGCGGGAGATCGAAACCCAATTCCCCACCGGCTCCGGTTTTACCCACCACCTGCCGGGCACCAAAACCCAGCAGTACTACGAGATGATCGGCAAGTATCCCAAGCAGTTCGGCAACGCCTGGTACGATGCGGATTTCCACGCTATCTACCAGGACTTCGGGCAGGGAAATATTACCTCCATGAATGCACTCTATGCGACCATGCGCGACGACGCCAACCAGCTTTATAAAACCGCCAGCTACGGGACCATGGTGGCGCTGGTCAACCACCTCATTTCCGCCGTTGACGCCGGTTTTACCGCCCGGGGCATCAATCGCCGTAACATGGAGTTGACTTACCAGAACCGCTTCGTTGTGGATGAATATGTGAGTATGTTCGGGATGAGGGTGGGTTTTTAAACGCCTAAAGTGTCTAAAGTGAACTAAATTGGCTAAAGTTGTGCAGGGATTTAGAGAAATGAATCGAAAACATCTGATGATACCCCGTCTGGCGGCGCTGGCGTTGCTGCTGAGCGCCGCTCTTTTCGCGCAAGAAGACCGCTCTCTCGCTGAGAGCCTCACCCCGCCTGTTCTCGGGCTGGATAATCGTTTCGGGCAGAATAGTGCGCTGCCTGTAAATTCCGCGCAGGAGGCGGACCCGCAGCAATCTTCCGGCGGGGGCAAATTCAAATATGTGCTCATGTCCCTGGTATTGCCCGGTTCGGGAGAATGGGCCATGGGGCGCAAAACCTTAGGAAAAGTATTCATCGGGGTGGACGCGCTGTTCTGGATCGGTTATTTTTCTTCCAAACACTATGTAAATATTCTGCAGAGCGACATGGAGGCCTATGCCGCGCTCCATGCCGGGGTAAACAGCGCCGGAAAAGACGGGCAGTACTGGATCGACGTGGCGTCTTATCCCAGCATTTACCGGTTCAATGAAGCAAAACTGCGGGAGCGTGACCTCGCAGCCACCTACCCGGAAGGAGCGGGCTACGACTGGATATGGGATTCGGAAGAAAACCGGGTGGAATACGCCGAAAAACGCTTCGACCGGCTGGACTGGAAGCGCCGCACCGACGTGATGATCGGCGCGTTGGTGCTCAACCGCATCGTCAGCGCCATCGACGTGATCCGGCTGATCAAAAAAAGCAACTCCGCCGACCCGGAGCGCCAGTCCTATTTGAACGTGAACTATACCGGCAATCCTCAGCAGGGAGACGCTTTTGAGGTGAAATTTACCTGGAGGTTCTGATGAAGCGCATCGGCCAGGCTTTATTTTTTCTCATTCTATCCACTTCAATCAGCATTGCTGACGATCCGCCGCGGACGGCGACCAAACAGCTTAATCTTTTTCCCCAGGGATTTACCTTTAACAGCGGCCTGGGATTCTCCAACCTGGCCACCTCTACGATCTGGAACATTTCCGCGGCCAATCCCGCTTCCCTGGCGGACTTTCCGGAAATATCCGCCGGCGTTTCCATGCAGTATGCCAGCCGGATTGAGGACGCCTTTGGCTTCGATATTGCCTATGAACGGGTCAATCCCTGGCTGCCCCAATCATTCGGGCTGGTTTTGCCATTTCATGCCTTTAGAATGGGGGTGGGATTCAACCAGAAATATTCTCACTCCCTGGATTTCGGTGAAATTCCTATTCTTACGGTCAACAATCCCCAGGGAAGCGGGGAAACTTACCATCCGGTGTTCGAAACTTATGTCTATAGCGGATCGGGTATGATCTCTTATGCGCTGCCCCGCTTTATCAATCCCTCTCACGGCCTGGCGCTGGGGGCGCAGATCGACGTGGATTTTTTAAGGAATTATCAAGAAATTCCCCGGCTAAGCGCAACTGGAACCGACCAGGCCATTTCCTGGAAAGCGGGCATCCGGTACCGGTTTCTCGACCTCCTGAAACTGGGCGCAGCGTTCGAGAAGGGGGCAAGCTTCAGCGGCAATATCGAATGGGAAGAATATGCGCTTTTGATGATTCCGGATTCCGGGTTTATTTCTCAATCGCAATTTCAGGATACTCCATTTACCGCCGATCTCCCCGACCGCCTGTCCTTCGGCTGGTGGCTGAAAATCTCCGAACAGTTCAGCCTGGCCAACGACTTTTCTTTTGTCTATTGGGAGAATGTTTACAGCAGCCTGAAAAATCAAATGGATATTTCCGGTAGTGTTTACTTCCTGGCCTCGGAAAAAATCTCCTTCTCCGCGGGGTTTTATTCCACCCGCTGGGAGCTTAACGACGCTTTCTTCATGTCCGTGGGGATTTTAGCCAATTTTAAACCACTCCGGATGGAGCTCACAGTCGCTGATAGCCACCTCGCCTCTTCCGATACCCGCAAGCAAACTCTCGCCCGGCTGGGGCTGGGTGTTTCTCTGTAGTCGTTTTGCTAACCACGAATTACACGAATTTCACGAAAAGTTGTGAATGAAAAGAGTGCTGATCACCGGCGCATCCGGGTTTGTAGGAAGCTGGCTGCTGAAAACCGCGCCGGGAAACGTCGAAATACTGGCGCAGTACCATCAGCGGAAAATTCCTTTTCTTCCTCCCCATGCCGCCGCGCTTCAGTTAAACCTTCTCCAACCGGATTGGAAGCGGGCGCTGGCGTTCGAGCCGAAAGTAATTCTCCACTGCGCCGCCCTGGCCAGCCCGGAGAGTTGCGAGGCCCAGCCGGAAGCGGCGCAGCAGATCAATTTCTCCGCCGCCGCCCAACTGTGCGACCTGGCGGTGCAAATCGGCGCCCGGCTCATTTTTACCTCTACGGATTTAGTGTACGGGGGGGCCAGGGGATGCTATTCGGAAAGCGATCCGCCCCAACCGATCAATGTTTACACCCGCGCCAAGGTGGAGGCGGAGCGCTACATTCTGGCCAATCATCCCGACGCGGTGGCGGCGCGCTGCGCCCTGGTGTACGGGCGCTCCCTGCACGGCCAGCCCACCTTTACGGAAACAGTGATCGAGCGCCTGCGCCGGGGAGAGCCGGTCGCCCTCTTCTGCGATGAATACCGCACCCCGGTCCCGGTGGATGCGCTTGCCGCGGCCCTCTGGGAGTTAGCCGGAAACGAATTTACCGGCATTCTCAACCTCGGCGGGGCGGAAAAAGTCTCCCGCTACGATATGGGCAGGATCATTTGCGAAACTCTCTCCCTCCCGGAAAGCCTTTTACTCCCCCGCAAAATTGTCGAGATGCGCTTTGCCGCCGCCCGCGCCCCGGACTGCTCCCTGGACGTTTCCTTAGCCCGCCGGGTGCTAACAACCCCCCTTCCCGGCTTCGCCAAGGGCATTACCCGGATTTTGGGATAAAATAGCTATCAACCGTCAGCGATCAGCTTCTTTATCTATTAACCCCCGTCCCGCCCTCCTGCCCGATTCCGCGTTAAAAATTAAATTTTCAGCATTTGACCTGCGCCAGATTCACTTTTTCGGGAATAATTAGATTATCCTCCATTTAACTTTAGTCACTTTAGACACTTTAGGCACTTTAGACACTTTAGGCACTTTAGGCACTTTACACACTTTAGGCACTTCAAAAACTAAGCTCACTTCACCACAGGGAACCTGCCATGTATAAGGATTTACTGGTGATCGAACTGGCGAACGTTCTGGCCGGGCCGGCCGTGGGAATGTTTTTCGCCGAATTAGGCGCCCGGGTCATCAAAGTCGAAAATCCGGAGACCATGGGCGACGTCACCCGCAGCTGGAAACTCCCCTCCGAAGCCAAAGAAAGCGATATTTCCAGCTATTTTTCTTCTGTAAACTGGGGCAAAGAATCCATTGCCGTTAAAGCCAGCCTTGCCGACGGCCGCCAGGTGATCTACGACCTGGCCCGCCGGGCCGATATCCTCATCGCCAGCTACAAACCGGGAGACGACAAAAAACTGCGCCTGGATTACGATACCCTGGCGGAAATCAACCCTCGCCTGATTTATGGCCAGATCACCGGCTATGGGAAGGAAGACCCCCGCGCCGGATACGATGCGATTCTCCAGGCCGCCAGCGGTTTTACCTACATGAACGGGACCCCGGAAAGCGCCCCGCTGAAAATGCCCGTCGCGCTGATAGACCTGCTGGCGGCGCACCAGTTGAAGGAGGCGCTGCTGCTGGCGCTCATCCGGCGCATGGAAACCGGCGAAGGCAGTTACGTGCATACCTCCCTGCTGCAAGCCGGCATCGCATCCCTGGCTAACCAGGCCGCTAACTGGCTGGTGGCCGGGCATATCCCGGAGCGCATGGGTTCCGAACATCCCAATATCGCGCCCTATGGCAGCGTTTTTAAAACAAAGGATGAGAAAGAGATCGTTCTGGCGGTGGGGAATGATCAGCAATTCAAAACTTTGTGCAGCGTGCTGGAGCGCCCGGAACTGGCCGCCATTCCCCTCTACTCCAGTAATCCGCAGCGGGTGAAGAACCGGGAGCGGCTGAATAAAATTTTAGCGGAGCAAATCGCCAAATTCGAGCGCGGCCAGTTGCTGGAGCGGCTGAACTCCCGGAAAGTGCCCACCGGCGGCATTCTGAACATGAAAGAGGTATTCGAGCAGCAGGGCGCGCGAGAGTTGGTGATCGAAGCGGAGATGCCCGCCTCCCGGTCAGCCGGAACGCAGACCGGCCAGCGCCTCACCGGCCTGCGCACCATCGCCTTCGAGTGCAATTTTATGAACTTCAGGCCGGAAATGTCCCCCCCGCCTCACCTCAACGAACACGCGGAGCAAATTCTGGCGCAGGACCTGGGATATGATCCGGGTCGAATCATCGCCTTGAAACGCAAAGGCGTGCTTTTGTGGGTCTGAGAATTTCGGGATTGCGGATTTTCGATTGCTGATTTCGGATTGCAGTAAAATCAATTTTTTAGCCTTACCGAGAATAATCTCCAATCCCCAATCCGCAATCCCAAATCCGAGATCCCGCAATCCCCAATAAAATCCCTTGCATCTTCGATTTTATCCGATAAATTAGGGGCGCTTTACTTCACCGAAACGGTAGATTCGTTCAAACGAATATTGCCGCTCTTCCCTTGCCACTTATTGAACAGGAGTTTTTATGAAGAAGTTGTTTCTCTTTTTGTCGATGGGCATTCTGGCGATAAATGTGGTATTCGCGCAATATCCGGCCCCCGACACAGAGTATCTTTCGGAAAATGGCGACTGGGTTCCCGGGGTTCGCTGCGGCACGGAATACTCGTCCTCGCCGGCCGGGGTATATGCCGCGGAACATTTGCAACAGTGGCGGCAGAAAACCGCCGGCGCCACGATTACGATTCCCGTGGCGTTCCACATCATTACCAATACAAGCGGCCAGGGGCTGGTACCTATGTGGCAGCTCGAAGCGCAGATCGATACCCTGAATAATGCCTTTGCCGGCTCCGGCTATGCGTTTTACCTGGCCCACGTGGATACCACTGCGAATAATGCCTGGTACACCGTAAGCGGGGGAGCCGCCGAAGTCGCCATGAAGCAAGCCCTGGCAATCGATCCCGCCCATACCCTCAATTTTTATCTTGCAAACTTAGGCGGCGGGCTGTTGGGCTGGGCTTACATGCCCTGGAGTTTTCCGGAAGGCCATTACATGCACGGCGTCGTTATTCTGAACTCTTCCCTGCCCGGCGGAACCGCTTTCCCTTATAATGAAGGCGATACCGGCACCCATGAGATCGGGCATTACCTGGGGTTACACCATACCTTTCAGAACGGCTGCAACCCCCCGGGCGATGAAGTGGATGATACTCCCTACGAAGGCTCCGAGGCATTCGGCTGCCCCATTGGGAGAGACAGCTGTCCCCAGCCCGGACAGGATCCGATCCATAACTACATGGATTACACCGACGACGCCTGTATGTACGAATTCACCCCTCTGCAGGCGGTGCGCATGGATTCACTGGTAGCCATTTACAAGCCCGGCCTGCTGGAAGGGCTTATCGCCACGCCCAATCCACCGGCCAACCTGGCGGCGTTCAGCGATTATACCACCCCGGCTTCCATGCAATTGAGCTGGGATGACCCCACAAGCCTGGTCACCGGGGATACCCTCGAAGCCGGTTTTTATCACGTCCACGTCCAACGCGACGGAGCCTGGATCGATTCGGTGCAGAGCGTGGTGGAACAATATGTGGATACCGGCCTGGTGGACGGGCAGGAATATACTTATACGATTTACGCGAAATTAGACAGCAACGGCGTATCCAGCCAGGCCATCAGCGCCTCCTGGATTGCCGGGGGATCGCCCGTTCCCGCCCCCCCGGTATTTTTCGCTATCGCCGGGAATCAGCAGCAAGTGAAAATTTATTGGACCAGCGCCGCCGTGAACGTGGACAGCACCACCATGGATGACTACGCCGGGGTAATTTTATATCAAAATGACCTGGAGGTAGCAACCTTTACCCGCGCTTCCGGGGATACCGGAATCATCGATTCCGGCGTGTATGCTCCTGCTGTTCCGGGCAATTACCAGTGGCACATTACCAGCGTCGATAACGAAAATCCTCCCAACCAGAGCGCGCCGACCGCGAAGCTGGCCACTCCCCTGGGCCTGCCCATCGTTGACCAGTTCATCGCTTCCGGCGAACCCGATTCGGCGATCTGGATCAATACCACCACGGAGGTCAACAATCGCTCCGCTAATCCCCCCAGCGCTCCATTTGCCCTGAACCTGAACGGCAGGCCCAACGGAGAAGAAACCGTGGAGCTGAAAACCCTGGATTTGAGCGGAATGGAGGGATCCGGGGTAACGCTGTCGTACTACTACCAGCCCCAGGGCAACGGCAACGCCCCGGAGCCGGAGGATAGCTTGCAAGTCTGGTTCCGAAACAGCCTCGGCGAATGGGTAATGGTGAAGTTTTACGAGGGTTCCCCTGTGCAGCCTTTCGCGCAGGAAACCATTGATATCGAAAACGCGCCCAACGGCGGGGGCAGCTATTTTCACGGCCAATTCCAGGTAAAATTTCGCTCCTTAGGCGGGGCCAGCAATTTCCCCAACGATGACTGGTTTATCGACGACGTGCGCCTGGAGACCCCGGTGGGCATTGCGCAGGAAGAAGAAATCGCGCCGGTGGAATTCTCCCTCAGCCAGAATTACCCCAACCCCTTCAACCCCGATACCCGGATTACGTTTACCCTTCCGGAACGCCGGGACGTCAAATTGCAGATTTATAACCTGCTGGGCCAGCCGGTGCGCACCCTGGTCAACGGGGCAATTGCGCCCGGGCATCATGAAGTCGCCTGGGACGGCCGCAACGATGCCGGCGTCGCGCTTGCCAGCGGAGTGTACGTGTACCGTTTTGAGGCGGGGGATTTCAAGCGGGTGCAGAAGATGGTATTATTGAAGTGAAGCCGGCTGTTGTAGGGGCGCGCCGTGCTGACGCGCCCCTGCAAAGTTTGTTGGCTTGCTACGGATCATCTCCATCATGATCTCCCGAGAATAATATGCTCGATCTCCCCCCGGTGCTCCAGCATCATCCTCTCCCACTCTAATTTTATCCAGGGAGTGTATTGATCGGGGTCTTTGGCAAGCTCCCGGGTCAGATTATTGATTTTGATCCACTTCCACTCCGCAATCTCAGTGGGATTTACTACAATTTTATCATTGCTCTTGCCCATATAAACCGCGCAAATTTCCCGCTCCGACCCCACGTTACCGAATTTGGCGTGATATTGAAAGGTAAACAGGTGCGTTAAAGGCGTGCTGATGCCTAACTCCTCGGCCAGACGCCGCTGTACCGCGTTTTCCAGCTCTTCACCCTTGCGGGGGTGGCTGCAGCAGCTATTGGACCAGAAATGCGGCCAGAGATGCTTTTGCCCGCTGCGTTTCTGGATCAACACCTCTCCTCTATCATTGAAAATGAAGATCGAAAATGCCCGGTGCAAAATGCCCTCCCCCTTGTGGCACTCTAATTTGTTTTTGTACCCCAACACCCGGTTTTTTTCATCCACCACTACTAACAATTCATCGTCAAAAGAAACTTGCTGATCATTTTGCAGCATGGGTCGTTCCCTCTAAAAGTCTTAGTGTGTTTTAGTGCTCATGTGTTCATGTGTTCGAGTAACTTAGACACCTGAACACACGAACACATTTAACCGATATTGGCTATCAGCGCCCGGTAGCCGGCTTTGCGCATGGCCTCCACCACCGCATCGGCGTTACCCGGGCAGAGAGCGATCATGGCCCCGCCGCCCCCGCCGCCGGTCAGTTTAGCGCCCAACGCCCCGGCTTTGCGGGCAATCTGGATCAATTCTTCCAATTCCCAACTGGAAACTTGCAGGGCGTTCAACAAGCCCTGGTTGATGTTCATGTAATCGCCCAATTTCTCCAGATCGTAGCGCTTGATCGCTTTGGCTGCTTCCAGGGTAAGGTTGTTGATTTCCGTAAAAATCTTGTCGTACATAAAGCGGTTCTTTTCCCAGGCGCTGCGTACGTTGGCGACCATTTTAGCGGTCAAACTCTCTACCCCGGTAATGCCGATCACCATGGGGATCGGTTTGGGCACCTCGATAGGTTTGATCAGGGGCGGATCGCCTTTTTTGTAGAGGATGAATTTGCCGTAGGTGGCCATGGTATTGTCGATCCCGGAAGGCGTTCCATGCACGATCTGTTCCGATTTGAAGGCCAGCGTGTTGATCTGCTCATCACTCAGGTCGAGCGTATAATGTTTCGAAAGGGCGCGGATGATCGCCACCGCCAGCGCCGATGAACCGCCTAACCCCATAGCCCGGGGGATGTGGGGATAAATTTCGATGCGCATGTTCTTATCCCGCAAGCCCAGGGTATTCAAAATCAGGTCCAGGGATTGGAAAATGGAGTACTTGTGCTCCACGTTCATGCGCAACCGCTCTTCCACCCCCCAGCGGGGAATGACTAAGTGGATGCCGTCTTCTTCGTCTTCCACCTTCGCCTGGATGGCCAGGGGAACCGGGGCGGCAATTACGTGGCTGCCGTACACCGCGGCGTGCTCCCCAAAGAGAATGATTTTGCCGAATCCGGCCGGCAGTTCTTCCTGCTCCTCCGCAACCATTTCCTCCCTGGCCCGGGCAACCTCGGCCCGCTGCCGCAGCGATTGCACAATCTCCTGCGCTTTCCACACCTTGATCTCCCCGCTTTTGATCAATTGATCCACCACTTCGTCGTAAATATCCGGCGGCGCTTCCGCGGCCTGGGCGACGGTGCGGGCGTGCAGAGTCATGTGCCCCTGTTGAATTCCTTCCGTGGAAAGCGCCCGGATGGCGGCAAAGTTCTGCGCCAATCCCACCGCCGCCATCACTTCCGCCAGCTCCGTGGCCCGGGAAACGTTCAGCAGGCGCAGGAGAATTTCCACCACCGGATTGGATTCCAGGGGCCCCCCAACGATCCCTACTTTCAAGGGAATGGTAAGTTTGCCGGCCAGGTCGCCGGCGTCATTCTTGTACCACTGGGTGAGGGAGGTGTAGGTATTGCCCCGGGCCGCGTAAGCGTGGGCGGCCGCCTCGATGGCCCGCCAATCGTTGCCGGTGGCAATCGCCACCGCGTCGATGCCGTTCATAATTCCCTTGTTATGGGTGGCGGCGCGGTAGGGATCTACCGAAGCAAATTCATTGGCTAAGATGATGCCGTCGCGCACCTCCTCGCCGCTGTAGCCTTTCCCGGCCAGGTATTGGGTGGGGATGGCGCACTCCGCCCGCACCAGCGCGCGGTCGCTGAGGTTGGAAAGTATGCGCAGAAACACCTTTCCGTTGGCGATTTTTTCGATCAACGATGCCACCCCTTCGCACATGCTGTTGACCAGGTTGGCGCCCATGGCGTCGCGGGTGTCCACCAACAGGTGCACGATCAGCATATCGCCGCGGTGCGACGACGAAGGGTGAATAATCACCTCGATGTCCTTGACGCCGCCGCCCCGGGCGACCATGCGCGGGTGCAGGCTGTTGGCCAGGTTGATGATCTCTTCCCGGTTCTGCAAGATCGCTTTTTTGGCGTGGGCGGGGTTTTCGATGTCCACCACCTGCACCTGGCCGATGAGGATGGGAGCGGTGCTTTCAGCTTTGAAACCGCCGCCCTGGCGCACGATTTTGGCCGCGGAGCTCACCGCGGCGATGATGGAAGGCTCTTCAACCGCCATCGGCACGAGGTAATCTTTGCCGTTGACGAGGAAATTCAACCCCAGCCCGATGGGCAGGGAGAAAACCCCGATGACGTTTTCCACCATTTTATCGGCTTCTTCTAAGCTGAGCATGCTTCTGCCGTTGGAGAGCGTCCGATAATCATCCTGGGAAATGAGATTCCGCTCTTTCAGGATTTCTAAGCGTTCCAAAACGGAATATTTGTAAAATTGCGGGATACGGGAACGATCCATTTGGGATTACCTCGTTGAGTTTGTCGCTATAGACCTCAAAGGTTTCCAAAACCTTGAGGTCTTCATTCAACAATCCAGTTGACGATTCAATTTATTTGAATGCCCTTTCGCGCAATACTTATGTCGATACATTCAATTCCCGCTTTCTTCAAGCGAACATCACATTCCTGGAGAATGTTGGCGGAGGCGGCAAAGGCAATCCCCAAATCCCCGCCCCCGGCCCCGGAGGGTTTGTAGGCCGCCCCGCACTCCCGAACGATCTCGCCGATGCGCCGGTGCTCCGGGGAGAGGATTGGCGCGTCGCTGAGCTGCCCCAGGCGCTCCATCGCCCGGCAGTATTCCCGAACGGCGTCGAGAAAAGCGGGCGTATCGGCTTTTTTCAACCCCGCGATCCCCGCGGAGGAGAGTTCGGCCATTTCCGCCATGATTTTTTGGTACCCCACCGGGTCTTTATCCCGAAAACAATGCACCCGCTTGACCAGATCCGTCGTGGAGGCGGATTTTCCGCTCCAAACGATCCGGAAATGGCAATTTTTGGGCAGGGCAAGCGGTTCGATCAACGCGAATTCCGGGGGCTTGCCCGCGGGAATCTGGTATTTCAACACCCCGCCAAAGGCGCTGGCGGCCACGTCGATGCCGCTGCCGAGGTTTTCCTGGGCGGCGCGGTGGGCCTGCACGCCCAGCCGGAAAAGCTCCCCTCGTTCCTTTCGGCTGATCGGGGGTTTTCCGGCGCGGGCCAGCATTGCTCCCAATAATGCCACCGTCAGGGCGGCGCTGGAACCCAATCCCAATTTAAATGATTTTCCGGCGGTTTGCCGGTTCTGATAAAAAAAATCCCCCGTGTCCAGGGCGATGGCCGCGGGGGAAAAGGTTTGCGGATAATCCTTCAACGCCCGCAACGCGGTTTGGAAGGCGGCGAAGAAGAAATGAAGCTTGTGCAGGCTTTCGGCAGGAACATCGGAGGCAAAGTACACCTCGCCGGCGTCATCCACCCGGAAGGAGATGGTGGAGATCTCGATATCCGGCGCTTCCACGCGGAATTCCGCGCCGTACACCGGCTGCATCGTCGCCATAGCGCGGCGATTCACCGCCGCAACCAGCGCCGGAGCGCCTTCTAACACGGCGTATTCACCTAATAAGATCAGTTTTCCCGGCGCCCGGGATATTATTGGCGATGTCATACTCTCTTGCCCGTATTTCACGCAAGCAGGTAGAGGATAAATCTATTTTCTGACAGGATGCACAGGATCAACCGGATTAAGAAATATCCGGTCAATCCTGTATATCCTGTCAAAAAAAACCTGAAAATCACTTTACTAATCCTCAACCAGCCGCGCCCCCGGCCCCGGGGAGGTTTTGATGATCTGCCGGATGCCGCTAATTTGTTCCAGCGCGGCGCGGATTTGTTCCGAGTACTCCGGCAGGCAGATCACCTTGATCTGCGGCCCCGCGTCGATGGTAACGTAGGCGGGAATTCCCTTTTGGCGCAGGCCGCGAACCGCGTGGATGAGTTCTACCGTCAGGGAGTTCCAGTATAAAATGGCCGGGCGGGCGGAGAGCGCCAGGCCGTGCATTTTGAAGCAACTGAATTCGGCGATCTCGCCTAATTGCTGGAAATCTTTGCGGGAAATCGCGTCGCGCATGGCCTCCAAATCGGCGACGGAAGAAGCGACCCAGGCCGGGTAATAGGGAGAGGTTTCCGCGCTGCGGTTCATGCCCGTGGTAGAGCCAATCTCCTTTTCCGCCGCGGAGGTGATCAGGATGAGCATTTCCAGCGGCCAGAAGGTTTCATCGTGCAGTTGCACCGCCACGGCATCGGAGCCGTCGGGGAGAACGCCGGGCTTCATTTCCACGAACCCGCCGAAGATGGAGCGCGCCGCGGAGCCGGAGCCGCGCCGGGCTAATTCGGAAAGCCGGGCAGGGGAGAGGTTCAACCCCGCGGCGTGGGCGGCGGCCAGGGCCAGGGCGGCAAACCCGGAAGCGGAAGAGGCCAGCCCCGCGCCGGTAGGGAAATTATTTTCGCTGGTAATTCGGGCAAACTGGCCGGTCCCGGCCTGCGCCCGGATCAAATTCAGGAACTTTCCGGCGCGCTGTTCATCCTTTGGATTTGCGCGTTCGCCGTTGAGGGTCAGTTCATCCTGCGCCGGATCATCCGAAAATTCTACCGTGGTTTTGGTGAATAACTCTTTCAAGGTAAGGGAAATAGAGCCGGTTGCCGGTAAATTCAGGGCGGCGTCGCGCTTGCCCCAGTATTTTACCAGGGCGATGTTGGCGTGGGCGATGGCGGTGGTCTTCATTTTTCTCAGTTAAAAGTAAAAAAGGAAAAAGTGAAAAGGATTAAAGATTATGTGTTTAAAAATACTATGATAACATCCACATAGTCAGCGCCATCCGCGTTCCCATTAAACCACCTTGATCGCCGTTTCCCCTCGCGGCAGCATCTCGCCGATGATTGCCGCCTCGATGCCGCTGTTCTCCTTTAAATCGCGCACCAACTCCTGCGTCTTTTCCGGCGGCAGGGCGATGAGCAGCCCCCCGGAGGTTTGGGGATCGTGGAGCAGGTTGACCAACGCCTCGTCAACGCCCGGCGCGATGCGAATATAGGGTTTCAAGAAGGCGCGGTTTTCCTTTAGTCCCCCGGGAATGCTGCCGCCCCGGGCAAATTCCAGCGCCGCGGAAAACAGGGGAACCCGGGCGCTCTCGATCCTGGCGGAAAGGCCGCTGCCCTCGGCCATCTCGTACAAATGCCCTAACAGCCCGTAACCGGTAACGTCGGTGCAGGCGTGGGCGCCGTGGCGCTTCATCGCTTCCGAAGCGGTTTTGTTGAGCTGCTTCATGGCCGCGGTGATAGTCGCTAAAATATCCTCCGGCAGACGCTCGTTTTTGAGGGCGGTGGTGAGAACGCCGGTTCCCACCGGTTTGGTGAGCACCAGCGCGTCCCCCGCCCGGGCGGTGCTGTTGCGCAGAATTTCGCCGGGCGATACAAACCCGGTCACTGCCAGGCCAAATTTGAGTTCCGGGTCTTTCACCGAATGCCCGCCTAAAATAGCCACCCCCGCTTCGCGGGCTTTTTCGTAGCCGCCCAAGATGATTTGCGCCACGGTTTGGGTATTCACCACCGTATTGGGGTAGCCCAGGATATTCAAGGCGGTGCGCGGCGTTCCGCCCATGGCGTAAATATCGCTCAGGGAATTCGCCGCGGCGATGGCTCCGAAATCATAGGGATCATCCACGATAGGGGTAAAGAAATCCACCGTCTGCACCATGGCCAGGTCTTCGGAGATGCGGAACACGCCCCCGTCGTCGTGGGTATCGATGCCCACCAACACCGCGGGATCGATCTCCCGGGGCAGGTTGCGCAAAATTTCATTCAGGTCGCCCGGACCCACTTTGGATGCTCACCCGGCGCAGGTGACTAAGTGGGTCAGCTTTAGTATATCATCTTTTGTCATTGATTTCCTTATAAAGAACCAGTACCTCCCGGAGAGGGAAGCAAGAACCAAAACACCCGAACACTTGAGTACCATAACACCATTTTCGCGCCCAATTTAAAGCGGAAAATCAACCCATCCAATATAAAACCATGAAAATTGCCCTCTTGCAGCTTCTTTTCCCGCTAAATGAAAGCGCTTGAAATTCTCCCAAACTGTACCGTAAATTAGCCTCCCTGAAAAACCATCTGGCGGATTATGCTGAAATTTCTTCACATTCGCAATTTTGCATTAGCGGAGGATTTGCAGATCGAATTTCGTCCCGGTCTGAATATTCTGACCGGGGAGACCGGGGCAGGGAAATCCATCCTGGTGGGCGCCATCGCCGCGGTGTTAGGCGGGCGGGTGTACACGGAAGTGATCCGTACCGGCTTCGATAAAGCCTTCGTGGAAGCAATTTTCGATGCCCGCAATTTGCCGCCGGTAAAGGCGCTGTTGGAATCCAAAGGGATCGCCGCCGGCGAGGAGTTGTTTTTGCGGCGGGAAATCTCCCTTTCCAGCAGCTCCCGCGCCTTTATCAACGACGTTCCGGTCACCGTGGCTACCCTGGCGGAGGTAGGCGACTGGCTGTTAGATATTCACGGCCAGCACGAGCACCAGTCCCTGCTGCGCCGGGAAACCCACCGCCACTTTTTGGACGCCTTAGGGCAGCTTTCGCCTCATTTACAAACCGTGGCCGGGAAATTCGCGCAGCTAAAAGCGATAGAAAAAGCCCTGCACGACTTGCAGCAGCGCCAGCAGGAATTGAACAGCAAATACGACCTCTACGAATTTCAATACCAGGAAATCGAAAAAGCTGCCCTGAAAAGCGGCGAGGAGGAGGAACTGCTCCGGGAGCGCAATCTGCTCGCCAACGCGGAGAAATTATTCGCCGTATCCGCCCAGTTGAATACCCTTTTCAGCGAGGGGGAGTTCAACCTGATCGCCGCGATGGGGCAGGCAGAGCACCACTTGCAGGAATTGGGCGAATTTGCCGATGATCTAAAAAAATTGTGCGAAGAATTCTCCGGCGCCCGCATCGTGGTGGAAGAGGCCTCGCGCAGTATCGAGGCGTTTCAAAGCCGCCTGGAGTTCGATCCCCGCCGGCTGGATGAAGTGGAATCCCGCCTGAACCTGATCGCCCAGCTCAAAAAGAAATACAACGCTTCGGTCGAAGGAATTTTGCAATACCAGCAGCGCGTCAAGGAGGATATGTCCCTGCGGGAAAATTTCGATTTTGAGATCGAAAAACTGCAAAAACAATTGCACGGCGCGCTGAACCAGTACTACCAGGCCGCCGCCGAGCTTTCCCGGCAGCGGCAGGCCGCGGCCGGGGAAATGGAGCAGGCGGTGCGCGAGATATTGTCCACCCTGGGAATGCCCGATATCCGCTTTCAGGTCAGCATTGGGCGCGTGGAAGACGCCGCGGGAATCTTCCATGAAAACGGCAAGTGTTTCTACGCCGATGAGTTCGGGGTGGACCAGTTGGAGTTCTATATCTCTCCCAACCCCGGGGAGGATTTCAAACCCCTGAACAAGATTGCCTCCGGGGGGGAAATTTCCCGCATCATGCTGGCGCTCAAGAGTATTTTAGCGAGCGTGGACGAGGTTCCCACCCTGGTTTTCGACGAGATCGACCAGGGGGTCTCCGGGCGGATTGCCCAGGCGGTGGGCCGCAGTATTTACCGGCTGAGCAAGAGCCGCCAGATTCTCTGCATTACCCACCTGCCGCAGATCGCTTCCCATGGGGAATCGCACTATTCGGTGGAAAAATACGTGGAAAACGAGCGCACCTTCACTCGCATTACTGCGCTCAATGAAGAACAACGGGTAGAGGAGATCGCCCGGCTGCTGGCCGGGGAAAAAATTTCCGAAACGGCGTTGAAAAGCGCCCGGCAGCTGATAGAGGAAAGCCGGGTGAAAGATGGGGTATAATGGATAAATTCATCATCGAAGGCGGAACCCCGCTGAAAGGCGAGGTGGAGATCAGCGGCTCTAAAAACGCGGCGCTGCCGATCATTACCGCCTGCCTGTTAGCCCCGGGCGAATACCGCTTGCATAACATTCCCAAACTGCGCGACGTGCGCACCATCGCCCACCTGATGCGCATTATCGGGGCGAAGGTGGAACTCGCCGAGCACACCATGCTCGTCGATACCTCTCACGCCGATTTCCCGGAAGCGCCTTACGAGCTGGTCAAAACCATGCGCGCCTCCATTTACGTTTTGGGGCCGCTGCTGGCGCGGTTTGGCCGCGCGCGGGTATCGTTACCCGGGGGCTGCGCCTGGGGGCCGCGCCCGGTGGATCTGCACCTTAAGGGCATGGAGTCGTTGGGCGCGAAGATCGAATTGGACCAGGGTTACATCAATGCCCGCTCCAAAAGGCTGGCCGGAAAGCAGATCTACTTAGACGTCTCCAGCGTGGGGGCCACCGGAAATATTATGATGGCGGCGACCCTGGCAAAGGGAACCACCCTCATCGAAAATGCTGCGGAGGAGCCGGAGATCGTCAACTTAGGCGAATTTTTGATTCGCATGGGGGCAAAAATCGAGGGGCTGGGCAGCAAGCGGATTCACATCAAGGGGGTAGAATCGTTGCATCCCACGGAGTTTAGCATCATTCCCGACCGCATCGAAAGCGGGACTTACCTGGCCGCGGCCATGATCAGCCGGGGGGAGATTACCCTGAAGGGCTGCGAGCCGGGGCACCTCAGCGAAGTGCTGGCAAAGTTCCGGGAAGCCGGGGCAGAAATCAATATCGGCGAATCCGGCGTTCAGCTCGCCGCTGCCGGGGCGATCAAGCCGGTAAACATCACCACAGCGGTATATCCGGGCTATCCCACGGACATGCAGGCGCAGTGGGTCGCGCTGATGTCTATTGCCGCGGGCAGCAGCGTGGTGACCGATACGATCTATTCAGACCGATTTGCGCACGTGCCCGAATTACAACGGTTGGGAGCGGATGTGCTCCAAAAGGGGAATTCCGTATTTATTCGCGGGGTTAAGAAACTGAAAGGCGCCCCGGTAATGAGCACCGATCTGCGCGCCAGCGCCAGCCTGGTATTGGCGGCGCTCGCCGCGGAAGGGGTCAGCGACATCCACCGGGTCTATCATATCGACCGCGGTTACGAAGCGATTGTGGATAAATTGAAAAAATTAGGCGCAAAAATAGAGCGCGCGGATGACGGGATGCAGTATTAATGATCTGGTTGAGCACGATGCCATTGTGTGCAAGGGGCAGCGTGCATGGCGCAAAGTGCATCATGGGCTACTGGGTGGTGGTTAAGTTTTGACTGATGAAAGGGTAATTGCCACAAAGGCGCTAAGATACGAAACGTCACCAAGGTACTAAATGCTTGGTGAAAACTTAGCGCCTTTGTGGTTTCGTGGCATGAGAACAAATGTTATCAGTCAAAATATAACCACTACCGGCTACTGCCCGGATATGCGTATTTATTGAATCCCGATTTGCTACCCGGAATATACCTTGTAAAGCGGTTCAAGGGATGTTAAATTTTTGGCGATTATACATAGATCTGGCAGGTAGCCCATGAATATAAAATTTCATTTGCTGGTAGATTGGTGGATGCGCCTGGCGCTTTGCGGGTTGATTCAATTTGCCTTTGGGCAAACCTTCCAGGCGCGCCTTACCGTGGAGGCGGAGCGCCTCCAACCGGAAGACCGGGCCATTTTAGCGGAGCTTCCCCGGGTGTTGGACGATTATATCAATAATTATAAGTGGACCAACAGCAATGAAGATATTTTGATCAACAGCCGGATTAGCATTGTGGTGGAAACGATGACGATGCGTGGATCGGAGAGAATCTATCGCGCCCAGTTTATCATCAACTCACCGGCGGGGGAGAATTATCTCGATAAATCCTTCGAATTCCCGTACCAGACCGGCCAGATAATCGACCACCAGCGGGTGTTATTTAATCCTCTCCTGGGGATGGTGGATTTTTACGTGTACATGGTAATTGCCGGGGAGCTGGATACCTATTTCATCCAGGGAGGGACGCCTTATTACGACCGGGCCAGGCACATCGCCGACGAGGGACTGATCAGCGGCTACTCCCTGGGCTGGCGCAATCGCCTGGAAGAACTCCAGCTCATCACCGACGGAGATCATCTTAATCTCCGAGAGGCGAAGTTCTATTATTACGAAGGATTGTTTTACGTTGAAGAGCGAAGAGACGCCTCCCGGGTGCCCTTGTATTCCAACAAGGTTATCGAGCTGCTGGACCGGCTTTTCAAACGGCAGCCGAACAGCACCGCACTGAAGCGTTTTTTAGATTCCCACTACCAGGAATTCTGCACCCTGTTCACTTACGACAAAGACCGCAAGAACATCGAAGCCATGATGCGCATTGATAACCGGCGCCGGGAAACCTACCAGGAGTGCCTCACCGAAGCAGAAAGGTTTTAGAGCGCAGAGAGCGGAGCGCATAGTGCATAGTGCAAAGAGCAGAGTGCATAGAGTACTTCTCTGCTCTCTGCGCCATGCTCCATGCGCCCCGGCTTCAAACGTTGAAGCGAATCGTCATAATATCCCCATCCTTGACCGGATACTGTTTCCCCTCCAGCCGCAGCGCCCCGTGTTCCCGGCATTTGGCCATGCTTCCCCACTTCATGAACTCATCGTAGTGAACCACCTCGGCGCGGATAAAGCCCCTTTCCAAATCCGTGTGGATTTCCCCGGCTGCTTTTTGCGCATGAGTTCCCTGCTTAATGGTCCAGGCGTGGCATTCCGTCTCTCCCACAGTGAAAAAGGAGATCAGGCCTAAGAGGTCGTAAGAGGAGTGGATGAGCTTCGGCAGCGCAGGCTCGGCAATTCCCAAATCTTCCAGAAACATGGCGCGATCCGCTTCCGCCAGTTGCGAGATTTCCTGCTCCACTTTCGCGCAAAGGGCGATTACCTTCACATGGGGCTTTTCGGGAATGCGGGAAAGAATTTCAGCTTCTCTTTTAATCTCTTTCTCATCGATGTTGATGACAAAGATGAGCGGTTTGGCGGAAAGGAACTGGAAACCCCGCACCATCAACTCCTCCTCTTCGCTGAATTGCATTTCCCGCAACGCTTTTTCCGATTCTAAAAATTCCCGGCAGCGTTTCAACAAGTCCAACTCCCGCACGCTCACCTCTTCCTTTGATTTCAGGATCTGTTTTTCCAGCCGTTCGATGCGGTTTTCGACAATGGAGAGATCGGAGAGCAGAAATTCCGTTTCCACGGTCCGGATATCCCGGTTGACGTCCACGTTTCCGGAAGGATGGGGATGGAACTCGTTCTCGAACGCGCGGATCATCACGCACAGGGCGGCGGTGTTTTTAAGGGTATGCAAGAACTGGGGATCGAATCCCTTTGCAGATGCGGCTTCGCGCTCCATGCCGCCCACTTCGATGTATTCGATAGCGGCATGAGTTGTCTTCTTCGGTCGAAAAATTTCGCTTAGCCGATCCAGCCGTTCATCCGGCACTTTGACGACGCCCCGGTGAACATCCACTTTCCCCCCGGCTTGTCCAACAGCCGCCTGCCCGCTCAAAGTAGAAAACAAGGTAGTTTTGCCGGATACCGGCAACCCGACGATGCCAACTTCCATGATTTTCTCCTGACTTTCGTTTTGCTGTTGCAATTTATCTATGAAAGTTCCAGGAACCAAGAGCCAAGAACCAAGTTCCAAGAACCAAGGGACAAGAGCCAGCGTCCAAAAACCAAGAATCAAATGTATGGCTCCCGCTTCTTGGTTCTTGGACTTTGGTTCTTGTCCCTTGACATGCCCGGCGCATCCGGTTAAATTCGCTGCAACTTTTTACAGGAGGATTCAACATGTTCCATGGAGCCATTCCCGCGCTGGTAACCCCGTTCCGCAACGACGGCAGTCTGAGTGAAAAAAAAGTTCGCGAATTAGTGCAGTTCCATCTCCGCAAAGGCACTCCCGCGGTGGTTCCCGCCGGAACTACCGGGGAATCTCCCAACTTAGGCGATAAAGAAAAGCAAATATTGTTTGAAACCGTCGTAAATGAAGCCAACGGCAGGTTGAAGGTGATTGCCGGTACCGGGGGGAATAGCACCCAGCACTCCGTGGAATTGAGCAAAGTCGCCCGGAAAATCGGCGCGGACGCGGTGTTGGTCGTTGCGCCGTACTATAATAAACCCACCCAAGAAGGGCTGTATCGCCATTATATGAAAATCGCCGACGAGGGCGGCCTGCCGGTGGTGATCTACAACGTGCCGGGGCGCACCGGGGTCAATATCCTCCCGGAAACGGTAGAGCGGCTCAGCGGGCATGAACGGATCGTGGCCATCAAGGAAGCTTCCGGCAGTTTGGGGCAGATTTCCGAAATCCACCGCCGCTGCGGGGACAGGCTGGCGATCCTCTCCGGCGATGACAATCTCACCCTGCCGATCTTAGCCGTGGGCGGGAAAGGAACTATTTCCGTCACGGCCAACATTGTTCCCGACAAAATCAGCGAGATGATCGAAGCCTTTTTAGGCGGCGATCAGGAAAGAGCGCTGCTGCTGCACCACAAGTTGGAGCCGCTGCACGAGGCGATGTTTCTGGAAACCAATCCCATCCCGGTCAAAACCGCTATGAATTTGATGGGCATGGAAGTGGGCGGTTTCCGCCTGCCTTTGTGCGAAATGAGCGAGTCCAACCAGAAGAAGCTGGAAACGGTGCTGCGGCGATATGAGCTGATCGTTTAATGAGAGATGATGGCGGAAAATCCGGAGTGCAGAATTTATTCCGCATACTCGCAGTGCAAAATGAATTTTGCACTCCTCTCATCACTAATCCACTAATCCAATCATCCAACCCCCTCGATTTTCCTATGGCCCTGGTAGTCCAAAAATACGGCGGCAGTTCCGTCGCCACCCCGGAAGACATCAAGCGGGTGGCGCGCGGCATCGTCGAAGAGCATCGCAAAGGTAATCAAATGGTGGTGGTGGTCTCCGCCATGGGCGACACTACCGATCACCTGGTAGAAATGGCCCGCGCGGTCTCCCAAAATCCCCCGGAGCGGGAAATGGACATGCTGCTCTCCGTGGGGGAGCGCATCTCCATTGCCTTGCTGGCCATGGCCATTTCCGACCTGGGACATGAAGCGATCTCCTTTACCGGCTCCCAGGTGGGCATCATCACCGACGACCGCCACACTGAGGCGCGTATCTTGGAAGTGCGCGGCCTGCGCATTCGCGAGGCGTTGGAGAGCGGCAAGATCGTGATCGTGGCCGGTTTCCAGGGAGTGAGCGTCAATAAAGAGATTACCACCCTGGGGCGGGGCGGCTCGGACACTACCGCCATTGCCCTGGCGGCGGCGCTGCACGCGGATCGCTGTGAAATCCTGAAAGACGTGGAGGGCGTCTATGTCGCGGAACCGCGTTTGATCCCGCAAACCGGGCTTAATCCGCAGATTTCATACGACGAGATGATCGAAATGGCCAACATGGGCGCGGGGGTTTTGAAAACCGAGTCCGTGGAATTTGCCCGCCACAACAAGGTAAACGTTGCGGTAGGATCGAGTTTTAGCGGGAACATCGGCACCATTATTACCGAGCAGCCTCATAACAGCTCCGCCATCAGCGGAATTGTGGGCCAGAAGGGGATGGCGCACCTGAAAATCGTTACCCGCGATCCGGTTTTAAAACACCGTCTCAATCAGCAAATGGCGGCGCGGGGAGTCAAGGTGCAGGCATACGTGCTGCAACCGGAATCCCTGGAAATGGTCATCCAGCGGCGTTTTTTGCCCGTTTTGGAAAAAAGCCTGCAAGCCATCAACGGCGAGGGTGAAATCCCCCAATGGATTTGCAATGATTCTATCGGCATTATCGGGATTATCGGAACGGGGCTGAATTTCAACTCCGATAATGCCGCCCGGGTCTTCCGGGCGCTGGAAAGGCTGCAAATTTCCCCGGAGCTGCTCCAGGTCAGCGAACTGCGCGTCTCCTGGATCATGCCGGAAGAGAAAATCGACAAAACCGTCAAATTGCTCTACCGGGAATTGTTGGGTAATCAGCATTAGACCTTTGAGGTTTACAAAACCTCAAAGGTCTTTATCCCCCAAAATGCTATGAAAAAACAATTTTCCGTAGAACCCAGCTTTCGCCAGGCGCATAAAGGCGACGTTGAAACCCTGCTCGCCTTCATGGCGCAGCTTTACCACCATGACCGGATTCCCTGGAACGAGCCGCAGGCCCGCGCCGCGCTGGCAAATCTCCTTGAAAGCCCCGATTTGGGGCTGGTGTGGCTCATCGAGCATGAAGCCGAGTCGGTGGGATACCTGGTGTTGGCCCTGGGATACAGCCTGGAGTACCACGGGCGGGACGCCTTTATCGACGAAATCTTCATCCGCGAGGATTACCGCGGCCAGGGAATTGGCAAAACGGCGCTGAAATTTGCGGAGGAAGCCTGTCGTTCGCTGGGCGTGCGGGCGCTGCATTTGGAGGTAGAGCGCTCCAACTTGAGCGCCCGGGCGTTTTACCGCGGCGCCGGGTTTGAAGACCATGACCGTTATTTATTGACCAAATGGCTAAAATAGGAGTGCAAAATTTATTTTGCACCCAAGGAGATATTCAATGCCAACCAAAACAGACGCCGTCAGGTTCGTGGCGGACGCCAAAACCTCCCCGGAGCAGCTTCGCCGCGCCTGCGAGATTTTAGGGTTGCCGGTAAAGGGCGAGCCGGAAACGCTGAGGGCGCGGCTGCTCGAATATCTCAACCCCCTTAGCGCCGCCGCCCCGGTGGTGTGCCTCAATCCCCGCCTCAACCCGGATTCGCAGAACAAGCCCGGAGCCGGCGAGCAATGATCAGGAGAATCACTGATGTTCGTGTGTGAGTGGCATATTGACATCCCCTTTGGCCGGCAGGCCGAGGCGCTGGAGATTTTGAAAGCCTGGAACCTGGCCAAGTTCGCGCACACCGAATTCAGGCGAGTGCGCTCGCACCGGCTGCAGGTCGGGCACCTGGGCGTCTCGCCCTCGCATATTGTAGATGCTTACATCTTCGAGAGCTTAGCCGATTTCGAGGCGGCGCTACAGAGCCTCTCTCACCCGCTATTGAAGCAATACTCCGATGCCATCGCTCCCTTGATCGTTCCCGGCTCCCAGCACTGGCGGGTGTTGCGGGTGGTGGAGGAGCAGAGGTAGGGGATGAAGACCCAGGAGAATAATATTATGTGGCGAGACCCGATCATTGAAGAGATTCATAGAATACGACAGGAACATGCGGCAAAATTCAATTTCGATTTGCGGGCAATTGTAAAATATTACCAGGAACAGCAAAAACAGAGCGGAAGAAAAGTGGTATCGTTTTCCCGCCCACCCTCCAAAGAAACAGCAAACTGTACTCATCCTCAGCAAACATGAAAATTATTTTACAACGAATTTTTTTTACCGGCCTGGCAGCCCTTTTGTCTTTCCTGGGCGGCTGCGGCAGCCCCTCCGAAGAGCACATCAAGAACCAGGAGCTTCGCGTTGCGCTCTACGATAACCCCACCAACCTGGATCCCCGCACCCAGTCGGACGCGGTCTCTTTCCGGGTGATCGAATTAACCTATGATTTTTTAGTGCGCATGGATTCCACCGGCCTGCCGGAATTGGACCTCGCGGAAAAATTGGAGAATCCCTCCGACGCCGAATACATTTTCACCCTGCGCAGAAACGCCCGCTTCCACGACGGCAGCCCGCTCACCGCTTACGACGTGGCCTACACCTTCAACAGCATCCTCGACCCGGCTTTGAACGCGCCCCTCCGCAGCACTTTAGAAATCATCAAACAGATCAGCGTATTGGACTCCTTCACGGTGAAATTCGACTTGAAAGCCCCCCGCGCCCCGTTTCTATCCGATTTAGTAGTGGGGATCGTCTCCGAAAAAGCCGCCCGGGAGGGCAAAATCGATCTGCATAAAACTCCCCTGGGCAGCGGCCCTTTCAAATTCCTGCGCTGGGATCAAAACGCCTTCATCGAGTTGGAAGCCAACCGCGACTACTGGAAAGGAACCCCGCGGCTCAACAAAATCGTGCTGAAAATCCTCCCCGAAGCCACCACCCGCATTTTAGCCCTGGAAAACGGGGAGGTGGATTTGATCGTGGGAAATATCTCCGAATCCTACCTGCCCAATTTGGAGAAGAACCGCCGCCTGAAGGTGCTGAAAGGGGAGGGGTCGAACTACGTGTACCTGGCGCTCAACCTGGAAAATCCGTATTTGAAAAAGCGCGAGGTTCGCCGGGCGATTGCCCACGCCTTAGACGTGGAGGGGATGATCGCCAGCCTGCTCTCCGGGGTTCACCGCCAGGCCGGATCCCTGTTGAATGAAAAAAACTGGGCTTGCAATTCCAATATCAAACCCTACCCTTATGACCCGGCTTTGGCGCGAAAGATGTTAGAGGAAGCCGGTTTCCCCGATCCCGACGGCGATGGACCGCTGCCGCGCTTTTCCCTGGGGTACAAATGCACCTCTAACCTGATCAGCCGCCAGAAAGCCCAGGTGGTGCAGCAATATTTAAAAGAGGTGGGCATCGACGTGAAGGTGCAGAGCCACGAGTGGGCGACTTTCTTTGAAGACGTGCGCAGCGGGCGCTTCGATCTGTATTCCCTGACCAGCGTGGGGATTTACGAACCGGCGATTTACGAAAATTTTTACCATTCTCGCAGTATTGCAACCCAAAAAAACCGGGTGGGATACCGCAACCCGGAGATGGACCGGTTGATCGATTTGGCCAGGCGCACCCTCGACCCGGGGCAGCGCAGACAGTATTACTGGCGCATTCAGGAGATTGCCCGGGAAGATTTGCCCTACATCGACCTGTGGCACGAGACCATCATCGCGGCGATGGATCGCCGCCTGACCGGGTTTGAAATTTACCCGGCCGGGGAGTGGCGGTCGTTTTACAGGATGCGATTCGAGGAGCTGCCCGGTGATTAATGGGAGATTTTGGAGAGGGGTTGGGGAGCAAGGGATTAATGGATGAATGGAGTGATGGATGAGTGGAGTAGTGATTTTTTTAAAGCGTTTCCCGCGGAGCAATCTTCCCCCGGTATTTCATTAATCCACCAATCCAACCCTCCATTCCCCCAATTATTTTATCCCGTTGTTTGCTTTTTCGGAGGTATGCAGCGTTACCGCCGCCTCGCATTCGGGGCAAACACCGGTAAGCAGTTCTGCATTAGCCGGGCTGCCGACAAATTCGCTCAATTCTCGCCAGAAACCATCATCGTCGCGGATTTTTTTGCAGGAACCGCATACCGGGATCATCCGGCCTAACTTCTTCATTTTCAACTGGGCGTTTTGCAACCGCGCCTGCGCCACCTGGTGCCGGGTTCTCAGCTCCTGGATGAGCGAGCTGCTGTCCTCGGAATTCTCCTGCACATTTTGCAACTCCACTTCCAGGGCGCTTACCTTCTGCTGCGCTTCCAGCAATTCGGCTTCAAGGGTTTCCGCTCTCTTTTGGAATTCCGACAGTTGAAGATCCAGGTTCTCCCGGCCCTCCCCCTGCTGTTTCAGTTCGACTAGTTCGGCCTGAAGCGTTTCCGCTCTCTTTTGGAATTCCAGCAGTTGATGGTTCAGAATTTCTCGGTCATAATCCTGTTGTTTCCGGTCGGAGATATCCCGCACCACTAACAACACCGCCGGTTCGTTGCGGAATTCGATCCGGTGCGCCCACATCTTTACCGGGAATTGGCTTTCATCCATCCGAACATGGACGCTCTCGCAATGGTCGCCCCGGCCGTGGGTGAGCATGTAAATATTCTGGTTGATCGCTTCCCGCAGGTTGATAGGAACCCGTTTCAGGAAGTTATGCCCGATGAGTTCTTCCGGTTTGGTATGGTACAACTTCCCGGCAGCCGGGTTCGCTTCGATCACCTGGTTTTCCAGGTCGGTCAGCAGGACCGCATCGGGAATGTTGTGGAACAAGGCCTGGAAGTGGGCGTCGTTTTCTACGATGTTTTGAACCGGTCGAGGGGCCGGCTCGGATTTTTGAAAAATCAGTTGAATGGCTTCCTTGCCGTGAAAAACCACCGGGAGGGCGGTAATTTCGGCCTCGATTTCTTCGCCGTCCAGGCGCAGTAATTTCTCCTGCCGGGAAACCGGCTTACCGTTCGCCGGCGCAATGTTTTCCAACCATTCCCGGATCGTCTCACGCCCTGCGGCGCTAATAAACCCGTCGAGGGGGTGGTCCAATAGCGCTTCGTCGCCAGGAGCGCCGAACAACTGCAAGGCAGCCTGGTTCACAAAGGCCAATTTATCGTCCACCCAAATGCCCATAGGATTCGGAAAAGCCTCCACCAGCTTCAGGTAGCGGTCCTCGGCTTGTTGCAGGGCTTCGGAAGAGTCTATTTCCGGGCTTTTGCCGCGGGCCACCCCCAAAGCGCCGATCATCTTATCATTTTGCATTTGCGGAGTGAGGGAAAATTGCCCTTCGGCGAATTGGCCGGAGTTCTGGCGGATGCGAACGTGCGGGAGCGAGGCGGGCGAGCCCTGGAGTACCTTCTGGAAAATTTTCAGGGCCGGCATGGAGTCTTCAGGGTGCACCAATTGTGTGAACGGCTTGCCTAACCACTCTTCTCTGGGCCAGCCGGTAACTTTTTCAAATGCCGGATTCAGAGAGGTAAAAATACCATCCAGTGAGAGTGTAAAAACGATGTCCGGCAGGGTTTCCATTAAGCTGCGATAGCGCTGCTCGGAGAGCCGCAGGTCCAGGTAGGTCTTCTTCAGTTCCGATTCGCTTTTCAGGTCTTCGGAAATGTCGCTCATTGCCGCGGTAAAATAAATTTGCTCCCCGATCTGGGTTTCGGTGATTTGAATCTCCAGCGGAAAAACGTCCTGCTCCTTTTTCAACCCCTCCAATACTAACCGCTCTCCTAACGCCCGCGATTCCCGGGTTTTCAGATAACGCTTCATGCCCTTGTGGTGCTGCTCGCGGTATTTTTCCGGCATCAGCACTTCGATATTCTTTCCCACCAACTCCTCCTCCTTGTACCCGAACATGCGCTGAATGCGTTCGTTTACTAAGATGATTTTTCCGGTGGAATCTGCCGTCACAATCCCTTCTCCCACGGTATCCAACACGGAATGGAGCAATTTTACCGACTCCAGGGCGGTATCCTGGGCAATCATCAACTCATTTTGAGTTTCTCGCAGCTCCCCGTTTTTGCGGGAAAGCTCTTCGTTGATTTTCTGGAGATGGGCAACTTTATTGAGAAAAACATTGCGGATTTGCTCCCCGCTGAGCAAGCCGATTTTATTCTCATCTAACAAGTTGTTGGGCAGAAGCTGCACCACCACGTAAAAAGTTTCCAGGGGACGGTAGGTTTCGGCTATTTCCCGGTAGCTCTTTTCAAACAGGGAAGCCGCCTCTTCCGTGCCGGTCAGGTGTTCCAGGTAATTGTAAATTTTCTGGGAAATTTTCGCCAGGAGCTGGATCCACTCCCGGGGCGCTTCCGGGAGCGGTTCTTTCAAATCAAAAGGAAGTTTCAGGTGGGAGACTTCCGGGATGTGGAAAATCCACTCGCTCATGGAAGTATGGAACTTCTCATCCGCATTGGCAATGGTATTCCCGCACTTTAGCATCAACGTTTTGAGAAAGGCCTGGCTCAAGAGGAATTCCTGAATGGGGTCTTCCTCGAAGATCAGCCGAAAATTTTCCAATTCCATCAACGGCTCGTAGCGGTAGGCCAGGGTTTTGCGCAGCAGGGATTTGGTGAATTTTTGCATCGGATCTTCATTCACCAGGAAGTTCTCAATTTTCAGATATAGCGAAGGCAATTCCTTTTCCTGGTAGGTGGGGGGCAGTTCTTTAAAGCGCGCAATTTGTGATAATATCGAGGTTGCCCGCTTGGGGGAAGAAATTTGATTGGCCAGGAAATCGATCAATTTCCTGATCAAAGCGATGTGTAAATCCCCGCCGTTGCCGCTGGCAGTGGAATTTACAGGCTGTTTGCGAAACCACTGAAGCATGGAGTCTTCTCTACTTTTATTGATGATTTGGTTGTTAATTCTGCGCTAAGAATACTCACGGTGCCGAATAGTAGTCGTTTTTTCAGGTTAAAATTAATATATCCCGCACCCCGGCAGGTGTTTTTCGTCATAAATTTCAAAATTCCGGTTTTTCCGCGTTACCGGTCGATTTTTTTTACGACTATGCTTTATTATCGGGGGGAGGGGAGAGAACTTTAAAAAGGAGCAGGGGCAGGAGCAGGCGACAGGGGCAGGAGTATTATTAGGGCTTTCGCCCTTTTTATTGTACCACTGAACGCTAATGTGTTTCAATAACTCTGTGCGCTCAGTTGGGTACATTATTTTTTTCTGGCTCCCTTAGAGGAGAAAAGGAGCAAAATTTATGACCGTTTGTGGTATGATAAACCGCTTTGTGCTCGCGCCCCTCCTGCCGTTTGCTTACTCACGCTTGACAGGAACTTTGGCGGACTCTTCCGCTGCTTGCATGTCCTGTTTTAGATTCAGCAGTTGCGGCACCAGGGTTTTGATCCGTTCCACGAATTTCTGCTGCTCCTCGAACGGCTGGCGGTAAAAATCATCGTAGAACCGGCGGTAATCTTCCAGGCTTACCTGGCGGCGTTCGAATAACTCGCTCATCAACTGGCTCTTGGTGGAGTCCGGCTGGTTCAGGGATTCGATGATCTGGATTTCGGCGATGAGGGTATCCCAGGCGCTGCTCTGGCGGGGTTCCTCGCCGCACCCCCCTTTGCCGGGGGCTAAAAGCGCGGTGATCAAAAGCCCGCAGGCGATGGCGTTGCTCATTTTCATGGTCTTCTCTCAAGAAAATCGTCGGAAATATAATAAAAAGATGGCCATGTTTCATAGAAAAGTTGAAATCCGGGGTGATTTGTTATAAATTACTTTCCGGTTAATTAAGAGGAAATTGGAGGAGATTCGAACATTTAAGGAGTTTTGAATGAAATTGCTCAGGTTTTTATGGATTCTTCCCCTGTTGTTGATATTTGCAGCGCCGAGTGCCTATTCTTTTGGTAAAAATAAAGTCATTTATAAGAACTTCAATTGGCGTTACCTGCAATCGAAGCATTTCGACGTCTATTTCTATGAAGGCGGCCAGGAGCTTGCCGAATTTACCGCCGAAGTAGCGGAAACCGCCTACGTACAGTTGAGCCGGGATTTTCGCTACCTTATCAAAGATCGCATCGTTTTAATTGTTTATAATTCCCACAATGATTGGCAGCAAACCAATGTGGTCATTTCCTACCTGGAAGAGGGTATTGGGGGGGTTACGGAGTTGTACAAGAACCGGATCGTGGTGCCGTTCGAGGGCGATTACGATCAATTCCGGCACGTGATTCATCACGAACTGGTTCATGCGGTGATGAATGATATGTTGTACGGCGGTTCCATCCAGTCCCTGATTATGGGGGAAGTTACCCCTGCCCCGCTATGGTTTGCCGAAGGCTTAGCCGAATTTCAATCGGTCGGCTGGAATACCCAGATCGATATGATCGTGCGGGATGCGGTGCTGAACGGCTATATGCCCGGTCTGCCGACCCTGGAGTATTACCTGGTTTACCAGGGGGGCGCCTCGGTATTCAAATATATCGCCAATACTTACGGGCGGAAAAAAATCGGCGAGATGCTGCAAAAAATGCGCGGCAAGGCGGCGTTTGAAGGGGTTCTCCGCTCCTCCGTGGGGGTAGGGTACGAAGAATTCACCCAGCGCTGGCACCGTTACCTGCGCAAACAGTATTGGCCGGAAGTGGCGGACCGCAAAGAACCGGTGGAGATCGCCAAACAATTGACCTTCCATGATAAGGTTCCCAATTATTTGAACGTCAGCCCGGCCATATCTCCCAACGGGGATAAGATCGCTTTCATTTCCGACCGCCGGGGAACCCAGAACATCTACCTGATGTCCGCCGTTGATGGCAAATTGCTGAAAACCTTAGTAAAAGGAGAGCGTTCGGAAAGTTTTGAAGAGCTGCACTGGCTGCGCCCGGGAATGAGCTTCAGCCCCGATGGCCGGAAGATTGTTTTTGCCGCCAAGAGCGGCTCCAGCGACGCGATTTATACCGTGGACATCAAATCCGGGAAAACCACTCGTTATTCATCGGAGCTGGACGGGGTGTTCACCACTACCTGGTCGCCGGACGGTAAAAAGGTGGCCTTTATCGGCAATAAAAACCATCAGAGCGACATCTTTGTGTTGGATCTGCAATCCCAAGAGATCACCCGGCTTACCGATGACGTCTTCACCGACGACCAGCCTTCCTGGTCTCCGGACAGCCGGAAAATCGCGTTCGTATCGGATCGAAAAGATTATTTTCACGCTTCGGAGACCTCCGATACCTTCCGCATGGCCGGCTTTGATTATGAGAATAGAGATATCTATCTCCTCGACACTCAGACCCGGCAAATCGAGCGCGTTACCGACACTCCCTGGCAGGAATCCAACCCGATCTTTGCGCCGGGCGGTAAAACCCTGGCCTACGTTTCCGATGCGAACGGGATTTCCAATCTCTACCTCTATAAATTAGATACCGGGGAAAATTACCCGGTTTCCAACGTGATCTCCGGTATTTTCCAGATCAATTGGGACCGCAATGCCAATCGCATGGTTTTTACAACCTTTTACCGCGGCGGCTTTGACGTTTACCTGATGAACAATCCCCTGGAGCTTCCCCCGGTGGAATTACGAAACACCCAGTTCCGGGAAGAAATGAATGCCGGAGAATTGCCCATTTATGCCCGTAATTGGCAGTCGGAGCCGGAAGCAACGGAGCCGGAAAAGAAGAAAATCGAAGGCAGCGCCCCGCTCGACTACAGCCGCTTTGTTTTTTCCAGCAACAAAATGAAAAAACAGCAAGATTTGGAGCCAAAATCCGTCGAGTTGGCGGAAAATGCTTACCAGGATACCGAAGGGAACTACAAAGTTCGCAAATATAAGTTGAAATTCAGCCCGGATGTCGTCGCCGGAACAGCCGGGTATGATATTTTCTTCGGATTTTCCGGCTACACCGCATTTGCTTTCAGCGACCTGTTAGGCGACCACAAGATTTATTTGAACCTCAACCTGGTCTCCGATCTCAAAAACAGCAACCTCAGTTTATTCTATCTCAACCTTAAACGGCGCGTGAACCTGGGGATCGGGGGGTATCATTCTTCGTTTGTGGTGCGGAATTTCGGCAATATTTTCCAGCGTTACCGGAATTATGGCCTGGAGTTCCTGGCCGCCTACCCCTTCAGTAAGTTCAACCGCTTAGAAATGGGATTGAACTGGTACAACGTGGTATTGGAATACCTCACCTTCAATCTTCCCGATGAGCGGGTGAGCACCATCATGCCC
>JABWBP010000012.1 GCA_013360445.1 Calditrichaceae bacterium | reverse complement strand
CACTTCGGGGTTGCTCCGATGCGTAATAAAGTTTTTTAAAATCATAGCCCAATATATGAATTTTTTAAGTATTTTTTTAAAGTCTTAAAGTAGAATTAGCAACAATGTTATTTACAATATTTACGAAGATCGTTCGGGAGCGCTATGGGTAGGAACTTATGGCGGAGGGGTGAACAGGTTTGAACGGCGAAGATCAGTTTTTCAGCATTTTGCACACAATACGCATAATCCTCAAAGTTTAAGTACCAATACCATCTATGCCCTCTACGAAGATCGCCAGGGAATTTTATGGATCGGAACGGAGTCGGGGGGATTGAATAAGTTTGATCGAAAAAGCGGCGCTTTCCATACATTTAAAAATGCCCGCGAAAATCCTCAATCTCTAAGCGCCAATACAATTTATTCCTTACGTGAAGATCTGCAGGGGACATTATGGATCGGTACCTCCGGCCCGATAGGCGGGTTGAATCGTTTTGACCGTGAAAGAGAAACATTTAAACATTTTGAAGTGAAACGACACGATCCGACCACACTTAGCAGTAGAACTATTTTTTCTCTTTGTGTTGATCGCTCGGGTGTATTATGGATTGGAACATTTGACAAAGGTTTGAATCGTTATGAAAGACAAACACAAACATTTAAGCGTTATCAGCATGATCCCCGGAACCCCGCCAGCCTGAGCACTAATACAATTTATTCAATATATGAAGATAGCCAGGGAATCTTGTGGGTCGGAACATTAAATGGCGGTTTGAATCGCTTTGATCGTGAGAAAGAGGAATTTTACCCCTTTAAACATGATCCGGAAAACCCTGAAACGTTAAGCAATAATACCATACTTTGTATATATGAGGACCGTTCCGGGGTTTTATGGCTGGGAACAGACGGCGGCGGGTTGAACCGTTTTGGCCGGGAAAGAGAAGCCTTTTTTTCCTATGGTTTAGCGGATGGGCTTCCACATCTCAGCATTAATGGAATATTGGAAGATAACCAGGGGAACCTCTGGCTTAGCACGGGAAACGGAATATCCAGGTTTAACCCCCGGAATAAAACCTTTAAGAACTATGACATTAGAGACGGATTGCAGAGCAATACCTTTAATTTTGGCGCATTTTGCAAAAGCCGCAGCGGAGAGATGATCTTTGGCGGAATCAACGGTTTTAATATTTTCAACCCGGAAGACATCAAAGACAATTTTTTTGTTCCGCCGATTGTTTTCACTGCATTTGTACGGTATAGCACAGAAGCTCCCGGGGAGAAAGCATTTGAAGAGAAAGGTATTTCCGAGAGAGAGGAAATAGAGCTTTCTTACAAGAACAACATTCTCACATTTGAATTCGCTGCGCTAAGTTTTCAGCAAGCGGGGAAAAACCAATATGCGTACAAATTAGAGGGATTTAACAATCATTGGATTAAATTGGGCACAAAGCATGACGTTACCTTCACCAATCTTGATCCCGGTGAATATACCCTGTACGTAAAGGGGTCCAATGATGACGGGGTGTGGAACGAAGAAGGGACGTCACTCAAGATTACGATACTGCCTCCCTGGTGGAAAACCTGGTGGGCATATACGCTATACGCGTTACTTGCTTTCGGCTTGCTCTACGGTATCCGGCGATTTGAACTTAACCGCCAGCGCCTGAAGCACGACCTGGAGCTGGAACACCTGGAACGGGAGAAGGTGGAGGAAGTGGACCGCCTGAAGTCGCGCTTCTTTGCCAACATCTCCCACGAGTTCCGCACCCCGCTCACCCTTATTCAGGGACCGGTGCAGCAACTGCGTTCCGGGGAGTTTAAAGGCAACATCAAAGAGCAATATGATTTAATCCTGCGCAACTGCAACCGCCTGCTGCGGCTGATCAACCAGCTTTTAGACCTTTCCAAATTGGAATCCGGCAGCATGAAGCTGCAAGCCCGCCCGGAAAACATTGTGGAACTCACCCGGCAATTGACCATGGCCTTTGAATCCTTAGCCAAACGCAAGCGAATTCAATTATCCTTCCGGGCATCAGCCGATGAGATTACCGCTTATATTGACCGGGATAAGTTTGAGAAGATTGTGACCAACCTGCTCTCCAATGCGTTTAAGTTTACCGGTAAAGGAGGGAAGGTAATGGTGGCGGTTAACATCTCCCCCGGCCCCCCTTCAAAGGGGGGAGCAAGGCCAGTTTCCCTCCCGGATGGCCGGGAGGGATTAAGGGGGATGTTGGAAATTCACGTCAAAGACGCCGGCGTCGGCATTCCCGCCGAGCATCTCCCACACATCTTCGAGCGCTTCTTCCAGGTGAATGATTTTGGGGAAGGAGAGACGTTGCATGCAACGTCTCGACAGGGCACCGGTATCGGCCTGGCGCTCACTAAAGAATTGGTGGAATTGCACCACGGGAAAATTTTGGTGACCAGCGAAGTGGGCAAAGGAACGACATGTACCGTGCGTCTGCCGTTGGGCAAGGAACATTTGAAACCGGATCAGATTGTTGAAATTGGTGGTGAAATTACCGTAGGGGCGAAGCATCCCTTGCAGAGCATTGAATCGCACACCGAAGAATTTGCCGGGGATGCTTCGCCCCAACATCCCTTGCAGAGCATTGAATCGCACACCAAAGAATTTGCCGGGGATGCTTCGCCCCAACAACCCTTGCAGAGCATTGAATCGCACACCGAAGAATTTGCCGGGGATGCTTCGCCCCAACAACCCTTGCAGAGCATTGAATCGCACACCGAAGAATTTGCCGGGGATGCTTCGCCCCTACACTATCAATCATCCAATCGCCCAATCACCCAATCACCCAATATCTTAATCGTGGAAGACAACCCCGACATGCGCGCCTACATCCACAATTCCCTGAAAAACAAATACACGATTGCGGAAGCGGAAAACGGGGCGGAGGGATTCAAAAAAGCATTGAAAGCGGGGCCGGATCTAATTGTCAGCGATGTGATGATGCCGAAAATGGACGGCTATCAATTCTGTGAAAAGATCAAGACCGATCCCCGCACCAGCCATATCCCGGTGATTCTGCTCACCGCCAAAGCTTCGCGCGGCAGTAAACTGGAGGGTTTGGAAACCGGCGCAGATGACTACCTGACCAAGCCTTTTGATGCTGAGGAATTGCGGGTGCGGATCAAAAACCTCATCGAGCAGCGGCGAAAGCTGCGGGAACTTTTTCAGCGGGAATTGAAAGTCGAACCGCAAGAGCTTACCGTGACATCCGCCGATGAAAAATTCCTTCGCCGGGCCATGGAGATTGTTGAGGAAAACATCGGCAACAGCGAGTTTGATACTGTCGCGCTCTCCCGGGAAATTGGGTTGGGCCGCAGCCAATTAAATATCAAGCTGCGAGCCCTGACCGGCTATTCCACCCGGGAATTTATCCGCACCTTGCGCCTGAAGCGCGCTGCCCGGCTTTTGCAGCAGCGATTCGGCAATGTGGCGGAGGTGGCTTACGAGGTGGGGTTTAACAGCCTTTCACATTTTTCCAAAGCATTCACAAAGCAGTTTGGAGTGCTGCCCTCGGGGTACGGAACAAAGCCGCAATCAAGGGAAAAAGGTTGAAGCAATTCGCCACAGCGTCAGAAATTGTAGCGCAAATTAATCATCCCGCTGGTGTAATACTGTTCCAGCACCCCAAAGTTGGTGGCGCGGTTGGGGGCGTAGGTGGCATACAAATGCAGCCGCTGGCCGGCCGGGTAGGCCAGGGAGATGCGCGGGGTAATGCTGCGGAATTCCCGCACTTTTTGCCGTTCTCGCTGCGGCGGGAAGGACCATTCATCGCGGATGAACCAGGAAGCCCCGGCAGTTACCGTCAGCCCTAACACATTCCCATGCTGAATGAAAAAGTTCAGGTAGTGGGCGGTCAGTTCTTTGTTTACCCGCCGGGTAAAATCTTCCTTAAAAAAGGTGCCGTTGTCCTCTTTTTCCCACTGGTAGAGGGTGTTCAGGGAGAGATTCCCGGTCAGTTGAATGTTCAGGGAGTCGTGATAGATCAATTTGCGGAAAACGAAGCTGCGCACCGTGGGAAGGAGCTCTTCAAAATCGAACACGGTGTAATTTGCCAGGATGCGGATTTCGCTGCGGTGGCGCAACGACCGGCTGATGCGATGGTCGAACGCCGCCCCCAATTGATAAATGCGGTTCCAGTTATTGTTCTGGCTGCGGCGGGAGCGCAGGTAAATCTGGTGAAACAGGTACACGTTCCCTTTCAGGGTCAGGGAAAAATACTCGCTGAAGCGGCGCCCGTAGCCGGCGTCGATAATGAAACGCTGCTCGTCGCGATCTTCCCGCAGCCGGGGATCATCGGCGAGGTTTTCATAGACGTCCGGGGTGTTGTATTCTAATTTGGTATAGGAAAACCTTCCCCAGAAATTGTCCCTTTCGGAAGGAAGAAACTGCAACCGGGTGTTGAATGCGGATTGCAGGGTGCTGATATCGGTGCGCACCCCGGGGTCGTTATTGTTTTCGGTTTGGGAGAAAAACAGGCCGGTATGCCAGCGGAGCGGGCCGAAAAAGAGTTGGTAATCGATCTGGTTTTCCAGGGAAATTTCCTTGCGGCGGCGATTTTCCTGGTAGGGATTGCTCTGGTCGATGTCGCGGTTGCGGAACGCGGTCACCAGGGCGAAGGCGGAATTGCCGGAAAAGCGGTACTGCAACTGGTTGAATACGAAGCGTCCATTGATGATCACCTGTTCCTGGGGGGCAGGCTCATCGCTGAGGCTGCTGTGCGGCGCAATATAGTAACGGCTTTCCGAAAACTGGTATCCCACCCGCAGGGAATCGCTGGCGTAGGAGGAGAACTGCCGGGTCCAGCCGGTAAAAAAAGTGTGTTCCTGGTTTTTTCGTCCCGGGAACCCGTACACCACGCTTTTCAGGTCGGTGTCGTTCAAATACCCCCCCATGTCTAAATGATTGATCACCAGCCCCATCTGGGAATACCACCCCTGGTCGCTGTTGTTGAACGCCTTTTCAAACGCAAGGCCCAGGCCGGGTTTCAGGTGAATACGGGGATGAACGGAGATCCCGATCTCCTGCGCGGCGAGGTGTTTGTTGAACTCCCGGGAGGTGCTTTCATCGGAAAAGATGCGGGATTGCAGAAAGGTGCGGCTCTGGAAAAGCGAGCTGAGCCGGTTGTCCCAGGATATTCCCAGGGTGTTTTCGTCTCTCCAGCTATCGGTCTGGTAGGATTGCTGGAACAGGCGGCTGACGAATTGATCATGGAAGAGGAATTGCGAGCTGCTGCCGGTCTTGAACCCCGCTGTTATCTCTCCCGCCCAGAACCAACTGATATAATCTTTGTTGAAATCCAGTTGGTAATTGGCAGGGCCCTGGGCGAATAATCCGCCGGAAAACACCCCCGGCAGGATCAGCATGGCCGCGAAATGGCGGAGGTTGATGCGCAGAATTGGCAATTGGCAATTGGGAATTGCTAATTGCCAATTGCCAATGGCCAATTGCCAATTAAATATTCGCATAGAGGGCTAAACAGGGCTGTAAATGCTCACTCCGGGGTGACTTTGTACACTTCTTCGTCATCGCGCTTCAGGTTATATTTTTCCCGGGCGACTTTTTCGATTTCCTCGATGTCCTTTTGCAGTCTCTCGATTTCCTGCTGCAACCGTTGATTCTCCGCTTCCAGGCGCTCTTTGTCTCTCAAAAGCTCATTGCGCTCGCGGTATAATCCGTACAGGTTGAACAGGGACTTTCCCCCGGTCAGGAACGACGCCATGAGAATGGCCAGGAGCGCCAGGAGTATCCAGGTGGAAATTTGCTTCGCTTTCCGCGGCGCGCCCCGGTAGGTTTTTTTGCGCGATGTAGAGATCAAGCTCATCCCTGAAATGGGTTAAAATTTTGCCGGGTGAATGGCGAATGGTGAATGGTTAAATGGCTGAATTGTTAATAAACCTCACCATTTAGCACTTAGCCATCCAGCCATGTAACCATTTAGCCATCCAGCCCTTACACACCGGCTCAGCGCAGCACCCGCTTGCCGGGAAATACCGCGGTATCGCCCAAGTATTCCTCGATGCGCAGCAGTTGATTGTACTTGGCGATCCGGTCGCTGCGGGAAGCGGAGCCGGTTTTGATCTGCCCGGCGTTGACCGCCACGGCAATATCTGCGATGGTGGCGTCCTCGGTTTCGCCGGAGCGGTGGGAAATCACCGTGGTATAACCGGCCCGGTGGGCCATCTGGATGCAGTCGAAGGTTTCCGTCAGGGTTCCGATCTGGTTGACCTTGACCAGCACCGAGTTGGCGATATTCTTGTCGATGCCCTGTTTCAGGCGTTTGGTATTGGTGACGAACAAATCGTCGCCCACTAATTGAATTTTCCCCCCTAACTTTTGGGTGATTTTTTTCCAACCGTCCCAATCGTCTTCCGCCATCCCGTCTTCGATGGAGATGATGGGGTATTTATCCACCAATCCGGCGTAGTAATCGACCATCTCCGCCGGGGTCAGCTCGCGTTTTTCCGATTTCAAGATATAACGCCCTTTTCCGGCGTCAAAGAACTCACTGGAGGCAGGGTCGAGGGCAAAATAAATATCTTTGCCGGGTTTGTAGCCCGCGGCTTCTACGGCTTGAACGATCACTTGCAACGCCTCTTCGTTGGATTTCAGATCCGGCGCGAACCCGCCTTCGTCGCCTACGGCAGTGTTGTAGCCCTTCTTGCCCAACACTTTTTTGAGGCTGTGGAACACTTCCGTTCCCATGCGCAGCGCCTCGTGGAAGGACCCGGCGTTTACCGGCATAATCATGAATTCCTGCAAGTCCACGTTATTATCGGCGTGTTTGCCGCCGTTCAATATGTTCATCATCGGAACCGGCAGGGTTTTGGCGTTAAACCCGCCTAAGTACTGGAACAGTTCCAATCCCAGGGCTTCCGCCGCCGCTTTGGCCGCAGCCAGGGAGACTCCCAAAATGGCGTTCGCGCCTAATTTGCTCTTGTTCTCGGTGCCGTCTAACTCCAGGAGCATCCGGTCAACAGCCAGTTGATCCACCGCATCCATGCCGATCAGCTCTTCGGCAATAATGTCATTCACGTTATGCACTGCCTTTAAAACCCCTTTTCCCAGGTAGCGGGATTTTTCTCCATCCCGCAGCTCAACTGCCTCATGCTCCCCGGTGGAGGCCCCGGAGGGAACCGCGGCCGTGCCTTTTACGCCGCTTTCGAGGTACACATCGACTTCTACCGTGGGATTGCCCCGGCTGTCGAGAATTTCCCGTGCGATCACGTCAACAATCATGGTCATTTGAAAGCTCCTGTTTTCGGTGTGGTCATTTATGGTCATTTGTAGTCATTGATCGTCATTACGCTGCGCGGTCATTAAGCGTCATTTGGCTGCGCCGTCATTGATGGTCATTATTTATTCGACCGGCGGGAAATTAACCAAACTTGACCCGCAGCGCAAGCCGGGAAGTAGATTGCGATTTTGTTTTCCTGTGCGCGGGATGGGGATTTTTGTGTATATTTGGCGTTACCATTGACAAGAAGACGCAGGAGATAATGAATGAAAAATTGTATCGGGATTCGCCAGGAAAACAAGGATTTGACCGAACGCCGCGCCCCCTTGACCCCGCCGCAGGTGCAGAAACTGGTCGCAGTGCCGGGCCTTAAGGTACTGGTAGAGCCGGCCGCCAACCGGGTATTTACCGAAGAAGAATATCGCCGCGCCGGGGCAATCATCACCCCGGACTTGCGGGAATCGAATATCATTCTCGGCATCAAGGAAATTCCCAAAGAAAATTTAGCCCCCCGCCAGACCTACTTTTTTTTCTCGCACACCATCAAAGGCCAGCCTTATAACATGCCCATGTTGAAAAAGATGATGGAGTTAGGCGATAATTTGCTGGATTACGAGCTGGTAAAAAATGAGCAGGGCATCCGGCAGATTTTTTTCGGGAATTTTGCGGGGTACGCCGGGATGATCGATTCCCTCTGGGCATTGGGAGAACGGCTGCGCTGGGAAGGATTTGAAACCCCGCTGCAAGAGATCAGGCCGGCGCAGCGCTATGCCAGTCTGAAGGAAGCGGAAAGCGCCATCCGCGAAGTAGGGCGTGAAATTCAACAGAAAGGGCTTCCCCGGGAGCTGGTTCCCCTGATCTGCGGATTCACCGGCTACGGGCGGGTCTCGAAAGGGGCGCAGCACATCTTCGACCTGCTCCCGTTCGAGCAAATCCCCGCCGCGGGGTTGTCAACCTTCATGCAGAAAGGGGATTTTTCCGCCAGCGCCCTCTACAAAGTGGAATTCCAGGAAAAAGATATGGCGCGCCTCAAACCGGGGCAGGGGGCCGGCAGCTCCTTCGAGCTGCAGGATTATTTTTCTCACCCGGAAAAATATGCCGGCCAATTCGAGCAATACGTTCCCCACCTGACCATGATCATCAACGGCATCTACTGGGAGCCGCGTTATCCCCGCCTGCTGACCAAACGCTACTTGAAGGAGCTTTTCCGGCAGGAGAGCCGCCCGCGCCTGCGGGTGATCGGGGATATTTCCTGCGACATCAACGGCTCCATGGAGATGACCGTCAAGGCGACCAACTCCCTGAACCCGCTCTACGTGTTCGATCCTTTTAGCGAGAAGATCAGCGACGGCTGGGAAGGACCCGGTGTGGTAGTGATGGCGGTGGATAAACTTCCCGCGGAATTGCCCCGGGAAGCCTCGGACTTCTTCGGAAATTCCTTGCTGCCCTACATTTCCGACCTGGCGGCGGCGGATTTCGAGCAGCCTTTCCAACAGGTCAACCTCCCGGAAATGTTCAAAAAAGCGCTGATCGTCCACCAGGGCGCGTTAACGCCGGATTTCCGCTATCTGGAACAGCACTTGAAAAACGTCTGAGAAGCTGTTTGGAAATTCGCCACTTCTGGGTTGTGGCATGTTTTTCGATTTTTCAAACCCGCTCTGAGGTTTTAAAACACTTTAGCTCACTTTAGCTCACTTTAGCTCACTTTAGCTCACTTTAGTTCACTTTAGTTCACTTTAGCTCACTTACCCTCGGGAGAATACCATGGAAGAATTGAAATACCCCATCGGGCGGTTCAAATTTAACGGAGAGGCGACCCGCGAGAAAATCGAGGGCTGGATAGGGGAGATCGAAACCCTGCCGCGACGGTTTAAGAAAGCGGTAGAGGGGCTGTCCGAAGAGCAGCTCGATACCCCTTACCGTCCCGGCGGCTGGAGCGTTCGCCAGGTGGTTCACCACCTCGGCGACAGCCACCTGAACAGCTACATTCGCTTCAAATGGACCCTCACCGAAGAGCGCCCGCGCATCAAACCCTATTACGAGGACCGCTGGGCGGAATTGCCGGATTCCCTGGCTGCTAACGTGGAAGATTCGCTGGCGTTTTTAGAGATATTGCACAAACGCTGGGTGAAGCTGCTGCGTTCGTTGACGGATGCGGATTGGCGGAGGGAGTTCGACCACCCGGAATCCGGCGTCAACAGCCTGGCAAAAACCCTGGCGCTGTACGCCTGGCACGGAAACCATCACCTGGCGCACGTGACCGGGCTGCGGGAGCGCATGGGGTGGTAGAGGGTGAAGTGAGCTAAAGTGCCTGGAGTGCCTAAAATGCCTGGCGTGAGTTAGAATGCCTAAAAAACCTCGCTGCGCCGAGTCCAATTTTTCTTAACTTTAGACACTTTAGTCACTTTAGTTCACTTTAGTCACTTTAGTTCACTTTAGTCACTTTAGTTCACTTTAGTTCACTTTAGTTCACTTTAGTTCACTTTAGTTCACTTTAGTTCACTTTAGTTCACTTTAGTTCACTTTAGTTCACTTTAGTCACTTTAGTTCACTTTAGTCACTTTAGTTCACTTTAGTCACTTTAGTTCACTTTAGTCACTTTAGTTCACTTTAGTCACTTTTAATTCACTTTAGTCACTTCTCTTCACCAGGGCTTTCAGCGCGTAGCCGCTGCTCCCGGCAAATCCCCCGCAAACCATGGCAATTACGGTTGCGGCAATAATCAGCAAATAGGGCGAGGGCGCTTCCGCCAACAGGCTGATGCGGCTGATAATCCAGCGGGCGTGGGTAAGATAGAGGTGCAGGCTCCCCAAAAACCACAACAGCCCGGCGCTGAACATCCCCGCGCCGGCGGCCCGCCAGCTTGAACCGGCCAGGGTGAGGCCGTTGAGGAAGGGCACCACCAGTATCCACCACCAAAAGGGGGTCAAAACCTGGAGGATAAATAGCGTCAGAAACGACAGGATCATTTTCCGCCTCGCAGTACGGTTTTAGCGATCAGGCGCGGGTGGGTTTCCGCCGCCGATTGCAAATAGAGCAATTCGTAGTACTTTCCGTTCACCCAATCATTCACAAATTCATCGTAGTGGGCGGAGCCGGGGTTGCCGGATTGCCCGCCGGGATAAATTCCCCAGGCTTTCACTCGCGGCCCTAACTCCACCACCATCCGCCAGGAAGGGCCGTGCGCTTTTTTGATCGCGTTCACGATGTCGTGATTGCCGTCGGTTTCCAACCCCTCCCGCCCGAACCCTTTGAGCCGCGCCAAGTGCGGGATTTCGGTTCCCCGCGCTTTTCCCCAGTTCCAGCCCTCCCCGAATGCTCCGAAGCGCCGGGTCAGCTCTTCATGGGTCTTTCCGAATGAAAGGAGCAAAATATCTCCTAATGTTTCCGGTTCCTCAGTTCCGCGTATATCGAAAAAAACGCTGGCGGTATCGCGCAACAGAAGATCGATGGTGGCTTCTTCGCGGGGAAGGAGCGCGGTTCCGTTCTCCGCGGGAATTTCATCCTCCCAGGTCATCCGGTGCAGGTTTTCCCACCAGCTCTCGAAAATAATCGGCGCGGGCGCGTCGCGGCGGTTTTCCAGGTTCCAGGCCCGCAGCACTTCGATGTTGGTCGCTTCGGCCAGGGAAATGTCCTGGCGTTCCAGGATATCGAGCATTCCCGGCAGCAGGGTTCGCGCCCGCTGGTTCAGAATATCGGTTTGCAGCGCCATCATATCCTGCACGGTGATATTTTCCATCTCCGAAAGGCGCTCGAAAATGCGCCGGCTGCGGTCGAAGGGAGCGTATTTGCCGTTCAGAAAATAGGGATAGGTGCTATCCACCGGAACCTGGTTGGCGGAGGCGACGAACCCCGGGAGAGGATTTTTGATTCCGGGAAGATGCTCCCCCGGTATCCAGCCTCTCCAGTGGTAGGCAGGGTTCCGGGCATCGCCCACGAAGCGCCCTTCTCCCTTCCAGCGCAGGGGAAATTTCCCCCGGTGAATGATCGCAATATCCCCGTCGCTGCCGGCGAAGGCGTAATTCTGCCCCGGGCAATCGTGATCGGCGAGCGCTTGCATGAATTCGCGGTAGTTGGCGGCGCGATTCAGCTTCAGCGAAGCGGCCAGCTCGTTGGAGGGATCGTGCCCGGCCCACCGCAGCGCCATCCCGCTGATCACGCTGCCGGAAGCGGTTTTTTGAGGAGGTTGGAAGACCACCAATCCCTCCCGGGTGATCAGCAGGGTATCGATGAGGGTCTGCCCGCCCCGCACGGCAATCTTCTCAAGGCGCTGTTTTGCCGTTCGCCATTCCGCCTGGTAGCGATATTCGCGCGGATTCGCAAGGTTGAATTCCACCTGGTACCAATCCAGCACGTCGGTGTGGGCGTTGGTCATTCCCCAGGCGATGTGCCGGTTGAAACCGATTACCACAGTCGGCGCGCCGGGCAGGGAGACCCCGTACACGTTCACCTCCGGGGAGCTCAGCTGGATTTCGTACCAGATCGAGGGCAGGGTCAGACCCAGGTGGGGATCGCTGCACAAGATCGGGTAACCGCTGCGGGTTTTTTTACCGGAAACTGCCCAGTTGTTGCTGCCGTTGGCGGGGTTGGGCCCCCCCAAATTGCCAATTGCCAATTGAATATCGGAAAAAGAGAATGGAGAATGCCGCGTCAGGCCGGAGAGGCCGGGGGATCTCAATGGGAATGCCTGAAAAAGCGTTTCCGGAGGGGCCGGCTGCGGCAGGGGCCGGAAATTCCAGGGGGTTCCGGCGGGGATCACCGGCTTTGCCAGGAAAGAGGCCGGGAAATAGAGTTCTTCCATCAGCGAGTCGCCCAGGGCGGCGCGCAGGCGGGTGTGCAGGGTTTCTTCGCTGTAGCCGGTCAGTTCCCAGGCCATGTGTTTGAGCAGCAGCGCCGATTTCAAAGGCGTCCAAAGCTCCGGGCGGTAGTGCAGGATTTTGAATTCTACCGGTATATCCCGCGTCTCCAATCGTTCGATCCAGGCGTTGACGCCCGCGGTATAAGCGTTGAGCGCCAGGCGGGAAGCGTCGTCTTCCAGGGCGGTTTTCAAGGCATTCTCAGCCGCGTACACGATCCCGATGCGGCGGCGGTAGCGGTCGTATTCTACCAGGGCGCTGTCCGGCCCGATAATTTCGGAAATCCGCCCGGCGGCGGCGCGAACCAGGAAATCCATTTGCCACAACCGTTCGCGGGCAGTCAAATATCCCTGGGTAAAATAGAGATCGTGGGCGTTTCGGGCGAAAACGTGCGGAACCCGGCGGTCGTCCCAGCGCACGATTACGCTGTCGGCCAGCCCGGTAAGGTGCAATTTTTCGGGAATCCTGTCGCTGCGAAGATTGTTCTGCCAAAATCCGGCAAAAGGATTAAAAAATTCTCCCGGGGCAAAGGGGAGCTTCTGGCCGTGGGGAAAGTTCAGCAAATAAAACAGCGCCAGGGTCATCGATGCCAGGAAAACCAGCCTGAACCATTTCATTCATATTCTCCGCATGTCAAGAACCGGGGTCTTGAGAAACCAAAGCAGCCAGAGAATAGGGAAAAAAGGGGGAAAATGAAAGGGGCAGTTGAAAAAGTTTGTATGCCCCGGCGCGCGATGCTCGATGTGTTTCCTGGAGGGAGCATGGGGGCGGGCAGCATAAAATACTAATTGTATTTGTCGGGGCGATTGGTTAAACTTTCCTCATCCTGGAGTTCCGGGGATGGAAAAATTCATCATTGGGTAAACCTGGTGAGGCATCTTCCATGAAGGATACCCAGACGATAAGCCGGAGCATTCGGAAGCGGCGCACCTCCTCCCAATCCCCGGGTCGGTATGTTTCCCGGCGGGGAGCATTCTATCAGTCTGATGGCTGCTCAATTATTGCCGCTTACCTCCTCACACTTCTCCCTTTACATCATTCGCAATCGCAGGAAAGGGAAATCCCATGAAGCGGGTTTTTCATATTTTTCTCTTGCTGCTATGGGCAAATTTTGCGGAGGCCGGAACCACCGGGAAACTCGTCGGGGTGGTGAAAGACGCTAACAGCAAGGAAGCCCTGGCGGGGGTGAACATCGTGGTTCAGGGGATGCCTCTCGGCGCGGCCACCGACCTGGACGGCTTCTACGTCATTACCAATGTTCCGCCGGGCAGTTATACCCTGGCCGCTTCCATGATCGGCTATACTACCGTTTCAATATCGGATGTATATGTCAGTATTGATAAAACCACCACCATCCATTTCGAGATGGCCGGCGCCGTGGTCGCCGGGCAGGAGGTGGAAATCGTCGCCGAGCGCCCCATCATTCAAAAAGATAACACCAGCACCGTGCGCACTATCGACGCCAAACAACTCCAGGTGCTGCCGGTGAACAATTTCGGCCAGGTGGTGGCGCTCTCTTCCGGCGTAACCAGCGATTACCGCGGCAGCCATATCCGCGGGGGCAGGGTGAGCGAGACGGTGTACGAAGTGGACGGCCTGCCGGTGCAGGACGTGCATTTCGGCTGGCAGGGCGCTACCATTGCCAACGCCGCCGTTGCGGAAGTCTCCATTCTGAGCGGCGGCTTCAACGCGGAGTACGGCAACGCCCAATCCGGGGTGATCAACATCGTTACCCGGGAAGGGGGAGAGAAGCTGGAAGGAAGCTTTGAAACTCAGTTGGAAATTCCCGAGGGAGGCAGCAATTATGAAACCGGTTACCAGCGCTACATGCTCAGCTTAGGAGGGCCGGTTCCGCTATCGAGTCAGCGGCTGCGCTTCTTCTTTTCCGGGGAAGGCATTTTTGCCCGGGACGGTTACCCGGGAAGCCGGCGGGTGGAACAGCCGGTGGATCAATATCTGCTGAATGGCAAGCTCACCTATACTACCCCCGACCAGAATATCAAACTCTCCTTAGGCGCGCTGTATAATTACAACCAGGCCCGGCGATATTTGGTGGAGTTTCAGCTCCTTCCCGGGGCTTTTCCGGAATACAAAACCATCACCGGGCAGTATTCCTTGAAATTCACCCACATCCTCAGCAAAGGGGTTTTCTATAACCTGAGCTTCGGATATTACCAGCGCCACCACAACGAACACCAGCCGGGCAAGTGGTGGGATATCCGGGAATCGGAGGATTGGAATACCATCGACCAGACCAATCCCAATGACCTGGTGGGCAGTTCTTACGCGATCAATAATATTTCCATCAGCGACGGATACCTGGAAACCAATTCCGATTATACCGGCTTTTTCGACCGCCTGAGCACCACATATACCGCGAGAGGCAATTTGACCACTTTGATCGGAAAGCACCATACCATGAATTCCGGCTTTGACATTTCTATGCATGACCTGAGTTACTTGACAGTGTGGGGTATCTTAGGCGCGCCGTACACCTTCTTATACGGCGATAAACAGATGGTTATCGAGAACGGGGAACTGCTGCGCAAGGAGACGCCGGAATGGATGGGGCTGGCTCCCGTGAAGCCCAAAACCTACGGTTTTTACGTGCAGGATAAGATGGAATACAGCGGAATGGTCATGAACCTCGGCCTGCGCTGGGATATTTTCGATCCCGCCGCCTCCAAACCCGCCGACATGTGGACCGCTTTTTATCCCGCGGATGATACCTTGCATTACCCCAATAATCCCGCTCCCTGGACCTACGGCGGCCCTAACTATGATATTCCGGTGTTGCGAAACCTGCAGAAAGCCCCGGTCAAGCACTATCTCAGCCCCCGCCTGGGAGTTTCCTATCCCATCATGGAAAAAGATATCATGCACTTCAGCTATGGGCATTATGTGCAAACCCCCCCGCTGCAGAACCTCTACCAGAATCAAAATTACAGTTACGACTGGTGGTTCATCGTGGGAAACCCGGACCTCGACTGGGAACGGACAGTTTCCTATGAAGTGGGCATTACCCATGCCTTCACCCACGATTTTGCCCTCAACCTTACCGGCTTCTATAAGGATATCAACAACCTGACCAATATTGATAATTTTGCCGATCCCACGGATCCCAATCAACCGCCGGATGACCCCAACAACCCGGAGGATGACCCGGTCGATACCCCGGTGGGCATCCAGACCTACGTGAACCAGGACTGGGGAAACGTGCGAGGGGTAGAAATCAGCCTCTATAAGCGATCTTCTCGGAGTGACCGTCTGAGCGGGAATCTCAGCTATACCTATATGGTCGGGAAAGGCCGCTATTCCGATCCCCGCGACGGCCTGCTGCGGCGCAGCAACCTGACCCTGCCGGCCACCCAGTACTATCCCCTGGATTGGGACATGCGCCATAAATTCGTGGGCAGCATCGATTACCGGGTTCCCTGGAATTACGGGATCAACCTCCTGGTGAACTACGGCTCCGGCCTGCCCTATACCGGGCCGCAGACTTCCATCGAGTGGGAATACAACGACCGCCGGCTGCCGGCGGTGCTGCGGGTGGATTTGCGGGCTAACAAGACCTTCCGGGTGCAGAATAAATACCGTCTGGAATTCTACGTGCAGGTTTACAACCTCTTCGACCGCGAGAACGTTACCCGCTTCAATGATGAAAGCACCTACGTACCCATCATCCAGTACCTGGAAGAACATCCCGGGGAGTGGGGGGGACCTTTGAACGATCCCCTGGTGTACGATACTCACCGGGAGGTGCGGGGTGGGATGATTATTGCGTTTTGATTTGTCCACAAAACACACGAAACAAAATGAACAGGCCAAAAATGTTTGAAATTTGCCACTCCCGGCACGAAGTGCTCCCTTCGGGAAAGGGATTCCTTCGGAAAGAGAACACGGAGAGCACAGAGGAATTGAAAAATCATGCCAACGAAGAAGTGAAGCTCTGTGAACTCTGTGGCTAAAAAGGTTTTTGTGTATTTAGTGGGCTAAATAATAGCCCTTTTTATATGGTTGAAAAATGATTTCATCGAAATTCCAACGATTTCCGGCAATGGCAATCTGCCTGCTAATATTGGCGACTTCCAACCTGCCGGCGCAGTTCGACCGGCTCGATTCCCCCGCGGCGGACAATGGCAAGATACAGATAGGGAAGCTCTGGAGCGGAACGGATGAATTTCCCTACTCTACCAATTACGGTTTCATCGGCTACATGGATTACCCCGGGGGAAGCGAGGATTATTACGTGAACCTCTTCAGCCTGATTCTTTCCGGCAATACTCCCACTCAGAATGAAATTGTGCTGGACTTAGGCGCGAACACCACTTCCGGCAGCGGCGTGCCCACATTTTATCTCTGGAACCGCGATCCCCTTCAGGAAAACTGGAATACCCATGATTCCGACGAGAACGCGGTCTTCTGGGAAGCAAACGCCAGTTTCGGGGGGAATCCCTGGACTTTGCACCTGAATACCCAACTGCGCTGCTGGTCTCTCTCCGATTACGATGATTTCGTGATCGTGCAATACACCTTTACCAACACCGGCGCCGCGGACATCAGCGATTTCTGGATGGCCTCCAGCATGCCCGCGGAGTGCGGGGAGAAAACCGTGGAAAATCGCAACCTGGATGATATTGTGGCCTATGATTCTCCGAGCGGATTAGCCTACATGCGCGATGACGACGGCGACGGCGGGCTTTCTCCCTACTGGGTAGGTCAGGCGCTCATGAAAGCCCCGCCGGCCGGGGGAAGCTCCGACGACCCCGAGACCACCGCGCAGTTTTGGACCTCCCTGCATTATTTCGCCTGGGATAACATCCCCAATTCCCGCCAGGCGCTCTATACCCGCATCCGGGAACCGCTGGTTGGAGACGTTCAAACGACGCCGGGCGTCTATGACCTGTTTTCCGGGGTAGGCCCCTTCACCATCAAGGCCGGGGGGAATATTTCTTTTACGATTTGCTACGTTTACGGCGCGGGAGAGGAAATTTTTCAAAACCTGGGCCGGGCAAAATCCCTGCTGGATAATGATTTCCAGGTCCCGCCGGAGTTGCTTCCCCCGCCCCCGCCTTCGCTGGAAACCAGCGTGGAGGGGGTTGAGATTACCGTCACCTGGAGCGGGGAGAAAGCAGAGCTGGAAGCGGATTTCGCGGGATACCGGCTTTACAAGAGCGACCTGTCTCCCATCGGCCCCTGGCGGTTGATCTTTGAGGATCCCGCCCCCCCGCTGCGCCAGTATGTGGACCGGGCGCAGGTGGGTTACCAGAATTTCTACGCAGTCACCGCTTACGACAACCTGGGCAATGAAAGCTCCCTCTGGTCGGTATATGGAAAAACCTTCCGGGGAATCGAGGCCGCCAACCTTCCCGAATCGAGCCTGGATAAAATTCTGGTAGTGCCAAATCCCTACATTGGCAACGCCACCTGGGAATTGAACGACTACGAGAACAAAATCCTGTTCACCCGCCTGCCGGAAAAATGCACCATTTATATATACAGCCTTTCCGGCGACCTGGTGGATATTCTTTACCATAACCTGGACGGGGATCCCACCCCGGACAGCAATCCCACCGGCGATGAAAGCTGGAACCTTATGACCCTGAACGACCAGGCGGCGGTCTCCGGCCTTTACATCTACCGGGCGGTAACCCCCGCGGGAGAACAGCGAGTGGGCAGATTTGCCATCATCAAGGGAGAAAAGTGATGAACCAGAACCATGTAAGACGAACATCCCTGTTCGTCGTTACATTAACCAAGGCCCACCGGGGCAGGCAAAAACCTGACCTGCTTAGCTGCATAGTTGTTAACCTTGTAGATTTTGCTTGCAAAAGGATGGGAATTTTACAGGCATCCGCCGCCAATCTTGTCCTGGTAACTTGCTTGTTGTTGTTTCTGCTAACCCATTTTTCTCCGGCGCAGTCGGATTTCGACAAGGTGGGAACCGCCGGGGCGCAGTTCCTGAAGTTAGGCGTAGGCGCGCGGGCCAACGGAATGGGAGGGGCCTACATCGGAATGGCCAATAGCGCCGGGGCGGCCTTCTGGAATCCCGCCGGGCTGGCAAAGATCGAGAAACGCGATGTTGATTTTTCCCACCTCTCCTGGATCGCCGATATTCGCCACGACGCGCTCTCGTATGCGCATCACTGGGGTGGGGTAGGGGTCTTCGCGCTTTCATTCGTGCAGTTAGGCGCCCCGGATATGGAAGTGACCACCACCCAGCAGCAGGAAGGCACCGGGGAAATGTTCACCTATCGCGACCTGGCCATCGGCCTGTCCTATGCCCGCAATTTAACGGATGCTTTCGCGGTGGGGATCACCGTCAAATACATTGATGAGCAGATTTACACCTACCATGCCCGGGGGATTGCCTTTGATATCGGCACCCAATACCGCACCGGGTTTTACAGCCTGAGCATTTCTTTCGCCATCAGCAACTTCGGGCAGGATTTGCGATTTGGCGGCGCGTACCAAAATACCGAGGTGGTTGCCGGAACCAACACCATGCTTTCCCAGGAAAGGGAATTCGCCAGCTTTCCGCTTCCGCTGCGCTTTTCCGGTGGATTGACCTACGACTTGCTGAATCTGAAAAGCCTGAAATCGAGGATCGCCCTCGATGGCCTCCATTTCAATGATTACTCGGAGCGAATCCACTTAGGGAGCGAAAACTGGATCCGCGACATTCTGGCGCTGCGGGCCGGTTATAAGTTTAACTACCAGGAAGAGGGATTGACCCTGGGCCTGGGGCTGCAAACCCGAATCGACAATTTTTACTTGCGCGTCGATTACGCCTACTCGGACCTGGGAGTGTTTGACCGGGTGGATACTTTTTCTGTGAATTTTAGCTTCTGAGAGGTCAGCCGTCAGCTATCAGCTATCAGCAATCTGGAAGCGTACTTTGGAGAGTTACTCCCTCAAAACGGACGGCTGAGAACTGATCACTGACGGCTGAAAGCTGGCCGCTGAAAACTAATTTAAACCCAACCATAATTCAGGAGGCATTTAAATGAAATCTTTGTTAAGGTTCGTTTTGAGCGGGGCAGTTTTACTGCTCTCTTTAAATCTTTTTGCCCAGACCACCCTCTGGACCGATGATTTCTCGGACGGCAATTATACTACCAACTGGGAATGGACCGTGGCGGTCGGTTCCGGGGCAGTGGTCAACGAGGAGTTCGTGTTATCGCCAGGCCTGCCCTTCAACGACGCCTGGGCCTCTACATTGGGAGACACCACCCAATCCGGCCTGCTGGGCACGCATTACGGGATTTATTACATGGCTCGAATCGAAGGAAGCGGCACTCCGGCCAGTACCATCAATTTCCGCGACGATGGGGCGGTTTACTGGATCGTCGATTTGTATCCCTCCAACGGCGGGCTTTACCTGCTGCGGGGAGAATACCCGGCAGCGGCGGAGTACATTGCCTGGGTGACCGGGCTGAGCGCTATCCAGATCGGGCAGAACATGAAAGTGCTGGTTCAGGCCATGGGAGACAGTCTGCGGGTAAAGGTATGGACCGGGCCGTTTGAACCGCAGACCTGGGCTTTGGAATACCTGGATACCCTCTCCATGGGAACCCTCTGGCCGGGAATTCAGGTGGGGGGATGGTATCTGGATAATGCCACTGTTACCTACGACGATTTCGAAGTGGTTACTTACGAGAGCGTTCCCATCGAACCGGGGGATTTGAATCCGGCGGTTGCCGATTTTTCGTTGCAGCAGAATTATCCCAATCCCTTCAACCCATCCACCACAATCCGCTTCAGCCTGCCCACTTCTGAGGCCGTTCATATTGCGGTCTATGACCTGGCCGGGCAGGTGGTGAAAACCCTGGCCAGCCAGCGCTATCCCGCGGGCAGCCATACCGTGGCCTGGGACGGTACAGATAACAGCGGCAACACGGTATCCTCCGGCGTATATTTCTACCGGATGAGCGCCGGGGCATTTTCTGATGCTAAGAAGCTTGTTTTCATGAAATAGGGATCAAAAAGGTAGTTGTGAAATGGAACTTTCTTTTACGAACCATGCACTCCGGCTCACGGCCATCTTCCTTTATGGCCTGCTGCATCTTGCTTTCGGGCAGGCCCGCCTGCCATCAGTCGGGCAGGTAAACCCGGCGAAAATTCAGCCCGAAAAAGCATCCGCGCCCGGGGAAGCGCAATTCCTGGAACTGCTTTTCAGTTTTGAGGATCAATCCGCTTCCCTGCTGAAAGCAGCGATCTACCCGGGAAAAGTTTCCACCCGCTCTTACATTCTGGAAGGCAACTGGTGCCGGGCGGAGTTGATTGATGCCAGCGGAATCGCGCTATACAGCGAAAGCTTCCGGGATCCCCGGGTACGGTTCTATGATGAGGTCGATCCGGCCACGGAAAAACTTTCCGGGGGATTTCTGTTCTCTGATCGGGCTTCCATAAGCCTGAGATTGCCCTTGCTCAACGATGCGGCCGGATTCCGGCTCCTCTCGCCGGAGGATCAGACTCTCTACCAAACCGGTCTGCCGGAGCTGCTTCGCGCTGCCCGGGGCGCTTCTCCCTCCCCGGCGCTCCCCTGGGATACGGAAACCCTGATCTACAACGGCGACCCCGATAACCGCATCGACCTGCTGTTCATGGGAGATGGCTACATCAGCGCGGATACTGCCCTGTTCCGCAACGACGTGATCGAATTTACCGATCACCTGTTCAGCACCTCCCCGTACGATGAGTATCAATCCTATTTCAACGTGCATTTGATCTATGTCATCTCCGCGGAGCGCGGCGCGGATCACCCGGAAGCGAATCCCCCGGTTTACCGCAATACCGCCTTAGGCGCTTATTACAACTGCTATAACACCCCCCGCCTGATCTGCTTGGATGAGGATACGGTTTACGCCATCGCCAATGCCACGCTGCCTTTTTATGATAAGATCATCGTGCTGGTAAACGATCCGGTGTACGGCGGGGCGGGGGGGGCGATCAGTATTTCTTATAACGGCGCGTGGGGCAAGTGGGTGTTCAACCACGAATTCGGGCACAGCTTCGGATACCTCTTAGACGAATATCTTTATGGCAATCAACCCGGGAGCGTTTCCGGCTGCAACTGCGATACTGATAATCTGCACCCCCAGTGGGAACCCTGGATCATTGCCGGTTCCCCCGGCGTGGGGGCTTTTCAGGGATGCAGTTGGACGAATTATTACCGCCCCACCTACAATGAATGCACCATGAATACCCTGATGGATAATTTCTGCGTGGTCTGCCGGGAGCAATTGGCAAAAACCGTCAATGCCCGGGTGCTGCTGTGCGATGACTTTTTTCCGCCCGGGAACCCCACCATCCAACTCGGCCAGACCCAGGAATTTTGGGTAACCCCGTTAACGCCGGCCTCTCATCAACTGCGGACCCACTGGTATCTCAACGGAAATCCCCTGGGCGGGGCGGCCAGCGACAGCTTCTCTTTTACCCCTGCGAGCACCGGCGTTTACGAGGTAATGGCGGTAATCTTCGATTCCACCGACCTGGTATTGAGCGATCCCGAGTACCTGATGGTGGATGCCGTGGAATGGCGGTTGCAGGTAAACCCGCCTACCGGACTCGGGGAAGAGCCGGGCGCACCGCTCGCGCAATCGTTTCAATTATTCCCCAATTTTCCCAATCCCTTCAACGCGGAAACGGTGATTCGCTATTACCTGCCCGCCCCGGCGACCATCTCCCTGGAGATTTACGACCTGTGGGGCCGCCGGACCAGAACCCTTGCCGCGGGCCGGAAAGCGGCGGGAGAACACTCCCTCTCCTGGGACGGGACCGCCGGAAACAGTCTCCCGGTTCCCAGCGGCATCTATTTTTGCACCCTCTTAGGCCCCGCAGGAACAAAGATAAGCCGGAAGATGATGGTGGTGAGGTGAAGGGGAAACAGCTAACAGAGTTTGTGTTAGAGTGTTATGGTGTTCCAGTGTTTAAGTGCTTAAGTTACTCGAACACATGAGCACTATAACACCAAAAAGCAAGTCTTACCTGGTTGAGTATATTCAGCAAGCAGTCTTTGCCACAGCAAGACGGTTGCTTTTACAAATAATATCGCGAAGCGGTTAAATATTATAGCCCAGGGTTCGGCGCAGGCGAACCCTGGGAAACAGGAAACCACATTCGATGAAAACCCTGAAAGGGTTTCACAAAAAATGGTTTGTTAAACCCTTTCAGGGTTTGGCGAAATTTGTTATTTCGCTATTCCCTGTCGGTATCTTGTTATCCCAAGCGCCGCTGCAAGAAATTTCCCACGGATCCCCAATCAACAGCTTCGAGCAAATGGATTCCCTGATTCATATCCGGGAAACCCTGCTGCAAAATGACCCCGCTAACCTCCCCCTGAAAGCTTCCCTGATGCAGTTGTATTTTCGCAAAGGCGCCTGGAAAGAAGCGGAAAAAACGGCCAGTGATATTCTAACCGTCAACCCGGGCGATCCGGAAGCGCAATTCATCCTGGGAAAAGTCTATCAGCGAACTTACCGCCTGCCCGCAGCGGAAAAGCTCTTTGAGCAGTTGGAATCCGCCGCGCCCGGGAATGTTGAGATAAAAATTACCCTTTGCGAGCTGCTGATCCTGAAGGAGGATTTCAAGGCTGCCCGTAAAAAGACGGAAGAGATTCTAAAAATTGCGCCCGCCAATCCCGAGGCGCTTTGCCTGCAAGCGACCTTGCAATATTTAGAAGGCCGCGACGAAGCGGCGAAAAACTTATATCGCAAAGCCCTCGAACTCGATACGGAAAATTCCCGGGCTTACACCGCTCTTGGGAAGATATTCGCCAATGAATTCAACTATGAGGAGGCCCGGGAGAACCTGGAGAAAGCTCTTCAATGTGATTTTTTCAACGCCGAAGCCCATGCCTCCCTGGGGTACATATATTTCAAGTCCGGGGATTTGAACAACACCGGAAGGGAATTGCGCCTCGCGCTTCGCTGCGATGAATACAACACCTACGCTCACAAGCTCTACGGCCGCGGGGTGACGGATAAGGATTACACCACTCTTTCGGCAGGCTCCCAGGATATTGCGGCGCTCCTGGGATCAGGCTCGAATTATTGGCTGGCCGGCCAGCCGGATTCGGCCTTGGCTGCCTTCCGGAAGGTTCTGCAAATCTATCCGGATTACGGGCTGGCGCACAACGGCGTCTTCTGCGCCCTCACCATGATGGCGGATGATTTTTGCCGCGACCGCCCTGCGCTCCCGCGGGAAAGCCTGCAAGCCCAACCAGCGGTTGCCGGCCTGGCGGCGGTGTTCAGCAATTATTCCACCCTGCCCGCCGCTTTCCGGCGCTCAGTGCAGACCTCCGTGTCGCCGTTGGGCGCTTACCTGCCGGCGTTGCAGGAGGCGGGGGCGACTTTCTACCTCCTGCCCCTGCATGAAAAATTGACCGACGACAGCGCCCGGAAATTTCTCGCCGGAACCCGCACCTTCGACCAGCGCTTGTGGGATGATATCCGCGGCAACGGGGGATTGAACGCCACCGCCTGTATCAGCGCGGTTTGGGACGCCATTCATTCCCGCTTCTACGAACTGGCCCACGAGTTTGCCCACCAGGTGCATATTTACGCTTTTACGGAAACGGAAAAAAAGCGCATCAAAGACCTCTTCGACAGCGCGCTGGCGGAAAAAAGATGCTTAGATGATTACGCCGAAAGCGACGAGTTCGAATATTTCGCAGTAGGATACGAAGCGTATATCTCCCTCGCCAAAAAAGCTTATTTGAAAGGCTATCACGGGCATACCCGGGGAGAGTTGAAAAAAAGGGATCCCCGCTTATACGCCCTGATTGAAGAATTCATTCGCAAAAAAGACACCCGGGAAAACCTGCTTGCCGCAAAGATATCAAGAGGAAATCAATTCATTTACGCGGGGAGAAATGACCGGGCGGTGGAAATCTATCGGCAGGTTCTGGAGGCCAAGCCGGGTTATATGCCGGCCCTTCACGCGCTGGCCTATGCGCTGATATTGCAAGATTCCCTGGACCCGGCTATCAGCCTGCTTCAGCAGGCGATAGAGAAACCGTCTGCACGAGTGAATGGCGGAGTTGAGCCGGCGTCTCCGCAAAGCTGGCTCCTGTTAGGCCGGGCATTGTATATCAGGGACAGGGATTTGCAACCGTCGCTGGCGATCTATCAACAGGGAATCGCGCAGCATCCGGAGGCCCCGGAGCTGTACCTGGAAGCGGGAAAATGCCTGGAAATTTCCGGCCAGTTGCCGGAAGCGCAGCGCAGTTACGAAAAAGCGCTGCAATTCGATCCTAATTTATATTCCGCCCGGGTTCGCCTGGCCGCCTGCAAGCGGGAGCTTGGTTATCTTGCGCAAGCCGATACCATATTGACCGGAGTGCTGGCAAAGAAAAAAAGTGTCCCCGCTTATGTTGAATACGCCGAACTGCTAATGCAGCAAAACCGCTTCGAGCGAGCCCGGGAAAATCTGCAAATGGCGATGGAATTAGACCCACAAAATTGGGAGGCCCGCAGCCAATGGGCTGCGCTGCGCTGCAGAACCGGCGAGGCAACCGGCGGTATAACCGCCTTGCAAGAGGTGTTGGAAGAGCAGCGGGACAGGCTGGAAGCGTGGAACGATCTACTCGCCTGTTTGATCGAGGGGGGAAAACATACAGAAGCAGAGCGCAGTCTGGCGGCAGTGGAATCCCTTCTAACCGCAGCGCCGAAGCACGAAAAGGCAAAGGATTTGGAGAATCTCTACCAATCCGCACCGGTCGCCGGGGAAATTGCCCGTTTTCACTTCCTTAAGGGCAGGATCCTGGCCGGTACGGGAAAAAGGGGGGAAGCCATCGCCGCTCTCAAAACTTCCATTGCCGCCATGCCTTTCTTTTTTAAAGCCTACCCGGAACTAACTAAAATGCTGCAGGAAAACGGGGAGGAGGCGCAAGCGCAACAATATTTGCAGAAAATGCGGCGCTTGAATCCCGGTCCCCGCTATGCTCAGCCGGGTGAGTTTTAGGGGGTTAGAAAGAAAATTCTGCGCAAAATGGAAATTCTCAGTTTGACTTTCGGGCAGGTAAAGATGTATATTAGCGCCGCCGAAAATGGAAAGGCCGCATGAGCAGCGGTCAATAACTTAGCCACCGTAGCTCAGTTGGTAGAGCAACTGATTCGTAATCAGTCGGTCGCCAGTTCGAGTCTGGCCGGTGGCTCTCCGCTTAAAAGCCATTCTCAAAAGAGAATGGCTTTTTTTGTTGGGTGAAGTGCTGTTTATTATTTCCCTTGAATCACGCTGTGTGGCTATGTAATTTTTTGTGAAATTTTTTTTTGAAGGAGCGGTTTTGCCTGAAGAGATACTCCAATCGATATCGCCTTCCATCCTAAAATTAAGGAGGCCAAAGTATGGACGGCCGCAATCTCTGGACGTTATTCCTTTTTGTCCTTTTATTGTCAAGTTTGGGAGTGAATGCAAAGGAGGAGCGGATCTGCAAGTCCCCCGCCGAAAAAAGCCTTGAAAGCCTGTCCCCGGCGCCGGCGCAAATCCTTAGAGGCCCTCTGGCCGGCATTGAAGACGGCTCCAATGTGGAACTGTTCGAGGGTGTTTTTCCTCCCCCGGGCTGGTCGCTGGTCAATCCCAACCCCGGCAGCATTACCTTTGAGCAGTTCATCGGGGCAAACGGACCCGGTTTTGGAGGCGACAAAAGCGCCCGGATGGATTTTTACAGCTACAGCAATACCGGCCAGCGCGATACCCTGTTCAGCAAAACTTTCATCGATCTATTGCCTACCGACGTGTTGAAATTCGACTGGGCCTACCGGCAATATACTACCGCTTACGTGGATTGCCTGAAAGTTCTGCTCTCCACCGACGGCGGGCAAACCTGGCCGATCACGCTCTTCCAAAAAGGCGGCGTTACCCTGGCAACCCTCCCGCCTTCTACCACTCCGTTCGTGCCCTCTGCCCCGACTGATTGGATGACGTTCGACTCTTCCCTGGCCGCTTATTCCCAAGCGACGCTTGCATTTGTCACCTATAACGGCTATGGAAACAATTTGTACATCGATAATGTCATGGTCGGAACGCGGTTCAATAGCGATGTAATGCCGGTGTCGATTGATAACATTCTCCCGGACACCAGCTATGCCGCCGGCGCAGGCAGTTACACCGTGGCCCCGGAGGTCAGCATCGTTAACCTGGGATTGAATGATATTATTGCTCCCTTTGATGTCATTCTGGAAGTTGCTCCCGGGGGATATCAAAGCACTCAATCCGTTCTGTTGCTGGCTTCCGGCGCGGTAGCCACGGTAACATTCGCGAATCTCACCATCACTCCCGGCGCGCCGATCAATTTGCTGGTCACCACGACTTTATCCGGCGACGAAAATCCCGCTAACGACAGTCTGTCGCAGTATTCGGCTATTTTCCCGGGAACCCCCCGAAGGGTGCTGTTCGAAGAGTGGACCAGCTCCACCTGCGGCCCCTGCGCCGCCAATAATCCCACCATCGACGCGTTTGTGGCCGACCACCGCGACCAGGTGGTGGCGATCAAGTACCACGTGGGCTGGCCCTCGCCGGGCAACGATCCCATGTATTTGCACAATCCCACCCAGAGCTACGACCGCCGGTTTTACTATGGCGTGAGCGCGGTTCCCACCCTGATTATGGACGGGGTGGAAAACCCGGTTTACCCCTATACCACCCCCGGCAGCCTGCAGAATTCTTACACCGAAAGAATGAATATGGGAGCGCCCATTGAAATAAGCGCCTTCAATCATCGCATAACCGGCGATTCGATCCGCGCCGAGATTACGGTGAATATCCTCGCGCCCCTGATGTCCGGCGATTACTACCTGCGGGTGCACGCGGTTGAGAAGGAAATCCACTATCCCTCCACGCCGGGAACCAACGGGGAAAAGGATTTTTATGACGTCTTCCGCCGCGCCTATCCCAATTCCCAGGGAACCTTGCTTCCCACCACCATCGGGATTCACTCGTTTGAATTTACTTACGCGATTGACCCGGTGTGGGTGGATAGCATGATCTTCACCGCCGCGTTCATCCAGAACGATGCGACCAAAGAAGTGATGAACTGCGTGCGCAGCAACACTGCCGGCCCGGTCGCCCTCGATCCTTTTACCGCCGTTCCCGCGCAGTTGGAATTGTGGCAGAATTATCCCAATCCCTTCAATCCCCGGACTGCCATCGCCTTCTCCCTGCCCAAAGCGGGCAAGGCCCGGCTGGTCATCTACAATATTTTAGGTGAAGAAGTGGCCAGGCTGGTCGATGAAGCGCTGCCCCCGGGAAATCACCTTTACTCCTGGGACGGGCAGGATAACGGGGGGCAGCCGGTTGCTTCCGGTGTGTACATTTATCAGTTGAAAACGGGAAATCGCATTTTGCACAAGAAAATGATCCTGCTCCGGTAACGGCGGGGTAGGGGAGATAGATAAAGGTTTGATAATAACCACGGGCAAAAACTTTCATGAGCGCTTTAAATCAGCCTGCCGACGCCGCTGCTCCCGCTTACCGGGGCTATGATCGCCAATCGCTATTGCCGGTGTTCAGCCCCAAAACCGTGGCGTTGCTCGGCGCTTCGGAAGAACCGGGCAGCTTTGGGCGCGCGCTGTTGTGGAATTTGATCAGCAATCCCTTTGGCGGCGCGGTTTTCCCGATTAACCCCGGCAGATCCAGCGTCCTGGGAATTAAGCCCTACCCCAATCTCGCATCTGCGCCGGATAAAGTGGATCTGGCGGTAATTACCACGCCGGCCCCTGTCGTGCCCGGCGCCATCGAAGAGTGCCTCGAGGCCGGGGTGCCGGCGGCGATCATTATCTCCTCCGGTTTCCGGGAAATTGGCGAGCAGGGGGCGGCGTTAGAGCGGGAAATTTTCGCCCGGGCGCAGGCGGGGAATATGCGTCTCCTGGGCCCCAATTGCTTCGGGGTGATGATGCCCTACAGCGGCCTCAACGCCACCATCAGCCGGGGCATGGCCGCCCCCGGCAACGTGGCTTTTCTGAGCCAGAGCGGGGCGATCTCCGCCGCCATTTTGGACTGGAGTTTCCGGGAGAAAGTGGGCTTCAGCGCCTTCATTTCTATCGGGAATATGCTCGATATTCAGTGGAGCGACCTGATTTATTTCTTAGGAGACGACCACCGCACCCACAGCATTGTGATTTACATGGAAAACGTGGGCGAGGCCCGCTCTTTTCTCTCCGCCGCCCGGGAAGTAGCGCTGACCAAGCCGATCATCGTGCTGCACGGCGGGGAAGTTTGCCCGCCCCCGGTATTGCCGGCCACTTCCATCAGCCGGCTGGCGGCCTCCAAGGATTTGCGCTCCTACCGCATCGGCAACCGGGTGCTGAACGCCGCTTTCCGGCGTTGCGGGGTTTTGCCGGTGCGCTCGCTGGTGGATTTGTTCGCCATGGCGGAAATTTTAGCCAAGCAGCCGCGCGCCCGGGGGCCGCGCCTCGCCATTATTACCAACGCCCATGGCAGCGGGGCGCAGGCGGCCAACGCGCTCATCAACAGCGGGGGAGAATTAGCGCCTCTAACGGAGCAGACTATCGCCGCGCTGGATAAAATCCTTCCCGCGGAATGGAGCCGCGCCAATCCCGTCAACATTTTGCGCGACGCCGGGCCGGATCGCTACGGCAAAACCCTGGAAATCGTGTCCAAAGATCCCCACAGCGACGGGGTTCTGGTGATTCTTACCCCCCAGGCCATGACCGATCCCACCGGCGCCGCGGAGAAGATCAAACCTTTTGCGCGGTTGGCCAATCCCGAAGGAAGTCCATTGCCCAAACCCTTGCTGGCCAGTTGGATGGGCGGGGACGTGGTAGCGGAAGGGAAAGCGCTGCTCAACAACATCAACGTGCCCACCTTCCCCTTCCCGGACGAGGCTGCACGGGTATTCAACTACATGTGGCAGTACAGTTACAACCTGCGCGGATTGTTCGAGACGCCGGAGCTGCCGATGGATTCGGAAGAGCATTCCCCGGACCGCGAACGCGCCGGCCGGATCATCCGCTCTGCACGGGATGCCGGGCGAAACCTGCTCACCGATTTCGAGTCCAAACAACTGCTGGACGCTTACCGTATTCCCGCGCTGCTCACCAAATGGGCGCGGGATGAAAACGAAGCCCTGGAACTGGCAGAGGCGATCGGTTACCCGGTGATAGTAAAGCTGCATTCGGAAACGCTGGCCGATACGGCTGCCCCGGGAACTGCTTACCTGAACGTAATGAACGCTGCGGCGCTAAAAGAGGCCTGCCGGGCGATCAAGGATTTTGTCGGGGAAAAGCATGGCGGGGAGCACTTCCAGGGCGTGACGGTTCAACCGATGCTGCCTTTTGCGGGTTACAAATTGATCCTCGGCTGCTGCCAGGACCCCTGTTTCGGGCCGGTGCTGCTCTTCGGCGCGGGTGGAAGTTTGGTGGAAATTCACCAGGACGTTGCCATAGCCTTGCCGCCTCTCAACAGCAATTTGGCCCGGCGGATGATGGAGCAAACCTCCATCTACCAGGCCCTGAAAGGGGAGAAGGGCCTGATTCCGGTGAACCTCGAGGAACTGGAGTTGCTGCTGGTGCGTTTCAGCCAGTTGGTGGTGGAGCAGCGCCGGATCAAAGAAATAGAGATCAACCCCCTGCTGGCCAGCGCAGTGCATTTGGCGGTTTCCAGCGCCCGCGTGGTGCTGCACGAGCCGGGTAAGGATGAAAAAGACCTGCCTCGCCTGGCCATCCGTCCCTATCCTTCGCAATACGTGCAATCCCATATCCTGCGCGACGGCGCCCCGGTGACCATCCGCCCCATCCGCCCGGAGGATGAGCCGCTGATCGCTAAATTTCACCACACGCTTTCGGACCAGAGCGTCTATCTGCGCTATTTTCACCCCATTGCGCTGCAACAGCGCATCGCCCACGAAAGGCTTTCGCGCATCTGTTTTATTGATTACGACCGCGAAATGGTGTTAGTGGTGGTCAAGAAAGAACCCGCGACCGGGGAAGCGGTTATCATCGCGGTGGGGCGGTTGAACCGGCTGCGCGGGGTCAACGACGCGGAATTTGCCATTTTGATTAGCGATGACTGCCAGCGCAGCGGGCTGGGAACGGCGTTGTTGGACCGCTTAGTGCAGATCGGGCGAGCGGAAAAGATAGATCGCATTGTGGCAGATATTTTGCTGGAAAATCGCGGGATGCTGCGCGCCTGTGAGAAGGTGGGGTTTACGCTCCGCTATGATTACGAAGAACAGATCGCCAAAGCGGTCATTGAATTATAGAAAAATTTACCGGAGTATCATAAGTGCCCCAAAATCTATTTAGCTTTCGAACGTTCCTGTTGGTGATTCTATGTTGCATGGGTTGTATGGGAGCGGTGGTTGCCCAGGAAGCTTCGCCGGGCGGCTCCACCTCTAAACACTGGCAAAAGGTTGATGAAGGGCTTTATTATGGCGAGTTCGCGGCCTCACAGGAATCCGAAATCGGCGATTCTAAAATTACCATTGTCAAAATCGATCCCTGGCATTACGATTTCAAGCTGCTTTCCGCTTCCGAATTTAATGACAGCTCCCGAACCGCCCGGCAATGGGCAAAAGAACTCCACCTGATTGCAGCGGTGAATGCGGGTATGTTTCAAGAGGATTTCCGCACCAGCGTGGGGTACATGAAAAATTTCGACCACGTCAACAATCCCCGGGTGAGCAAGGAGAATACCTTTTTCGCCTTCAACCCGGTTGTTGGCGTTGACCGGCTGCCAGGGGACTCCTCACAAACGGACTCTGCGCTCAAGCCCGCGCAGATCATCGATCGCAATTGCCAGGATTTCGAGGATTTACGCCGGAAATATCACACTATTTTTCAGAGCATCCGCATGATCAGTTGCACCCAGAAAAACGTCTGGAGCCGGCAGCCCCAAAAATGGAGTATGGCCGTGTTGGGAATGGATAAAAACGATAACATTCTCTTTATTTTCACCCGTTCGCCCTACTCGGTGCATGATTTTATCAATATTCTGCTATCCCTGCCGATCTCGATCTACAACGCCATGTACCTGGAAGGCGGCCCGGAGGCCACCCTCTTTTTTTCTGCGAACGGCATCGAATTTGAAAAAAACGGCAGCTTTGAAAGCGGTTTCATCGCGAACGACTCTCTCACCGCGGCCTGGCCGATTCCCAATGTGTTAGGAGTGGTGAAAAAACCTTGAGCTTTCAGCGATCAACTTTCAGCCATCAGCTTATAATTTTCTCAGGCTGAAAGCTGATCGCTAACTGCTGATCGCTGACAATCATCCATCGGAAAGGGGTGCAGAATATGGAAAGAACCAATATCTCTTCCGGAACCAGGTGGGAGCCGATTGTCGGGTATTCCCGCGCCGTGAAAGTGGGATCGCACATTTATGTGGCCGGCACTACCGCCACCGACGCCGCCGGCAATATCGTCGGCGAAGGCGACGCTTACGCCCAGACCGTGCAGGTTTTGAGAAATATCCAGACCGCCCTGCAAAAAGCCGGCGCGGATTTAACCCATGTGGTCAGAACCCGCATGTACGTCACCAATATCGCCGATTGGGAAAAGATCGGGAAGGCGCACGGGGAGTTTTTCAAGGATATTCGCCCCGCCGCCACCATGGTGGAAGTGAGCCGCCTGATCGACCCGCGCATGTTGGTGGAAATCGAGGCGGAGGCGATCCTTCACGACTAAAATCTGTTTAATTTTCTCATCGGGTGGGTTATATTTGACCAACATATCAACGATAGAGGATATTATGGAAAAACCGGCGCCCCAATATTATACCCCGGAAGAGTACCTGGCGATGGAGGAGACCGCCGATTTCAAAAGCGAATACTACCAGGGAGAAATTTTTGCTTTTGCCGGAGGGTCCCTGAACCATGATCGTATCGCTGGGAATTTGTATATTAATCTGAGCCTGGGTTTGAAAGGGAAAAAATGCGAGGTGTTTTCCAGCGACATCCGGGTATGGATAGAATCGCAGCGGTTATTTACTTACCCCGATGTCACCGTCGTTTGTGGAAAGCCCGGCCTTTATGAAAAGCGAAATGACACCATAACGACGCCCCTGCTGATCGTGGAGGTGCTATCGGAATCCACCCAGAACTATGATCGCGGGCAGAAATTTTTCCTCTACCGCGCCATCGAGAGCTTAAAGGAATACGTTCTGGTCGATCAATATCAATTTCAGGTGGAGCATTTTTCCAAAGCGGAGGACGGCAGGTGGGTATTGACGGAGTACCATAACGCAGAAGGTATGTTGAGCATTCCGCGACTCGGTTTCCGCATCTCCCTGCAGGATATTTATGATAAGGTTGAATTTTCGCAAGCAGAAAGCAAGGCCCGGAAATCGAAAAAAGCCGCGAAAAAGCGTAGATCAAGTTAACGAGGGCATGGAAATCTTCAACGGGTAGCAACAGACAATCTTCGCGGAGGGTGCATCAGATTGTCTGCTGCTAAACACCGGTTCTTCCTCTGGTTGCCAGGTGCAAAGAAGAACTATTCATATCGCAATGCTTCAATAGGATTCAAGCGCGAGGCCACCACGGCCGGCCACATCCCGAAAACCAGGCCCACAGTAGTGCAAAATGCCAGGCCGATAATCGCCCACTCTGCCGGAATCACCGCGGCGAAACCGGTAAAAAAGGTCACAATATTTCCCAGGCCGAAGCCCACCAGCACCCCCAAAACCCCGCCGATATTGCAGAGCACAATCGCTTCTAACAAGAATTGCGAGAGAATATTCCGGCGTTTGGCGCCCAACGACTTCCGCACCCCGATCTCTTTGGTTCTCTCGGTAACGGATACCAACATGATGTTCATAATCCCGATTCCCGCCACCACCAGCGCGACAATACCGATCACAAAGGCGCCGGTTTTGACTCCCGCGGTAGCTTTATTGAAAGCTTTGATTTGGCTGTCATTGGTAAAAATTGTGAAATCATCCTCCTCTTTGGGAGGAACCTTGCGTTCCATCCGCAATACTCCCCGGGTTTCTTCGATGGCGGAAGCCAGTAACTCCTGGGAGACCGCCCGCACCGTTACGTTCACGGAGCGGTCGTTGCCCCAATTGTCTTTCATCCCGTAAATCTGCTGAAAGCGGGTGATGGGCATAATCAGGTAATTATTATATCCCCCGCCCATGGCCGACGCTTTATCTTCCAGCACCCCGATCACGGTGAACTTACGACCGTCAATTTTAATAGTTCTGTCGATGGGATCGCTGAAAGGGAAAAGCTCTTGCGCAACCCCAAACCCTAACAGCACCACGCTTCGACCAATTTTAATATCTTCGTTGGAAAGATTCCGGCCATCTTGCACGTAATGGGTGTTATTGGGGGCGTACTCCGGGGTGCCGCCGCAAATGGTTAAATTGGAGTTGGTGGTTTTATTACTATACTGGGCTTTGTGGCCGAAGCTCCACAATTCCGAACCTACCAGGCTTACCGTGCTGACCTTTTCCCGGATAGCGTCGGCGTTTTCCACCGTAACCGGCTTCCGGCGCATAATCTTGCGCCAATCCACTTCATTGCCGAAATCCCCCGCGGGCCATTTTTGTACCTGGAACACGGTGGTGCCCAATACGCTTAGCTCACTTTCAATGGTGCCCTGCACTACCGAAATACCGGTCATCACCGCAATAATGGAGGCTACCCCGGCAATAATCCCCACCAGGGTGAGGAAGGAACGGAGCTTGTGACTCCAGATCGCCGTCAAAGCCATTTTAAATGCTTCCAATAGCTGCTTCATATTGTTTGCTCCTGCTCTTTTTCCAGGTGAATATCGTAATGCTCAAGTGTCCAAATGTTAGAGTGTTTTGGTAAGAGCGCATTGCCTCACTCAAACACTATAAAACTTGAACACTTTAACACCCGAACACTGCTTTGCTATTCATAACGCAGCGCCTCGATGGGATTGAGACGAGAGGCCCGGTACGCCGGAATAATGCCGGAAAAAACGCCCACCAGCACCGAAATCGCTAAAGCGATAATCACGATGGGAATGGAAATACTCGCGGGCATAACGGTCGAATTGATCAACGCCGTAACGCCGAAAGAAAATATCACGCCTACCAAACCGCCCAGGAGGCAAATTACGGATGATTCAAAAAGAAACTGGGTTAAAATCGTTCTGCGTTTGGCCCCGATGGCTTTGCGGATGCCGATTTCCCGGGTTCGCTCGGTTACGGATACAAACATGATATTCATGACCCCGATGCCGCCCACGAACAGGGAAACCCCGGTAATCAGGAGGCCGATCATAACCACCACGCCCATTACGTTGTTGTAAGCCGCCACCAGGGTGCTCATCTGGTTGATGGAAAAATCATCCTTATCGGTCGGTTTCAATTTGCGGATTTTGCGCATTTCTCCTACCAATTCGTACTCGAAATCCGGCAGGACTTCCGTGCTGGGAGCCTTCACGACAAAATCAAAGTCGCGGTCCCGCCCGCCGAACGCTTTCATAAAAGAAGTGATGGGAATATAAATCTGCATATCGAAATTGGGTCCCCCGAACATACCCGCCCCGCCCTGTTGCTCCATCACTCCCACCACCCGGAAATCGTAGCGCCCGATCTTCATCTTCTTATTGATCGGGTCAACGGTATCGAACAACCGTTTTTTAACCTCGGAGCCAATCACGCATACGAAATGCTTATATTCTACGTCGTAATGGTTCAGAAACCGGCCGTAATCCGGCACTCCGCTGGAGACCACGATGTGTTTGTCGGTAGTACCCACGATGCTGACGTCGTCGATGACCCGGGAGCGGTATTTAATGCTGCGCCGGGTATCGGTAACCGGGTTAACCGCCACCGCTCTTTTCAATTGCGTTTTGAGCTTGTCGGCCTCTTTGAGGGTCAGGTTCTGGCGATTGCGGAATTCAAACCAGCGACCGCTGTGCACCCAGGGGGTTCGGGAAACGTAGAGCACGTCCGAGCCGAGCACGGAAATACTCTCCTTGAATGAATTTTCCAACCCGTTGGCCGCGGTCATGGTAGTAACCACCGCCACAATCCCGATAATAATGCCCAGGGTGGTCAAAAGCCCCCGCGCTTTATTGGCCTTGATGGCTTGCAAGGCAATCTTGAGGGATTCAAATGTATCGGTGATATTTCGCATAATGATTTTCCCGGCTGTTGATGTTACTGTTGGGGCGTAAAGCGCATAGTGAAAAAAATTGGTTCTTGATGTTATACGCTCGGCGCCATACTCCCTGCGTCATGCGCTATGCGCTTTGCTCCTGGGCGGCATAGCGCCCGTTTCTAACGATCTCGTCGCTTTCCACCTGGCCGTCTTTCAACTTCACTACCCGGTGGGCGTGTTCGGCAATGTCTTGTTCATGGGTAACCAGGATAATGGTATTGCCGGACATGTGCAACTGATCGAAAATAGTCATGATTTCTGCGCCGGTAGCGCTATCCAGGTTGCCGGTCGGTTCGTCGGCGAGAATGATACTCGGATTATTTACCAGCGCGCGGGCAATCGCCACCCGCTGGCGCTGCCCCCCGGAAAGTTCGTTCGGTTTATGTTTGATCCGGTCGCTCAGGCCCACTTTCTCAATCGCTTCTTCAGCTAATTTCCTCCGCCGGGAAGCGGGAAGGCCGGAGTAGATCAGGGGAAGCTCCACGTTATGGAAAATGTTGGAGCGGGGAATCAGGTTGAAGGTTTGGAAGACGAATCCGATCCGCTTATTGCGAATCACGGCAAGTTGGTCATCTTTCAAGGTGCTCACGTCCTCTCCTTCCAGGAAATAGTGCCCGGAAGTGGGAGTGTCTAAGCAGCCGATAATGTTCATGAGGGTGGATTTTCCGGAACCGGAAGGTCCCATAATGGCAATATACTCGTTCTTCTTAACCCGCAGGGAAACGCCCCGCAGCGCTGGCACTTCCACCCCGCCCATTTGATAGATTTTGAAAATATTGTCAATTTCAAATGCCATAATCCGTTTCCTTCTTACTTTTTCCCATTGGGTTGATTTTTCACGATCACGTCGGAACCGTTTTCCAGGTCTTTGCTAATCGCCCGGTAATTGCCGGTAACGATCTCGTCGCCTTCCGAAAGGCCTTTCAGGATTTCAATATGGCTCTCGCTCTGAATGCCGGTTACAACTTGCCTGGCCGCGGCGCTGCCGTTTTGAACGACGAATACCACCTGGCAGAATCCGTCGCGGTCGGGGATAAACTGCTGGGTGGAGGAATCATCCGCAATCGCGAGGTTGCCCTTGCCTTCCGGCATTTTTCGTTTGAGTTGATCGGGGGTGCGCACCGCCACGCTTTGAATGGGCACTCCCAGCGCCTCCTGCCGGGTTTCGGTGATGATATCGCTGCTGGAGGTCATGCCCGGTCTCAGGGCTTGCATGGGGTCATTTCCGGATATTTTGATTTCCGGATTCTGGGCGGTCAATCCCCCATTTTCGGCCGGCTTAACGCCGGTGACGGCAATTTTGACTTCGAACTCGGTCTTCTGGTCCGCGGAACCCTGCCCGCTCACCTTGGCGGAATTGGCAATATCCGTCACCACCCCTTTAAAAACATGTTCCGGCAGGGCATCCACTTCAATGGCGGCGGAATCGCCGACGGCTACCGTTGCGACGTCGTTTTCATCCACGTCCACCACCGCTTCCATTTTGGAGAGGTCGGAAATTACCATGATGACGTCTTCCTGGAATTGGGAACCTAAGGCAATTTCTCCTACTTCCTTATTCAACTGGCTGATGGTGCCGGCCATGGGCGCGTAGATGGTGGTTTTGGAGAAACCGTCGCGGGCCTGTTTTAAGGCAGCCTGGGCCTGCGCAGCTTGATCCATGGCCGATTCGTAGCGGGCTTTCTCCACTTCAAAAGCGGCGTGCATGGCGTCGATGCTGGCCTGGGATTCCAGGTTTTTCTCGAACAACTCTTTGGTACGAAGGTAATCTTTCTCGGCCTTGACCATGTTTTCTTTTGCTAACTTGGCGTTGGCCTGGGAGGATCTCAAATTCGCTTCCGCGCTTTCCACTTCCGCTAACAACCGCTCCCGGTCGAGTTCTACCAGGAAATCGCCTTTTTCCACCCAGTCGCCTTCCTTAACGCCTAATTTCATGATTTTGGCGCTCACGTCTGCGCTGATCTTTACCTGGGTCTTGGGTTGGATTCTCCCGGTAGCGGTGACGGTCTGCACGATTTTTTGCTTCTTCACCTGGGAGGTCTGCACTTCCAGTCCCTTGGGACCGCCGTTTTGCATTTGGATGGTTACGACAACCAGGGCAATTACCAGTATGGCAATTGTGGCGATGATAATTTTCTTCTTCGACATGGGGGGGCTCGCTCCGTCTTTATAGTGTAGGGTTATGATTTTTTAAAAAATTTCGATCGGGAAAAACCGCTGTATTGGTAATGATCGATAAATAATTTTCTCCTGTCTATGCACCCTTAGAATTTCAATCATTCACACGTCGAAAGCAGACGGGATTCGCAGCGAAATGTTTCAGTACCTTTTTAGAAAAAACGGAAAGACCTCAAAGGTTTTGAAAACCTTTGAGGTCTTGGGGGGGCAAAAAAAAGCCGCTCCTCAGAGGGGAGCGGCTTTCGGAAACCTGAAAAGAATCCTTAAATCCGTTTAGAAGCTATAACGCAAGCCAATCTGCATTTGCCAGCGAGAAGCCAGGTCGGAAGTTTGGAAAATGTCATTCCGGTCGATCTTGCCGTCCTTGTTGGTATCGCCCTGGGTAAAGCGGATTTTGGGTCTTCCACTTGCGGCGTCATATCCGTCGAGCCGGTAGATATTGAAAGCATCGTTATTTACGAATTTGATCTTACCCCAATCGCTATTCAGCAAATTGGGCAAGTTCAGGATGTCGAGGGTGACTTCGAGGTTGCCGAACAGGTAAGTGGGAAGCTTTTGGGCGATCCGCAAATCCAGGTAATTTTGCCAGGGCGCGGTGGCGGAGTTGCGCGGGAAAATCTGGCCGCGAGCGTTTTGCAAGGCTTCGTCGGAGTTGATGAACGCTTCGATTTTTGTCCAATCGCTGGCGCTCACCACCACGTCGCTCTGCCGGGTGGGAATGAATGCCAGGTCGTTCCCGGATACGCCGTCGCCGTTGGCGTCATCCCCGTACAGGTAGCTGAAGGGGGCACCGGAGCGGCTCTCGTAGAACAGGGAGACCGTGGTGGCCCATCCGCCGGCATACCGGAATTGATAGGAAAGGTTGCCCAGGAAGCGATGGCGCACTAAGAAATCCGACCGCCCGACCGTTTCGCCGTTGGGATCGTCGGTCTCGTTGAATTGCCAGTTAGAAATGGCCCGGCTGGAACGGTTGCTGTTGATATCCTGGGCATCACTGATCGTATAAGAGAGGCTGCCGAACATGTTCGGGAAAATTCCCTGGTTCAGTTGCTTCTGCACCCGGGCGGTGAAATTCCACTGGTGTCCTTCGCTGGTATTTTCCATCAGAATCACGTTGGTGAAATCCGCACTCTTTCTCACCCGGACAAATTCCGCCGAAGCGCCGGAAGTAAGGTTTGATTCAATGGTTCCGTCGCCATCCGTATCTCGGAAAGTTGCATAAGCCGGCCGGCCATCGGCGCCATGCGGGACCTCGCCCACCGCACTGCCATAGCCGTCGGTTCCGAGGTTGATATTCCGGAACCGGATCTCATTCACGTTATTTCCGTGCACAAACTCCAGGGTTCCCACAAAGCCGCGCGGGAGTTGCCGGTCCAGCGCGATGCTGGTGCGCATAACCTGGGGCATTTTGAAATCGGTGTCGGTCAGGTTGACTTCCGAGGTTCTAATCGCCTGGCCCAGGGGCTGGTTAAACGGGTCGGGGCTGAAATTAGGCGCTGCCGCACCGCGGAGATCGAGCCGGTATAATTCCACCCCGGTATTGCTGTACTGGTTGGAAATCCATACTCCCGGCGGAAAACCGGAGAACATTCCAAAACCGCCGCGAAGCTGGGTGCTGCGATCCCCAAGAACATCCCAGTTAAACCCAAAACGCGGGGACCAGATAAGATTGCCCGAAGGCACTTCCGAAGTGCTCCTTCCCGGGAAGGCGTTTGCAAAAGTGGGGTTGTAGAGCGGCTCGTCCGGCATCAGGGGAATATCTACCCGCACTCCATAGGTAAAGTTGAAGGCAGGAGCAATCTTCCAGGCATCCTGGCCATAGAATCCTAACTGGTAATAGCCCCAATCGGCTTCCGGGTAGGGAGTGCCTTCAATCTGGGAGTAGCTGTAAAAGTAACGGCTCGGCCTTCCCGCCTGGTATGCAGCAAGGCTGTCAAATTCGTATGCGCCGTAAGCGTCCTGAATAAAGAGATTGCGATATTTGGTGTATTCGTTGTGCGTGCCCAGGGTAAAGGTGTGATCCCCGGAGTAGATCAGAAAATTGTCCGTAAACGCGATCACATCCTGGTCAAGAGCATTCTTTTGGGAAAAACGTTCCGTGCCCAGTCTGATCCGTTCGTTGCGGGTGCTGGAGAAGATTTCCACCTGGGGAAATAATTCTCCCTCGGGAGTGCGCTTGTCCCGAACGGTGGTAAAGGCAAGCCGGGCCTGGTTGGCCTTATTGTTGCCGAACGCGCTGTTCAACTCCATCACCGTGGAGGTGGTGGTATTATTCCGTAAGAAAAGGGTGTTCTCCAGGGGATAAGCGGCGGTGGTACGCACTAATCCGTCATCCAGGTCCCCGTCGATATAATTGGACCGCAAGGTGAGGCGATGCTGGTTGGAGATGTTCCAATCTAAGCGGCCGAATAACTTAAGATTTTTGGTTTCGTTGGTAATCGGGCTGTAGCCGCCCGGATCGTAGCCCCAGGTATTTTGAGAAATGGAGATCGCCCGGTCGAAATCGGCGCTCGAGAATGCGATCTTGACCGGCTGGTTGGAATCGCTGGGCCCGATACTGGAAGGTCTCTTATCATTTTCCCATTCTGCATTGACAAAGAAGAACAGTTTGTTCTGCATGATGGGCCCGGATATCCTGGCGCCGGTTTGAAAGTTCGTGAAATCGGCGTATTCCCGGTCTTCCAGTTTGCCGACAAATGATTCATTCCGGCCGAAATAATACGCGGAACCGCTGAACTGATTGTCCCCGCTGCGGGTAACGGCGTTGATCAAGCCGCCCACAAAACCTCCGGAACGGACGTCAAATGGAGACACTTCCACCTGGAATTCTTGAATGGCGTCCAAGCTGATAGGCTGGGAATTGATCTGATCCGTGGGGGTGCGGTTGGGTTGCAGGCCGAAGGGGTCGGTCAGAACCGCTCCATCCACCTGGAAGTTGTTGTAGCGGTTGTTGCTCCCCGCAATACTGGTTCCGCCCGCGGCGCTGGCTGCCTGGGGAGTCAACCGGGTGTAGTCGTTGATTGAGCGATTGATAGTCGGCAGTCGCTCAATCTGCTCCAGGGAGACGCTGGTGGCGGTTCCCATATTGGAAGCGCTCAGGATTTCGCTGCGCTCTGCCACCACGGTGATTTCCGCCCCCTTGATCGCTTCTTCCACCAGGGTGAAGTTCAGGCGGCGGTCTTCGCCTAACTTGATGATGACGTCTTCGATCTTCTGCTCGGTGTACCCGATATAACTGACGGTTATCGTGTAGGGACCACCCACGCGAACGTTAACCAGGTTGAAGCGTCCGTCATCCCGGGTGGAAGCTCCGAAAACCGAGCCGGAAGGCTCGTGAACGGCGACGACATTGGCGCCGACTAACGGCATCCCGTTATTATCCTTAACGGTTCCGTTAAACGAAGCATTGGTAATACCCTGCCCCAACAGAACTGCCGACAGGAGCAAAACCATCACTACCGTAAACAAATATTTCATAGTTCCTCCAATGAAATTAGTTAAACCCGGTGAGTTAATGAGTATTTTTTTTGAGCTCCAGCATACGATTCCTCCTGAAGAAAGCATATTTAGCCAACCGCGATTGCCAGAGTATTACAACAGGTTTAAGTATCTGCTACGATATAAATTTAGAGCCTTATACCCTCTGTAAACCGCATGAAGTTACTCCTCTCGGATGATTTATTCAAGAGAAAATTTCAAAGAGCCATGCGCTATGTTCTTTGCGCTTTGCGTATTACTTATACCCGTCCACCCAGTATCCGTACATGGGATTGGGCAGCATAAAGTAGCGGGTATTCCAGTAGGGGGAGTGCCGGTAATGCGCTTTGAAATTTTCCGGGCTGATGCTGATCCCTTCCGGGTAAGGTTCCATGTCCAGCAACTGGTCGCCGACCAGGGCGATGATGAGGCGCTTTCCCCGTCCTTCACAGCGACCGGTTCCGTTCAGCACTTCTTGCCGGCGAGCCTCTTTGCTGTCCTGTCCATCGCGCTGGCATAATAGAACGTCATCATCCCGCCACAAGCCGGTTTGACGCAAATTCTCCCGGGTGGGTTCATCCAGGTGGGCTTTGCGATTGGTAATATAGACGATATGGGCAAAGCGCCCCAGGGTACGCACGCTATCGAGGAATGCTTTCGCTCCCGGTACGGGAGGGCATTCCCGCCGCTGTACCCACTCGTCCCAGGAGGCATAGTCGAATTGCCGCTTTTGTTCGTAAAGAATTTCCTGGTAGCGGGAATTATCCAAAACGGTTTCATCCACGTCTAACACTACCGCCCAGTCTTCCTGCAAAACCGCGGCCTGCGCCTTCACCGCCTGCCAGGCTGCCCGGTAGGTCTGGATGCAGATCGCGTCGTATTCAACCGACTGGCGCTGCCATTGAACTTCCAGCGCCGGTTGCGTTACCGGAACAGGCGCAGGAGCCGTGGTGGGGACAGGCGCAGGAGCCGTGTGGCAACCGCTGAAAATGGTTGCCGCGATGAATCCGAGGATTAAGGGAATTTTTATATGTATCATGGAGATTTGCCTTTCCTGATTTTGTGGGTGGAAAGTGAAACGTATTGCGTAATGCGTATTTCGTAAAATAACGGAATACGAAATACAACGCGATTTACTGCGTATTCCGTATTGCGTATTACGTTTTGGTTATGCATTACAAGTCACGTTTCACGCACTACGCCTCCCTCTCACTCCCGCCGGATTCGCGGAAACGGTTCTACGCCGAACAATTCCGCCAAAATGATCGGCACTCTGGTGTTATCGTGAACCCCGGTGAACCGGAGGCTGTGCGGGCCATACCCAAAAATCGGTACCGGCTGGCCGGTATGGTGCCCGGAGGTCCATCCCGCTTCCAATTCTTTGCCGTCCAGGCTTCCATCGTTGATCGCCAGCCCGCCGGTTTCGTGGTCGGCGGTGACCAGCACCAGGGTGCGGCGGTCTTCCCGGGCGAACTCCAGGCCGACTTTAACCGCCTCATCGAAGGCGAGCATTTCGCGCACCACGTAATCCAGTAAATTATCGTGTGCGCCCCAGTCGATCTGGCTGCCTTCAACCATCAGAAAGAAACCGTTCGCATTGCCGCGCAGCAGTTCGATCGCTTTGGCGGCCATTTCCGCCAGGGTCGGCTCGTGCGGCTCGTTGCGCATTTCATCGTCGTTGAATAATCCCAGCACCCGGCCTTCGCTGATTTTTTGAAGCTCCTCGCGATTTTGTACCACCCGGTAACCGTTCTGCCTTGCCCGTTCAATCAGGTTTAAATCGTCCGAACGCTTGCTGGCGGAGTCCTCTTCGGGGATGAAAAACGCCCTGCCCCCGCCCAACATTACCTCAACCCCGCTTTCCACCAATTGGGCGGCGATTTCCGGTTCCATTTTCCGCGCCGGGACGTGGGCGGCAAAGCAGGCCGGGGTGGCATGGGTGATGGACGAAGTGGCTACCAGCCCGGCGGCGAAGCCCTTTTCTCGCAACGCTTCCAGAATGGTTACCGCCCGGGTATTATCCGGGAGCAAGCTGATCATAGCGTTATTGGTTTTAAACCCGCTGGCTAAGGCAGTGGCTCCGGCGGCGGAATCGGTGATCAAATTGTCTGCCGCGTGGTTGATTAAAAGCCCGGTTACCGGCATCCGGTCGATATGGAGCCTTCCGTTGGCGCCAAGCGATTTCAAGCGCCCGGCGGTTATGTGAGAAATTCCCATTCCATCGCCGATAAAGAGGATAATATTGCGAATCTGGGTATCCGGCGGGGAAGGATATGTTGCGGTAGGCGGCGGGGTGAGGGGCTGAGGTTGGGAGTCGGCTTTGCAGTGCAAGATCAGCAGGGCGGCAAGGCCGACAAAAACCACCCTGCTGCTATAGCGCATAATTTTGAAGTGCACTTAATCTCCTTACACAAATGTTTTGACGATCTCCTTATGAATGCCTTGCAAATCCGCATAGGCTTTGTTGATTTGCTCGATTTTTTCCTGCAATTTTTTCATCAGGCGCTGTTTTTCCAGGCCGTTGCGCAGGGTAATCAACAAGTCGTCGTTGTCCCAGGGTTTTTCAATATACTGGTACAGGCCCACCTCGTTAATCGCCTTGATCGCGTTTTCCTTGTCGGCGTAACCGGTAAGAATAATACGGGGGATTTCCGGTTTGACGTGGCGCACCTTCCCCAGGAAAGTAATGCCGTCCATTTCCGGCATCAAATAGTCGGAAATAACAATATCAACATCGTTGTTTTCTATGAATTTTAAAGCCGTTTTTGCAGAAGTAAAGGTATGAACGTCGTAGGTCGTCTCCAGCGTTAAAAACGAGCTGAGGCTGGTGAGAACCATCTCTTCATCGTCAACCAGAACCACCGACGCATTGTCTTCATTCAGTCCCGTCATGGGTCTCTCCTCGTCATATTTAAAAGCACGTTAATCTATTAAGAGCTAAAATCCAAGCGCCAAAATCTATACTTCACGCCCCCGATGGTTTTGCCTTTGCATTCAACAAGTTATTTTTTGACGGATCCGTAATAAGAATCCTTCGGAAAAGGGAGCAAATCAGGGCGCCGGGGCTATTGCATTTTGCCCAACTCCCCCGCCGGCAGGATAATCCGGAAAGTGGTGCCTGCCCCCACGGTGCTCTCCACTTCGATCCGGCCGCGATGATTATCCGCCATCTGCTTTACCAGGGCCAGCCCCATACCCATGCCGTTTTTCTTGGTCGTAAATCCGGCCTCGAAAATGCGCGGAAGTTCCGACTGGGGGATGCCCTTTCCGGTATCGCGGATTTCTACGACGGCCTCGCTGTTACGGTTATAGGTCTTTATGAAAATTTCTCCCTGTCCCTCGATGGCGTGGCTGGCGTTTACGATCAAATTGACGAATATCTGGCTCAACTGGCCGGGAAAACAGTGAATTAGAGGATCAGCCTGGTAAGCGAGGTGCACGGCCACGCGGTTTTTCAACTCGTGATGGACAATGGCCAGGGTGCTGTTCAAAATGTCATGGAGATCGGCCTGGGTAGGCGCGCATTCATCCTGCCGGGCGTAGCGGCGGATGCTGTTGACGATCTCCACAATGCGGTCATTGGCTTCCTTGTTGACCCGGTTCAATTTCTCGACTTCAGCGAACAATTTCAGAAGCTCCGGGTTTTCCCGAATCTCTGCCGGCGATTCGGGATCAAAAAGCATTGCTTTGATTTTGGAGGTGTAGCGCATAAAAAGGTCGGCGTTGCTTTTCAGCGCGCCCAGGGGAGTATTGATCTCGTGGGCAATACCGGCAACCAGCTGCCCCAACAGGGCAGATTTTTCCGACAGCATCAACCGCCGTTTCATTTCCTGGAGGGCGCGGGACAATTCTTCCACCCGGGTTTTCAACTCCCGGAGCTGTTGATTGTCGTTTGAACGGGTTTTATCCATAATTTAGCAGTTGGAAAAATGTAAAGTGCAAAGTGTAAAGTGCAAAATGAGAAGTGGAACGGGGTCATTTGTTATTTTGCACTTTTCATTTTGCATTTTTTTCATTTCCCGAAACGGTTTTCAGATGTTCCCCCGGCCGCCGGGTCCGGCGCTGACCGTTTCCATCAGCGCACGCATCCGTTTCACCACAGTTTTGAACACCCCCTGGGTAATCTGGATGTGGTCGGCCAGGAGGTCGAAAAAATCTTCTCGGTAAATACCCAACATGCGGCAATCGGTGAGCGCCGTGGCGGTCACCACCCGCGGGGCTTCATCGAGCAATGACCAGGTGCCGAAAGCCTGTTTCGCCTCGGCCACCATGATCTCTTCCCCGCCGCGGTGAAGGAGCACCTGCCCTTCCAGCACCAGGTAGAGCGCCTCGGAAGGCTCATCTTCCTTATAGATGATCTCCCCCTTGCGGTACTCCAATTCTTCTGCAATAGCCGCCAGATAAGAGAGGTCTTCCGTGGGCACATCCGCAAACACGTCCACGTTTTGCAGGAAAATCACTTTTTCGATGATGGTAAGCATAGCAGGTCTTGCGCGCTGAACCATTTGCCTCAGCGGGAGGAAGTGTTGGCCGGGAAATCAACGCCCGAACGGCAAAAGCGCTTCGTCGATTCTCCTTGCACAGGTTTGGTTTGGAAAGCGGAGATCGCGATTAAAAAATCCTCTAAAATCGGGAATAGTCAACATCTTAATCATAACTTTCATCGGCGAAGATTGTACGGAAATATGCCCGGAAAATCAAATCTTTTTTGAGCGCCAGGGCAGCGATGCGCCCTGGCGGTTCATGCTTATTCCGGCCCGGGGCGCGCCTCGAACCACTGCCCTTGCGGAAAAAGATTGCGCTGCAGATTGCCGGAGGCGTTGCTTTTGAAAAGGGCGGCAAGGAATTTTTGGGGGCTGGGGGAGATAAAGAACAAGAGCAGTACCGCCAGGTACATCGCAATGGTGCCGGCAATGTTTTTCCGCTCGAATAGTTTCAGCGCGGTTCCCCAGGATTTTTTGATCTTTTTGTTGCTCAAATCCACGCTGAATATTTCATCCAGGAGGAGGTGCGAGAGGTATCCGAGAAAGATAAAAAAACCGGTCGCCCAGGAAACCACGTCGCCGAATTTCAAATAGGCGTGGCTGAGAAAGGTTGCCAGCAGCCCGTAAAATACCCCCGCGGGGAGGGAGTGAAAAATCCCCCGGTGAACGGTAAATTTTTTGAAGGCCAGGAACAGCCCGTAATTCATGGACAGAAAACATAACAGCCAGATAATCACCAGCTCCGCCACGGAAAAATATTTTGCCTGGGTGAACATCGCCAGGAAGGAGAATAACACTCCTAAAACGCTGAACATAACTTTTAGCAGCACCGAGTTGTCGGAATCCAGGTCCGGCAGCAGCCCGCCCACGGCGCCGGCGGCGAAATAGAGCAGCACTTCTTCCGGTTTGGCGATGCCGGCCCCTAACATGGTGGTGGCTGCCAGCCCGCTGGCGGTGGAAGCGACGATCAAGTGGGTATTGAAATTAGCCATAGCATTCAGCCCGTGTCTTTTGAAAGTGCCCAATATGCAAAAAAATCTTCCGCGATAAAAACCGTTTTCTGAGTTAAAATGTTTTAAGTGTAAAGAAATGATTGCTTGATCGTTTAGGACATGTTTGGAGAAGAAGCTCTTGGTTACTGCCTGTTTTGTGCCTAAATTTTAACTGCCATAAATAACACTTAAATTCATTCTCTTTATTTATTACACGAGGAGGTTCACGCCATGCCAGAACTCATTTTCATGACATACAACATCGAGAACATGAACCGGATGTTCGCCGATAACCAGGTCAAAGAGCAATACCGGGAGCGGGCGGAGAAGATCGCGGCCGTAATCAGCGCGGTAAACCCGCACATCCTGGGCATTTGCGAGGCCGCCAACGATCCGGAGGAGCACGCCCATTTTATCGAACACTACCTCCCCGGCTCCGGTTATGAACTGGCCTGCGGCAGCAGCCGGGGAGTGCAAAACCTGGTGTTCTACTATCGCGACCCGGCCTCGCCGGTCGCAATCGACGATGGGTTCTCTTTCTACGATCCCTGGCAGGAGGATATCGACGGCGACGGTTTGAAGGAATACCTGACCTGGGAGCGAAAGCCGCTGGAGGCGGTGTTCAAGATTGGGGCGGCCGGGCAGGAATTGCGCTGCATCCTGGTCCACGCCAAATCCAAAGGAATATTTTCGGTGGTGGATTTGCACAACTTCGAGAATATCTCCCTTGGCAACCGCAAGAAATTGATCGGCCAGGCCAACCGGCTGCGAGCGCGGCTGGATGATTTGTTGAAGCAGCCCAATTCTCTCCCCATGGTGGTGATGGGCGACATGAACGACGGTCCCGGCTACGACGCCTACGAGATGAAATTAGGCAAGAGCTTTGTGGAGACGGTGATGGGGTCGGTATTCGAGCCTGGCAATATCTTCCACAATACCCTCTGGTGGATGTCGCAGAGTTCCGCCACCAAAGAGGATCTCTGGACCGTAGAATTTCCCGACCCCATTGTGGAAAACGCCCTGGGATACAAACACCGGGTCTGGATCGACCATATTCTGGTTTCGCCGGGCCTGCTGAAACCGGAAAGTCCCCTGCGCTTAGTAGAGAAATCCGGCAGAATTGCGGAAAAGAACAAGACCGCCCGGGACGCCTCGGATCATTTTGCGGTGTATTGTACAATCGAGTCGGCCTGAAGAATATTCCGCTTCACAGCAAATCTGGATAGATTTTATACAATTCGGCGAATAATCCCGCCCGGAGGATTTCTGGAGAGATTTTCCGCGGCCGGTTGCCCCCTTTCCCTCACTCCTCTTCCCGCTGAGCACCTCACCGCCCAATCACAATATTTCCTCGATTTTACCCCTCCTTACCGGCGGCGAATAGGCGCCGACCCCGGGCGCCCATTCGGCTTTTTTGAGCGCTGTTGTTTCCGGTTTACGGCACGGCAGTTGCAAAAATGCGCCGTCAAATCGCCGAGAAGTGAAAACCGGCGGTTTCAAGGAAATATACCAGCAAAGGAGATCTAACTATGAAGCGTTCAAGTTGGAAGATAACCCTCTTTTTCATAGCGTGCAGTTGGGCGGGGATCAATCTGGCAAAAACCGCCCGGGCGGATGTTTTGCTCCCCCGCGGTGCGGAGTGGAAATACGAAGCCAGCGGCGCTAACCTGGGCAGCGCCTGGAGGGAAACCGGCTACGACGACAGCGATTGGCTTTCCGGCGACGCCATGCTCGGTTTCGGAGAGAATTATATCGTCACTACCCTGCCTTCCGGGCACATTACTTATTACTTCCGGGTGGCGTTCAACTTTAATGGCGATCCCAACGAAATCGAAACCTTGATGCTCCTGGCCGACTACGACGACGGTTTCGTGGCTTATCTGAATGGGCAGGAAGTGACCCGCCAGGAAATGCCTTCCGGCAACATCACTTCTACCACCACCGCATCCAGCCACGAGAGCGGCGATTTCGAGGAAATCGACATCAGCGATTATAAACACGCCCTGGTACAGGGCGATAACCTGTTAGCCGTGGAGGTACATCAGAGCAGCGCCGGCAGCAGCGACCTGGCCATAGATATCGAGTTATTCACCGGAACCGGCGGGGGCGGCGGAAATCCCCCTGGCCTCACCCGCGGCCCCTATTTGCAGATGGGAACGCCCACCAGTATTGTGGTGCGCTGGCGCACCGATTCCCCCAGCGACAGCCGGGTGCGCTACGGAACCGATCCCACTGCCCTCAACCAGGTGGTGGACAAATCCGAGCTCACGAAAGAGCATGAAGTGCTCCTTACCGGCCTCTCTCCCCAAACCTGGTACTATTATGCGATTGGCAACACCAACGGCATCACCTATTCCGGGTCGGATTATTACTTCCGCACTGCGCCGCCGGACGGTACTCGCCAGAAAACCCGCATCTGGATTTTGGGCGACTCCGGCACCGCCAATAACGACGCCCGGGCGGTACGCGACGCTTATTACGCCTTTACCGATACCACTCACACCAACCTTTGGGTGATGTTGGGCGACAACGCCTACAGCAGCGGCACCGATCCCCAATACCAGGCCGCGGTGTTCGATATGTATCCCACCATGCTCAGCAAATCGGTGCTCTGGCCGGCCTTCGGCAACCACGACGCCGGCAGCGCCAGTTCCAACCCGCCGGAAGGGGTGTTTTATGATATTTTTACCTTGCCGGCCAGCGGGGAAGCGGGCGGGCTGTCCAGCGGCACCGAGGCGTATTATTCCTTCGATTACGCCAATATCCATTTTATCTGTTTGAATTCTCACGATATTCCCCGCTCTGCCACCGGCCCCATGAACACCTGGCTGCAACAGGATTTGCAGAATAATAACCGGGAATGGACCATCGCTTTCTGGCACCACCCCCCCTACAGCAAAGGCAGCCATAATTCCGATACCGAAGGCCGCATGGTCGAGATGCGGGAAAATTCGGTGCCGATTCTGGAAAACGGGGGAACCGACCTGGTGTTATCCGGGCACAGCCACTCCTACGAACGCTCTTTTTTGTTAGACGGCCATTACGGGACTTCCGGCACGCTGAATAACAGCATGATCAAGGATGGCGGCGACGGGCGGGAAGACGGCGACGGCGCTTATTTCAAAGCGACTCCCGGCCCGGCGTCGCATGAGGGTACTGTGTACGTGGTGGCGGGCAGCTCCGGGAAAACCAGCGGGGGGCAGTTGAACCACCCGGCCATGTATGTTTCCCTGAATACCCTGGGGTCCGTGGTGGTGGATGTGTATCGCAACCGCATGGACCTCACCTTCTTAGACGATAACGGCGACCGGCAGGACTATTTCACCATGTTCAAAGGCTCCACCACGGTGGGAATTGCCACGGTGGTGAGTACCTTTGCCGGAGAGGCCTTCGATGGCGGCGCTACCCTGAACTGGCAGACCCGGAGCGAAAACCGCCTGGCGGGATTTGAAATTCTGCGGGCGACCGAATTGAACGGCAATTACCAGATGGTCGCTTCGTACGTTACCAACCCGGCGCTGAAGGCGGCGGGGAACACTTCCGTCCCGCAAACTTATCATTTTACCGATAACGGCCTGGTCAACGGGGCGGTGTACTGGTATAAACTGGTGAGCGTGTCCTATAGCGGGGAGAAAAATTATTACGGGCCGCTGCGCCTGGCCCCGGCCTCGGTTTTTGCTAACGCGTTGAACAACGGGGAAATTCCTTCGCGAATGGAACTGCATTCTAACTATCCCAACCCCTTCAATCCTAACACCACCATTCGCTTTGACCTGCCCGCCACCAGCGCCGGGTTTTATGAGGTGCGCATGGACGTGTATGACATTCGCGGCAGCCGGGTAAAAACCTTCTTGAACGGGAAATTCGCTCCCGGCAGCTACGCGCTGGAATGGGACGGGACCAATGAGCGCGGAAACCCGGTTCCCTCGGGGATTTATATCTACAGCCTGCGCGCCAACGATCAGCAATTTGCCAAACGGATGATCCTGGTGCGCTGAGATCGGCGAGGGGAGCAGGGGAAAGTAGGCAGTAGGCAATATGCAATAGGCAACCTCGCTTCCTGCCCCTGCAAAACTGAAGTTTTGCACTCCGGTTGCCCTCCGCTCCTGCCCCCGCCCCCCTTACCTCCCCCTGCTTCCCGCCTGGGGAAACAGCCCCTGCTGGTTGATGATGGTGATGTTACCCCGGGAGAGCCGGATCAGGCGGGCTTTTTCGAAGTTTTTCAGAATTCTGCTCACCACTTCGCGGGCGGTGCCCAGTTCCCGGGCAATATCGGAGTGGGTCAGTTTTACCCGGTTGGAAGCGCCGGAAGCGGAATGCACCAGGAATTGGGCGATGCGCTCATCCATGCGCCGGAATACCAGGGATTCGATCCGGGAAATGATATTGGAAAGATGCACCGAAAATCGCGAAAAAATATATTCGCGCCAGAATTCATGGCGATTCAGCCAGTCACGGAAAACAATGGCGGGAATTTCGATTACCTGGGTCGTTTCTTCCGCCATCGCATTGGCCGGAAATTCCCCCCCATTGAGGATGCAGAAGGCCGAGAGAATGCAGCTTTCCCCGGGCTTTACTTTGTATAACGTGATTTCCCGCCCGTATTCATCTCCTTTATAAATCCGCAGGGAACCGGACACGACCAGGTGGAAAAAGTGGCAGCGGTCGCCCTCCAGGGCAATGAACTCCCCCCGGGAGCAGGTTCTCACACAAGCGTATTGCTCAAATTCCCGCTGAACCTTTTCCCCGGCATTGCGTAACTGCGGCAGTATTTCTACGTGAGTATATGGCATGGTCAATTCCTTTCGCAGTGGATAACCCCGGGTTTCGATTTCGACCGAAGACTCCTTCCCGTTCCTGCTCTACCGGGAATTCAATTCCGGTGCCAAATAGCGGAGAAAAAAGCGCCTGTTTTATAAATCGTTGTTCAGAATGGAATTAATCGCTGCTTCTGGATTGCTGAAAATTGGAGGCGGCAAGAAAACCCCGCGGGCCGGTCAGGATATTGCGCAGCAGGATGCAAAAAATGCGCGGCGGCGGCGCCGGGGAGAAGCACATCAATCCTGCGATTCATTTTCGACTTTCGTTTTATGCCTGCACCTCTTATCTTCAATCTTCAATTTTCAATCATCAGTCTTCAAATAATCCAGGAGGAATCTGTCATGAAAAGATTCATTTTGATAATAGGAGTGTTGATCGGAAGCATTTTTTCCGGCGCGGCGCTGCTTGCCCAGTCCGGGTGGAATTCGCTGAATTCCGGGGTGGGCAACGATCTCTACGCGGTGCATTTCATAAACCCCGATAGCGGTTATGTAGCCGGGGCAGGGGGGACGGTGCTGCGAACCACCAACGGTGGGGCAAACTGGGAAAATGTTTCCCCCGCGGGGGTCAGCGAAGATCTCAACGGAATCAGCGTTTTCAGCGACGAACGCGCGGTAGCGGTGGGCAGCGGGGGATTGATCCTGCTGACCACTGACGGCGGGGCAAACTGGACGCCGATTTCCAGCGGGGTTAGCGATAACCTGCTATGCGTCTCGTTCTCCGGCGACCAGGGGATTTGCGGCGGCGCTTCGCAAACCATATTATACTCTTCCGACGCCAGCGCTTCCTGGAATGTTAGCCAGGCCGGCTTTTTCGGGGGCGGATTCTGGGGCGCGGTCATGCTCTCTCCCCAATTCGGCTTTGTGGGGGGCGAAAATTCTATCTTTCAACCCCTGTTCGGAAAAAGTACCGACGGCGGGGCGGCCTGGGATTTCACCGCTTTTTACCTGAACAGCAACGAGGGCCGGATTTATGGCATCGACTTTACTGATATAAATATTGGCTACGCTGCCTCCGGGGTGTGGACCGGCGAGGGGGCGATTTCCCGTACTATCGACGGCGGGGCGAACTGGACCACGGTGCTGTTTCCGGGGGTTCTGTATGGGATTGATTTTCCGATCAGCAATACCGGCTTGATCGGGTTTGCGGTGGGGGCGGGCGGCGTAATTCTGAAGACGACCAATGCGGGGGTGAACTGGCAGCCGCAAATGAGCGGAAACGTCCAAACCCTGCGCGGGGTCTATTTTACCGATCTTGACAATGGATACGTCGTGGGAGAGGGCGGTGCGATCCTGAAAACCACCACCGGCGGGGAGCCGCCCACGGGAGTTGAAGCACCGGTTCCCGGAAACCGGATTCCCACTTCGATGGCGCTGCGGCAGAATTACCCCAATCCTTTCAATCCCTCCACCACCATCAGCTACTATTTGCCGCAGGGCGCCGCGGTGCGATTAACGGTTTACAATGCCGCCGGGCAGGCGGTGCGCACCCTGCTGAACCGGCAGCAGGCCGCGGGAGAGCACACCGTGGTATGGGACGGCCGGGATGACGTTGGCCGCGCCGCCAGTTCGGGAGTTTATCTCTATCGTCTTGAAGCGGGCAGCCAGGTTGCCAGCCGGAAGATGCTGTTAGTGCGCTAAAGCGGGATTTTGCCGCGTCACAAGCAGGTTGGAAGCCCTACCGGGAAAGGGATGGCAATCCCGGCGTCGAAGGAGAGCACCAGCAGGGCATCCGTGGAATTGGTCTGGCCGTCGGCGTTGGCGTCGCCGATGCCCGCGGCAATGCGCTGCTGGAACGCGGATGGGATGGGCAGCGCGGCGTCGTAGGAGAGGATGACCAGCGCGTCGGTGGAGTTCACCTCGCTGTTTCCATCCACGTCCCCGCGCAGCTCGGCGTTCTGGCCATAGGTAATTCGCGGGTCGCCGGAGAGCAGGGTTTGAAAACTCTCCCAGGCGGAAACATCGCGCTGTAAAACCGCTTTCAGCCAGGGCAGCAGGTAATCGCTTACGGTCTGGTGCTGCTGCGCCCGGGAGATGGCCGCGGGGGCGCAGCCGATCTCTCCTAAGTTGCAAATAGAGTTGTTCTCCGCAAACTGGCAGTGGGTAGCGCCGGTAATTTCGATATAGGTTTTACAGGTAGAAGCGAGGGCGTTATAGAGCGGGATTTGCTGCGCCGCCGGCGGGGTCACGCAATCGTTTCCCCCGGCAAATACCAGGGAGGGAAGGGCAACGTCGGCCGCGGCGGCGATGGCCGAGGGATTGGTCTCCGCTGCGGCCAGGTTCGCCAGGGCGGTGATCCAGGGATTCTCTGCCGCGGCTAAAAAGCTCGCCCCCCCGCCCATGGAGTGCCCCATCACCGCGCAGGCGCTATCCACCCGCTGGTAAAACATCGACGCCGGATTTTCCCCCTCCGCCTGCACCGCCCGGATCACAAAAGCGAGGTCGCGGGCAAAATTCAAATGGCTGGGCAGGAGGCCGCCCTCGGTGGCCGGCAGCGCCACTATGAATCCCTGCGGAACCAGCGCCGACCAGATATTCTCGTAGGCGCTCCACACCATCAAAAAACCGTGCCCGAAAGAGACCGGGGGGAACTTTTCCGTTCCGGCAGCAACCGGCACCCCGTCCCCCGGGGCATCCGCGGGATAATAGAGGTGCACGGGAACGGAGCGATTCCCCCGGGCGCTGTCCTGAAAAGTGATGAAAACGTGGCCGATTTCGTAAGGCTGGCCAAGCAGGGGCAGGAGGGAAAACGCTATCAGAGCGAACAGGGCAATACGGGAAAGTGCCATAGGAAGAAAGTCCTTTTTTTGAAATCGCATTTTTGAAGAACCGCTACCCCCTGAAGGGGCAAGCAAAAATCAAAAAAACTCAAGACTCAAAACTCAAGACTCAAGACTCAAAACTCGCAACCCGCTTCCTGATTCACGGTATATTCAACAACTTATGGGTTTGCAGGCTCAGCCGCCATTGGGGGTGTTTCAGGCAGTACTCCAGGGCTAATCGGGTGTTGCGCTGCGCCTCCGGGCCGTCCATGGGCTGCAAGGAGAAATGCTGAAAGTCCAGGCTCGCGTAACGTTCCGGCTCCGCGCCGGGCTGGGGATAGACCAGCTTCAATTCGTTGCCGGAGCGCAGCAGCAGTTCCGCCCCGGCCTTGGGGCTGACGCAAATCCAGTCGATCCCCTCCGGGGGCGGCAAAGTGCCGTTGGTTTCCACCGCGATCTCGATCCCCCGGCGGTGGAACGCCTCCACTAACTCTTCATCCAATTGCAGCAGCGGCTCGCCCCCGGTGCAGACCACAAAGGGGCGAACGGTATTCCCGCGAAGCTCCGCCCGGTTGCCGGGAGCGGAAAGCGGCCATTTCTCTAACACCGCGCGGGCTAAGGCTTCCGCGGTGGGGAATTTGCCCCCGCCGGGGCCGTCAACGCCCACGAAATCGGTATCGCAGAACCGGCAAATGGCGCCGGCGCGGTCTTGCTCCCGCCCGCTCCAGAGGTTGCACCCGGCAAAGCGGCAGAACACCGCCGGGCGACCGCTGTGCGCGCCCTCGCCCTGGAGGGTGTAATAAATTTCTTTCACCGCGTAGGCCATAATGATACGAACCGATTAAATCCCTATTCTCAACTATGCGCCGAATATTAGGATAATCGGAAAAGGGTGTCAACAGGAATTTGGGGATGCGGCGAGGTGAATCCTCTTAGCGATTAACCTCCCGGAGGTTCTGAACCTCCGGGAGGTTAAATAACGGCTTATTGAACCTCATCGCAGCAACACCATTTTCCGGCTTTTGCTGAAACCGCCCGCGGTGATCCGGTAAACATAAACCCCGCTGGCAAGGTCAGCGGCGATAAAGGGAACCCGATAAATCCCCGTAATCTGGCGTTCGTTGACCAGGGTTGCTACCTCCCGCCCCAGGATATCATACACTTTCAGGGTTACAAATTCCGAAACTGATAAATGGTAACGAATGATGGTAGCAGGATTGAAGGGATTGGGATAGTTCTGTTCCAGTTCCAGGTGTTCAGGAATAACCGGGTTTTCAAGTTGAGCAATGCCGGTGGAAATATCATCCCACATTAACCGGATAAAATCGCTGTTCAGCTTCAATTGAGCCACCGCCGTTCGGTTATTTCCCCCGGGACCGGGAGTAATGCCGCCGATAATTGCCAGCACCATTTCCTGAACATCGCCGTTCAGCATGGTAAAGGGACCGCTGCTGACCACAATTCGACGGTCCCCCGGCGGAAGGTTGCTTCCTAAACCATCAATATCACCCGCCATGGCCACGGGATCGCCGTTCAGGGGGAATTTGGTGGGACGCCCGGCAAGGGGACCAACGCCATGGGTATAGGGCGTGGGATTGGTTGTATCGGCCGTAGGAATAAAGCCGTTCAGCAAATTATACCATTGTAACGTTCCGCTGTATTCCCCCAGGTTCGGGTCGTTAATGGTGCTGCCGGCAGCGAAGTATCCGAAAGACGTCATGGACAGATTCTTATAACCGGGGAGTTTATGAAAGTTAAAGGTGGCCGTATCTCCGGGCGAAGGGATGATCGGGCCCTGTAACAAGGCATACCCCACCGCCGCCGGGGGAAGCCCGAATTGTTGAAATTCGGTATCTTCAGGATTTCCGTTATAGGCATACCCCAAAATTGTTAATGAATCGCACCCCCCAAAATCGTCGCCAAAGTATCCTATGTCGGAATCCGACCACTGGGCGATGAACATGGAGTCGATGGGGAAGCCGGATTTATTGATCAGGCGGTAGCGCCGGAAAGACGCCTGCCCAATCGTGGTGCCAGGCTGATGATACCCCCACATGGCCACCTGCAATTCCAACCCGATGGGCTGGGAACCGTACAAATTGGTAGTCAGGCCGGGGTTCAGATCGTTACAGACGAACCAGATCACCTGATCGGCGTCGGCCAATCCGGGTTCATCCGTTCCGGGGTCCCATTGGTTGTTACCGTTCAGGTCGTAAAACGGGGCGCCCAAATCTCCCGGCCAGTTGTTCCAGGCCCATTCGTAATCATCCAGCACCGCCTGAGCCATGGCCGGGGTTACCTGGGAGGTATCGACGTTATTCAGCTCCGCGGCATCCTGAATCACTTCCGGGTCATTGACGGTTAAATTTTGCCAGTCCGCCCGGATGCGGTAAATGTAAGCATTGTTAGGATTGGATGATACCGGGGGAGTAGTGGGTGTCCCGGCCTGGATGATATGCCCCGGCAAAGTGCCAATGCGATAAGTCTGCCCGCCCACCCGGTAGCTGCCTTGCGGCTGGGGCCAGTGGGATTGGGTCACCTTACCACCCCAGACCAAGCCGTCCTGAAAAATCACCCCCGCGGTTCCCCGGGGATACCAGACTCCCCAGTTCCCGATGTAGGGATTGTTTCCGGAATATCCGTCATTGCGAATCCACCCGGCAATATTGTTGATATTCCAGAGGGTTTGGGTTTCCTCGATTTGCGCGTAAGAAACCGCCGGGTTTGGAGCTGTTTTCTGCCCCGGTTTCTCCCGCGCGCTTAACATGGAAGCGGCGATGAATACTCCCATAGCCGTTAATACCAGCAAAAATCCGCTATATCGCTTCATGGCGCTATCCTCCTGTGGTTTGATAAAGATGGGTATGATTGGGCGATCGTGTAAAGGCGATTCGCGCCGAGGGCGCGCCCCTGGCGCGAATCGCCCCTACCGAATTGCCCGGCAAAAACCGATGGTCATTTGATCAAAATCATCTTGCGCGATTTAACGTAATCGCCGGCTTTCAAGCGATAGAAATAAAGCCCCGAACCGACTCTTGCCCCGGCGTCGTTGCGCCCGTCCCAGGCCACTTCGTGCTTCCCCGGGGCCAGGTCGCTGTCCACCAGGGTTTTCACCCGCTGCCCCAACACGTTGAAGACCTCCAATTTCACCTTTACCTTGCCGGCCAGGCTGAATTGAATGTGCGTCACCGGGTTGAAGGGATTGGGGTAGTTCTGGGATAGTTCAAATACATCCGGCGTTGGTTGTTCTGCAATGCCCACCGTACCATGTATCACTAAAACATCTCCCGGCAGATTGGGTTTCTTGGCGCGAATGCGGAAAATGGTTCCCGCTTCCGGCAAATCCTGGTTGTACTGACCTGAAGGAGGCGGGATGCCGATGTCGCCGTTCCAATTTGCCAGCACCACCCTGGCCATCACCTCAGTTTCAGAACTTCCGGTATAGGTTCCGGCCAGCATTTGCGCCACCGCGGCTAAATAACCGGCCTGGCCGGGGGAAGTATCTTCCGGCTTCATCCAGTAAATCCAATCGGTAAATGGATCATCTTCGCCGGGAGAAACAGTATGATCATAAAGACCCAGGGTCTTCGTTCCGGGACCACCCATGTTGAACGCGCCGTTTTCATCGTCATCAAGCACCCAGGGAACCATGCGGTAATCGTCGCCGGGATCGTTGGGGGTATTGGCGCCGATGTTCCATAACTCAAAAGGCACCGGCATCACCGATTGATCCTGGTACGCTTTCCAGGCATAGCTTCCGCCCGCAGTCAAGCGCATCTCATAATCGTACCCCAGAATTTTCGACCAGTTGCTCCCATTCCGGGTGATGCGGTCGATGAACAGGAAATAACTTCCCTGGAAGCCGAGTTCGGCGGTATGGATCAGCCAGATTCCTTCCCCGACTTGCTGATTGGCGGTGGGATTTAGCGAAGGAAACCCGGCAAAACCGGCCGCCGCCCCTTCCGGGGGAATCAGCGGCCCGGCAGCATTAGCCACAGTTTGAAAATCAACGAAACCGGGATTTGCTGCCGGGTCGGTAACCTGGTATAAAATCCCATCCACCACCGGGTGGGGGAAATTGGGATTATTGCTGATGGGAATGTTATCCAGCTTGAGCGCTCCCGTATTCTGGTCGGTAAGCCGCCAACGCAGTTCCGCGGAAGAGTCGAAAAAGGCAACCTGGTAGAAATGCCCGGTTAACTGCGAGGGGTCGGCGACAATTGGGAAGACGTTGTCGGGTACCCCGCTGATGGGAATAACCTCCAGCGTGTCTCCCCAATAGGGGCCGGGCGCCCAGCTTAACACCGCCTGGGTAGAAGTGAGAACCTGCGAGTTATAATCGAACTGGAGCCGGAAGGAGAAGCGCAGCGAATCGCCTTGCGGGGGGCCGACTAACACAAAATTGAAATCGGGATCGGAAGCGGTTCCGCCGGGAGGAATGAGCTGGCTGAACTGGATGGTCTGGTTGTTGGAGAGCGGTTCGAAGTTGAAGAGGGTAATGTTGTCGATAGCGTTCAACTGGTCGCGGTTGTGAAGATCGAAGGCCAGGCGCACCTTCTCGAAATGGTTGATGCTGGAATCCTGCTGCCCGTTTTCCCAGACCACCCGCCAGTTGCTGAAATCCGGCAGGGGGCGCAGGCGCAGGCGGGAGAAAATTCCCTCGAAATTGTGCTGCCCGGAGACGGTTTGCACGGCCAGGTCGCCTTTGAAGGGAAATTTGCGATTGTTCAGCCCGGCGGCGTTGCCCCAGATATTGTCTCCCGGCAGGCTGTCGTGGTGCAGCCCGTCGTCATAAAGCGGCATGGAGAAGCCCGGCTCGCCGCCGGTTTCCGGGGAAAATTGCATCTCCCCGCCGGTAACCCCGGAAAATTCGCGCAAATCCGCCTGCACCCGCAGCATGGTGGCGGTGTTGGAAGGATGGGTGAGGCGGTAAGAAACCTTCGGAAACGCCAGCGCCTGCGGGTAAGAAGCGCGGATCATCTGCACGTTCTCTTTCAGCTTCGCCACCGCGGAGAGGTGGTCGCCCGCGGGATCGATGCCGCCCACCACGGCAAACACCACCTCCTGGGTATCGCCGTTCTGCATCGAAAACGGCCCGCTGCAAACCATCAGGCGCCGGTCGCCCGGGAGCAGATTTTCTCCCTGCCCGTCAACGTCGCCGATGCCGGTAACGGGGTCGCCATTGATGGGAAATTTGGTCGGCTGGCCGAGGTACGGCCCGGAACCGTGTGTAAAAGGAGAGGGATTCAGCGTATCTCCCGTTCCGATATAACCGTTCAGCAGGTTATAATATGCCAGGGCATATTCATATTCGCCGAAAATCGGATCCATCATCGTAACAGCGACATTATATGGAGAAGCGGTCATGGGGCGGTTTTTATGGTCGGGAATTTTCTGGAAATCGAACCAGGCGGTGTCCCCCGGGGAGGGAATCAGGGGGCCTTGCAAGAGCGCGTAGCCGATGGCCGCCGGGGGCAGGCCGAATCCCTGGAATTCGTTATCGATCGGGTAGCCGTTGTAGCAGAACCCCAGGTCCAGGAGAGAATCGCAGCCGGCCAGATCATCGGTATAAACGCCGACGTCCGGATCCGCCCATTTCGCGCCGATAAACATGGAGTCCACCGGAAAGCCGGATTTGTTGATCAAGCGGTAGCGCTGGTAGATTGCCTGGCCGGGAACGCCGTTGGTTTTGTAGCCCCATATCGTTGCCTGTACCTCCAGGCCGATGGGCTGGCAGCCAAAAGATTCGTTGGTTAACGCGGGGTCCAAATCGTTGAAGACGAACCAGACTACCTGGTCGGCGTTTTGCAGGCCGGGGGTTTCTCCTAAGGCCGGTTCATAGACGCTGTTGCCGTTCAGGTCGTAAAACGGCGCGCCTAAATCTGCCGGCCAGTTGTTCCAGGCCCATTGGTAATCATCCAATACCGCCTGGGCCATGGCCGGGGTCACCTGGGAGGTGTCCACATTATTCAGCTCCGCGGCGTCCTGAATCACTTCCGGATCGTTGACGGTCAGTTCCTCCCAGTCCGCGCGGATGCGGTAAATGTAGGCGGAGAGCGGATCGGATGCGACCGGCGGATCGGCGGGAGTTCCCGCGATGGCGACGTGTCCCGGTTGGGTGCAAATGTTATAAGTCTGCCCGCCTACCCGGTAGCTGCCTTCGGGCTGCGGCCAGTGCGACTGGAATACCCTCCCGCCCCAGACAATGCCGTCCCAAAAAATCACCCCCGCGGTTCCCCGGGGATATTTCACCCCGGAGTTGCCGGTAAAAGGGTTGTTCCCGGAATACCCGTCGTTGCGAATCCACCCGGCAATATTGTTGATGTTCCAGAGGGTTTGGGTTTGGGGAAGCGCGGTGGAGCGGAAATTGGCGTTGCCCCGGCCCGGCGGGCGTTCTTTGGCGCTTGCGAAGCAAACCATCAAAATTAAGGGAAGCAGAATCAGCGCGGTAAACTTAGCGAGGATTTTCATCGGCGATCCTCCTAACTTTGAGAACGGATTTTTCTCGATGCTGGATTCTCGATATTCGATGCTCGATAAATCAGCCAGACTGGCATCGGACATCGAGAATCAAGCATCGCGAGTCAAGAATCGAACATCAAGAATCGAAAATCAAGCATCGCGCATCGAGTGTCGAGCATCCAGCATCCAGCATTGAGAATCGAGAACCGGGAATCCAGTGGCGAGGGTAAAAGTAGCACTTTCAGGAAAGGATTTCAATCAATTTATTTTTGATTCCGGGAGCTTACAAAGCTTCCACGTTAGCGGGCCGGCCGCTGCGGATTGACTCCCGGATGGCCTCTAACGTGGCGATGGTTTTGAAGCCGTCCCCGGCGTCGGGCAGCGCTGTTTTACCCCCCACCAGGCAGCGGGCGAAATATTCCAGGTAGTTCACGAACTCCCCGGCGTGGTGGTTGATGCCCTCGAACTGGAAATAGTGATAAATATCCTCGAAGTAGGTTTCCAGCCGCTCATGCTCCCCGGTGAATTTTTGCAGGGATTGCAGCTGCGGATAGCTGGCGATGAAGGTGCCGGCGGTTCCGTAGAGCGCCACTTCGATCCAGGGGCGGTGCTGGTGGGGCTGCTCCAATCCGTAAAAACCTAACACCCGCCCGATCCGCCCGCCGGCGAATTTCAGGTTGATGATGAAGGTATCGTTGCCGTGGAACCCGGCCTCTTTAGCGACAAAGGACTGATCCGCATAAGCGAATACTTCTTCCGCGTCGCCTAAGTACCAGCGCACCAGGTCCACCGGGTGGGAGCAGCAGGCAAACAGCAGATCGAAGCCCCCTTCCCGCGCCCAGGGGCGGTTGCCGTAGAACCAGCGCATGTCGTGCACGTAATGGGCCTCCGCAAAGCTGAGTTTGCCCAACTTTCCCGACTCGTAGGCCCTGCGCTGGTGCTGCATGGGGCCGAAGAACCGGGAACTCTGCCCGACCATCAGGCGGGTTTGGGGGTACTGTTCGGTCAGGCGGATCACTTCCCGCGCTTCCCCCAGGGCATTTACCAGCGGTTTGGTGCAGATAACGTGTTTCCCGGCCTGAAAAGCGGCGGTGATATGTTCAATGTGCAACTGATCGGGGGTGTAAATGGCGATGATGTCGATATCCTGGCGTCGAACCATTTCGGCGAGGTCGCTGTAAGCGTGGGGAACATCATAAACCCGGCGGATTTTCTCTAACAGTTCCGGGTTGGCGTCGCACACCGCTACCACCTGCAGCTCCGGGTGGCTTTCCAATCCTTTCACCAATCCCTTTCCTTCTCCCAGCCCGATAATTCCGACTCCAAACCTTTTCCCGATTTTGGTATGGCGAGCGTGGCCTTCCATTGGGGTTCCCTTTCTCGGGGGTATAAGGTATAGGGTATAAGGTATAGAGCATAAGGCAGGGGGAGTAGGGGATGGTTTCCCTTATACCCTATACCCCACCATTTTCAGTATCACTTTGTTGCTCGACCGAGCGAGTCTGCCGGTTATCCTTTTCAGGCGGGCAGGCGTTGGCCATTCAGGTGCTGATGCCCAGGCGGGGAAGAATCCAGCGCTGCAAAACCACCCAGGCGACCAAAAATGCGATCAGGTAAATTATATCCATGTTCATACCTTAATGAAATTCATTTTACAATCTGATGTTACGCATTAAGCGGGGAAGGGGCTAAAGCCCAATGTCACTAACTTTTTAGTCCCGGCAGGGACGAAAGATAATAGCCCGCCAATTCATTGGGGGGATGGGAAATTCCTGATCCTCTATGAGTCCCGTCAGGGACGACTGAAAGACCTGCGGTTTTCAAACGTCCCTGGCGGGACTGTTTTAACCTGGGTGCGCCCCTTTTTCCCACCAGTAAACTGGTGGGCTATACTCGAACGTCCCTGACGGGACTGAGAATCAGGAAAAGTTAGTGACATTGGGCTTCAGCCCCTTACCAATGAATGTGTGCGTAACATCAGTTACACTTCTATTTTAATTCGCAGGCGGCGGCATTCCGCGGCGGCGCCTACTGCCCCTCGCCCGCCGGGGCCAGCCGCCGCCGGATACCGATCAGGGTTCCCGCGGTCATCAAAATCGCCCCTAACCAGAGCACGCTCATAAAGGGTTTGCGGCTTACTTCTACCATGATCATCTCTTTGGGGGCGACGTTTTCCCCGGTCTGCTCGCCTAAGCCGGTAAGCTCCAGCTCGACTAACTTTTGATCCGCGTCGATGCGCTGGATCGTTACGGTTGCGCTGGTTGATTTATCCCCGGAGCGCAGCGGGAAAGTAGCCGCTTCCGGGCGGGCGCCGCCCTGGCTGTAGAGCACCGCGGGAACCACGGAGTAACTCTCCCGCTCATTGCTGATGGTCAAATTCGCGCCCACCCGCAGCACCCCGGCCTCGGAATGGCCGCCCATGTCAAAACTGACAAAGGAGACCTGATAATCGCCGAAGGATTTCTTCTCCCCTTTTTTCAGCACCAGGGTGTTGCCGTGATGGGTGTGCCCGGCGGTGCTGCGGCGCTCCAGGGGAGAGATGTAGAGGTCGTACATCAGGTTGGATCTTACGTCCGGCTCGCGCATCTGCCCCTGGTTGGAGCGGCTGAAATAGAAGCGCGGCCTTGCCGTGTAAGCGGTTTGATCCCGGGAGACGTCGATGTTCAAAACGTCCTTTCCATTGGCCGCGGGGGTGAGGCCGCGGTAGATCAGCCGGTAATTCAGGGCTTCCCCGGGAACGTCTTTTTCCAGCACCACTTTTTGATTCTGTTCAAAGACCGCGGAGATAACAATTCCCATTAAAAGCAAACCCACTCCCACGTGGGCTATCGGGGCGGAGGCGTTCAGCCAGTTGATTTTCAGGTAGCGAATCGCCGCAATCAAATTGCTCCAAAATGCCGCCGCGGCAAAGAATACAAAAATAATAAGGGTGGGCTGCGACATTCCTGACCAGACCGGAATGGCCGTGGTGGCCGCGCTGAGCAGCAGGGAGGGGAGCAGGTTCCTCCACAGCGCGGCGAATCCCTCCTCCCGCCAGCGCAGGAACGGGGCGGCGCTTAACAGCACCGCGATGAGGATGCCGATGGGAAGGTGGGTGGTGTTATAATAGGAAACCGTGGCCGCGGAAGCGTTGCCCAGCAGGCCGGTAATGATCGGGGAGGAAGTTCCGAAGAACACCAACAGCGCGGAGGCAGCAAATACGAACAAACTGGCCAGGAGGATGTTCTCCCGGTTGAGCGCAGTGTAATTCACCCCGGCATGGGGAATATCCCGCCCGCGCCAAAAGAACGCTCCCAGGCCCAGCCCTAAGGTAGCGGCCATGAACAGGATCAGGTAGCGATTGATGCCCAAATCCTGGAAGGAGTGTACCGAAAAATCCGCCAGAACCCCGCTGCGGGTCAAAAAGGTGGCGTAGAGCACCAGCACCAGGGAGACGATCGCCAGGAAAAAGTTGGTTTTCGGCAGCGCGCCGGTGCGCTTTTGCACGATCAGCCCGTGCAGCAGCGCCAGGGTAGTGAGCCAGGGAACCAGGGAGGAGTTTTCCACCGGGTCCCAGCCCCAGTAACCGCCCCAGCCTAACACCTCGTAGGCCCAGTAGGCGCCGATGATAATCCCCGCCCCCAGGGTGAGGGAGACGAACAGCGCCCAGGGCAGCGCTTTAGAAACCCACTGCTTATAATCCCGGCGCAGCAATCCTGCAAAAGCCAGGGCAAACAGGAACGTGATCGCCGCATAGCCGATGAACAAAACCGGGGGGTGAATCACCATCCAGGGGTTTTGCAGCAGCGGATTCAATCCCGCGCCGTCTGCGGGAACCTGGGGATAGGTCTCGAAGGGGCTGGCTTTTACCAGAATCGCCAGGAAGAAGGCCTGCACCAGGTTAACCGCTAACATTCCGGAAATCTCGAATTCCTTCGCGGTTTTGATGAAGGCAATGCCCATCAGTGCAATCAGGAAGGCCCATAGAAGAAAAGAGCCTTCCTGCCCGGCCCAGAACGATGAAAGCAGGTAGCCCAGGGGCAGGTCGCGGGAGGAGTAGCGGTACACATAGGAAACCTGGAACTGGTGAGTGAGGATGAGATACATCAGGTAGGCGGAGGCCAGGGTTACCAGCCCGGCCATGAGATAAAAGCCTAAGCGGGCTGCCCATAACATGCCGGAGGGGTCGCTTCCCTTTTTCGCCTTTGCCCCGGCCTTTTTACCGCTTAGAACCGCGCTAAAATAGCTTCCCCCGGAAAAGAGGGTGGCCAGCAGCGCCAATATGATCAATAAATTGCCGATGTCCATAAGATTCTCCGTAGTTAGCAAGTTAATAAAGTGTCTAAAGTGAGCTAAAGTGACTAAAGTGGCTAAAATGCCTGAGCGCCTGAAATGGCTTTGATGCCGCAGTTGCTTTTAACTTTAGTCACTTTAGGCATTTTAGTTCACTTTAGCTCATTTTAGGCACTTTAGTCACTTCAATTCCCCCCGGGTATAATCCAGCTCCGATCCTAACACGCTGTGGGGGATCAGGTACACCGCCAGCATCAGCAGTGCGGCGAAGACGATCCAGCCGCGCCCGTTTTTGCCGCCGCGATTTTTCACCCAGGCCCACAGCCAGCCTAACATGGCCAGCAGGGTTTTGTTATCGGTGAGATCATAGCCGAAGGGAACCCCGGTCCATAATTCTCCGAAAGCGAATTTCTGCATCAGCGGCCCCAGGACAAACCCGCCGATGAAGATCAATCCCACGATCCAGGGGATATAACGGCGGGCGTTGCCCCGGGAATCCAGCGCTTCCAGGCCGGCGCGGTTGGAAATCAGCATCGCCAAAAACATGAGCAGGATATGGGGAATGAGGATGGCCTGGGGAACTTCCCCCTTGTAACGCAGCACCACCGGCTGGCTTCCGGTGAGAGAGATGGCCGGCTGGCTGCCCCCGGTGAGATAGACGTAATACATCAGTTTGCCCGCGGCCGGCTGGCGGGGAAGGCGGGCCAGCAGTTTATCGTTCTCCCGCCACAAGGTCATGCCGCTCCAGGGATCGTGGGAGTTGTAGCGGCGGAAGAGCACGTAGCCGCTGATGCTGCTATCCGGCGCGTGTAAAACCACCGGCGCGTCGCTGGTTACGGTCTCGCTGCGCAGCAGTTTGTAGGAGACCGCGCCGCCGCCGATCTCCGCTTTGCCGCGCACCGGGTAGGTGGGGCCGGTCATGCGCTGGTACACCGCCGAGGCGATGGTAATGAGAAACGCTAAAATCCACAGCCAGACGAAATGGCGGGCGATTTGGAAATCCGGGAATTTATATGCGGGCATTTGTTGCTTCTCCTTTTGGTTTCCGGTGCGCAAAACTGAAGTTTTGTGGCGAAGCCATTCCTTTGGAGCACTCCGGGTTTTACTCACGGCAGCATAAACGTACCAGGAGAAACCAGCGAAAAGAAGGACTTTGGTCAGCTTAAAAGATGACTTTTATCAGGTTTTTGAGCGGGAATGAGAAGAAATCAGGTTCCATTCATCCATTACTCCACAATTCCATCCCCCCATCACTCCACCGCCCAATCCACCGGCCCTTCGAACCAGTATTGATAGAAAGTTTCATCGCACTTGTTGATCTTTTTGCCGAAGGTTTGCTCGAAATAACGCCCCCAGTGGGGTTTTCGCCCGTCAATGTCGCTGAAGCCGTATTCATCCGACAAATCCCAGGAGCTGAAAACCCGCCCGGTTTTTTTGAGCACGTGAGGATCGGCGGCCAGCGCCGCCACCGCCCGGCCCACGAAGAAGGGCGTTTCCGAGGCGATGAAATGGGGGTCTTTCTGCGCCCCTTCCGGCCAGTTCGCTTCCGTCACTCCGAAATGCTCGAGCATCGCTTCCGAGCGCAAAAAGCCGGGGGTAACCGCCAGGGAAGCGACGCTATATTTGCCCAACTCTTTGGCCATGGCAAAAGCGAGGCGGATAACCGAGGTTTTTACCAGGTCATAGAAAAGATTGCCGCGGTAACCGAAGAAATCCCCGTCGGTGATTTCCACGATCAGCCCGCGGCGGCGCTCCACCAGCAGCGGCGCGCCGTGGCGGCTGGTAATGATGTGGGAGTGCAGGGCGCGTTGCAGCATGGTCAGCCCTTTTTCCAGGGAGAGTTCCCAGAAGGGTTTGCCCCACTCGGTCAACTCGTCGCCGCCCCAGACGTCGTTCACCAGCACGTCTAACCGCCCCTGCTCCGCGTGGACGCGCTGGAAAAGCGCTTCTACCTGCGCTTCTACGGTATGATCCACCTGCACGGGAATGCCCGTTCCACCGTAAGACGTTACCATTTCCGCGGTCTCTTCGATGGTTTCCGGGCGCCGGCTGCCGGAGGCCGGTTTTCCGCGAATGCTGCGCCCGGTGCAATACACGGTAGCGCCGGCCTCGCCCAACATGCCGGCGATGCCCCGCCCGGCCCCGCGGGTGGCCCCGGCGACGACAACAATTTTATCTTGAAGGGGTTTCATGGGCGTTTTCTCTAAGAAGGTGTTTGAAAATTCGCCACAAAGTCACGAAATCTCAAAAATTCACGAAGAAACAATAAATTCCTTGGTGAAAACCTGGTGTTTTGGAGTCTTTGTGGCAGGTTTTTCGATTTTTCAAACATGCTCTAAGGGAAAAGACTGGTGAAAATTAAAGTAGAATTAGTCAAGCGGCTTAAATCATTCGCCCGCCAGCAGCACGGTTTTTTCCACCTCCACCCGCGCATCATTGAAACAGGCGCCCCCGGCCACCTCGTTTGCCGTTGCGGGACATAAGGCGGTGGCGGTTCGCCCGTTGCGGGAGGATTTTTGCCAGGCGCCTTTGGGCATGGAGACCACGCCGGGGCGCACGTTTTCCCGAACTTTCACCGGGCAGATCACTTCGCCCAATTCATTAAACACCCGCACCGTATCGCCTTCCCGAATGCCCCGCGGCGCCGCGTCCCGGGGATGGATGGTCAAAAAAAGCTCCGGGTAATTATATTCTCCCATAGTGCTGGAAATCATTTTTGAGTTGGAGGGGCTGATCAGCGCCAGGGGATACTGCGCCTCCTCAACCGGATCATACTGAAACGGGCGTTTGCCCAGCGCCGCCGGCGCTAAATGGATTTTCCCGTCAGCGGTGCGGGGGAAAACGGTTTTGAATTGCACCGGGGTGGTTCCCGGAAAATCATACTGCTGTATTTTGCCTTCTAAAAATGTGGCCGGATTCGCGGAAGCGCCGTTCAGGGATAACGCCCGGGCGGTTTTTTGCATGTAGGTCTCGGTGTCCCAATAAAACGGTTCATCCGGCCAGTCCATGGCCCGCCCTAACAGGGCAAACACTTCTTCGTTGGGTTTCGCTTCTCCCCGGGGCGGAATTACCGGTTGCACCCCGCCCACCACGTAACTGCCATAGCCTTTTTTGATTTCCCGTTGCTCCAGGAAGGTTACCGCCGGCAGCAGAATATCCGCGTAGAGCGCGGTGTCGGTTTTGACCTGCTCGAACACCACCGTGAACAAATCCTCCCGCAGCATTCCTTGAATAATGGCATTTTGATCCGGCGCGGTGGCGACCGGATTGCAATTATAGACAAACAGCGCCTTCACTGGCGGTTGCAGACGGGGATCATTCAGCGCCTGTCCCAATTGGCTCTGGTTGATCTGGCGGGTGCTCCAGCTGCAATTCCCGAAAATTTTGGCCTGATCCAGCGCAGCCGCGCCGCTGTTGCTGAGGGTGTATCCCCCGCCGGGCGCGCCGAATTTCCCTAATAGCGCCGGCATCGCCAGAATCGCCGCCAGGGCCTGCCCGCCGTTACGGTTGCGCTCCACGCCCCATCCGCAACGCAGCGCCGCGGGAGCGGATTCCGCATACATCCGCGCCAGCCGGGCAATGTCTTCCGCATTTACCTTTGCCGCCGCTGCCGCCCGCTCCACCGGCCATTCTCTTGCCGCGGCCAGCAAAATTTCCGCTCCCAGGGCATGTTGAGACAAAAATTCGCTGTCCAATAAATTATTGGCCTGCCAGAAATGGATCATTCCCAGCGCTAAGGGCAAATCCGCGCCGGGAAAAACCGGGAGATGCAGATCGATCTCCCCGGACGAGAAATTCAGCTTCGGGTCGATCACCGCGATAAACGCACCGTTACGCTTCGCCTTTTTCAAGAACGGCGTCAAATGGATATTGGATACTTTGGGATTGGCGCCCCAGATGAGGATGAATTTTGCCTGAGGGTAATCCTCATACGCCACGCCAGGCATTTTTCCGTACATGCCGGTAGCCACGGCGGTGGCGGGGGCGGCGCAGAGGGTGCGCTGGCAGCGGGAAGCGCCTAATTTCGCAAAATAATAGTGATCTAAAAACGCATCCCCTAACAGCCCGTTGGAGCCGCCGTAGTGGTAGGGCAGAATCGCCTCCCCGCCCCATTCGTCGATGATCTCCCGGAAGCGGCGGGTAATTTCCCCGGCTGCCTCTTCCCAGGAGATGCGGGTGAATTTTCCGCTCCCTTTAGGACCGCTGCGCTGCAAAGGATACAGCAACCGGTCTTGATGATATACCCGCTCCGCAAAACGGGAAATTTTGCTGCAAATAAATCCCCCGGTGGTGGGATGCCCGTTCCGCGCCCCGGCGATCTTTTCGATTTTCCCATCCGCCACCGTCACCTCTAACGCGCAGGCATCCGGGCAGTCCATGGTGCAGGTGGTGGTTTTGATATATTTTTCCATCGTTTTTTCCTTATCCAATAATCTTACCCTCCCGGAGATCGTGCAAAAAAAGGCGCCAGGGCAGGATGCTGATTCCCTCGTGAATTCTTTATTGAAAATTAGTCGAACTAATTTGCAATTCAATGTGAATTGATCCGATCCCCAAGAGAATACTTTGCCGGGTTAGAATGATTTACTACGCCGTGGGTTTTTCCGGCGCCGGCACGCTGGCAAAGAAATCGGTTTTGAAGCGCTCCAGGTATTGATTCAGCAACTCGGTCACCCGCTCCAGGCGAGGCGAGCGCACGATCATCCCGGCGTGGTGGCGGCGCTTCAAGCGCCAGACGATTTCCGGGTCGGAATAAGCGGAGGTGTCCGGGTGTTCCTGCCGCGCCAGGGAGATGATAATCCCGGAATATTCGTTTCGCACTTCCGGCAAGGTGTAAGGTTTTCCAGGCGGCAGGCTCTCGATCTTCGCCCATTCCGCCCAAAGGTTGATCCCGCTGGAGGCTTCCATCATATCGGCAAGGTGCGCCCCGCCCACCCGCGCGGAGGTTTCCAAAAAGTAAAAGCGCCCGTCCTCGTGCGCCTTGATGAATTCGGTGTGGGAAACCCCGCGAATCAATCCTAAGGCGCTTAGCAATTCTTTATTCATGCGGCGCAGCTCCAGTTCATCTGCGGAGCGGTACTGCACGGTGTGGGAGCGGAACACCCCGCCTTCGTGCATAATCTCCCAGGGAGTGGACATGTACTGGTGCACCCGCACAAACGCCACTTCCCGGTCGAATACAATCGAATCCGCGTGGTACACGCTGCCGGGCACGAACTGTTCTAACAGGTAGTAAGATTGCTGGTCGCCCAACTGCTCGATTACCTGCCAGAGCTGTTCCGCGGAGTGAATTTTGCGAATCCCGATGGCGGAGGCCTGCATGCGCGGCTTCAGCGCCCAGGGCGGGGGAACCCGTTGGGTGAATTCGTGAATTTGGGGATGGTTGAGCACGTGCACGAATTCGGGAACCAGTATCCCGGCCTCCTGCGCCTGCATGCGCATGGAGAGCTTGTCGCGGAAGTAGCGGGTGCGGGTATCGCCCATACCCGGCACCCGCAGGTGCTCGCGCAGGGCGGCGGCTTTTTCCAGGTCGAAGTCATCTAAAGGCACAATGCGGTCAAACCGCTCTTTGCGCGCCAGGTAGCTGACCGCTTTGATCAAATGGTCGATATTCCACTCGTAGGTGGGTTCATCCACGAAAAAAATATCGTCGAGGCTTTCCCGGGGCCAATCCTCATGCTCCAGGCTGCGGGAAGTGAGCAAAAATACCCGGCAGCCCTGGCGCTTGCATTCGCGCATGAAATCCGGTCCTTTGAAAAAACTGGCAATGCACAAGATGGTAAGCGGGCGAGGCGGTTGGCTCATACAGTGCTCCTGAAAATGATAGAGGGTTTATGACAATTCCTTTGTCGGGGCGTTTCTCGTTTCCGATAGAATGGCTGCAATCAGCAGTGCAGAACTTAACATATCTTGCAGAAAGATACAAACGGAAGTTTTACGGCGAAGGATGCACAGGCGCGGTTAAAAAACCTGCCCGGGGATGGCTGGCCCGGAGGGCTAAGAATGGAGGAGTGCAAGGGCGTTTGAACCCCTTTCCTCCTGCCCTTTCCTGGCCGGAAAAGGCAAGAGGGGGGCAGAATAGACGGCGGCAATCAAAATTGGAATACCGGTTATTTCGATTTCTCGCCCATGGGGGCGGATTTCTCCACGATCTGATCTTTCATGGTAGAAATAGCCCCTAACACCTCGTTTTTTTCCTTTTCCGACACTTTGAATTTGTCCAGAGTCGCCACCAGGTGCTTTACACTGGCGTCCCAGTCGGCTTCGCTGATGCCCATGCCGGCGTGGGCGGTTTTCATATCCCGCCCGGTGTAGTAGCAAGGGCCGCCGGTGGCTTCGCAGAGTTGATCTACAACCAGTTGGCGGATTTTTTTCACCGAAGACACGCTGTGCCCCTGGAAAAAGCGCCCTAATTGGGGATCGGTCGCCAGCCGCTGCACGAATTCGTCCACCACCGCGGCGATGGCGTCGTAACCGCCTAACCGCTTGTAGAGGCTTTGCTGCGATTCATGGTGGTCCCCGGCAACGAGCGCCGTTCCGGCCAGCCCAACCAGAACCAGGGCAAACATTATGCGATTCATTAATTGATATAATTTCATGGAGTATCTCCTCTTGTGGGTTTATGTGATTGAGTTTTGCCGCCGTTTTTACCGTGAAGCGTAGCTCGTAAACCGTAATGCGTAATAAAAACGGAATACGCAATACGCAATAAACATTCACTTCGTATTCCGTATTCCGTTACGCATCACGTTTCACGCATTACTTGTTCCGTTATCATTTATCATTTTCGATGGCACCCCCCTGGTTCTCCGGATTTCCGGCGCTTCTACAATTCGGATGCCCTGCGCCGGGTGTTCAACGGCGTTCTGCAGCGCCGCCAGCATCCGGGGCAGGGTTAGCAGTCCCAATCGGGCGGCGGATTCCGCCGTGGCCGGAATTTTCTCGCATATTTTGTAAAACGGAATCAGCAGGTAGGGCCAGCGGTGGCCGGGTCCCAGCACGTACCAGGGGCGCAGAATGGTGGCATTCAATCCGCTATGGTAAATGATCGCTTCGGCGGCCTTGCGCGCTTCGATGTAGGGTTTCATTACCGGCGCGGGGTGGGCCACGCTGACATATACAAAGTGCTTGATGCGGGCGTGAAGCGCCGCCTTCACCGCCGCCTCCGTGGAGGCGAGATCCACGGTGCGAAACAATTCCGCCTTGCCGGGGCCGGGATGGGAAACCCCCACCAGGTGCACGAAAGTATCTGCCGGCGAGATTTCATCCTGATAGGTGCGCTCGTCCAGGGCGTTGCCGGCGATGGCAGTGCATCCCCCGGGCAATTTGGGGAGCGATTCCGGGCGCGCCAGCGCCCGCACCGTGCAGCCGCATTCGATCAAACGCGGAATCAGGCCCCGGCCCAGGTAGCCGGTTCCGCCGGTGATGAAAACGGAATGATGGACTGGATTGGTATCTATCATAAAAATTCTTGATTACTTAATAATTTCTGATTATTTTGAATTTGCTGAAAATATAACAAAAGTAAGGGAAATTATGTACACGGCAACTATTTCTGCAAAAGGCCAGATCACTCTCCCGGTTGGAATTCGGAAACGCCTGGGGGTAAAAGCGAACGACAAAGTAGCCCTCATTTTCAGGGGAGATGAGATTATACTAAAACCCCTGAAGGGGACAATTAAAGATTTAAGAGGCGTGCTGAAGACCCAAACCAAACCGGAAGTGTTCGAGAAAATCCGCAAACAGGTAAAAGAGTCAATTGCTCAAAAAACGGATTGAGAGCGGCAATGAAATCCTATTTTGTTGATACTAATGTTTTCCTGCGCTATTTCACCAATGATGACCCGGCAAAAGCGGACCGTATTGAAAAGTTGTTCGAGGAAGCGGAAAAGCGAAAGTTCGTTCTGGTCAGCAGCCACCTGGTTATAGCGGAATTGGTATGGACTCTGGAATCCTATTATAAAATATCACCTCCGATTATTGAGCAGATGCTTTTAAAAGTAATCAATACCCCCTTTATTGAAATACCTGAAGAAAATTTAATCATTCAGGCGCTGGATCTATATGTTACCCAAAACATCGATTTTATTGACGCCTACAATGCCTTTTTCATGTCCGGAATGGGCCTAACCCGCATTTACACTTATGACGCCAAACATTTTAAACGAGTCGATTGGGTCGAAATTATGGAACCATAAAACTAATACTCCGCCGCCTGTCCCGCCACGCCCACGGAAAAGTGCATTTGCACAATCTTCCACTTTCCGTCGCGCTTTTCCCAAACCCCGCTGGCCCGCATTCCTTCCAGGTTTACCACTTCTCCCCCGGCATCCAGGTTCCAGTCCATAATTTGGGAATACCAGGCCGTTGTGCCGCTTGCCCCGACTTTAATAACCTGGTCCCGGACGCTCACTTGCTGGTTATCGAAAGCGGCAAATTGCTGTTCGATCGAGGCTTGCAAAGCATCCCAGCCTACCCAGCGTTCCGTGGCGTCGGTGCCGAAATTTACCATATCGGCGTCGTGGGCAACGATGGCGGAAATCGCTTCCACATCCTCCGCTTCCATTGCCTGCGCTATTTGATCCACTACCTTTTTGACCTGCGCCTTTTCGGCTTCCATATCTGCTTTCGGTGTTTGGATACAGGCGCTAAGCACCAAAAAAGCTGCCCCGAAAAATATTGCCAAACCCTTTCTCATAGTTATCTCCTGAAGTTTTTGGGTTAAATTAAAGTTCTCCTTTTGAACCTGAAACTGAGGGCTATTTTACCTGCAAACTTTCTCCAAGCCCGAAAAACCGGTACTCTTCACCGAAGGCTTCCCGGAAAATTGCGAAAGCCAAATGCCCGGTGCAGTGCGCCGGGGCCACCGATTCGACCCCATATTCATTTTTCATTCGCTGCGCCAGGCTTTCGATGTACTCCCGGTCATAAGGGATCAGGTGAAATCCGCCCGCGGCCAGGTAAATTTTGCGCTTCAAAATTTTCTGGGTTTCCTGAATAATCGCTTCGATAGTGCTGTGAGAACAGCCGGCAATGAGAACCTCGCCTTCCCCCGTGGCAAAGGAAACGGATAGCTCCGGCATGCCGATCAATTTAGGCTGCTCGCCAAAGGGGGGATATTTAACGAAAGTGCCCATCAGGTCGGAAGTGGTGGGAATTAACGTCACGCCGGGCAAAATTTCTTTTGCTGCGCTTACGTATTCCACATCAGCCTTCCAGAAGCGGCCCGATGAACTCACTTCGCCAATCTCGCGTTCGCCGCCGTAGTAGCGCTGTTCCCTGGGCAACTGCTCCACGATGCCGGGTTCCGGGCCGCGGAAAGGAAAGCCCATAGGCGCGCCAAAGGAGAAGAAATCGTTGGGCAGGTAGATCTTAACAGCCGGATTGACGCTCATCAGGTAATCAAAACCGCCCAGGTGGTCATAGTGCCCGTGGGAGGCGATGGCAATCTCGACCTTTTTCGGATCGATCCCCAGCGCTTCAAGATTGCGTTGGAAGATTTCGGCAGTGGTTCCGGCGTCAAACAGGATGATCTTTCCTTTATATTGCACCACCGCAGAAAAACCGAAATCCTGCGTCAGTCCTTCCGCCTGGGAGCCGAATGCGTCATAGGCATTCGTCATCAGCAAACCCGCTGAAGATTGTTTTGCGGCTGCTGAGTCGGGATAATCGGCTGCAAAGGCGGAGATCGACCCCAAAACAATTAGAATGAGTATTATCTGTTTCATCTTATTGTCCCCTTGATTTTTTTGCTCTAATTGCCTTAAAGCTCACTTCAATAAAATCATTTTGCGGGCTTCGACAAATGACCCTGCCTGCAAGCGGCAGTAGAATACGCCGCCGGGCAAGCCGGTTGGACTCCAGACCACCTCGTGATCGCCGGCGTTAAAATTATCATACGCCAGAACTGCGATCTGTTGGCCGAGGGTGTTGTGAACAGTTAGCTTGACCCGGGTAGTTTTTATCAATGAGAAGCGGATCGTGGTAGAGGGATTGAACGGATTGGGGTAGTTTTGATATAGGGTGTATTCCCGGGGAAGCATAGGTTTCTCCTCCTGCACGCCGGTCACTACTCCGGCGGGCTGGCGATAATTCAAAATCTGTCCCCCCGTGTATATGGTAAGGTGGGCGGCAACGGCAAAGGCTTGCACGCTGTCATTCGCTGTTCCGAAGGTTAGCGCCGACATGTTGAAGACGCTATTTCCCGAGAGACTTGCAATTGTCTGCTCTTGCCAGGTTGCACCGCTGTCGATACTCGTCAAAATGAATGGCGTAAAGGTCGAGTCTGCTTCGCCGTAAACCCAAAATTGGCTGTTGTGGGAAGTGCTGATACTGGTAGCTGCTAACATTCTTTGAATGTTCGTAACGGGAAGATTGGATACGGCCGCCCAGTTCTGGCCGCCATCGGTAGAACGTGTCAGATAAGGAGATATGGATGAAACGCGGATGCCCGCCAGCGGTGAAATAAATGTTACGGCATCTACAAATCCGGTATTTCCCGAACCAAAACCGGTCCAGGTATCCCCGCCATCGGTAGTGCGAAACACCCGCCCGCCAACTGTAGAGGGCGCCGTTCCAAACCAGCCATGAAGGTTATCGTAAAAATAACCGCAGTTCTGAACACCGTACTCATTCACATTACCGGTGGGTTGATTGGCAATCGGAGTCCAGCTATTTCCGCCATCGCTGGTCTTGACCACATAAAAATGCTGGCCGGGGATTCCCTGATCGCACTCCGCAATGCCACTTTGGGTATCAAAAAAATGAATCCAGTTCCAATAGCTATGGGAAGGAAGCGGCGGCAGGTAAGCGAGTTGCCAGCTCTGGCCGCCATCAGTGGTACGGTATATTGCGGCATTGGTGGTATGGCTGGCAGTGCCAACAAACGCCGTGCTGGAGTCGATAGCGGCTAAGGTAACCGGTACATGATTAGGATTGGTGGTGATTCTTGATTTTTGTATCCAGGTTTGCCCGCCATCGACAGTGCGATAAATGTCAGTTTGGAGGTCGCCAACAATCCAGGCAACGTCTCTGCTGACCAATTTGACGGTGTAGAGCGGCGGATTGCCGGGAAGTGTGGTCTGGAGCCGCCACTGTTCATCGAAAGCGCCTTTAAACCAGGGGCTCCCGGATTTAAGATTGCTGCCGGTTTTAGCTTTCGGTTGCTTAAAGCTCTGTTTGTCATTGCCTCTGGCCGTTATGGATGTCACAGTGAACATCCACCCTAAAATTGTTATACTAATTACAGTGAACAATCTTCTCATTGTTCTTTCCTTTCTGGGGAAGTATTGTTTTTTTGAGAAACTCACTTCAACAAAATCATTTTTCCGGTCCCGGTAAAGGAGCCGGCGCTCAGGCGATACAGGTAAACCCCGCCGGGCATTGGCTTAAGTAGCTGGTTTTTTCCGTCCCATTGCACTTGATGGATACCCGGCGATTGCCGTTCCTTCAGCAGCACCCGGATTTCCTGCCCCAGGGAATTGAAAATTGTCAATTCCACATTGCTGGGATGCGGGAGGGAATAGCGGATAATGGTAGAAGGGTTGAAGGGATTGGGATAATTCTGAAACAGTCGAAAATCTCCCGGCAACAGGGCATTTGTATCTGTAATGCCAGTTGGGCCGGTATTTTCCCACCAGGCCACATCATCCGCATGAAACGCCGCGCTGATAATGTCCAGATCGTTATCCCTATCCAGGTCGGCCGGCATGGCGAAGTTGGCTCCGGCAAAGTTGCCGTCAATCAAATGTTTGGTGAAATTGAGGGCGCCGTCGTTTTCCCACCAGGCCACATCATTGGCGTCAAAGGCGCTGCCCAGAAAATCCAGGTCGCTGTCCCCATCCAGGTCTGCGGCGTCAAAAGAAGCGGCCCCGGTAAAATTGCCGTCGATCAGGCGTTTGGTAAAGTTCTGGCTGCCGTCATTTTCAAACCAGGCCACTTCATGCCCGAAAAATGCCGCGCCCATTACATCCCAATCGTTATCGCGGTCAACATCCTTTACATCCACATAGGCGGAACCGGCAAAACCTGCTGCAATGATATGCTTAGTGAAATTTTCGCTGCCATCGTTTTCCCACCAGGCCAGTTGCCCGGCATCGGTGGCTGCCGCCAGAACATCCACATCGGTATCCCTGTCCAGGTCGATGGCGTACACATAAAACACATTGTCAAAATTGCCGTCGATCAGATGCCGGGTAAAATTATGGTTGCCGTCGTTCTCGTACCAGAGCAGATCATCGATTTTGCTTTCGTGGGATACAATATCTATGTCGCTGTCTCCGTCCAGATCAATGGCAAACACGGAATTGGCGCCATTGCGATTGGCGTCGATAATGCGTTTGGTGAAGTTCTGGCTGCCGTCGTTCTCATACCAGGCCAGGTCGCCGAAAATACCACCGGCGGGATAGGAACTGGAGCCGGCCACGAAGTCAATGTCCTCGTCCCCATCCAGATCAATCGCAAATAGATATTCGGCAAAAACAAAATTGTCATCGATGATGTGTTTTGTGAAAACCTGGCTGCCATCATTTTCATACCAAGCAATATCGTAGCCATCGCTGGCAGAGGCCAGGATATCCATATCGTTATCGCGGTCGAGGTCCACCCTGTAAGCTGCCCAGGCGCCGTCAAAATTTTCGTCGATCGGGTGTTTGATGAAGTTTAGCTGGGCAAAACTGCGAAAACCGGGCAGGGCGAATGCTATCATAAAGATTATAAAAAAGCGATTCATAAAGCTTCCTTTGTCTGATTTTTGTACTGCGAATGGGTAAAAATTTTGGCCTTGATCATCGTTTCGGCCACTTCAAAGATGCTGGATACTTGATGCTCGATAAAGATTTATCCAGTATCCAGTATCGAGTATCTTCTTATCTTTCTGGCCGAAACGATGATCATAGCCAAAATTTTACTTCTTTAAATTGCGCTTTTCTGTTAAGAACGCCAGTATCAACCGATTCACTTCTTCATATTTCTCCTGATGCACAAAATGCCCGGCATCCGCTATGATTCTTTTTTCCAGGCCGTTCGCAAAAACCTCTTCCATCCCCTCGGTCAACTCAACCCCGAACCCGCCGTCTTTGGCACCATGCAGGTACAGCGTTGGCGCCGGAACGGGCTCGCTCCAGCGGCGAGAATTGATGATCGCCAGGGCGGAGTCCGGTTGGAAATCGCCAAAGGTGTGGCGATAATAATTAAGCGCCGCCGTGAGCACGCCGGGCTTGCGAAAGGTTGCTTTCACGGAATCCATTTCCGCTGCTGGAAATTGCCAACCGGGAGACCAATCCTGCCACAACCGCTCGATGAAAGCGAAATTATCATAAGCCACGGCCTCTTCCGCCCAGGGCATTTGAAAGAAGAAAATGTACCAGGAGCGCCGCTGCTGCGCGGGATTTTCTATGAATGAATTGTTCGCTGTCGGGCCGCGCGGTACCGCAATGGCAATCAACTTGCTCACTTTTTCCGGGGCCATGATGGCTGCACCATAAACCGCGGAGGCGCCCCAATCGTGTCCCATTAAAATAACCGGTTTCTCTCCGAACGCATCGATCAAGGCCAGAACGTCTTGCACCAGCACGGCGCCGGCATAAGACCCCTCGGGCGGAACATCCGTCGGCGCGTAGCCGCGCATGTATGGCGCAACCACGCGGTAGCCGGCATCTGCCAGGGCGCGCATTTGATGGCGAAAGGTGCGCGGCAGATCCGGGAACCCGTGAAAAGCCAACACCAACGGCCCGCTGCCGGATTCCAGGAAAGCGAAATTCAGTCCGTTGGCGTGAATTCTTCCGGTTTTATACTCAGGATTGCTTTGCGCCATCAAAAACGCCGGCGTTGCATGAAATCCCCAAAGAATGCAGAGGAGCAGCGAAAGGGTAACTGGCGCTGATCTTCTCATTTTATACCTCCATTATCCGGGAAGCTTTGTTATACTTTCCCCGCCGCCGCCATGTGTTTGGCGGTATCGGTATAGTGTCTCAGGCGAATCACTTTGCCATATTCGTCAAAGGTCCAGAGGTGCATCTCTTCATCGCGAAAATGCCGGCCGGTTTCCGGTATTTCTACTTCGAGCATGATTTCCGCGGCTACCTGGTTGCCCCCGGCCATCAGGGATAGCACCCGGAAGTCTATGAAGCGGAGGCTGCCGATAATTTTGAAAAATTCCGGCACTTCCATCTTCCCGTTGCGGGGCTGTAGCCAGGGAACCCCGGCTTTTTGGGCGGTATTATCCGCCCACTCTTCCCAGCGCACATCCGCGGAAAGGTGTTCCAGGATGCCGGGAATATTTCCCCGGCCAAAGGCGTCATAAATAGCCGATACGGTTTTTAAATGGTTATTCATCTTCGGTCTCCCGATTATTGATTTGCAGAGTGGTAGTAATGCAGACAAGTTCCTCGATTGGGCGTTGAAAATATACCTCACGGAATGCGGGGCGTCAAAAAGTAAGATTTCACAAGGGCAGCCGGGTTAAGCGCCGGCATTTGAAAATTTCAGATTTTTATCGGCCATGGTTCGCTGGCCTTTTTGCAAAAGGTGCGGAAGCGTTTTTGCCGGGCACAATCATTTTGCTGCAAGTAATTCCCGGGGCGATGAGCCGCACCCGCACCTTGCCGGCGTTCAAAAATCGTTCCTGAAAAAGTAGATCCGTTTTGAAATAGAGCTCTCCTTCCTCGCGCCGCTCTGCCTGCAGCCGGTAGGTCGTATCGTCCAGCGCCACTTCCAGCCAGGTGATGAGGTAAGGAAAATCCGGGTGGGGGATTAAAATGGCCATCTCTTTCTCGATCCGTAAATCCAGTTGGCAATGTTTCATCGACGGCGTTGGGGAAAGCAGGGAATAGGACTGCCCCGGCAGAGACGTTGCAAAGGAGCACATCAAAACTATCGAGAGAATCGAAAACTTTTTCATAGCGCGTTTACCTCCGAAGCCGGAACATTTGTTGCGGCAGTTTCAATTTTTTCCAAAGTTTGCCGGGCAATCCCGGCGTCGAGCACTGAAAAATAGGGATTGATCGCCAGCGCCTGTTTGAGGTACTTGCGGCTCGCCTCCGTGTTGCCTAAGCGATGCTCGATCATCCCGGCGTGGTAATAAAAGCGGGCGTACTTGGTTTCTAAACGCAGCGCATGGGTGATCGCTTCCCGCGCCTCGGCATATTTGCCGGCGTTGTAAAGCGCCCAGGCCAGGATATCGGCGATGTTGACCGTGGGGCGGCGTCGCTGCACTTCCCGGGCCAGCCGCAGCGCCCGCTCCGGTTCCTTCCCGCAGCGATTCAGGGCGTGGGCGACCTCATCCGCCACGTCCATGCCTTTTTTCAACTCCTCATTTAACAGCGCCAGCGCGGCGTCGTATTCTTTGCGAGCCTGTTCCGGCATCCCGGCTGCTTCATACACTTCCGCCAGGGCGAGCAGGTGTTCCCCAATGGACTGCGCTTCTATTGCTTTTTGATAGGCGCTGATGGCTTCCGGGTAATTTCCCCGCGCCGCCGCTACCTGGCCGATCCCCGCCAGGGCCGGGCTGTAATCCGGCATTGCGGCCAACGCCGCCTGGTAGTGCTGTTCCGCCGATGCCAAATCTCCCTGCTGGAAATAGAGATGCCCCAGATGCACCCGGCACCAGTTCACGTTTTCCGGAATTGCCGCGCCGGCAGACACCGCCATGCGCATCGCTTCGATAGCGCCGGCCATATCGCCGTGCAGTTCCCGCAAGTAAGAGGCCCGGGAGTAGGAGCGCAAATCCGGGCGGATGCTCGACATTTTATCGCAGGCTTCCACCGCTTTTTCGTATTCTCCCAATTCCCCGTACGCGTCGGTGAGCACCCCGTAAGCAAAAGCGTTATAAGAATTGCCGGAAATGGCCTTCAAAGCCAGGTCGCGCGCCGCGGCAAATTGATGAAGGGTTAACAGCATAGAGGCTTTGGTAATGGTTGCTTCAAAATTTTCCGGCTCGCGGCGCAGCGCCTCATCAATCAACCATTGCGCTTTCGGATGATATTCATCTTGATTTCCGCTAACGCGGCCCTCCTGCAAGAAAATCCAGGCCAGCTCTACATAATTCCGAATGACTTCCGGGCGCTGGCGAATTTCGCTGCGGTAATTTTCCACCTTTTGCAAAAGGCTTGCGAACTCTGCGGAATTCTGAGATGCGGCGGAACGGGGAGAAAGAGTGGGAATCTCCTGCGCCGATTCCGGGCGGCTAAGCGCCAGGTAAAGTGCGCTGCCTCCCACCAGCAACCCGATAATTCCGATCATGAGCAGTTTTTTAGTGCGCATTGTATCTCCAATTCAAATCCACTTTTACAAAATTGTCTCAGGCGATACCGGATACCGGAATATTTTTTTAATCCGGTATCCGGTATCCATTATCCCACCGAAAATCTCAGTTCTACTTCAACAAAACCGATTTCTTGGTAACGAAATCATTTCCCACTTCCAGGCGGTAGAAATAGGTTCCGCTGGCCAGACCCCGGGCTTCCCAGTTAACGGTGTGAATCCCGACCGGCTGGCGCTCGTTCACCAGGGTGGCTACTTCCCGCCCCAGGGTATCGAACACCCGCAGGCGCACCATATCCGCTTTAGAAATCTGGTATTTGATGGTGGTGGAAGGGTTGAAAGGATTGGGGTAATTTTGCTCTAAAATGAATCCTCTCGGCACGCTCAAACCCATGGGGGAAGAAATCCCGACCGTGCCCGCCGGGGGAGCGGCGGTCAGTTGCTTCACGTAGTCATACCCGCGGTGGGGATCCGGCAGGTAGGGGAAGCTGGCCAGGATGGGCAGATCGTTGGCGGTCGGCCCGGCGTTGTAGGTCAACTCCGCGACCAGATTCGGGGAAGCCAGGTCGGAATAATCCGGCGCAATTGCGTCATCGAAGGGGAATCCCACCGCGGCCAGCACCAGCCCGCCTAAGGCCTGCAGGGCGATGGTGGTCACGTCGTCTTCCAGGCGGCGGCCGTTGGGAAAGCCGTCCATGTGCGCAATGGCCTGGAGGGTGGTATCGGCGTAAGCCGGATCGGTCAAGCCGAGCACTGCGGCGCGGATCAAGCCCATGCGGGCGTTTTGCTGGAATTCCGTGCTGCTGCGGTCGGTCGCCGGGGTGGCCATGTTGAGGCGCAGCAGGTCCCCGCCGTAGAGAACCCCGTTATCGCTGGTAATGGGCAGGAAGTTGTGGATGAACGGCTTCCCCTTGCTGAGCGGCCCGCCGGTTTTGCCAGTCGCTAACTCGTAGGGCTTCAGCGCCGGCACCCCGAAGTAGAAAATCGGGAAAATATCCGCCCGGCGCGGTTCCCCGGGCGCTACCAGGGCGGTCTGAATGGGCATTCCCGGCGCAGCCGGGCCGGTGGGCACGGCAATGGCGGTTCCGCTGAAATTAATCCCGGGGATGAAGGCCGCGGCAAACGCGCCGTCTTTTCCGTTACGGAAATCGAATCCGGGGGCGCTGTAGCCGGGAATCACCCCGATGGCGGGATAAGACGCGGATTGAATCCGCAGCGCCGCCAGCGCCGGAACCGCCCCGCCGAACTTGCTGTCATCCATGTACAGGCCGATTTCCGGGTTGGCATAGAAGGCCACGAAGTTCTGCTCATCGACGCTGTAGGGGCTAACCGCGTTCCAGTAATCCTTTTCACCGATGGGAATCACCGCTTCGTTGGCCAGGGGCATACCTAACCGGGAGACCTGAATCCAGGGTCCGCTATGGATGGGGGGAGCGCCAACCGGGGAGAGAACCCGGATCTGCTGGCGGCTGGCGGAAGCCCACACCCCGATTACGAAATTGGGATCCAGGATGCTGCTCGCCTGGCTTACCGGCAGGCCGTCCTTCTGCAAGTTGCTGATGGGAATCTTCATAACGATGGAGTGGGTATTGAAGCCGGCTACCGCGTCGCGGGCGTTGTTAGGATTGGAAGGATCGGTTCCGAAAGCGCTGCGGGTTTGCCCCAGGTCGAACACCCCGCCCAGGTCCACGAAGAAAACATCGTCGCGGGGGCCGCAGAAAATGATTTCCCCGCTGGAAGCCGTGGCAATGGCGTTCTGCACCAGCGAGGCGTAGGAAGTATTCAATCCCGCCCCGCCTTCGATGGAGCGCGGCCCGATATTGTTGGGGGGTACGATGCCGTTGCTGACAATCGGATAAAATGTCGCCCCGCCGTCGGTGCTCTTCTCCGCGACGTAGGTGGTTTTCAGGTTTTGCATCCCCAGCCGGATGTTGAAGAAAGTGGTGGGGTCTTCATTCACCTGGGTGAAGATGAACCGGTAGGTAATGTCATCCTTCGCGCTTCCCAGGGGGCCGACGCTGGTTTGATTTTTAATATGAATCTCGTAGCGAATTCCCTCGCCGAAAGTGGCGTAGTTGGGACCGCCTTCCGGCAGTTCCAGGGGAATATAATTCGCCACGATGACGACCATATTCGGATCGTCGGGGGCGCGGAAGATATACAAATCGGTATTATCTGCCAGGGGATCGGCGCTGATCAGGGGCGCTTCCCGGTGGCTGCTGGCCGGCAGCGGCGCGGGAAGCGTCAGGATTATCAATACCCCCAGCATGGCGGCAATCAAAAAACTGAACTTCTTCATGCTTACTCCTTATATCGGGTTAAATTTAACATCTATCGGCGATTTATTCGGGCGCGCTCCGAAACGAGACCGGTTTGCCGGTCTTTATTCGCCATCATGGGCTGCAACAGGTTTGACAAACAGAATGCCAGGAAATGGGGAAATGTGGCGTGGAAGCGCTAATTCATTAATTTTATTGACTTAATGTGTACGGCTTTTAACCCGGAGATGGCGATTCTGCCCAGGAATAGGGGAGGGGAGGTGTCAAAACTCTATCAGCAGGGGAGGAAGGGAGATGAGGTAAGTTTTTGGAATATAATCTGTTAAAACTGTCAAAGAATTTGACGGTGCGATTGTTAAATGATTTGACAGCAAAAGAGTCGCAAATGAGTCTTTTCCCTTAAAATTAGGATCAGGTATCGAGAATTTTTATTGGAGAGATGGAATGAATACTTCCCGGGCAATTGATAAAATCAAAAATTTTAAAATTGATCTGCGCGTTAAGGAATTAACGATCGACGATGAGAAACTAATTGTTGAATTGATGGATGGTCGGAGTATTTCCGCGCCGTTGTGGTGGTTTCCCCGGCTGTTGAATGCAACGGTGCAGCAACGCGCCAATTGGAGAGTAATTGACGCAGGTTACGGTATTCACTGGCCGGAGGTGGATGAGCATATCGGCAGCGAGGGACTGCTTACCGGCAGGCCGGTATTTATTCCGACCCGGCCACCGAAGATCGTAGAGTTAGATGAAAAATGGGTGATAGCAAATGAGCAGTAAGTGCTGGAGTGCCACGAGGCGGCTCCTTTGGAGCAAAACTTCAGTTTTGCACTCCATTTATTCCAATCTATACTTCTTAATCTTCGCAATCAAAGTCTGGCGGGTGATGCCTAAGGCCTCCGCGGTTGTGGTGCGGTTGCCGGCGTGGGCGTTCAGCGCCTCGGCAATCATACGGCGTTCCAGCAATTCCACGGTTTCAGGGAGTTTTCCGCTGTTTTGCCGCAGCGCGTCTGCCAGCGCGCCGCCGGATCGGGCCAGCGCCTCCGGCAAAAGCGCCGGGGAGAGGAATTGCTCCCCCGGGCCGGCCAGCGCCACCGCCCGCTCTACCACGTTTTCCAACTCCCGGATGTTTCCCGGCCAGTCGTGGCTTTCTAACAGGCGCATGGCGGCGGCGTCGAAGCCCCGGCAGCTTTTTTGATTCTTTTCGGTAAATTTTTTCAGAAAATGATCCGCTAACAGGGGAATGTCTTCCCGGCGCTCCCGCAAGGGCGGCAAATCCACGGCGATCACGTTCAGGCGGTAGTAGAGGTCTTCGCGGAATTCCCCGGCGGCCACCCGCTCCGGCAGCCGGGTGCCGGTGGCCGCGATGATTCGCACGTCCACCTTGCGGGCGGCGGCAGCGCCCACCGGTTTGATTTCTCCTTCCTGAATGGCGCGCAGCAGCCGGGCCTGAAAATTGGGCGTGGTATTGGCAATCTCATCTAAAAACAGAGTGCCCTGGTGCGCCGTCTCGAATAACCCTTTTTTGTCGCTGATCGCCCCGGTAAACGCGCCCTTCACGTGGCCGAAGAATTCACTCTCCAAAAGGTTCTCCGGCAACGCCCCGCAATCCACCGCGATGAAGGGTTTCTGCTTGCGAGGGCCGTTGTAATGAATGATTTTAGCAATCAGCTCCTTGCCGGTTCCGCTTTCTCCCCGGATCAATACCCGCGCTTCCCCGGGAATGATGCGCTCCAGCAAATCGAACACCCGCACCATGCCGGGGCTGCCGCCGATGATCCCTTGAAAATCGTACTGCCGTTCCACCGCCTTGCGGAGGGACAAATTTTCCTGGTACACTTGTGCAAAGTGTTTGGCATTTTCTAACAATTGCCCGCACTGCGCCGCCACAATGGCCAGCAATTCTAACTCATCCGTTGCAAAGGGAATCTTTTTGGTGAGAATAATGATGCCCGTGATTCGATTTTGCACTTTCATCGGTACCGCCAGCACCGCCTGGATGTTGGGGAACCAACCGCGGGCGTGCTGAAAGCGGGAATCTTCCGCAAACCTATCCACCAGCAAGTGGGTCTGGTGCTTCAAAATCCAGCCCCCAATCATGTCGCTGAAAGCGGAATTGAGCGCCCCGTTCCGGCTGTCGGCGGATTTGAAGAGGGTATGCATGGGTCGCAGCTCTTCCTCGGACAGGGAGAGAATGGCGCCCTCCCCGGCATCAGTGAGGTTCAGGGCCTCCAGAAGGATCGTTTGCAGCATCTTCTCCACGTCCGGGGTAGAGCTGATCACTTCCGCCAGCCGGTTCAGCGCCCGAAGCTGCGCCAGGGCTTTTTCATGGGAAGCAGGGGTATTCATGGTTTTTGAGTTTTTGTGTGTTCAAGTGTTCATGTGTTCGAGCGGCCAGTTATTTATGTGTGCAGGTGTCCAGCAGCTCACCCTACTCGAACACCTGAATACCTGAACACCTGGGCACATGAACACCGTTATTTCTCTTTCAAAGCGGTGAGACGGTTTTGCACTTCTTCAAGCTGCGGGCGAAATTCCGGCTCGCACTCCCTCCATAGTTCCGTGAAGCGCCGGTAGTGCTCGATCGCCAGTTCCGGTTGCCCGGTTTGTTCGTAAATCTGCCCCAACCTCCGCTGTGAAGGGGAGAGAAAAATCAGATCGTAAAAGGAATATTCGGCAAAGGAATTATAGAGCGGGATTGCTTCTGCGAAGCGATTCAAAGAAAATAACAATTCCGCTTCCATAAAGCGCGCCGCTGCCTGGGAGTAGAAGGGGGAAGCGATGGTAAATCCGTACCAGCTCTGCTGCCGCCGCTGCCGCAGCAGCGCCAGGGCCTGAAGGGTCTGGTTTTGCCGCAAGGCGATCTGCGCCCGCACGGCCAGGCTGAGGTCCCCTGCCAGGGCGACTGTTTCCGGCTGCCCGGCCGTGCGCTCCAGGAGATTGCAAAACTGCCCGGCCCGCTCTGCTTTTTGCTCCAGGGCGTTCATCATACCGGCGAGGTAGGCAATGATCGCCGGGTGCAAATCGTTGTGAACCGTGAAAAAGATGCTCGGGGTCAGGTTCCGGGGAACCTCGGCGGATGTAAAAGTTTCCAGTTGCGCTTGCAGTTCTCGGCGTTTGTTCGAATCGGCGGGATAAAACGGAAGGGTCGCAAAGTAAGCCTGGTATTCCAGGGCGGAGAGGCGGTCGAACTGGCGGGCGGTTTCAAGCTCTTTTTGTGCGGCCTGGCGTTTTCCCTGCGCCAGGGCCAGGTGCGCCAGAATGAGATGTCCCAGCGCTTTTACTTCCGGGGAGCGCAGCGGATCGAGCAGCATCCCGGCCAGCCTCTCCGCATCGCCCAGTTTTTGGATGTACACCGCCACGTTCCAGGCCGCCAGCACAATGGCGTAATCCTGTCCCTCTCTCAGTTCCTTGATAATTTGCGCCTGCGACTTCGGATCGCCGGCGGAAAATCCCCGCAGCGCCTGAATTTCCAATTCCCGCTGCCCCGCGGGTTGGAGCGTGACGATCAAATCCACCAGCGAAGAGACCTCCGCCGGCCGGTTTTCGACCGCGGCGATGCGCGCCAGGTGCCAGAGCGCTAAAATATGATGCGACTCCAGGGAGATCACCTGCTCGAACGCCTGCCGGGCTTCGGAAACGGATTTTCCTTGCAGCGGCCCGTAATGGAAAAGCACCTCGCCTAACTGGTACCACGCTTCAATATCATCCCGGTTGGTTCCCACGATGGTGCGGTAGAGCCGCTCCGCCCGGGCGGCCGCCCCGGTTTGCCAGGCCAGGAAGGCTTCTAACAGCAGCCGGTCGCTCTCGGAGAGACGCTCGCTGTGTTGAACCGCTTTTTCCGCCGCGGCGCGGGCCAGGTCCGGGCGGGTAAGCCAATCCGCCGCCAAACTGGTGCGGTAGTAGGCCAGGGCAAAGCCGGGATCGTGGGAAACCGCTTCCTCGTAAGACTGCAGCGCTTCCTGGTAATCCCCGGAGCGAAAACGGCTTTCTCCCACTAAAAATGCTTTGAGCGCCGGGAGGGATTGAGTGGTAATCGCCGCCAAGCGTTTGGTGCGATTGTAGGGGGAGTTCACCAGCCCGGCCAGCAGGCGGGCGGCTAAGTTATCCACCATATCGAACAACTCCGCGGCGCGGGCTTCCGTCTGCACTTGCGCGAGAGGGGCGGCGGGTTCGTTGGCCGCGTACAGGGAAGCCTCCAGGGACATCTTGCCTTCGATAGCCAGCAAAGTCCCCCAGATGAAGTAATTTGCCCCTGATTGTTTGGCGATCACCGCGCCTAATTCCGGAGGAGGAAGAACGGTTTTGTTTCGGCTGATGGCGTTCAGCACTACCCGGGGATTGACCACGCGCAGTTCCCCGGCCCCGTCTAATTTCGTGCTGAGAAGCTGCGCCATCCCCTCGGCCAGGTAGCTGTATTCTGCGTCGCCGCTTACGGAGAACGGCATCACTGCGATTTCTTTCTGAAAAGAGACGGTTGTCCCGGCCGTCTGGGGAGGCTGTTGCTTCAGGCGATACCAGTAGGAAACCGCCGCCAGGGCCAGCAACAACACCGCCCCGGCAATCATCCCGGCGCGCCATACCCGGCGGGCGGGGGCTTCGGGGAGTTTTGGAAGCGGCGTCGAAACGGTTGAAATTGGGGATCGAGCAGCGCCGTTGCTCAACCGCGCCAATATTTCATCGGTGGAGGGGAAGCGCTGGCCGGTGTTTTTTTGCAAGGCGCGCTCCACTATCTGGCAGAGCCATTCCGGAGTTTCCGGTCGGTATTGGGAAAGCGGGCGGGGGTCTTCGTTGAGGATGCTGTAAAAAATCGAGATATCCCGTTCCCCGGCAAACGGGAGTTTTCCGCTGAGCATCTCGTAGAGAATGACCCCGAAGGAAAAAATATCCGAGCGGTGATCTACCTCCGCGCCGGTGATCTGTTCGGGGGACATGTACCCCGGTGTGCCCATGCGGGTGGAGTCTTTAGTGATTTTTACCGCCCCTTTCAGCTTCGCCAGCCCGAAATCGAGGATTTTCACCCGCCCGTTCTTGTCGATCAGGATATTATCCGGCTTGAGATCCCGGTGGGTGATGCCGTTGCGGTGGGCTTCCTTTAACCCTTCGCACACCTGGGCGGCGATGTCCAGCGCCCGCTCGATCGGCAGGGGGGAACCGCCGGCGCTCTCAATCACTTCCCGCAGGGTTTTCCCCTCCACGTACTCCATGGCAATGTAGGGCTTGCCTTCCCATTCATCCACTTCGTAGATGGTAACGATATTGGGGTGATTGAGCGAGGCGGCCAGTTGCGCTTCCTGCTTGAAGCGGGTCTTCGCTTCCGCGGCGCCGGGAGACGGGGGGGTAAAAAACTTCAGGGCTACTTTGCGGCGCAGTTCGGTATCCTCGGCCAGGTACACCTCGCCCATTCCGCCGCTTCCCAACTTTTTTAGTATATGGTAATGAGAAATGATTTCAACCATAAGGCATAACAGAAGAGCTTCTCTTCATCCGTAAACTTTTATCTGATCAATATCATCCCCAAATACAGAAACCCCAGCCCGCTGAGGGTGTTCAAAAAATTCACCATATCGTTGTTCATCCAGGGCCAGCCGGAAACGCGGGCGGTCGGATTTCCAGCGCAATGGCGGGTTTTTTCGGTAATTTTTTGACAAACCGGGCAACGGTATTGCGCCTGCAAGGTTGCGCCGAGGTAGCTGTCCACCAGGCTGGCCAGCAATCCGCCCAGGGCGATCAGCGGCAAGATGCGGGCGTCGATGGGATTGAAAAACGGTTGGCCGCTCAAACCGATCACCAGCGCCCCGGCCAGGGCGCTCAATAATCCCACCAGGGTAATCCCGCCGGAAGTGCCCGCGGGCACCACGCGCAAGGAGGTGATCAAGCGGGGCTGCTGCCGCGTTAGGGTGCCGATCTCGGTGGCCCAGGTGTCTGCGGCGGCGGCGGCCAGGGCGGCCAGGTAGTAGTAATAGAGATAGGGATTTTCGGTGAACATGTGCAGGATCATCAGCATTCCGGCCAACCCGCCGTTGGCTAACACCTGGGCGTAATCCCGCCGGCTGCCTTTTTCGAATATTAGATCGTAGCGGGATTTCGCAGTTTTTCCGATTTTGGAAAGCAGGCTGGAGAGTACAAAAAAGGCCAGGATGGGCAGGGTCCACTTCCATCCCCCGAATCCGAAGATCACCGCTGCTAATAAAAAGGTCGCCACCGCGCCGCTGGCAGTCAAAAAGCGCAGCCGGTAAGAAATCAGCGCCGCCAGGCCGCCTAAAACGGTTCCCAGGGTGAATTGCCGGATCGCCGCGGAATCGTGGTTCAACACGAAGTAGAGCACCAGGGCGGTGGAGAGCGGTACGGAGAGATTGTCGCTGCCCTTGCTGCCCAGCGCTTCCGAGGCAGTTGTGATAGCGGCGACCAGCAGGGCAAACCACAGCGCGGCGGGGGGGGAGAGCGCGGCCAGTTGGTGATCCCGGAAGGGGTAAAATTTCAGGATCAGAAAAATTACCGCCCCGCTCACCAGGAACATGGCCAGGGAGCCTTCCCGGGACTTGCGGTCGGCAATGAGCACGTATTCATGGGGTTGAGAAAGCGATTCCCCGACGATGGCGGCGGCGGCGTCTCCTAAGGCCAGCACCATCATGGAGGCGATGATAATGACCACGTGATCCGGCCAGCACAGCAACACCAGGATCAAAAAAGAGAAGGGATAGAACACCGTGCCGTAGCTGCGTTTTGAGCCTGACGAAAGGCTGTGCCGCGCCCCGTGCATGCCTTTCAGCCATCCTTTTTGCAGGGCGATGAGGTTCGCCAGGGTAAAGAAGGCGGCGATGAGCGCCATGGGCAGGGAGGTTTGCAGCAGGATGGGGATGAAAAACATCAGCAGCCCGACCAGGATGTGCACCAACTTGCGGTTGAATTCTTCGGACCACTGCATCATGCGGCGGAAAATTTCGGAAGCGCCGATGAGCATGACAATTCCCGCGAACAGGCCTAAGATGATCAGCCAGTCGCGGGCGGGAACGGGTTCAAGGAGATGAGAGAGGTTCATCACCCGCTGCCCTCCTGCAAAGGCAGCCGGATGGTGAAGACGCTTCCTTGCCCGGCTTCACTGTTTGCCTGGATCACGCCGCCATGATCCTGAACGATTTGGTAGCAGATCGAAAGCCCCAGCCCGGTTCCTACCTTCACGCCTTTGGTGGTAAAGCCGGGATCGAAAATCCGGGGTAAATTCTCCGCGGTAATCCCCACCCCGTTATCGCCGATTGCGATGCAAATGGTATCGTTCTCCACGGCAGTTTTGATATGGATGCGGCCTTCTTTTCCCTGCGGAATAGCTTCGCAGGCATTGGCAATGAGATTCATAAATACCTGGTTGATCTGCGCCGCCTGGCAGCGGTAGGAGGGGAGGTTCCCGTATTCTTTGATCACCCGGATGCGCTCGCGGTATTTAGGCTCCAGCAGAACCAGGGAATTGTCGATGCCTTCATGGAGATTTACGGCCTTGAATTCTTCTTCATCTAAGCGGGCGAAGTTGCGCAGCGCCTTGACCACTTCGGAAATACGCTGGCAGGCGGCCTGGCTGGTAGTTGATAACTGCTGTAGCATGTCCAGGGTCTGGCGCAGCTTCTGTTCGGAAGCGGAATGGGAAAGCGCATCCGAATCGTCCAGGGCGGTTTTCACTTTCTCAAACCCGCGGGTGAACATGTCCATGTTGCTGTGCAGCGATCCTAATGGATTATTGATTTCGTGCGCAACCCCGGCTGCTAATTGCCCCAGGGAAGCCATTTTTTCCTGACGGATCAGTTGGAGTTGGGCGTCGCGAAGCTTTTGATAGGCTTCAATCAACTCCTGGTTCTTGAGATGCAGCTCTGCGGTGCGCTCCGCTACCTTTTGTTCTAAGTTGGCGTTCAGGTGCTCGATTTCCTGGTAAGTTCGGGCGTTGGCAATGGCAATACCGGCCAGGTTGGCAAACGCTTCCAGGAAGGCCACGTCTTCCTCCTTAAAAAAGCGCTCCGATTGAGTGGTGTCCAGGTAAATTGCCCCGATCAATTCCTCTTTGGAGTGCAGCGGAACGCAAATAATAGATTTGAGCTTGTACATCACCATGCTTTTGCTGGCCTCGGCGCCCTGCAGGTCGGGAATTTTTTGGATCAGCACCGGCTCGTCGGATTTTTCTACTTTATCGATCACGCTGCGGCTGATGCTGGCGGCGTCCCCCACGGCCTGCTTGTCCATCGCCCGCGCCACCCGCACCGCCAGCTCCGCGCCTGGTTCGTCGCGCAGAAGAATCAACCCTTTTTCTGCGTGCAATAAAACGATGGCCTGGTCCATGATTTCGTTCAGCAGCCGGGCCAGGTTGAGCTGGGAATTGATCTTGCGGCTAACCTCATACAGGGTTAGCAATCTTAAGGGGGTAATATTGCCGGTGGATTTCATATCACTGAATTTTCCGCCTTTTTAGCGGCATAGAGGCGCTTACCTGAACAGCCGGATTTATAAGACACTCATGGCAACAAGACGGGCAAAGTTATGAGACGGCGTAGAAAAAGTCAAGGTATAGTTCGCCGTTGGGCGAGCGGCATAAGGTTTGCCTTTATTTGGGATAACTTTAATGCTGCAATATCTGCAATGTCTTAGCTGGCGGGCTTTTCCGCCGGGCCGGTGGGGGAGAAATTTTTCCAGGTTCACACTTTTTCTGTGCAAAAATTTTACAGGCGCTTTCTATCTGTGCAAAAATTCTACACAATTTCACGGTGAGTCGGGTTTGCGGGTTGTTTTTTGAACTGAGAACGGAAGAGAGAATTGTTAAAGAGGAAAGTGCAGCCGGTAAGCTATTTCTCGATTTCCCCATAGGCAAGATCCCCTCCTGCCCGCCACGCTTTCAACGTTCAGGGGTAGGAGGGGAATCCTGCCACGAAGGAGAGTCATCATGAGTAAGCTCGCCCAAAGAATCGGAAAATAATTGCGAGTCCATCGTGGGAGGGGTCACAATCTTTTACTTCCCTTTTTTAAAAACGGCGTAATATCAGCAAAACGACTCGAATGGTTTCGAATCGGTTTTTATTTTTCGCTGCCTTCCAGCAGCTCGCCGATATACTTCAAAAGTTCCTCCCTGCCGGTGCGGTCTTTGGCGGAAAAGAATAACAACGGCTCGTTGCGGCTTTGATTCAGCGCTTCGCGGATTTTTCTCGCCTGAACGGCTCGCTCGGAACGGGAGATTTTATCAACTTTGGTGGCTACCACCCGGTAAGGCGCCCGGTTGAATTCCAGCCATTCGATGAGCTGCCGGTCGTTTTCTTTCGCGCCTACTTTGCTATCGATAAGCACCAGGATTCTCCGGATCTGCTGATTGTTCAGCAAATAAGCTTCGATCACCCTTTGCCAGTCCACCTGGGCGCTTTTCGATACTTTGGCAAAGCCATATCCCGGCAAATCTACCAGGTAAAAGCGATTATCCACCGAGAAATAGTTGATGGCGCGGGTTTTTCCGGGCTGTTTGCTTACCCGGGCAAGGTTCTTGACGTTGACCAGGCAGTTGATCAGGGAAGATTTGCCGACATTGGAGCGGCCTACGAAGGCAATTTCCGGGAGCGCCGGGATTGGCCGTTCGTTGGCGCTGAGGATGCTTTTGACGTATTGAACGTTCTTGATTTTGATCATGGCGCCGGGGGAAAAACGCTTTGGGTGTGAAACGGCAACAAAAAAAGGAAGATTGCCGCCCGGCAATCTTCCTTTCCGGTTGAATGAGAATTCTGCTTATAAAACTTTCTTCAATTTATCGACAATGTGGGGTTTCGGCACCGCGCCGACGATCTGGTCCACCACCCTGCCGCCCTTAAAAATGAGCAGCGTGGGAATGCCGCGGATACCATATTGCATGGCCACCTGCTGGTTGGAATCTACATCCACTTTGCCCACCTTCAGCTTTCCTTCGTATTCATTGGCCAACTCCGATACTACCGGGGCAATCATTTTGCAGGGACCGCACCATTCCGCCCAGAAATCCACCAGCACCGGGGTATCGGATTTAACCACTTCCTGGTCAAAATTCACATCGGTAAATTCAATGGGTTTAGGCATTATGTTTTCCTCCGAAGATCAATGGTTTCATTTCCGTTATCTATAAACTAAGCTCCAAAAATTGGAGATGGGTTAGATTCATCTTAACTGTCCCGGGTTACAATTCGATTGGAAATTGAGCGCCGGGCGGGAGAAACCACGGCTCTTAACTCACTCCCGGGCTACCAATGCCGGTTTACCGATCCAGGTAGCGTTCGCGCCGGATGCGCCAGCGAATTTTTTCATTCAATATATCCTCCAATACGATCTTGCCGTTGCCTTCCACCCCGGCCAGTATGGAAGATGGTTCCTCTCCCGGCAACGGCTCCCCGGGGGCAGTCGCCAGCAAGGTAGAATCTGCTGACGTGGAGCCGGGGGAGGGGGCAACAGGAGTGGTTTTTTTTCGCGCCGCCCGAACGTAATCGGCGGCGGATGGATAGCGCTCGATAAGGGTTTTATAGGCTTTCAGGGCCGACTCCGGCTGCTTCAAATCGTGTTCATAAACCCAGGCGATAGCGTATTGCGCTTTGGCGCTGATGGCTAATGTCGTATCCAGGTTTGCAGCCTGTTGGTATTTTTCTATCGCCCGGTTAAAGTTCCCTTTGAAGTATTCCGTTTCTCCCTCCAAAAAAAGTTGGTTGGCTTTGTCTTCTACGGTAATCTCGGTTTTCTCCTCTACCAGCATTCCCTTGTTTTTCATAATCTCCAGGGCAAAGGCCGAATCGGTGTGCCGGCTGAGGATTTCCTTTTCCAGCTCATACAATTGTACCGGGTCTTCGTGCCCGGGTTGTTTATAGATGTAAATCAATGAGTATAACGCCTTGGGAGAGAGCAGGGAATCCTCGTAGGTATCCAGAAATTTGTGATAATGGTAAGCGGCGGAATCATAGTTTTGCTCCTTCAGGAGATAAAATTCCGCCAGTTGAAAACGGCTATTCATCAGGTCAAATTCGATTCGGGGCAATTTGCGTTTCTCCAGGGGCTTCTTTTGCTCCGCAGGTTTTGGAGGATTTGCGCCGGGAGAGGTTGCGGGGAAGGGATTTTCGGGATCCGGGAGGCCTTCCTCCGGGTCGCGAAATCCTCTAAAAAGGTTCTCCTCTTCCAGCCTTTGGCGCACGGAATCCGGGAGGGTCTGGTTCAGAGAATCCTGTAGGGCCTGAGCCAGGGAATCCTGGCGCGCCTGGTTCAAAGAGTCTGCCAGGGTGCTCGAAGAGCCGGGGAACTGGGTAGCGGGCAGCGATTCTTCTTCCGGCAATCCCCGGGCGCGCCGCAGCGAATCCTCTTCCTGGGCGCGGAAAAGGGAATCGCGGAACGCCGGATCATGGGTCAGTCGATAGACCAGGTTTTCATCGGTCCTGATCTTATCGCGGATTCCTTTGAACTCACTCAAAAAAATCTTCTTGTTTTTAGCGACTTCCACGCTGTCGAACTTGGAAAAAAGCTGTTCGACCTTCCCGTAATACGTTACCGCGGAGTCGATGTCGTTATAGGTGTGTTCGTAGATTTTACCTAATTGAAAGGCGGCTTCGGCGCTGCCGGGGCTGTTTTTACGCTCGAGAACCACCTCTTTGTAAATCTCGATTGCATCCTCCAGGCGCCCCTGGCGCTGGTGGTTTTCCCCCAGCGCGGCTTTGATCACCGGGGTGAAATTCTGGAAGCGCGGCGCGGTGAGCATTTTCCGGAGAATCCGCTCCGATTCCTTGTATTTCCCGGTTTCGGTGTACGCTTTTGCCAGATGCAGCAACGATTTGTATTCGATATCCAGCGCAGGAGAGAAATCCGCTACTTTTTTATACTGCTCGATGGCTTCTTTATAATTTTTTTGAATGAAATACGATTCGCCTAAGTAGTAGAGCAGCAATGCCTTGTATTCATCGTCGATTTTTTCTTTCAAAGCGCTGCGGAGGTATTCGATGCTTTTAGGGTAATCCTCTTTTTCGAAGGCGTATAATCCTAACTCGAAATTAGCCTGGGAGCGAAGCTGTGACTCTTTGGCGGTATTGATGACCAGCAGGAAATACTCCTGGGCGCCTTCCAAATCTTCTTCTTTTAACAACACTTTGGCATACCAGAGCTGCGCCTCCGAAAGCAGGTTGCTGTTGGGATATTTTTTCATGAACTGCGCCAGATGCTGTTTTGCCTGGGGATATTTTTCCAGGTAAAACTCGCTTTTTGCGATATACATCAGGGCGTCATCGGCATATTTGCTATTGTCGCTGTAGATTTCGATGAGTTTCCAGCACTTATCTACCGTGGTTTCAAAATGCTTTTTAGCGGATGGCGGGGTTTTTTCCTGGTCCGGGCTTTCCCGAATAACCTTAATCCCCTGGTTGAAGCTTTTCTTGGCGTTGAAGAGGGTATTATAGTAAGCGCAGCCGGAGGCGAACAGCAGCACGCTTATCAACATACCCATCCGGAAAGCCGGCGAGCGGGCGTCGAAAATCGCGCTCTTGAAGGCCTTGAGCGAGCAAAAAATGGCTAACCTGGGGAACTTCTGTGGCATGATAAATTCTCTTCACTTTACAGTTCGGCCGCCCGGATTATAAAACAACCGGACGTCACTTCAGTCTATGCCCCTGCGGGGGTTCATGTTCCCCCGGCGTAAGGTGATTTTTTGGGTAGCGGAAAACAGTGTTATAGTGTTTTAGTGCGAAAGTGCCAGGCCTGAGAACCTCATAACACCAAAACACCAAAACACTTGAACACTCAAACACTTTAATCCATTTTCACCCCGAAACTGGCGCCCACCGCCAGCCCCGCTTTGATCAGGGGAGAATCCAGCGGCACGGTGCGTTGTTTGTCCATTACTTTTTCCACCGGCACGGCTACCAGGCGATTCCCCTGCAAGGCCACCATGTGGTTAAAGGTGTTCTCTTCCACTAATTCCATGGCTTTCACGGAAAACTGGGTGGCCAGCAGGCGGTCGAAGGGCGTCGGCGTTCCCCCGCGCTGCAAGTGCCCCAGGATGGTTACCCGGCATTCGATGTTAGTTCTCTCCTCGATCTGTGCGGCAATCTGGTGGCTGATCCCGCCCAACCGCCGGGGTTCGGAAGCGTCTTTCACCATTTTTTTGACCACCTGCTCCCCGCCCCGGGGTTTGCAGCCCTCCGCCACCACCACCAGGCTGAAGCGTTTGCCAAAGCGGCTGCGTTTGCGCACCACGGAAATCACTTCTTCGATGTCGTAGGGAATTTCCGGCAGCAGAATGACGTCCCCGCCCCCGGCAATGCCGGATTCCAGCGCCAGCCAGCCGGCGTTGCGCCCCATAACTTCCACCAGCATTACCCGGTGATGGGACTGCCCGGTGGTATGGAGGCGGTCCACCGCGTCGGTGGCGGCCAGCCGGGCGGAATCGAAACCGAAGGTCAGCTCGGTTTCCATCAGGTCGTTATCGATGGTTTTGGGAACCCCGACGATATTGGCGCCCTTTTCGGTCAGCTTGCCCCCGATGGTCATGGTGCCGTCGCCGCCCACGCAGATCAGGGCATCCAGACCCAGGTCCTGGTAGAGCGCCATGCACTTATCGGATACATCTACCAACTGGCGCTTCTCGCCCTGCCCGATTCCCCAGGCAAAAGGATTGGCCGTGTTGCTGGTGCCTAAAATGGTTCCCCCCTGGTTCAAAATGCCGGATACGTCTTCCTGGCGGAGAATTTTGAAGCGCTCTTCGATCAGTCCTTCGAATCCGTCGAAAAAACCGATCACTTCCATGCCATATTTGCCGATAGCGGTTTTGGTAACCCCGCGAATGACCGCGTTCAAACCCGGGCAGTCGCCCCCGCCGGTTAAAATGCCAATCCTTTTCTTGCCCATAACGCCGCAATCTCCTTAACAATGGATTCAGCCCGATCACAAACCACAACCTGCACACTGCCAGCGGCTGCGAAAGGCCAAATATACAGTAAGACGCTGTTGAATACAAGCGCAGAGCGCGGAAGCAGGGGCAGGAGCAGGGGCAGGGGGCAGGAGCAGGAGCAGGGGCAGGGGGCAGGAGCAGGGGCAGGGGGCAGGAGCAGAAGCAGGGGCAGGAGCAGAAGCAGGGGCAGATGCAGTGCTCAAAAGGGATTGTTTATCTGCAAAACTTCAGTTTTGAAGACAAAGGGTGGGCAGCAAGGAGTACATTTCCAATTGCCCCTGCTCCTGCCCCCTGCTTCTGCTCCTGCTTCTGCTCCTGCCCCTGCCCCTGCCCCCTGCTCCTGCGCCTATCTTATTCTTTCCGCGCCAGTTTCCGGCGAAGGCGCTGGTAGCGGTGCTTCAGGCCGGGCAGGAAACGCAGCAACTCCGAGCGCGGGTCTAATTGCCGGACGGTTTCCAGGTATTGAAGCCCCTTTTCGACGATCTCCCCGGCGCCGGCGTAGTCTTTGTCTTCATGCTCGTAGAACTTGGCCAACTCTTCGATAATGCCGGGATGAAATACCCGGCGCTCCAGCAAGTTTTCCAGATATTGTTTGGCCCTGGCGGAATCCCCGGTTTTTTTATGGGAAAGCGACAGCAGGAAGAGCGTCCCGGTAACCAGTTCCGCGTCCCCCGGCGAGAGCCGCCCCAGGAGCGCTTCTAACAGGGGGATGGCTTCCCGGTAGCGCTTCGCCTGGAAAAAATAGCTCGCCAGGCAGTAATAATCCTGCGGGTAGGCCAAATGCCGCCCGGGGGCCTGGCAGATGGCGCAAATTCTGAGGGTGAGCAGCGCCATGTGCGCCACGTCGTGAAAATTGTGCTCTAACACGTCGCGCAGCAGCAGGGTATCGCGCTTGCGGATGAACTCGAAGTAAATGTGTGGAATCGCGTCGCCGGGAATATCCCCGGCGCGGTCGATATTCAGAATATGCGCTTCCAGGGTTTGCAGATCGCAGGCCGGGAGCCGCCGCCGCCAGATTCGCCGGGCTGCGTGCAGCATGTCGGCGTGGGGCATTTCCTCCAGCGCCGAGACCATGCGGTTGAGGATGTAGCGATTTTTGAGCAGCGGAATATCGAACGATTTGCCGTTGAAGGTAACCGTGAAGTTAAACTGCCGCAGGGCCTGGTCGAGATGTTTCAGCATCAGCCATTCGTAAATGAAATCCGGCAGCAGGTATTGCCGCACCACAATGTGATCCGCTTCCAGGTGCCCGATGCCGACCAAAAACGCGTAGGTTCCGGTTCCCCCGGCCAGCCCGGTGGTTTCCGCGTCTAAGAACAGGGCGCGTTTCAGGTTGGGGGAATCGACCGGCAGGTCTCCGGAAATTTGCCGCAGGGCGGGAACTTCAAAGCCGTTTGCCTGCAACTCCGCAAATACCGGGTCGTTGTAGGCGGGGTAATAATTTTCTTTCAGGAGGATGAAGGATCTGTCTTCCTGCAGAACCGTCAGGCCCAGTTCGTACCGAAGGGTTTCGATCCAGCTTTCCGCTCCTTCGGAGAAACGGGCAGGCTCAGCCGCGGGAGGCTGCGCAGGCCGCGCCGAATCCAGCCGGGCTAATTTCTCTCGGATATTCATGGCGGAATTTAGCGGCCGGGCGCTGCGGATCAAAGCACGAAAGAGATCGAGGCGTATTTCGTAATGCGTAACTCGTAATGCATAATTCGTAATGTGTAAAAGAGTTTACCCTGAGCTTGTCGAAGGGTATTCCGTTTTTTTACGCAATACGCAACACACAGGAGTCAAAAACGTTACGCATTACGTTCTACGCATAATGAATTCCCGGAACATTTCCAGCACCTGCTCCGGCGCGTCCGCGTGAATCCAGTGCCCCGCCCCGGGAACGGCGAGAATTTGCGCCTGCGGGAATTTGGCTTTGATCAGGGGAAAATCGGCCCCGGTAATGTAGTTGGAGTTGCCCCCGCGTAAGAATAAGGCCGGGTGAGGATAGGTTCCGGGGCGCTGGATCTCCCCGGCGATGGCTTCCGCGTTTTCATAGAGCGCGGGCAGGTTAACCTTCCAGGTAAATCCGCCGTGGCGGTCGCGGGCCAGGTTTTTCAACAGGAAACTTCGCACGCCTTTTTCGGGGATTTCCCCGGAGATCATGCGCTCCGCTTCCGCGCGGCTCTTCACCCCGCCCAGGTCCACGGACATCAGCGTACGGATGATGTTGGCAAAATAGGGGAGGGGATAGGGTTTCGGGGCGATGTCCGCCACGATCAGTTTTTTGATCTTGTGGGGATAGTCCAGCGCCAGGTTCATGGCCACTTTCCCGCCCATGGAATGGCCGGCCAGGATCACGTCGCGGAGGCCGTGGTCGAGCAGGAACTCGTTCACGTCCATGGCCATGGCCTCGTAGCCGAATTCGCGGCTGTGGGGAGAGCGACCGTGGTTGCGCAAATCCGGCAAAAAAATCGTATGGGAGCCGGCCAGCTCCCGGGCAATGCTCAGCCAGTTGTCGGAAGCGCCTAACAGGCCGTGCAGAATAATCAGCGGGGGACCTTCCCCCAATCTTCGGAAAAAGAGCTTCATTTTGTAACTTCACAAGGTCACAGATTAGGAGCCAAAGTATATCCCATCTCCGCAACACTGTCAAGAGATATTTCTTCAAGGTCTGCAATACAACCGTATCATCTCCATCATCGTATCCGGTTCCGCAGCGATGACGGTGATTCCTGTGATGGTTCTCTGCCCGGATAATGGCCACTAACTAAACCTAAACCCTGTTCACATCTGCAAGTCGAGCGAAAAGCCTTCGTAAGCATCCTGCGTTGATATTATTGTAATCGCAATAACCGCTCCGTCCACCAATCTCGCCTGCCAGGAACCCTTCCAACGCCCCATTGCAGGAATTGTTTATCTGGCTCTCCGAAATTTCCTGGCCCGACTTCAGCGCGAGCGTAATTGCCCTGGTCTGTTCTATAACGGCCTGGGTGTCCGGGTAAGAAATTTGGGTAAAAGGTGGGGTCCTGGAGTCGCTGATCTTGCCGATTGTGAACCCTATCAAGCTGCACCCGCTGTTCAGCAACGACACGGCGCAGATAAACAATACTTTTGATAACAGCTCCATGACACTCACCTCCAATTTTTGTAAAAGGAACTCACTTCCGGAAATTAACTACCACCTTCAATTTGGCATAGGCAGCGGCTTTGAACACGTCGTTATCAAAGCCTTCATGGGTTTGAATGCCCCACAGGAGAATCCCCGGTACAGCCTCTACTCCCAATTGAAAACGGCGGGTTTGCGCCAGGTTAAATCCAATTCCGAGGTAAATATCCAGCCCGCCGATATCGTCGGAATCAATTTCCTCCGTGCCGGTTACATTTCCATAATCATCGTAAACATCTGCTGTGATGGCGTTTTTATATCCCCAGAACATGCGATTGTAGCTTAATCCCCCCAGAAGAAAAGATCCCAGGAATGTATGCTGCGGGGTGAAATAATATTTGCCTGCCACGCCGATGCTCAGGATAATCACATTATCCTCCAGGGAATTGCGCAGTTCGCTGCCTTCTTCCACGGGGGCCCAACCCACCCCGATAACTCCTTCTACCCGCCCGCGTTGGGAATTGTAACCTCCGAACATAAAATTGAACTGGTTCAACCCCGCAAAACCATCCTGGGTGGTGAGCGCCTTTCCGAATGATAAAGAGAACCAACTGGGCCTGGCAAATATACTGTCCATAGAAGTATCTTTACCTGCAGGGGTTGCTTCCTCAACATTTGTGCGGTTAGCGGCAACTCCCGAATCCGGCGGCGAAGCGGTTTTCACCCTGGCTTTTCCGGCAGGTTTGGCAGGAACTGCTCCCATTTCAACAGTCTCCCCGCCCTCCTGCGCGGGAGCCGGCTTCGTCTCGGTTTTGCGATCTCCCTGGTGTTTGTCGGAAGATTTCTCCACGGCATCGCTCAGCTTTCCGCGCCGGTTAGCCCCGGACCCGCTGCAGTTTAGCAGCAGCGCCATAGCGAACATACACACCAAGCTTAACACAATGAATTGATGCCAACAAACGAACGACCGGTTTTTCATGGCACACCTCCGGTTTTGACGGCTATTATTTTTTGGCGAATTGGGCTTCGAGTTTTTTATTAACACCGCCCCGGCCATCCGGGGCGGTGTTAATGAGAAAATGACGATTATTTAGAAACCGTTTCACCTAAGTCTCATTGTATTATTAATTCCCGCCGCGACTATTGCACTATTTCTATCCTGGGCGCTGGCGGAATTGAACGATTCTGATAAGTGGAGCACTATCGTTATGGCACTAATAATTGCCTTCATGATATTTTTCCTCCATTCGGTAGTGAACCCTCCTCACATCACTTCATCAAAACCATCTTGCGGCTTTGGGTAAATTCCCCGGCGGTCAGGCGGTAGAAATAAACTCCGCTCGGCAGGGAATACGGCGCCCACTCAACTTTGTAGCTTCCCGGCGTCATACTCCGGTGGTCAACCAGCCGCTCAACTACCTGCCCGGCCACATTGTAGATCACCAGGGAAACTTCCGACGCGGTGGGTAGAGAAAACTCAATGGTGGTTACAGGATTGAAGGGGTTGGGATAATTCTGTTCCAGGGTAAATTCCGAAGGCAGGGTCGGGTCGAGCGCCAAGTCAATCGCGCTGATTCCGGAGAGGTTCAGGTCATCAATCAGAAAAAAGGTTCCAATATTTCCCGCCAATCCACCGGTGGTATCCATGGCGGCAGCGATATAAATGATGCAGCGGTCCGGTACATCGCCGGTGCCGTACTGGATGGGCAGGCTGAAGGAAGTGTAGGATCCCGCGGGCGGCAGAAAACCCACTCCTGCGCCAATAGCCTGTTGGTTGTGGAGCATTCCCACATAAATGAGCATCACATCAGTTCCCTGGGGTGAAAATTGGTAGAACCCGCTTAATTCCGCGTAGCGTTGCGACACCGGAAAACCATTCGTATCCGCAGTAGAAATAACCGGGGGCCAGGGGGTTCCGAAGGCATCTACTACTTCGCCCCGGGCGGCGGAAGAGCCGGAATGGCTGGCAGAGGACTGGGTAACGGGAGCGCCAAACCCCGGAAAATTGCTTGTTGCCCAGTCATTAGGATTGCCCGCCGTCCATTGTTCGAACCCGCCATTGGGAACCTGGGCATGGAGCCCCAGGGTAAGAACCACGATCGCAAACACACCGATTAAAAGATTATAGAACTTACTCATAATTCTGTCTCCTTTATGATATTGGTGAATGATTTTTCTATCTGCCTGAATTTATGCCCATTATAGTTTCCACAATCATATAGGTCGCAAGAATATCCAATTTTAATTCTTCCGGCAGATCATGTTTTATAAGGAATTCGCCTTTTTGTTTGGTGGAAATAAATCCTGACGATTTTGAATGGAAAAAGGCAAGGAGCCCCTGTTCATCTTCAAAAGAAACACTCGTTTTATTAAACATATCCGCCTGGTATTTGAGGTTTAAATGCTTGCCATGAATAGAAGCAGCGATATCGCCGGTCAAATTCAAATTCGGCTCAGAAACGGTAATTTTTCCAACATCTTTTCCTTCTTCGAAAATCCAGAATTCGAGCGGGTAAGCCAGTTGGGTAGATTCAGTCCCCCTGTCGCCTTTATCTTCCTCAGTTCGAAAACGAGTTGCTTTTCCAATTACCTCATAGTGGCTTTCATAAAAAGGTTTGGCGATATAAAATTTGTACGAGGTAAATTCCTTCGATTTTACTTTATAACCCTCTTCGGTCGTTTTTCCCTCGATGGTATTCCTGTCACTCTCCGGCCTTTCTGAGTGGGTTTCAATTTCAAAAACCGTATCGGCGCTAACATCCTCTATGATAAACTTATTCGATTGGGAGGGAGAATGGGATAAGGGGCTGGTGATAACAAATTTTTCGGCGTTCTTTTCAAATTCCGGGTTTTCCGAAAGCTTTGCCTTTTTTAAACTGCTGCAAGAGAGAATTTGCCCTAAGAAGATCAGGGATAATAAACTAATCATGAAATTCATTGTTTTCATCTTCGTGACTCCTTGCGATTGTTAATTGATTCTATGGCGGCATTCCCCTGCTCTACAAAAACAATCGCCTTTGCCTGGGCGCGCTTCATTTTTCTGATATCGGTTAATTCATCGGGATCCGGTAATACCCGGATATCCGAAGCAATTTCAAGATCGATAATGGCGTGGGCGCCGTGTTTTCTCGCTTCCTCCTGCAGTTTCTCAATTACTTTCGAATCCGGGGTTTCGGAAGAGAATAATATTGGCCGGTCAATTTCAATAAACACCATTCCGATTACTTTGTATTCTCTTTCCGGGCGCTCGCCGTTGAGATACACCAAAACCGCCTCGCCCTTTTCCCGTGAGGGATACTCCTGGTTTCCTACTTTTATGAAGTGAACTTTTGGCCCGCATGATAAGAGCAATAGAAGCAGCAGGTAGAATAAGCTTTTTCGCATAGTTAATCTCCTCAGAATTTTACAGAGTATATGCCCTGGCAGGTAATCCCTAACCCTTGCTGAGTTAATGAGAGAACCCCACTTGAATAAGTGATAGTTGCCGAACCCGGAAATCCGCCGATGGTTTGTTCCGGAACGATAATGGTATTTTGGGCTGTCAACTCCCCGGACACGTTCTCCGGATTGGGATCGCCGGTTCGGGCATGCAAAATTATGTCGAAAGCCAATTCACTGTTTCCAGCGGAAATAATCAATGTATCACCCGGAAGATTGGTGCATTGGTATGTTCCCGCCCAATTACCGATAAATTTATCACGATCTGCCGATGTAATTTCTTCCGATGCTGGGCTGGCAGGATCCTCGTTTTTACAAGCAAACATCATCGCCAGCGTCAATAGAATGGCGAAAAATAAATTTATGTGATACATTAAACCTTATTCCTGGTTAAGTGTATGTTTTATAATGTATTGAATAGCCCCCCGATTTATCGGGGGGACACAAATTACCCTCATTCTTTAATTTTA
>JABWBP010000100.1 GCA_013360445.1 Calditrichaceae bacterium | reverse complement strand
CATCTCCTGGGCCATTGAACGCGCTATCCTTGATGGTTGGCAACCAAACAGAATCAAGGCTCATCTGGGACTCGCCTAAATTTGCAAAAGTTCAGTTAGCCTGAAGATTTACGACCTCCCGGGAAGGCTGGTAAAAACGCTGGCCGATGGAGAATTTTCCGCGGGAACGCACCGGGTGGAGTGGGATGGCCGGGATGAGCGGGGAAATGAAGCGGCTTCAGGTGTGTATCTGTATCATTTCGTGGCTGGCAATTATCAGCAAACCCGCCTGCCTGGCGCCTACCGGCAGACAGGCAAAATGGTGCTAATGCGCTGAACCCCCTCCATGCGCTGCAACAAGATCTCCCGAACAAGCCGGGGACATACTCCCCGGCCTGTCCTGGCAGCTTCGTAACGCCCCGCCGCCCCTTCGACGGAAAAAATCCCCGCCGCGATCGAGATTCAAAAAAATTGCCAGAAACAATTCCCGCCCCATCCCGTTTATGCAACTGTTTTTCAGCCGCTTTTGCGCGGGAATGTGCCATGGTATCCAGTGTATCGACACGGGAGAAACATCATGCTTAAAAGGAATTTAACCGGAATTTTGATCCTTGCCGCCGGCCTGGCCATTGGGCTGTCGCCGGCCCGGGCCCAGGAAGCCCTGGTAAAGATAGAGCGCATCCAGCCGGAGGAGATCAGCTTTACCGGCTTTGTGCTCGACAATCCCCAGGAAATCACCATCGAAGCCATCGGCGCCCACCGCCACAGCCGCCACTGGATCGCCTCCAACGCCTGGATTCTGAACGCCGATACCCGGGAGATGGTCTGGGAGCTTACCGACGCCAATTCCAAATGGAAGAGCCGCAAATTGCGGGAATACCGCGACGCCGTCACCCTCCCCGCGGGAAGATATGAAGTCTATTACGGATTCTTCCCCGAATACCAGTACGAAGGAGGGTGGAGCATTTCCAAATTTTTCTTCGGCGACCGGACCAAGTATGATGATGAATCCTACCAGGAGTTTACCATCGCCGTTTACGGAAAGGGCAAACCACTCGACCGGGCGGCCGTGGGGAATTACCAGAAACAGGTGAAAGAAAAAGCGGCGGTAGCGTTGAACGCGGATCGCGACGATCTCTACCTCAACCAGGGTTTCAAGCTCGACCAGCCGTTAGAACTGACCATTTACGCCGTTGGGGAAGCCCGCCCGGACGGGGCTTACGATTACGGATGGATTCTGAACAGCGAGACCCGCCAGCAGGTCTGGAAGTTCGGCCACCGCAACAGCGAATACGCCGGGGGCAGCGAAAAAAACCGCATGGCGCGGGAAACCCTGACCCTCCCGGCGGGGAATTACGTGGCCTTCTTCGTGACCGACGATTCCCATTCCCCCATCGAATGGAACGCCGCTCCCCCTTATGACCCGAGCTTTTGGGGAATTTACATTTTCGCGAAAGACGAATCCCAAAAAAAGGGCGTTCGTTTATTCGACTACCAGGATATTCCTTCCAAAAACGTTATATTTGAATTCACCCGCCTGGGCGATGATGAATTCATCACCAAAGGATTCACCCTGAAGAAGGACATGGATATCCGGATCTACGCCCTGGGCGAAGGCCGCGACGGGGACCTGTTCGATTACGGCTGGATCGTTGAGGCCAAAACCCACCGGCGCGCCTGGGAAATGCGCTATGAAGATACCGAACACGCCGGCGGGAACAGCAAAAACCGGCTTTACGACCGGGTCATTCCGTTGCAGAAAGGCAGCTATATTCTGCATTTCATTACCGATGATTCTCACTCTTACCGCGACTGGAACGCCTCTCCGCCTTTCGATCAGCAAAAATGGGGCATTACCCTCATCGCCGCCGGAGATAAATTTGATCCCAAAGACGTAGCCGACTATCGCGAAGAGGCAGATGCCTCGATCCTGGCCAGGATCGTTCGGGTGGGAGACTCCGAGAATCGGGAAGTTTCCTTCACTCTGGAAAAAGACGGCGACGTGCGCATTTATGCCCTGGGCGAAGGCCGCGACGGCAATATGTTCGATTACGGCTGGATCGAAGATACTAACAGCAAAATCGCGTGGGAAATGACCTATCGTAAGACCACCCACGCCGGGGGAGGGGTCAAAAACAGGATGTTCGATGACACGGTATTCCTGAAAGCCGGCAAATATACCGTGCATTATGAAAGCGACGATTCGCACTCTTACCGGGATTGGAACGATGATCCTCCCCGCGACCCGATCAACTGGGGCATCACGGTTTATAAATTAAGTGATTAATACCAGGGTGAGTGGTGGGTGGTAGAGTTGCAGCCTGTTTTGCCGTTACTGCTCACCACTCACCACTCACCTCCCCGCTGCTCCTTTTCCTTCCGCCTTGATTAATTCCTCCTCAGGCGATATATTCGTTCAACCCACATATTAAACAGGAGGAATTATGCGTTCATCGGTGCGAATTTTTTCTCGGTTTCTCTGGTTGCTGTGCTTTGCCGGTATAGCTTTGGCCCGGCCGGAAACGGAGCTTGCCCAACTGCTCTACCTGGCGGAGACCCAGCCGGAGATCGAAGCGCAGGCCAAACAGCTTGCCCTGCAGAATAACCTGCCTATCAGCCTGCAATTATCGGACGGCACTTTTATCGAAGCGTTAGGGGTGAAAGACGGCCAGCCGTTGTATGCGGTGATGCGCAATCTCGCCCACCCTGCCATCGGCGGGGAAGTGCTGAATTTCCAGGAAATCCGCTCCCGTCTCGATTTATCGGATGCCCGGATAAACTATGGCGCTTCCTCGACCGGGGCTAAAAAATCCGCCCGCGCCCCGGTCGCCGGGGATCTGCTGATGGTGCTGGAGTCCACCAACGACCAGGTGATGGCGTTCGACCCCGTCACCGGCGACCTGGTAGATATTGCCTTCATTCCCACCCCTCCCGCGGGGGTCTTATCCACCCCCATCCAGGCGCAGCAAACTGCCTGGGGAACCATTACCATTTCCGACCAGTTGACCGACGTGGTGCAGGAGTTTGATACCAGCGGGACTTTTTTGGGGACCCTCGCCCCGGTCGGGGGGGCGAATCCCGCCATTCTGGATAACATCCGCGGGCACACCTATCACCCGGGCACCGGCAACCTGCTGGTAACGGTTGCCAGCGGCGCCAACCAGGACGCGATTGCGGAATTCGACCCGGGCGGTAATTACCTGGGGAATTTCGTCGGCAACGCCGTCGGCGGAATCGACGGGCCCTGGTGTATCTGGTTCCGCTCCACCCCGTTAGACGTTTTGGTAACCGGGGATGGCCACGATTCGGTGCTGCAGTACGACACCAGCGGTACTTTCCTTTCCGTTCTGGCTCCCATCAACAATTTCCCTGAACAGGTGGTCGAGCTTTCCGACAAAAATATTGCCGTGGCAAACTTCGGCGGCACCCAGAACGGTGTGGTGATTTTGAGCCCGACCGGAACTTTCCTGCGCACTCTTACCGGGGTTTCCGGCAACCGCGGGGTATGGGAGCTCGGGAACGGCAATCTGATGACCACCAACGGCACCGGCGTTCACGAAATCGATTATAATACCGGGACGTTGATCCGAACGATTGTCTCCGGGGTGGGCGCGCGGTTTGTTTCTCTTTACAGCCCCGCCGCCTGCACGCCCGGGTTCCTGGGCGACGTAAACGGCGATGACGTGGTCAACTCCACCGACGGATTGATCATGCTCTCCTACGACGCCGGCCTGCCGCTCCCGCAGCCGGTTCTCGACCGCATTGCAATTGGGTTCGGCGACGTGGATGAGAACGGTTCCACGAATTCGACCGACGCGTTGATTACCCTCACCTGGGAAGCCGGCCTGCCGGTGCCTTTCCCGGTAGGCGATCCGGTATGCCTGCCTGCCGGCCCTGCCCCGGGCAAATCTTCGTATCGGGAAGGGACAGGCTCCCGCCGCGGGGAAACCCTCGAAGCGTACGTGGCGCTGAATCCCGCCGGGGTAAACGGCAGCCAGACCCTCTCGGCGGCGGTGATGGTGGACATGGGCAACAGCGGGGAAAAATTGGGCAGCTACACCGTTACCCTGCAATGGAATCCGGCGCTCCTGCAACTCCTGGATTATCGCGGGGGCGATACTGCCGGCTTCGGCGATCCGGTGGTGAATGATAGCAAGGCCGGACAAGGCCAATTAACCGTCGCCCACGCTTATCCCTACGGGGCGAACGGTTTGGTGAACCTTTTGAACCTGCAATTTAAAGCGATGGGGAACGCCCTGCCCGGCGGCGCTATTTCCCTGGAATTCCGCGCCATGGCTGCGGCAGAGACCTTTACCGATTTGTTGCCCGGTCTGCGAATCAGCGAAGGGAGCACCGCTGCCGGGGTAGAAGACCGTCCCAACGGCTACGCGCTGGAGAATTTTCCCAATCCCTTCAATCCCGCCACGGAGATTCGCTATCGCCTGGCGGAAGCAGGAGCGGTGCAAATCGTTATTTACAACCTGTTAGGAGAAACGGTGCAAACCCTGGTCGATGAGACCCAACCGGCCGGCGCTTATACCCTGCGCTGGGAAGGCCGGAACGACCGGGGCCAGGCGCTGCCTTCCGGGATGTATTTTCTGCGCATGAGCGCGGGAAATTTTCTGGCGGAACGCAAACTCCTATTGATGAAGTAAGCAGTGGCGGCCATTGCCAGGCGGCGCATCATCGCTGATGCGCCGCATTTTATTCGGAACTTTGATGTGCGCCCGGGTCCTTCCCAACCTTTTTTAACCTCTATTGGATATTTCCTCTTAAACGTGTAAATTCTACCGTTGTCGTATGGATTCATCGGTGCGGCGGTTTGCCGGGGAGGCGCGGCTGGCTTCCCCGGGGGATATTAACTCTAAGGGAAGGATTGTAAAGATGCTCGTTCCACGGAAGCAGATATTCAAATGGTTATGCATTGGGCTGGCGGGCGCGCTCGTTTTAACCGCGGGAAGCTGCTCCACTCTCAGCCAATTGTCTAACATTCAAAAACCGACCCTTTCCGTCGCGAACGTGCGCTTTACCGGGATGAGCTTCGATGCCGTCGATCTGGCTTTTGACGTAAAAATCCGCAACCCCAACCAGCTTTCCGCCACCCTGGCCGGTTTCGACTATGACTTTAAAATCAATGATAATTCTTTCCTGAAAGGCCAGCAGGAAAAAAAGCTGGCGATTGAGGCGTTGGGAGAGAGCACCGTGGAGGTACCCCTTACCCTGAATTTCAAGGATATTTACCAGACTTTTGCAACCCTGAAGGAGCAGGACAGTTCGGCCTACCAGATGGATTTAGGGTTAGATTTTGATCTGCCGGTATTGGGAAAGACCCGCATTCCGGTGAGCAAAACCGGTTTTTTGCCCATGATAAAACTCCCGGCGCTGAAAATTGCCTCGGTGAAGGTGAACCAGATGGGCCTGGGCGGCGCAGACCTGGAATTGAACCTGGAGATAGATAATCCAAATGGTTTTGGGGTGCTGGCGAAGAATTTGAATTACGATTTTTCGGTGAACGGCCAATCCTGGGTAAAGGGAATCGCCCCGGAACAGGTTCGCATTGCCGAAAAGGGACAGAGCCTGATTCGCATCCCTATTTCATTAGACCTGCTCAGCATGGGCCAGGCGGCGTTGCAGCTTTTATCCGGCAACCAGACCGTGGACTATGCTTTCCAGGGCAAGATGGACCTGGATACCTCCCTTCCGGCGTTCAAGAACATCAATTTGCCGATTTCAAAAAGCGGACAGCTAAAAATTACCCGTTAAGGATTTCATTATTAACTGATGTTACGCAGACACCAAAAATCAACCACAGAGCCACAGAGGGCACAGAGAAAATTAAGTATTTCGAGTATTTATTGAATCCGAGACTGCGCTGAGAAGCAAAAACGCTAAAAAGGCGATTACAACTCTGTGTTCTCTGTGTCTTTTGCATGGTGAGTTTATCGAACCATGTGGTAAAATGCGTAACGTGAGTTATTAATATCGTAACCATAATGGAGGAGAATCTTATGATCAGTTTTCTGTGGTTTCTGTTGATTGGCCTGGCGGCAGGATGGCTGGCGGGGAAAATTATGAAGGGAAGAGGGTTCGGATTGGTGGGCAACCTGGTGGTTGGGGTGGTGGGAGCGATTTTGGGCGGGTGGCTCTTCGGAGCGCTGGGGCTTGCTCCCCAGAGCAGCCTCGGCTCGCTGATTACCGCGGTGGTAGGCGCGCTGGTGCTGCTCTACATTGTCGGGCTGATCAAAAAGGCCTGAATCGCCAGGGATGGCGGCTTTTATACCGCAAAAGGCCATGAACCGACTTTTTACCGATACTCGATACTGGATGGGGCAGCTTATTCCCAAAGGGATGGCTTTCCCGCGAGCATCCCGTATCGAGCATCTTTAAAAGCTCAGAATATAACCTCGCGAAGTGAAGTATAGATTTTATTTTGCGTTGAGTTATAAGGTCGAATTTTCTAAATTCCTGGCCGGAAGCAGTGAAGAAGTTTATGAAGATGATTAACTTATTTCACTCAAAAAACACAAAGGAGGCTTGTGTATGGAACATCGTAACAGTTTCTTTCTCTTGATTGTAGTTCTTTGTCTGGCTCTGGTACTATCCGCGCCGGCGCAAGTGAAGACCCATGGAACCGCTTTTGGATTGGCCGTGGGAACCGCCATCGGTGATTCGGACCCGGGCACGGACGACTTTTCCGGCATTTATGCTAATGGATTTTTTCGCTATGTTTTGATCGGGCCGTTGGAGGGACAAATGGGCCTCTCCTTCCCGGTTTCCTTGAAACGCGAGGATGATGAGTTTGCATACCGCACGGTCATCACCAGCTTGGATTACCGGTTGTTGTTGAGATTCCTGAACGTCCAGCAAGCCAGTGTATATGCCTACGGCGGGCTTGGAGGAGTGTATTACCGGGTCAAAGAGCAGCCGAGCCAGATTTCCCCGGAGACCGATCCCAGTGGCTGGGCGCTTAATTCTCCGGTGGGACTTGGCCTGCAATTCGGTTTGTCGGACCGCGTTTCCCTGGATGTAAGCGGGGGTTATAATTTTGTGTATTCCGATGATCTTAACCTGATCCGTGGAGACGACGACGGCGGCACCGCGGATTATGATGATGACGCCTTTTTTAACGTCGTGGCCGGGCTTACCTTTAGCGGCGAGGATGAGAACGCCGATCCCGATAAAGACGGCCTGACCAACAAGATGGAAAAACAGCTCGGAACCAACAAAAATAACCCCGATAGCGACGGCGACGGGCTGCTCGATGGGGAAGAATTCACCACCCATCAAACCGATCCGCTGAAAGTTGATAGCGACGGCGACGGCCTGAGCGATTACGATGAAGTAAAGACCCACAACACCAATCCCCGCAAAGCGGATACGGATGATGACGGCTTAGATGACAAAGCCGAAGTGATGACCTACGGAACCGATCCCCTGAAAGCGGATACCGACGGCGACGGCCTCAACGATAAAGATGAAGTGATGACCTACAAAACCGATCCGAAAAAGGTTGACACCGACGGCGACATGTTGAGCGACGGCGATGAAGCCCTGAAATACAAGACCGATCCCATGAAAATGGATAGCGACGGCGACGGGCTGAACGACGGCGACGAAGTGATGACCCACAAGACCGATCCTAACAAAGCCGACACTGACGGCGGCACCGTTAACGACGGGATGGAAGTAAATCGCGGCTCCAATCCGCTGAATCCCGATGATGACGTGATGAAAGTCGCTGCCGGCGCTTCCATCGTGCTGGAAGGGGTTACCTTTGCTACCGGGAAAGCAGATATCACCCCGGAAAGCGAAGAAGTTCTGAACAAGGCCTATCAAGCGATGAAAAACTTCCCCGACGTGGTCGTGGAAATTCGCGGTTATACCGACAGCCAGGGCAGCCGCGCTTCCAATGTCAGTCTCTCCCAGCGCCGGGCGGACGCGGTGCGGCAGTGGATGATCGCTAAAGGAATCGATGGCAGCCGCATGACTGCCAAGGGATATGGCCCCGATAATCCCATCGCCGATAACGGCACTGCGGAAGGCCGGGCCAAGAACCGCCGCATCGAATTTTACCGTGTCAAGTAATCAGGTATCCCTCCCCTGACAAAGCAGCGTGCCTTTGCCCGTTTGAGCAAGGGCACGCTGTTATAACGTAAAAAGTGAAGAACTTATATTGCAATCGTCCGTCGATGACCACTACTACAAAGGAGTTAAGGATGCGTATGCGAGAGTATCTTGGTTTTCTGTTGATTTCCATGCTGGTTCTTGGCGTTTCCGCCTTTTCCCAGGATGAAAAGAAAGAAGAGGAGCCTAAATACGGCTGGAGCAAACAGGTCGTTGGGAATCTTAATTTCACCCAGAGCAGTTTCGACAACTGGTCCCAGGGCGGGGAAGATAGCTGGGCCTGGCTGTTGGGGTTCAATGCCCGGGTAGAAAATGACCAGGTAAAGACCAATTGGAGAAACATCGGCAAAGTGGAATACGGCCAGTCGAAAGTGGGCGACGCCAGCTCCCGCAAATCCGCGGACGAAATATTCCTGGAATCGGTTTTGTCCTACAAGATGAAATTCCATGTAAACCCCTACATTGCGGTCAACGGGCGCACCCAAATCGCCAGCGGATACGCTTATGCCATAGATGCATCAAACCAGGAAATCAGGACGGAAATTTCCAAATTCTTGAATCCCGGTTATTTTATGGAAAGCGTCGGTTTTGAGTACCGCAAAGAAGAAACCTTTCGCAGTCGATTGGGCTTTGCCCTCAAACAAACCCTGGTTACGGAAGAGCAATTTGCCCCTCTTTACACCGATGAAATTGATACCCAAAAGCTCGAAAAAATACGCAACGAGGCGGGTCTGGAATCGGTTAGCGCGTATAATCGCAAAATTACCCCCACTATTGTGTATGCTACCAGCCTGGAAGTGTTTTCCAATATGAAAGCGTTCGACCAGATCGATACTCGCTGGGATAACCTGATTTCCGCGGAGGTTGCCAAGTACGTTGCGGTTAGTTTTGCCTTCCAGATATTTTATGATCGCGATCTCAGTATCAAACGCCAGCTCAAGCAGGTTCTTGCGGTAGGATTGACCTATAATTTCTTGTAATCATTCGCGGTAGTTTTTCGCAACGGCTTCAAATCCCCGGCGGGTTACCCCGCGGGGGATTTGCTTTTTTACGCTCCTCGAGGTTAAAAAATTATCCCCAACAGGGCCGTTTCCGCACCCGGGCCGGAACATATTTATTGATAATGCATCCCGGCAGATATATATTCCCGCCTTTTTAGACGGAGCTTAACCATAACCTAAAGGAGCCTAAACGTGACCCGTGAAGAAATTTTGAAAACCTGCCTGGAAGAGGACGTGCGCTTTTTGCGCCTGCAATTTTCCGATATTTTTGGCATCAACAAGAATGTAGAAGTGCCCGCATCCCAGTTTGAAAAAGCCCTGGAAGGCCAGGTAGCCTTCGACGGCTCTTCGGTGGACGGCTTTTCCCGCATCGAAGAATCCGACATGCTCCTGGAACCGGATTACAGCACCTTCAATATTCTGCCGCTGGACAATCCCCATGGGAAAATCGCCCGCATCATCTGCGATGTAAAGAATCCCGATGGCAGCCCCTTTGACGGCTGCCCGCGCCAGGTCTTGAAACGGGTATGCGAAAAAGCCGCAAACATGGGCTACACCATGTTTGCCGGCCCGGAAGCGGAGTTTTTCCTGTTTTTGATGGATGAAGAGGATAATCCCACCCTTAGAACTCACGATGACGCCGGCTATTTCGACATGGCCCCGGCAGACCTGGGCGAAGAAGCCCGCCAGGAAATGGTGAACGTGCTGATCAAAATGGGATTCGAAGTGGAAGCGGCGCACCACGAAGTCGCGCGCGGCCAGCACGAGATCGATTTCAAATACGCCGACGCGGTTACCACCGCAGATAACATCACCACCTTCAAATTCATCGTCCGCAACATTGCCTGGAAGTACGGCCTGCACGCCACCTTTATGCCCAAACCGGTCTTCGGCATCAACGGTTCCGGTATGCACACCAACATGTCGCTGTTCAAAGACGGGGAAAATGCGTTTTACGATCCGAAAGCCGAATACCAGCTCAGCGACGCCGCCCAATATTACGTGGGCGGGATTCTCACCCACGTCAAATCTTTCCTGGCCATTACCAATCCCCTGGTAAATTCCTACAAGCGATTAGTGCCGGGTTACGAAGCGCCGGTCAATATTGCCTGGTCGGAGCGCAACCGCAGCCCCCTGGTGCGCGTTCCCGCCAAGCGCGGCAACAGCACCCGCATCGAAGTGCGCGTGCCCGATCCTTCCTGTAATCCCTATCTGGCCTTCGCGGTCATGCTCGCCGCAGGGTTAGACGGCATCGAGAAGCGGATTATCCCCCCGCCCCCGGTTAACCGGAATATCTTTGCCATGAGCGACCGGGAAAAGAAGCGCTTGCGGATCGAAGCTTTACCCTCCAACCTGCTGCGCGCCGTGGAAGCGATGGAAAAAAGCTCCCTGGTGCGCGAAGTGTTAGGCGACCACATTTTCCATCACTTCATCAGCGCCAAAAAGCAGGAATGGCATACCTACATTTCCCAGGTTCACAAGTGGGAAATCGACCGGTATTTGACCCTTTATTGAAGTGACTAAAGTGCCTAAAGTGCCTAAAGTGAGCTAAAGTGCCTGAGTGAACTAAAGCGGCTACACTGAGTAAAAGGGAAGCCGTCGTGAGGATGGCGGGCGCTCCGGTGCCGCGCGGCGGGAACATTCGCAAGCTCATAAAAGGGCGCCAACTTTAGGCATTTTAGTTCACTTTAGTCGCTTTAGCCACTTGCATTCAGAAGTGATTAATTTGACTTGACAAAAGTCGGGGTGAAGCCTATTTTTTACCCTGGTAAACACAGGTTGAAGAGCGATGGCGCTGACAAAGCGTGAGAAAATCGTTTTGGGCGAGGTAGTTCGCCAGTTTATCCTCAGCGGTGCGCCGGTTAGCTCCGCGTTGATCGCCGAGAAAAGCAAGCTGGGAATGAGCCCGGCAACGATCCGCAATATTCTGGCCGAATTGGAACGCAAAGAATACATTTCCCAGCCCCACACCTCTGCCGGGCGGGTTCCCAGAACCGCGGCCTATCGCATGTATGTGGACAGCCTGATGAAGATGTCGCGGCTCTCCGGCGAAGAACGCGAACAAATTTGCCAGACCGTTCAGCAAACCGCCAGCGAGTTCGAAGACGTCTTAAAAGAGGTCGCCCGCATCCTTGCCCAGGTCTCCCACCAGTTAGGAATCCTGGTTTCCCCGCGGATAGAAGAGGGCATTTTCCAGCGGCTGGAATTGATCGACCTCTCTGCCGATAAAATTTTGCTGGTGATGACAATCGAATCCGGTTTCGTGAAAACGGTGATCCTGGAAGTGGATTTCACGATTTCACCCCGGAAGATCCAGGTGGTCAGCCAGATTTTGAATGAGCGGCTGCAGGGCCTGAAGGTGGCCGAAATTCGCAGCCGGTTTTCCGGAATTGTGCGCGACATCTGGAATGAAGAAAGCGGCCTGGTTCAAGTATTCGCCCGGAAGGCCGACCGGCTGTTCGATTTCCGGGAAAATATTCGTCTCTACTTCATGGGAACTCACCACATCTTCCAACAGCCGGGGTTTTCCAACGTGGAAGCGGCCTCCTCCGTGGTGGAATTGTTGGAAAACCGCGAAGTCATCGTTCACCTGTTGGACCAGGAGACTGAAATCGCCCCGATCACGGTTAAAATCGGGGAAGAAATAAAAGAACAGAAGATGCAGGAGTGCAGCATTATCAGCGCGCGCTACCGGGTCGGCAACATCCAGGGCATCCTGGGCATTATCGGCCCGACCCGGATGAATTATAGCAAGATTGTGCCCCTGGTGGATTTTACCGCCCGTACGATTACGAGCGTGCACGGCAAAAATTAGTACCATCCGGATTGGCCTGCCCGAATTCCGAAAGCATACAGGAATATACAGCAATGGCTGCAAAAACAGACTATTATGATATTTTAGGGATCTCCCGCGAAGCATCTCAAGAAGAGATCAAGAGCGCCTACCGGAAACAGGCCATGAAGTACCACCCCGACCGCAACCAGGGAAATAAAGAGGCGGAAGAAAAATTTAAAGAAGTCGCCGAAGCCTACGAGGTGTTGAGCAACCCCGATAAACGGCAGCGCTACGACCGCTTCGGGCACGAAGGGGTTAGAGGCGGGGGCGGGGGATACGATTTTCAGCACTTCGACCTGGCCGACGCCCTGCGCATCTTTATGGAAGAAGGATTCGGTATGGGCGGCTTCGGAGATCTGTTTGGCGGGCGCAGTTCCGGGCGCCGCGGCCCCCGGCAGGAACGGGGACGCGATTTGCAGGCCCTTCTGCCGTTAAGCCTGGAAGAGATTGCCAGCGGGGTGACTAAAAAAATCAAGATTGCGAAACAGATTGCCTGCCAAACCTGCGGCGGAAGCGGCCATAAAGCCGGCAGCAAGCCGAAAACCTGCCCCACCTGCCAGGGCGCCGGGGAAGTGCGGCAGGTTTCGCAGACGATTTTCGGGCAATTTGTTAATGTGAACACCTGCCCGCAGTGCCGCGGGGAGGGAAAAGTCATTACCGATCCCTGCCCCACCTGCCGGGGAGAAGGGCGCGACCGGGGAGAGGAAACCGTGGAAGTGGAAATCCCCGCCGGGGTTGTCACAGGTAATTTTTTGACCGTCCCCAACAAGGGAAACGCCGGCCCCCGGGGCGGCCCTGACGGCGACCTCCACGTGGTGATCAACGAAAAAGAGCACCCCATTTTCGTTCGCCATGGAAATGACATTATCTACGATCTCTACGCCAGCTTTCCGGACCTGGCCTTAGGAGCGGAGGTGGAAATCCCCACCCTGGCCGTTCAAGAGGGGAACCGGCATCTTCCTTCCGAAAATCCGGACCGTTACCAGAAAGTCAAGATCCAGATTCCGCCGGGAACCCAGCCCGGCAAGGTTTTCCGGCTGCGCGGCAAAGGAATCCCGGAATTACACTCTTACCATAAAGGGGATTTGCTGGTGCAGGTTAAGGTTTGGGTTCCTACCCGCCTGGAACCGGGCGAGAAAAAACTGCTGAAAGAGCTGGCCGAATCGGAGAACTTCATTCCCCCGAAAAAAGAGAAGGGATTTTTCCAGAAGTTTAAGGAAGCGTTGAATATTTGAATGCATAGCTCGTAATTCGTATTCCGTAAAAGAGTTTACCCTGAGCTTGTCGAAGGGTATTCCGTTTTTATTACGCATTACGTTTCACGCATTACGCATTACGAGTTTCGCATTCATCACCATAAATCACCCGTTCATTGCATGCACTTTACGGCTTCACAACGGAAGGGCATCCTGTTTATTCTGGTGTTTTTCCAGATTGCAGTGGTGTACCATGTATTGGATAGATGGCTTCACCCGGTCCAACGTTATGATTTTTCCGCATTCGAAGAGAAATTTTCTACCCGCTACGACAGCATCCAAAACTACCTGCAGCAGGCCGATTCAAACCGCGCGGCCTTACAAAGCCTCGCTTCCCCGGCCCCGGGCCTGGCTTCCCCGCTTGCTCCGGCGCTGCCATTAAAACGCTCTCCGCAGCCGGTTGATCAATCCCGCCGGCTTATCAATATCAACACCGCCACGCTGGAGGAATTGACCACGTTGCCGCGCATCGGGCCTAAAATTGCCGCCCGCATTGTGGAATACCGTTCACAACACGGGGCTTTTGCAGCCAAAAAAGAGCTTACCAAAGTCAATGGAATCGGCCCCAAAACGTACGAACAGATACAGCACCTGATTACCGTTGAATAATCCCGCTCGAAGCGGGTTTGTGTAATCAATGTCACTGAGAAAGCCACGCCGGGGGAATAGTATGTAGATACCCGGCCGCGCGGAGGTGATAGATGAGGTATAAACACCGCAGACTGAGAATCGGCAACCAAACAAACGGAGAAATTATGAGTTTGAAATTGTGTTTTATGGCAGTTGCGTTTGTTATTTTCGCGATCTTTTCCTGTGCGGATCACATTACCGAAAGCCGCGACGCCGGCAACGGCCCGGGGCAATCGGGCAAAAAAGCGCCTGCCAGTGTTCAGGCGATATTCGACCAATCCTGCGCCCTCTCCGGCTGCCATCGCGATTTTCAACGCCCCTTTCTCACCGCCGACGTGGCCTATGACAACATCGTGGGAGCGCCGAGCACGCAAAGCCCGAGCCTCAATTTCATCGAGCCGGGCGATCCTTCCCGAAGCTATCTTTACTTGAAAATTACCGGCGGGAGCGGAATCATCGGCACGCGCATGCCCCAGGCAAACCCCCCGCTGCCCGCGGCGCAGATCGATACCATTCGGGTATGGATCGAAAACGGGGCTCCTTCCGAATGAGCGCCCCTTAACCCGGGTTGCTTAGGTTTGATGTGAACATTTGAATCATTCTGATCGAAACCGCTAATAGATGGAGAAAATGATGAACGATCATCGGATGAAAGTTCCCCGAAGAAAAAACCCGGGGGTGAAAATCTCCCGGGTGAGAATTCTGTGTGGGATATGCCTGGCAGGTTTGCTCTTCGCCAGCGCGCAGGCGGCGGAGTGGCAGGTAGATAAGCAATCGAAAAACCTGGTCAAATTTACCTCGGAAGTGGTGGTGCTGACCTTCGACGGGGTGACCGATAAAATAGACGGCTTCATCTACTGGGAGGGCGAAAAAGCATTCCCGGACAGCACCCGGATGCGCTTCGAGGTGGATCTGAATTCCATCGAAACCGGCATCGGCAAGCGCGACCGCGACATGCGCGACGTGCTGGAGACCGGGAAATGGCCCTTCACCTCTTTCGAGGGAACCCTTACCGGGGTTCAGCCGACCGATTCCAGCCGCAGCGCCTACAAAGCCACCGCAAAAGGGAAAATCTTTATTCACGGGGTGGAAAGGGAGATCGAAGTGCCCGGAACCATTACCATGGAACAGGGGAAAATGCACGTGATCGCGGATTTCATGGTGCGGCTGAAAGATTTCAACATCGCCGCTCCTTCCCTGGCCGCGTTCGTGAAAGTGAGTGAAGAAATCCTTCTCCACCTGGATTTTTACCTGAGCGAAATCAAACAATAGCACCTGAGAAGTGGTTTTATAGCGAAGCCATCCCTTCGGGAAAAGTTGCCTGCCTGGGGCAGACAGGCCACAAAGGCTCTAAGGCTCGAAGGTTCACTAAAAAATGTTTAAAATTTTTGGTGATCCCGGTTGGCCGCATAGGCGTAAACCTAAGCAAAAGATCACCGCAAAGACGCTGAGACGCAAAGGAAATAATGTTGATTTTTGTGAATATCAGTAGGAATTTCAGGCGAAAATTTTCTAAAACCTCTGCGTCTTAGCGTCTTTGCGGTAAAAAATACCTAAGGT
>JABWBP010000099.1 GCA_013360445.1 Calditrichaceae bacterium | reverse complement strand
GAATTCTACAAATGTTGAACACCTCCGGTGTTCGAGAAAGAATCCTGGTTACAAAGCGGCTCCATTGCCTGTAAATGGAAATTTCGACGTGCGCTTAGTATAGAAACCTTTGAGGTCTGTTATCGCTCATTTCAGATTTTCCGGGTTCAACCCTTTCAAATCCTGCGGCACGAATAAACCGTCTTTGCGGATCAGCTCCCCGTCGAAATAGATCTCCCCGCCGCCCTGGTCGGCGGTCTGGCGCATCACCATGTCCCAGTGAACGTTGGAGCGGTTGCCGTTATCGGCGTTTTCGTAGGCCTGCCCGGGGGTGAAATGGAAGGAACCGGCAATTTTTTCATCGAACAGGATGTCGAGCATCGGTTTGACGATGAAGGGATTGAAAGCTATGGCAAATTCCCCGATGTAGCGGGCGCCTTCGTCGGCGTCGAGAATCTCGTTGAGTTTTTCGGTCTTATCCGCTTTCGCTTCCACGATTTTCCCGTTTTCAAATCGCAGAAATACATCCGCAAAGGCGACCCCCTGGTAAATGGTGGAGGTATTGAAGCGGATGAAGCCGTTCACGGAATTTTTTACCGGGGCGGTGAACGCCTCCCCGTCGGGGATGTTGTGGGCGCCGGAGCAGCCGATCACCGGGATTCCCTTGATGGAGAAGCGCAAATCCGTGCCCGGCCCTTTGATGTGTACCTGATCGGCGTTTTCCATGCGCTTTTTGAGGGGCTGCAGGGCGGCGTCTAATTTGCCGTAATCCATGGTGCAGACCTCGAAGAAGAAATCCTCGAAAGCGTCGCTGCTCATGCCGGCCTGCTGGGCAAACGAGGGAGTGGGATAGCGCAGCACCACCCAGTGGGTATTGTTAACCCGCTCCTGGAAGTGCACCGGTTTGAGGATATGCTCCTGGTAGAGCTTCATTTTTTCCTGGGGCACGTCGGACATCTCGTTCACGTTCAGCCCCCCGCGAACGCCGATGTAGGCGTCCATGCGCTTCATCCAGGCAAGCTCCATTTCTCCGATGAGCTTCAACTGCTCCTCCCCGGCATAGAGCAGCAGTTCCCGGATCAGGCTGTAGTCTTTGACCCACACGTAAGGTTTCGCTTTTGCCGCGGTGACGGTTCGCAGCAAGGCTTTCACCAGGGGATTGGGAATGTCGAAGGCTTCGATCAAGACATTTTCGCCGGGTTTCACTTTCGTGGAGTGGTGAACCAGCACCTCGGCCAGTTTTTGAATACGCGGATCTTTCATATCGTTACTCCTTCATTTCGGTTTCGGAAGGCGCCCGTTGTTGCGGCTGGCGTCGGTCAGGCGGGCGTTGAAATCCAGCCGCCGCAGCACCAGGGGACGCATCTCCAATTCCCGTTTCAGGCGAACTTCGGTTTCATCAATTTCTAAAAGCTCCTGCTTTTCCGGATTGGTAAAAAGACCGTAAGAGGCGATGAAAAAGGATATCTGCGCAGAATCCATCGCCTCGAATTCGAACAAGTTGATGTCCTGCCCGCTGGTCTGGATCATTTTCTTCAAAAAACCAACCGCTTCGCCCCGGAGGTCCTCGCTCACTTCGGCCTCTGTCCCGCCCTGTCCCGGCAACAATTGGATATGCGCCTGAAGGTAGGGTTTTTCCTCGGAGACGCGGTCGATGGCAAAACGCTCCACCCCCTGGGTTAGAATATCCATGCGCCCGTCGGAATACTCTTTCAACACTCCCACAATCCGGGCGGTGCATCCGACCGCCTGGATTTGCTCGTTTTCGGATAGCGCCACCCCGAAAACCCGGTCCTGCTCCAGACATTCCCGGATCATCTGCTTGTAGCGCTCCTCGAAAATATGCAACGGCAGCGGCATTTCCGGGAACAAGACCACCCCGAGGGGGAAGAGGGGGATAATGTTGGATTCGGACATTTTAATTGCCTATCCTGTGCAGTCAAATATGACTATGGGGCTAATGTCTTGGGTCTGCGTAACATCAGTTAATGCGAATTAAGAGATCAAGAAATATTTGCCACAAATGTTTCAACTCTTAATTGGCATAGTTAATTCTGTCAAAAAAAACCCTGATGTGACATTGTCGAGTTGTTTACAGCAGTTTTTTGACCGCGGCGATGACCTCGTCGTAATTCGGCTCCGTACCGGTTTCTTTCACTAATTGGCGATAGCGAACCACGCCGTTTTTGTCCACCACGAACACGCAGCGGGCCAACAAGCGCAGGCCCTCCATCAAGACGCCGTATTTCATTCCAAACGCCGCCTCGCGATGGTCCGATAAGACCGTTACTTTGTCGATTCCCGCGGCGCCGCACCAGCGCTTTTGGGTAAAGGGCAGGTCCATGCTGATGGTCAGGATCGCCACTTCGTCTCCCAGGCCGGCGGCAATCTGGTTGAAGCGCCGGGTTTCCGCGTCGCATACCCCGGTTTCCAGCGAGGGAACCGCGGAGAAAATACGCACCTTGCCGGCGAATTCGGAGAGTTTCCGGACGCCCTGGTCGGTTCCGACTAATTCGCAATCCGGGGCATTGTCGCCTTCTTTAATATCCGCGCCCAGGAGGGGCGTGGGCTGGCCTTTCCACATCACGGATTTTGCATTACTCATGGTAGTCGCCTTTCAGTTGGTAGAAATTATTCGTTCACCCGTTATCGAAGACCATTTTTCGTTTCTGTCTTCGGATTTCAATTTTACGGCTTCAGGGCAGGGTAGTCAAGGCGTTTTGTTTTTGCGCTTGACAAAACCGGCATATCCGGCTATTTTGGCTTTCACAAGATTATTTCGGAAGAGCCAGGATAATTTATCTAAATGGCTTTATGAAAATTAAAATGGAAAGCGTCTTATCAGAAAAATTACCGGCTTAAGTGAAATGCTAAGATCAATTCAAAATCGATCAGTATAACCCATAAACAGGAGATTCACCATGGCTCACGAACTGCCCCCCTTGCCGTATCCCAATAACGCGCTGGAACCCTATATCGATGAACGCACCATGCAAATCCATCACGATCTGCACCACGGCGGATACGTGAAGAACTTGAATACCGCCCTGGAAGGCCACCCGGATTTGCAAAAGTTGAGCATCGATGAGCTGCTGAGGAATTTGAGCCGCGTGCCGGAATCCATCCGCAACGCGGTGCGCAACAATGGCGGCGGCCATCTCAACCATACCATTTTTTGGAAGCTGATGGCCCCCAACGCCGGCGGCCAGCCCGGCGGCGCCCTGGCGGAAGCGATCGACAAGACCTTCGGCGGCTTCGACAAGTTCAAAGAAACGTTCTCCAACGCGGCCATGACCCGCTTCGGCTCCGGCTGGGCCTGGCTGGTGAAGAATCCCAGCGGTTCCCTGGAAATTCTCTCTACCGCAAACCAGGATAACCCCATTTCCGAAGGAAAATTTCCGGTAATGGGTCTTGACGTATGGGAGCACGCCTACTATCTGAAATACCAGAATCGCCGGGCGGAATATGTAACTAACTGGTGGAACGTGGTCAATTGGGATGAAGCGGCGAAGCGATTCGCCGGATAAGATCTTGTTCTTTTGCCGGATCTATGGAAATCAAAAATGCCCGGATTTTGCCCGGGCATTTTTGCTACAATCGTACAAAAAACTGTTTTAATGATAATTTTTTGCCGCCTTATTTCTTCACCGAGACGACAATTATCTGGGTAATCTCGGTAACGACCTTGTCGCCCGCCTTAAGCTGATCGAGATTCTTTACATCATCCTGAACCCGCAGGGTAAGGGGAACGCCATCGGAACCCACTACGGTCAACATGCGATTTGCAGCATCGACCGTCTCCACGGTGTTGATCATCTGTTGCGCATTGACGATCCGGATACTCTCTCCTTCCTGTCCCACGGCTTTTAGCGAAGCATCATCGGGGATTACCTCGCCCGGGTCGGCAACGTAAGAGACCTCTTTTTGATAAATCGTCATGGTCACGTTATCTCCGGTCTTGAGATTCTCTAAAGGAACCGCGGGGTTTTTAACCGTAAAGGTCTGGCTGCTGCCGGTTTCATCTTTTAAGGTAAAGGTTCTCTCCTGGTAATCCACTGCGTCCACCACGGCGCTGAGGGTCACTTCGGATGAGCGTTCCACGCCGGGCTCTTGCGCAGATTGTTCCTGGTCCGCGGTTTCAGCGGGTTTCTGGCCCTGCCCGCATCCCGCGGCCAGCAAAACCAATAGAAGGGCAACAATTGGGGGGAATATGAATTTTTGAAAATGCATTTTTACTCCTCCTGTTATGAGTTTATACAGATCAACAATGCGAATATAATGCCGGGCAGGTTATAAACATATATGGAATTTGATTTTTTTGGGATTACGCATGGCTGTCCATGCTCCGGACATATCCTATCGCGCGTCGAGGGAGAGCTTCACCCGCACTTCCCCGCTCTCCGCCCCGGCCTGGATATCCACATCCTGCAGAAAGATTCGCAATTCTTCAATTCCCCCGTTCACAATCAGGCGGTCTTTGATTGCGGCTGCCCGGCTCTGCGCCAGCGCGCGCAGCTCGCTTTCGGAAACCTGGTAATTCGCCAGCAGTTGCCGGTAAACGGTATCCGCTATCGCGGCTTCCCGCTGCTCCCGGGGGATTTTTTTGCCGGATTCGTCTTTTTCCGGCAGCAGCAACCAGGGGTCCTCTTGAAACGTAGCGCTGTAAAGTTTGAAGAGGCGCTCCCGCGCGGTTTTCGTCAATTGAGTTAAATCGAGCGCGCCCCCCTCGGGGTGGATTTGCGCCGCAATCGACCGGGCCCCCAGCGCCTCACGATCCGCGGAGGGAGCGGCAGCGCCTCGCAGGTCTAATTTCAGGTTCGGGCGCTGGTTCAGCGCTTTTGCAAGGCTGTCGAGTTTGGCCTGCTGGCTAACGGCCAGGGAATCAGCTCCCGGCGAAAAACCGACGTAATCCAAATCCTCCCCACCCCCGCCCAAAAGGCCTCCTAACAGTTTGAAAGGCGAGGTCACCGCTTTCACTAAAAGATTGAGCAGCGCTTTCAGCACAATGGGCATGAGGCTGAATTCGGGGTCGTCGAGGCTGCCCTTCACCGGGATGTCGAGGTCGATCACCCCGTTGGAATCCTTCAGCAGCGCGATAGCCAGGCGCAGGGGCAGGCTGGTGGCGTCGGGGCTTTCTACTTTTTCGCCCAGGGTCAACTGGTCCAGAATAATGCGGTTCTCCCCGATCAGGTAGCGCTCCGAAAGGACATAGTGCAGGTCCAGGTGCAGCTTGCCTTTGTCGATTTTGTACCCCGCAAACTTGCCGGAATAGGGCGTGAAAGTGGTCAGCTCGATGTTCTTAAAATTGATGAGAATGTCGGTATAAGCCTGTTCGCTGAGGGGATTGATCTGCCCGCGGATGGTCGCCGGGGCGTATTTATCAACTTTCCCGGCCAGGTCAACATCGGCGCGGGCAAGCTGTTCGGAGGACAGCCCCTTGATGATCCCGTTCAACTCCTGAATGCTGACCGCGAAGTTTGGGGTCAGGGAGAGGTCGGAAAAGTCCAGCCAGCCGTCGATGATGCGCACCTGGCCGATGCGCATTGGGGTTACGCCCGTGGAATCCTCCCCGCCCGCTTCCCGCAAGGGCGGTTGGGCGCTGTCCGCCGCCAGGCTGTCGGATTCGACCCCGAGAATGTGCTGAATATTGGTGATGCGATCCGGGCCGATGATCATGCGGAGATAGGAGCGCCGCGCCACGATTTCATCCATCGCCAGGGAAGGGGGGTGGGAGCGGTAGTCGATGCGTTTCAGATCCAGCCGGCCCCAGCGCAGAAAATCCTGGTTGAGCGCCCGGTCGCTCGCCCGCACTCTTTCCAGCCAGACGTCGCCTTTGAAATCCATTGACGCCTGCTCCCCGTGCAGCGCGTAGTTTGTGCGCCCGGCCAATGAAAGGGTACCGGATTTAATATCCATTTCGCCGAAGGCATTCAGATAGGGCTGGAAGGGCGGCAGCGCCAGGCTGTCCACCCGCACTTCCAGGGAGGCCGCCAACGGCTCCGGAATATAACCGCCCTGCGCGGCGATGCTCCCGCCCTCCTTCAGGCGCAACAAAAGATCCAGTTGCGCTGTTTGCCCCGGTGTTCCGAAAACATAATTTTCCAGGGACAACCGCAGGGGGGTAAATTCCAATTGCGCGAAAGGAGCGGTGGTGCGATCTTCCACTTGCAGGGTATAATCTTCCACCGCGATCCTGCCGATGGCGATCTGCCACGGGGCGGCGGTATCCGCCGGGGCCAGCGAATCGGGTTTGGGCAGGAAGAGGGTGCTCAGGGTAAAAGTGCTATCGGGCTGGTAAGCGCCGAAAATTTTGCCGGAAGCGCCGCGGATCTCCCCGATCCGCAAAATGCCCCGGTAAATTTCCGCCTCCAGGCCGGCAACGGTGACATTGGGCATCCACAGGGCTTCCGAGCTATCCCGCCGGTCGATAATTCGCAGCGATTGCAGGGAGCCGCTGCCGTTGCGGATATTGAAAAGTCCCGGCTGCGCGGAAAAATCCAGCTCGTAATCCGCCTGGAAGTCGGCCAGCCCTTCGGTAATTTCAAAGTCGAACATATCCCGGAGGTATTCCCAAACGGTGCGCCCCCGCAGGCTGCTGAGGGCCAGATTGCCGGAGGAACGGAAAGGGGAAACGCCGATCTTTCCCCGCCATTTCAATCCCTCGCCCCTGTCGGTGGCGGCTTCGAACTGGTAGATTCCCTGCTCATCCGGGCGGGTGGCGAAATCCCGCAGGGAGAGGTCCAGGGAATCCAGCCGCGCCGTGAACGGAGTGATTCTCTGGCGGTCTTCGTAAACGATTTCGGCCTGGTCGATCAGGAGGTGATCGATGAACACCGTGGCCGAAGACTCCTCCTCTTCCGGCGCCGCCGGTTGTTCATCTTCCGCAGGCATGATGTCCTCAAAGTTGACGGAGCCGTCGGCGCGGTTGAGAAACCGCAGGTAAGGAGAGGATAAACGGATTTCCGAAAAAACGTAACCCCCGCGAAACAGGGAGCTAACTTCAAAGTTTATGTATAGCTCATCGAAGGCAATCAACCGTTCCTCGTCGCGGTCGGCTAAGTTGAAGTCCCGCAGGGTGGCGGAAAGCGCGAAGGGGTTGGCGGATACTTTACCGAGGGTAACCGGGCGGCCGGTGTACTCGGAAATTGCTTCAACCAATTTCGGCTTCAGGAGGCGGGGAAGAGCGAAGAAACCGAACAGTGCATATAACGCCAGAATAATGGCGGCGATGATAGCGATTTTTTTTAAGCGTTTCATGGCGGGCGCGTGCCTGTTATGCGATTGAAAAATGTTCACGGAATCATTAAAATTGAATCGGCGAGGGGGAGTTGCGCGGTTTATCCATCGTCGCTGCTCACCACATCCTGCCATTTTTTTACCTGGATATTGGCGTCGTTGATTTCCATCAGGAACTGCAATTGCCGGGGATCATTCGGAGCAAGTTCCTTCATTTGGCGTTTGGCGAGGTCGATTTTGGCCTGGTAACGGGCAATCTTGATGCGTTTGATGCAATCTTGCAAATACAACGCCGGTTTGTGGAATTCCCGGTTGCTCTGCTCCAGCTCCCGCAGCAATAACGTTTTCACGGCCTCGCCGGGGATGTTTTCCAGCACGAAATGCAGCAGGTTGGGGGCGCCGGAAGACTCCCCGCTTTCTCGCCGGGATTTGATCAATGCGAACAATTCCCGGAATTCCGGGTTCAAAAAATCATCTTCCTGCAAATGGTTGAACACGTAATCATGGATATCCTTAAAATAGCTGATCAACAGCAGAATCACGTCTTTTTCCCCGCCCCAGGCGCCGGTAAAAACCAGCGGCGCTTTCGCCGCGCTCTCCGCAGCCGCGGGCGCCGCGCCCGGGGAATCTCCTCCTTCTCTGCCCTGCTCCCTGAATTGATTCTGCTGGCGGCGGGCTTTTTGGCGACGCTGGAATTCATTCAGCAGGGTGGTAGCGGGCACTTGCAACTGTTCGGCGATTTTTTCTAAATAAAAACCGCTGCGGATGGCGTCCTGCATGGGCAGCAGCATCTCCAGCGCTTCCGCGACCGCCCGGGAGCGCTCCGCTGCTTTTTGCAGATCATATTTCCGGTTCAGGATGGATAAGCGGAAGGCTAAGTAATCCTTCGCCTCTTTTAAGAGCGCCAGGAACGCTTCTTTTCCGTTCGCCTTCACAAAACTGTCCGGGTCCTCGCCGGCCGGCAGGATGAGCGCCTCGACTTCTAACAGTTGCTGGAACAGAATTTCCCCTCCCCGCACCGCGGCGTTGATTCCCGCGGTATCCGCGTCGTAACACAAATAGACCCGATTGGTGTAGCGGCGGATCAGGCGGGCGTGCTCTTCCGTTAAGGCGGTGCCGCTGGTGGCGACCACGTTGCGGATGCCGGCCTGGTAAAGTTGCAGGAAATCCATGTACCCTTCCACGAAAATCACCGCCCCGCTCTCCCGGATCGCTTCTTTGGAGAAATACAGCCCGTATAGGATGCGGCTTTTCTGGTACACCGGCGATTCCGGGGAGTTCATATATTTGGGGGAATTCGGCTCATCTAACAGCGCCCGCCCGCCAAAGCCGATCACTTTGCCGGACTGGTTGTGGATGGGGAACATCAGGCGGTTGCGGAAACGGTCGAACAGTTTACCGGATTTTTCGCTTTCCAACAGCAACCCTAATTTTTTGTAGGGGTTCAGGGAGAAACCGTTGCGCTCGAGGTACTTCAGCAGCCCGTCCCACTCCCCGGAGGCGTAGCCCAATTTGAATTGCTCCCGGGTTTCCGCGCTGATCCCACGCCGTTGCAAATACTCCTGCACCGCCGCGGGGGCCTGTTTCAATTGCTGGTGGTAAACGCTCTCGGCGACTTCATTGGCGCGAAAAAGCTGTTCGTTTTCGCTCTCCTGTTTCTTAGCCTCCTGGGAAACAGGGATTTTAATCCCGGTTTCGTCGGCTAAGCGTTTGACGGCATCCACGAAACTCAAATTTTCATAACGCATCAGGAAGGTGAACACGTTGCCGCCGGTTCCGCAGCCGAAACAATGAAAGATCTGTTTTTCAGGATTGACGTTGAATGAAGGGGTTTTTTCGGTGTGGAAGGGACACAGCCCCAGGTAATTGCGCCCCCGTTTTTTGAGGGTTACATAGCGCCCGATCACGTCCACAATGTTTACCGACTCGCGGATGCGGTCGATGATCGATTCGGGAATTCCGGCCATGCTTGAAACTCAATTAAGGATTAAGAACGCTTAATTTCTCCCTCCGAACGGGCGCCGTTGCCTGCCCTTTTGCGCTTTTCCCGCGCCAATGTACGAAACGGAGAAGCCAGAAAGAAAAAGAAACGTATTTTTATCAATATTCATTCGGAACGCCCCCAAACCAGTCCTTGACATTACCATAATACTTTCGTACACTTTTGCCGCGATTCGCATCGTTGACTGAATGTTAACACCAACCTTATTGCCTATCGCATACAAACCCGTTCGGTTGTATTTTAGAATCACCATTTCCACACTTTTAGACTTCCATTCCCAGGAGGTATCATGCGTAAACTCCGTATCGGCATTATAGATCTCGTCACCAAAGCCCCGACCCGGGCCTTGTACGCCCGGCTGATGAACGCCAACATGGCCAGTATCATGCCCCAGGTTGTTGCGGTCTGGTGTGAGGAAGAAGGGCATGAGGTTACTTTTGTTTGTTACACCGGGTTCGAGGACCTGGCCGCGATGCTGCCGGAAAACCCGGATCTGGTTTTCATCGGGGCGTTCTCGCAGGCGGCGCAGCTTTCTTATGCGATGAGCAATTTTTTCCGTTCCCGGGGCGCCGTCACCGTGCTGGGCGGCCCCCATGCGCGCTGCTATCCCCAGGATGCGCAGAAGTATTTCGACTATGTACTGGGTTTTACGGACAAGGGGGTAATCCGGGACCTCCTGCAAGATTGCTCGCCGCAGCGGCCATACGGGATTCACCTTGCGGCGGAGCGGCAGCCGGCCGACCTGCCCGGGGTGCGGGAGCGCTGGAAATTCATCGAGCCGACCCTCCAAAAAGCGCCCACCATCAAAATCGTTCCCATGCTCGGCAGCTTAGGATGCCCGTACACGTGCAGTTTTTGCATCGATTCGGTGGTGCCCTACCAGCCGCTCGATTTCGAGGTGATGAAGGAAGACCTGCGCTTCCTGTTGCAGAAGTTCCGCCGTCCCCGGGTGGCCTGGCACGATCCCAATTTTGGGATTCGCTTCGACGATTACATGGGCGCCATCGAAGAAGCCGCGCCTCCCGGCAGCATCGATTTCATCGCCGAGAGCAGTTTGTCCCTGCTGGCAGAGCCGCACCTCAAGCGCCTGAAGCGGAACGGTTTCAAAGCCATTTTGCCGGGAATCGAATCCTGGTATGACCTGGGCAATAAGTCGAAGACCGGCAAGATGACCGGCATGGACAAGGTCCGCCAGGTCGCCGACCACGTCAACCTGATCCTGCGCTACATTCCCTATATCCAGACCAATTTCGTGCTGGGGCTTGACGTGGATGAAGGGCCGGAGCCTTTTGAACTGACCAAGCGCTTTTTGGATCTGGCTCCCGGGGCATTTCCCGGCTATTCGCTGCTCTCGGCATTCGGGCAGGCTGCCCCGCTCAACCTGGAATACCAGCGCGCCAACCGGGTTATTCCCTTCCCGTTCCACTTTTTGAATAACAATCACGCCATGAACGTGAAGCCGAAAAATTACGCCTGGCCGGATTTCTACGACCGGGTTATCGACTTGACCCGTTACACCTTCTCCTTGCGGGCGATTTACCGGCGCTACCGGGCCATAGAGGAGACCATCCCGAAGTGGATGAACGTGGTGCGGGCGATATCCTCGGAAGGATTCGGGCGGATCGAATACTTTACCAATTTACGCCGCCTGCTGGATACCGACCGGCAGCTCCGCAGCTATTTCGAGCAGGAAACTACAGAATTGCCGCAGTTTTATATCGACCGGATGCGAAAGGAACTGGGAGCGATGTGGCAATGGCTTCCGGAAGGGGCGCTGCATCACGATCCCAACGCTTATCTCAATTCCCAGAAAGCGGCTGCTGCAACGCCGGTAAGCCTGATCACCGCGGAGAATTTGCCTGCGGAGGCCCGGGCCGGCGGCAACGGCGTGCTCAAAACTCCCGCCCCGGCCCGCCCCGCCGTACGTGAATAGCCGGGCGATTCGGTCAGCTAAAAACACAAACAGAACGCCGCTTGCGGGGTGACCGGCAAGCGGCGTTCTGTTTTGGTGCGCGCCTGCGCAAGTATCCGTTTCTCCGGCTCCCCCGCTCCCCGTTTCTCCTTTTCAAATTCTCAAAAATCAGGTGATAGTACACGCCGCAATCATATAAAGATTTTGTAAATCCTGCTTCAAACCGATATATTCACTCCCTTGTAGTTGTTTTGCAATATGTTTGCAATGCAATCGTAAACATATTGCAATTTTTGCAATCCGGGATTTTGTGAACAAAACCCGGTTAAAAAGCCATTTTTTAATCACAGGAGATTAACGATGAGAGTCATGAGCAATCTATTCGGGCGTTCGCCATTCTCTCCGTTGCAGTCGCACATGGAAAAAGTGAATGCCTGCATTAGCAAACTAAAGCCCCTGTACGACGCCTATCTTGATAAAGATTACGACCGCATGGAGCAATTAGCGCAGGAAATTTCCGAGTTAGAGCATGCCGCCGATCTTACCAAGAACGAGATTCGCAACAACCTGCCCAAGGGCATCCTCCTGGCCGTCAACCGCGGCGACCTTTTAGAAATCCTCTCCTTGCAGGATACCCTGGCAGACAAGGCTGAGGATATCGGTATCTTAATGACCCTCAGAAAACTGAGAGCGCTGAAGGGCCTGTCCGAAAATATCAAAGTATTTCTGGAAAAGAATATCGAGGCGGTTCATCACGTTCACCATATCATACAGGAAATCGATGAGTTAGTGGAAAGCTCTTTCAGCGGCAAGGAAGCGGAAAAAGTCGGTAAGATGGTGGAACATGCCGCTTTCCTGGAGCATGAAGCGGATTTGTTGCAGCGCACGCTGCTCAAAAAATTATATAATATGGAGGACACGCTTCCCTACCCCAGCTTCATTTTGTGGATCCATATCCTGCAGGCGATTGCATCGCTGTCCAATAACTCCGAAAAACTCGCCAACCGGGTTCGCATGCTTCTGGATATCAAATAACTATGAACCGTTCAATGATGAGATTCGGCGTATTTCAAGATTCTCGGGCGAATACGGGCTTCAAAAACGCCGACAACCGGAAAGAATCGAGATGGGTATTGAAACGATACTTCTTAGTATTGCGATCGTTAGTGGATTTTACATGGCCTGGAGTATCGGGGCCAATGATGTTGCCAACGCAATGGGCACCTCCGTCGGCTCCGGGGCATTGACCATTAAACAGGCCGTCATTATCGCGGCGATTTTGGAGTTCGCCGGCGCTTTTTTTGTGGGAAGCCACGTCTCCGAAACCATCCGGAACGGGATTATCAGCCCGGAGTTATTCCGGGGAAGCGAAATAGACCTGGTGTTCGGTATGATGGGGGCGCTTTTGGCGGCGGCCATCTGGCTTCAGGTGGCTTCTTACTTTGGATGGCCGGTATCTACAACTCACTCCATCGTGGGGTCGGTGCTGGGCTTTGGGGTCATGTACGGGGGACTCCGGGCGGCAAAGTGGATCATGGTAGCGGAGATTGTAGCCAGCTGGATCATCTCCCCGGTAATGAGCGGCGTTATCGCCTTTTTTCTGTTCAGCCTGTTGCGCCGTTGGATTTATGCCAGTCATGACGCCGTTGGCGCTGCAAAGCGGGTGACTCCCTACCTGGTTTTTTTAGTATTCGTAGTGCTTACCCTGGCCATGGTTTTTAAAGGACTACAAAATTTAAACCTGGATTTGGGATTCGACGATGCCCTGCTGGTTGCAACGCAGATTGGCATTGTCGCTTCTCTCATCAGTTATGGATTGGTAAAACGAATTCGGCCCACAGAAATAAAAGAAAGGGAGGTGCTGAATCAACCGGACTCGGTTGGCAAGGGCATTAAAAGAATTTTGCGCCAGTTGAATAAAATATCCCGGGAGGCGCGGGGAGAAATAAAAGATCAGCTTAGCACTCTCGCGCAACATTTGCGGATTATTGATGACGAGGTAGAGCGCGGGATAATGGTCGAAAGGGGCAGCAGCGAGTACGCGACCGTTCAACGCATCTTTGTCTATCTTCAGATACTCAGCGCGGCATTTATTGCGTTTGCCCATGGCGCGAACGATGTCGCCAATGCAGTAGGCCCCCTGGCGGCCATTATCACGGTTCTCAAAACCGGCCAGACCTCCATGCAGGCGCCGGTGCCGCTATGGGTGCTGGTTTTAGGTGGAGTTGGAGTTGTGGCGGGGTTGGCCACCTGGGGGTGGAGGGTCATTTTGACGATCGGGAAAAAGATCACCGAGTTGACCCCCACCCGGGGGTTTGTGGCGACGTTTTCCGCCGCGGTTACGATTGTGTTCGCCTCGAAATTAGGAATTCCCATCAGCACCACCCACACCCTGGTGGGGGGAGTGTTAGGGGTTGGATTAGCGCGGGGCATTAGCGCGTTAAATTTACGGGTGATTACGGAGATTGCCATTTCCTGGCTTGTCACCATTCCGGCCGGGGCAATCGGCGCAATCCTCATTTATTATCTGCTCAAGGCATTGTTTGCTTGACAATGGCCGGATTTTCTATAAGTCATAAATTGATGCGCAACTTAAACCGCAAAGGGGCTTTATGGGTACAGAACAGGTACTGATGATCGTGGCGTTGGCGTTCGGGTTTTACATGGCCTGGAGCATCGGGGCGAATGACGTGGCAAACGCGATGGGAACCTCGGTGGGGTCCGGCGCGCTAACCATCAAAAAAGCGCTGATCGTCGCCGGAGTATTGGAATTTGCCGGGGCCTTGTTGGTGGGCAGCCACGTTTCCGAAACCATCCGCAGCGGAATTATCAGCCCGGATTTGCCGGTGTTTCAGGAAAATCCCATGATCCTGGTGTATGGAATGACCGCTTCTTTGCTGTCCGCGGCGATCTGGCTGCAAATCGCTTCCTACCTCGGCTGGCCGGTATCCACCACCCACTCGATTGTGGGGGCGGTGTTAGGCTTCGGGCTTGTGGTGGGAGGGATGGAAGCGGCAAACTGGTCGGAAGTTTCCTCGATCGTCTCCAGTTGGATTATCTCGCCGGTGTTGAGCGGCTCGGTCGCCTTCGTGCTCTTTTCGATCTTGCGCCGGATTATTTATGATACCGATGACGCCGTCGCCGCCGCCAAAAAAGTGACCCCCTACCTGGTGTTCATCGTTTTTTGGGTTCTAACTTTAACCACGGTATTCAAGGGGCTAAAAAACCTGAACCTGAACCTGGGATTTTTGGAGGCATCTATCCTGGGAAGCGCGGTCGGGCTGTTAGCTGCCTTGATCAGTTTTTTTCTGGTTCGGCGAATCAAATCGGAGCCAATCGAAGAAAGGGTGTGGGTGAGACAACCCCTGGTTGTGGAAAAAAGTCTTTCCAAAGTGCTAAACCAGTTAACCAAGGCCGCCAACGCCGCCTCCGGGGAGGTCAAGGAACGGTTGGACGGCATGATCAACGAGTTAGAAGCTACTCACAAAGAAGTGGCAAGAGGAATGGAAGTGGAACGGGGCAGCGGGGAGTACAAAACCGTTCAGCGGATTTTTGTGTATTTGCAAATCATGAGCGCCGCTTTAGTGGCGTTTGCGCACGGCGCGAATGACGTTGCGAACGCGATCGGTCCACTGGCGGCGGTAATCGCCATCGTGCAATCCGGCCAGTTGGTCTTGAAAACCGCCGTTCCGGTCTGGCTGTTGGGAGTGGGAGGAGCGGGGATCGTGCTGGGGCTGGCCACCTGGGGCTGGCGGGTGATGTTGACCATCGGCAAAAAAATTACCGAACTCACCCCTACCCGGGGATTCACCGCAGAATTTTCCGCCGCTTTGACGATCCTGTTCGCTTCCAAGTTAGGGCTTCCCGTCAGCACCACTCACACCCTGGTCGGGGCGGTTTTGGGAGTGGGGCTGGCCCGCGGTATCGGCGCTTTGAACCTGCGGGTGGTGCTGGATATCGTCATTTCCTGGGTGATTACCGTGCCGGTAGGAGCCATCGGGGCGATCATTTTCTTCTACGTCTTGAAAGCAATTTTCGGCTGAAAATCGCCGACTTCCGGTTTGCTCTGCGCTAAATTGATCGGTAACCAGGTTCTGCGGGCGCTCCGTGCGCCTCGAACCTGGTTTTTTTATGGGTAGTACGAAAAATTAATGCTCCTTTCAAATTCGGGTAGTCCCCCTCTATGGTGTTGCTATGATTTTTTAACCGCAGAGAACGCAAAGTTCGCAGAGAAGATAAAACAGTTCTTCAAAAATACATTTCCCCCC
>JABWBP010000098.1 GCA_013360445.1 Calditrichaceae bacterium | reverse complement strand
CACCGCTTGTTGAACAATCGTCGGAAACTCGATAATTCCAGGCATGGCGTGACCTCCACGAAGTTTTTTAGGTCTTTTCAGAAAAATCTGAACGCGAATGCCCCAATTTAGTGCGCTTCCCGCGCATTTTGCAAAAGTTTAGTTCTAATTCGGTGATTCTTTTTTTACTCTAAACTTTAAGGCCGGTCAGAAAAGGCAATTTTCTTGGCCGGCCTTTTTTATTCCACATACACCACCAGCAGCGTCACGTCGTCCTGGAATTCCTCTCCCCCGGCAAATTTTTTGATCTCTTCCAGGATCAAAAATTTCATTTCCCGGGGCGATTTGCCATAATGCGCCCGCAGCAGTTCCGCTAAGCGTTCCTCCCCGAATTCCTCCCCCGCGGCGTTTTGGGCCTCCGTAACCCCGTCGGTGTAAAAGCACAGGTAATCGCCGGAATTTACCGGCACACCGGTTTGAACATACTGCCGGTTGGCGATAAACCCTAACACAATCCCCCCCTTATCCAGGTATTCCATGGATCCGTCCTGGCGAAGCAGGATGGGGGAATTGTGCCCGGCATTGCAATAGACAAAGCTTTTTTTCGCGCAATCCAATATCCCGAAACAGAAAGTGACGTAATACGCCGGCGTGGTTACCTCCGTGAGCAGGTTATTCAGCAGCGCCACCACCGTGGCCACCGGGTGGATCTCGTTGAACAGGCTCTTGAAGCCGGCGTAGGCCACGGCCATCAGCAGCGCGCCGGAAGCGCCCTTGCCGGAGCCGTCCCCAATGGCGATTCCCTGGCGGCATTCATCGATTTTGAAAGCGTCGTATAAATCCCCGCCCACGATCCGGCTGGGAATATTCAGCACTTCGATGCTAAGCCCCTTGATCGTCGGAAAACGCTTAGGGAGCAAGGCCTGCTGCACTTTGGAGGCCACCACCAATTCGCTTTCTAACTCTTTTTTCATCAGCGAATCTTCGTAGAGCTGGGCGTTGCGGATGGCAATGGAGGCCAGCCCGGAAAAAATCGTCAGCAGCTCCAGGTCCGCGGATTTGAAATGGTTCAAGGCATCGCTTTCCAGCACCAGCGCCCCGATGGCATGGTCCCGGCTGATGATCGGCACGGTAATCTGCGAACGGGTTTGGGTACGCGCCGGGTAGTAGTGCGGGCTTTTGGAAACATCCGGGATGATCGAACCCCGTTTGTTGCGAATCACCCACCCACTGATTCCCTCGGTGATCTTCAGCGAAAGGGTTTTCCGGGAGCGATGGTAATAACCCCGGGCAACCACCTCCTGCATGGTCTGGGTGTTCTGGTCCACTAACACGATGGCCGCGGCGTCATAACTGACCAGGTGGGAAAGGTTCTCGATGATGCTTTCCAGCACCCCCTTGAGGCTGAGGGTGGCGGAAATGTTCTTGACGATCTCTAACAGCAGTTCGCTCTCCAGGGACTTGCGCTTGACCTCGCTGTGAATGCGGGCGTTTTCCAGAACCTCGGCGGTTTTGACGAAAAGCTCTAACAGGAACTCCTTCACCTCGGGCATGTTGAGGTAGTGTTTCAAGGAGTGGTGGAACAGGATATAGCCCACCATGCTTTTTGCGCCGCGCAGGGGCAGGAAGTAGGCGAATCTTTTGGACTGCAAGTGGCTGTGGATCAACCCCCGGCAGGAAGGATAATCCTGCCAGATTTTTTCCAGGGAATAGAACCGGATCGGGGCGGCAAAGGGGGAATTAGAAGCGTTCCCCGGCGCAAAATCGATTTCCCGCCGGAGCGCGGGGTCGAGATGGGAATGGTTCAGACACTCGAAAGAGCTGCCGGAGTACAGATAAACCGCGTACTGCTCGGGCGTAAAAGTGGCGTTCAAAAACCGGGTGAATTTCTCTAACAGAACATCGTATTCGATGATCGAATCCATCTCCCGGTTGAAGGAGTGGGCGGCTTTTTTCAGCCGGTAAAGGGTATGGTAAAAGCTTCTGTCGATGATTTTTTGGATCAGCCCGGTAAGCTTGCCGCGGTTGGTAATGACCAGGGCCATGGTCAGCAGAAAAGCGAGGGAGTCAGCCCATCTCTCCAGGGCCAGGGTTAACAGTTCCCGGAAAACCCAATAAATGGCAAAATAGGTAAAGAGCTTGAAAATAAATAAAAGTATCTTATTCGGTTTCATTAATGAATACAATGCCAAATACCCCGGGTCTAAAAAATGAGCCGGAATATAGAACATCGCCGGAATGGAATGCAAGCGCTTGAAAACATATTAACCTGTAGTGCTATTCAAATAAAGGGCGCTCAATCTAACCGCGAATGGACGCTAATTTAGCTAGTCTCGATCCCACATTCAGTTGCGTTTATTCGCGTTCTTTCGCGGTTTAAATCAACTAACACTACCGGTATATTAATATGAGGGGCGGCTTGGCTCTTCGGGGATGCCGGCAAAATGCACCTCTGTACCAATTAACATTTCCCTTGAATAGCGGAAGCTTCTTCCCTAAGTTTTCGCTTCTTTGAGAGTGATGCAAAATGAGCGAAAATATCAAAATTATTACTTCGAATAAAAAGGCCTTTCACGACTACCACATCAGCGAGACCGTGGAGGCCGGAATGGTTTTAACCGGCACGGAAGTGAAATCCCTGCGGGCGGGGCGCTGCAACTTGAAGGACAGCTACGCCAAGGTGATCAATGACGAGTTGTGGCTGATCGGGATGCACATCAGCGCCTACGAAAACGAGGGATACGTTACCCACGACCCGGAAGCGCGGCGAAAGTTGCTGCTGCACCGCTCCGAGATCCGCCGCCTGCACCGGAAAGTGCTGGAAAAAGGAATCACCCTGATTCCCCTGAAATTATATTTCAAAAACGGCTGGGCGAAAGTGGAATTAGGCCTGGCCAGCGGAAAACGGCAGTATGATAAACGCCAGGACATCGCTCAACGCGACCAGCAGCGGGAGATGAAGCGGCTGCAGAAAAAATACAAAGTCAAGTGATATGAACTTATTCGAAGAACTCCAGTGGCGGGGCGTTATTTACGACGCCACCGAAGGCATCCAGGAAGTGATTGCCCGGGAAAAACTGACCGGCTACATCGGCTTCGACCCCAGCGCCTCCAGCCTGCACGTGGGCAGCCTGCTGCAGATCATGAACCTGGCGCGCTTGCAGCGCTACGGGCATTCTCCCATTGCGGTGGTCGGCGGGGGAACCGGGTTGATCGGCGATCCCAGCGGTAAAACCAAAGAGCGCCAGTTGTTGACCAAAGAGCAGGTAGAGGAAAACCAGTCCGGAATCCGCGAACAACTCTCCCGCTTCCTGGATTTCGAGACCAAAACCAATCCCGCCCGCATCGTCAACAATTATGATTGGTTAGGCAGCATCAGCTACATCGACTTTTTGCGCGAGGTGGGGAAATATTTTACCGTGAACGCCATGTTAGCCAAAGAATCGGTGAAGCGGCGGATCGAATCCGAAGACGGGATTACCTTTACCGAATTCAGCTACATGCTCTTGCAGGCCTACGATTTCCTGGTGCTCTACGACCGCTTCCACTGCACCCTGCAAATGGGCGGCAGCGACCAGTGGGGCAACATCGTCGCCGGGGCGGATTTGATCCGCCGGTTGCGCTCCGCTAAAGCGTATGGCATCGTTTCCCCGCTGGTAACCAGCTCCATGGGGGTCAAATTCGGCAAAACCGAGGCCGGCGCGGTGTGGCTCGATGCGCAATGGACTTCACCCTACCGTTTTTACCAGTACTGGCTCAACACCGAGGACGCGGATGCGATCCAGTACCTGAAATACTTTACCTGGCTGAGCGAAACCGAAATCGCCGCGCTGGAAACCGCGCTCCGGGAAAAACCGGAAAACCGGGAAGCCCAGCGAGCCCTGGCGCGGGAAATCACCCGGATGACCCACGGCCAGACTGCGCTGCAAAGCGTCGAGAGGGCTTCGCAGGTGCTCTTCGGCGGGGAAATGGAGGGGCTGCGGGCCGCGGAAGTGCAAGACATCTTCCAGGACGTGCCTTCCAGCGCGGTGGAAAAGTCCCGTCTGCAAGGCGACGGTCTGCCCCTGGTGGAATTGCTGGCGCTGACCGGTTTGCTGCCCTCCAAAGGGGAGGCGCGCCGGATGATCCAACAGGGCGGCGTTTACCTGAACAATCGCCCGGTGGCCGAGGCGCAAAAAACGGTCTCGTTGGCAGACAGCATCGACGGGCAGTTTTTGGTGCTGCGCAAGGGGCGGAAGAATTATCACCTGGTGAAAATCGTGTGAATTGAAAATTCATTGTAACTATTCAGGCATTTTGCCACAGAGGTCCCAGCGCGGCGCAGCCGCAGCCAAATAGAACACGGATGACCCGGATTTGACGGATTTTCACAGATTTTTATAGAGATCTCAATAAATCCGTGGTAATCCGGGTCATCCGTTTAATCCGTGTTCTATTAAAGAGTTGTCAGGCTTAAAAAACTTGTTAAAAAAATAAGAGCCTTATATCCCTGTATTTGTGATTTGATTAGGAATTTTTTTATGTCTCTGTGCTCTCTGTGGCCTCTGTGGCAAAACGCCTGAATAGTTACAAAATAAGATATTACACCTTTGTAATACGGAGCACCCAGAGAGATGGAAAAATTTATTGAACAAACCCGTTTTGTAGAAAAAAATCTTCCATATACCGGGATAATGATTCTAAATGCTCTCCACGAAGTGGTGGATATCCAAAATGCTTGCTCTGTGGTCTCTGTGAACTTCGCATGGTGAGTTTATCGAACCATGTGGCTGAATAGTAACGATGAAAGATTGGTTGCCACAAAGACACGAAGAAACAAAATAGCCACAAAAGAGAGAAACATTATGCCTCAGGATATATCGCCGTTCTCCCGCGAGGAAATGCTGCGCTACAGCCGCCATTTTATGCTGCCGGAGGTGGGCGAAGAAGGCCAGCGAATGCTAAAGAATGCTTCGGCTCTGGTGGTGGGCGCGGGCGGGTTAGGTTCGCCCGCAGCGATGTACCTGGCCGCCGCCGGGGTGGGTCGCCTGGGGTTGGTGGATTTCGACGAAGTGGATCTCAGCAATTTGCAGCGCCAGGTGCTCTATTCCACCGCCGACGTGGGCAAATCGAAATTGGAGATGGCCCGGGAGCGGCTGCGCGGGATCAATCCCGAAATCGAAATCGAAGCTTACCCCACCCGCCTGACCTCCGCCAACGCGCTCGACATCCTCCGGGAATACGACGTGGTTGTGGATGGCAGCGACAACTTTCCCACCCGCTACCTGGTCAACGACGCCTGCGCCCTGTCAGGCAAACCGAACGTGTACGGCAGCATCTTCCGCTTCGAGGGGCAGGTGAGCGTGTTCGACGCGAAGCGGGGACCCTGCTACCGCTGCCTCTATCCCGAGCCGCCGCCCCCGGAAGCGGTTCCCAATTGCGCGGAGGGCGGGGTGTTGGGAGTGCTGTCGGGAATCATCGGCTCCCTGCAAACCCTGGAAGCGCTCAAACTGATCCTCGGAAAAGGCGACCCGCTCATCGGGCGGCTGCTGCTGTTCGAGGGCCTGAAATTCCGTTTTGATGAATTCAAACTGGCGAAGAACCCCGCCTGCCCGCTGTGCGGAGAGCGCCCGGTGATTCACGAGCTTATCGACTACGAAGCGTTTTGCGGTGTGGCCGCGCCCGCGGCGGAAGCCGGCGATGGTTCGTTCGACGTCACTCCGGAAGAGTTGAAAAAACGTCTCGACCGGGGCGAAGAAATTTTTTTGTTGGACGTGCGGGAACCGCTGGAATACCGGTTTTGCCGGCTGGAAGGAAGCTGCCTGGTTCCCCTGAACGACCTGCCGGGGCGCATCGAAGAGCTTGATCCCTCCCGCGAGACCGTGGTCTATTGCCATCACGGAATTCGCAGCGCCTGGGCGGTGGAATTTTTGCGCCAGGCCGGTTTTGAGAAGGTTAAAAACCTGGCCGGGGGCATCGAAGCCTGGGCGCAGCAGGTTGACCGGGATATGCCGCGGTATTGAGGTTGGGCGGGTGGAGCGGCGGCGGGCAGGCGAATCCATTCCCCCATTCATCCAACAATCCAATAATCCCTTCCCCCTTCCTCCTCTTCTAATTTCTCCTTCGCTGGCGATTCCGGCGCGGGCGTGGGCGTCTCTCCGGTTTGGGGCGGTCCGGCGCCGCCTGGGTTTGGATGGGCGGCGGCAGTTTCAGCCACTCCTCCTCCGGTTGGATGCAGGGCAATTCCCTGCCCAAAAATTCCTGGATCTTGGGGAGCTGAAACGCATCCTCCTCGCAGGCAAAACTGATCGAGGTTCCGCTCTCCCCGGCGCGGCCGGTGCGCCCGATGCGGTGCACGTAATCCTCCGGATCGTATGGCAGGGTATAATTGATCACGTGGCTCATCGCTTCGATGTGCAGCCCGCGCCCGGCCACGTCCGTGGCCACCAGCACCCGGATTTTGCCCTCCTTGAAATCCTCCAGGGTGCGCAGGCGCTTTTGCTGGGGAACGTCCCCGGAGAGCACTGCATTGTTGATCCCGTAGCGGTTGAGCATATTGGCTAACTTCCGGGTCTCATCCTTGCGGTTGCAGAACACCAGCACCCGGTGCAGGTTCTGGCGGGTAATGATGTTGTAGAGCAGGGCATACTTTTCTTTGCTGGTCACAATGTAAATCACCTGGTCAACCGTATCCGCGGCGACGTGCTCCGGCTCGATGGCTACCACCAGCGGATCGCGGGTCCAATTCTTTGCCAACCGTTGAACTTCGTCGGTAAGAGTGGCGCTGAAGAAAAGAGTTTGGCGCTGTTCCTTCTGAGGGGTGCTGTTGACGATTTGCCGCACATCGGGAATAAATCCCATGTCCAACATGCGGTCGGCCTCGTCGATGACCAGGATTTCGACCTTGCTCAAATCCACGATCTTCTGTTTTTGAAAATCCAGCAGCCTGCCGGGAGTGGCCACGATGACGTCCACGGATTTTCCCGCGAATTGCTGTTTTTGGCGCTGGTAGTGCATTCCCCCAAAGACGGTGGCAACTTTAATGGGAGTATATTTGGAAAGCCCCGCGGCGTCTTTGGCAATTTGCAGCACCAGCTCGCGGGTGGGAGCCAGGATGAGCGCCCGGGGCGTGCCGGGAGGCCGTTTTCCCTGCATGCGATGGCGCAGAATCCGGGTAAAAATGGTAATGAGAAAAGCGGCGGTTTTCCCGGTTCCGGTTTGCGCCTGCCCGGCAGCGTCGCGCCCGCTCAGGGTGGCGGGAAGTATCCCCGCCTGGATGGGGGTGCAGTAATGGAATCCCAGGTCGGCAATAGCGTGCATAATGCTGTTGGGCAGGTTGAGATCCTGAAAGCGGGTTTTCCCTTCCGCCGGCTCCACCCGGAATTGGGAAATATCCCAGTGGATTTTCTCCTCCTCTCCACCCTGCTTTGCCGGATGCGCCGGTGGTTGGCCGCCCTGGGGAGAGCGCGGTTTGCGCCGCCTGTCCCGCCGCCGGCGTTTCGTCTGCGGAGGCGATGGTTCCCCGCCCTTGTCGCTCTTTAAAGTTGAAGAAGGTCCCCCTCGTTTGCTTCTTAAATCGCTTTGAGAAGTCTCTTTCTCGCCCGTCTCTTTGCCGGTTTTTTTAAACCGTTTGAGGGCATTGCGCACAAAACTGATCATAAAATTTGCCAAACAGTCGCTCCTTCCTGGAACGTTAATGGTAATCTACCCTGTACGTTTGATAGGGGCAGAAGAGGCATAAACTGTTATTGGGGGAGGCATTGGGTGCAAGGTATAAGGTAAATGGTATGGAAAGTATCTTCCTTATACCCTATACCATACACCTCATACCCCATCATCGTGCCCCTACCGCGCCGCATTCCCGGCGCGCTCTTCCATGAAAAAGTCGGTATCGAACTCCCCGCTGAAGCCGCAAACGCCCGTGCGCGGGGAATTGACCACCGGCAGCGCCATTTCATCCCCGCATTCGTGCTTTTTCAGGCACTTCTCGCAATAAAAAGACTGGCAGTCGCCGCAAAATTCTTCCGCCGCTTTTCCGCAGGAAACGCACTTCAAATCCGGGGGATTGTTGCGCGCCAGGATGCGTATCTTTTCCCCGGCCAATTTCCCGGGGCGCTTTCCCATCACTTCCCCTAACAGGTCGGTGCTGGAGCCGAAGTCATAGGTATATTCGAAGCGGTCTTTCACGTCCAACACTTTTTTGAGCTGGATATCGGTCGGCTCGGATTCCAGCTCCGCATCCCAAAAATCATCTTCCGGGGAGTCCGAGTAGCGGATTCCATGGATGGTGAATTCGCTCAGGTGCCCGCAGCACTCCAGCCAGATATTGCGCAGGAATGAATCCAGTTGCGAAAGGGTAACGGCATCGTTTACTTCCAGGTGCAGCCAGTACGGGGCGTCGTGGTACCAGCTGCTTCCGGTAATTTTAAGATGATAAACGGAAGATTTCCCCTTTGCGGCGGCGGCTTCCTGGGCGTCTCTCTCTTTTTTGGCCGGGCAGGAGGCCAGGTGTCGGCTCATCGAGGAGCCCGGGAAGGATTTCATGCAGAACCGGCAGTATCCTTCGCTTTTCGTTGCCATATCGTTTCTCCCGAAAGTGGTTCGGAAGTAAATCTAAGCAACCATATTCAATACGGGCAATAGTTTTTTAGAAATTTGCTGCGGCGGCGCTCTCGATGTCCTTAATCGTTCTGCAACGGCAAAGCGCCTCCCTTAGAAGCCGTTTGAAAAGGTCACATTTTTGCCACGAAGCCACAAAGTCACAAAGTTTCACCAAGAATTTCGAAGATTTTTTTCCCGGCAACCGGGATCGTGTCTTAGAGCCTTTGTGGCAACTTTTGGCGTAAGCCATGCCTTTGGCATAAAACAGCTTCTTAGAACTGCCCCCTGCTCCTGCCCCTGTCTTCTCAACAACTCTACTCCCAGGCCACCCGCTCCCACCTGCCCTTTCGGATGCGCAGCCAGATCGCTTTTTCCCGGTCGGTGCGGTATATTTTGCTCCCATAGGCGGCCAACCGTTTCAACACCTGCGGGGAAGGATGGCCGAATTTGTTCCCGGCCCCCGCGGAAATTCCGGCGTATTCCGGGCTTACCAGGGCCAAAAAATCCTCCGTGGTGGAGGTAGTGCTGCCGTGGTGCCCCACTTTCATAAAATCGCTTTTGAGAAGATCCCGCCAGAGCTGCAAATAGGCTTCCGCCTCCCTTTCCGAGTCGCCGGGGAACAGCAGGGTATGGCCGCGGTGGTTCACCAGCAGCGCCAGGGAGTAGTTGTTGAGATTCATTTGGGCGGGGTCCGCGGTTTCCAGCGCCCCTGAAAACGGTCCTAATGCGTACACCCGGGTTTCCTCATCCACCAACACCCGGTCGCCGGGATTCAAGAGCCGGTGAGGGACCCGGAACCGCTTCAACGTCTTCAGAAGACTGTCATTCCAGGCGTCCGCCAGCGGCAGGGGCGGCGGCAAATACACCGAATCGACCTTTGCGTATTCTAACAGCCGGAAGGTTCCCCCAAGGTGGTCCAGGTGAGGATGGCTGATAAACAGTTTATGAACCCTCTGCCTGTTCAAATATTGCAGGGCGGGAATCAGCGCCGCGTCCGCCGCACTTCCGTATTCGCCGGCGGGGCCGGCGTCGATCAGCAGCACCTGTCCCCGCGGGGTGGCAATGAGGGCGGCGTCTCCCTGCCCCACATCCAACAGCAACAAATCGAAATAGGGCGTTTTGAGCAAATGAATGGTTCCCCAGGCGATCATAAAAACCGTGCAGGCCGCAGCGAAGATTTTCCGCAGAGGAACATTTTTGAAGTGGAAGAGCAGCAGCAGGAGGGAAAGATAGATGAGAATGTCCAGGGCATCGAATGTGCTGATGTTGAAATATGCCCCGGGCAGGTTTGCCGCCCCGCTTACCAGTTGGATCAGTATGGCGATTTTGAGGGAGAGCAGGTTGGCAAAGAGATCGGTTAAAACCGGGCTGAGGAAGCTCAGTAACAGGCACAAAAATCCCCCCGCCACGATGATCCCGATGTAAGGAATGACCGGAAGGTTGAGCAGGAAAGAGATCAGGGAGAACTTGTGAAAATAGTGCATCGTCAGGGGAATGGCGCCTAACTGGGCGGCCAGGGAGACCAGGAACGGCGCGATCAGCCAGCGGTTCAGGCGACGGCGCCACTTTTCATTTTCCAGGTATTCCAGGAGCCGGTCGGCCTGCGCCTGCAATTTGGGGTAGAAATAAACGATGGCCAGCACCGCCGCAAAGGAGAATTGGAACCCCACCCAGAAAAGCTGCTGCGGCTGGAACAGCAGGATGATCAACCCCGCGGCGAAGAGATAGTTGAACACCGCGCCCCGCCGTTCCAGGTTGATGGCGATAAAATAGAGCGCGGCCATCAGGGTGGCGCGCGCCACCGGGGGCTGGGCGCCGGTAAGAAACATGTAAATCACCAACAAAGCGATCACGAACAGGTTGCGGTATTTGAAGTAAAGGGGCAGGAAGGAGAGCAGCAGGTAGAAAATCAGCGCCACGAATCCCACGTGCAGCCCGCTGATCGCCAGCACGTGCATCACCCCCGCTTTTTGGAAATCCTCCACCGTTTCCCGGCCCAGGTCTTCCCGCACCCCTAACAGCAGCGCCTTCAAAAAGCCGGCCGCGGGAGGAGGAAAATGCGTCTCTAATTTCCCGATCAGTTTTTGCCGCAGGGGATAAAAGAGGCGGTTTTCGGCGGAAAATCCTGTAACGGCAGCTTCAACTCCCACTTGCAGGGAATCCGAAAGCCGGCACATCGCCGTTATGCCCCGCCAGCGCAGAAACTCCCCGTAATCGAACTGGCCGGGGTTGCGGCGCTCCGGCAAAGGCTCGATCCGCGCCTTGTTCAGGGTGAGGAGCTGCCCGGGGGCGATTTCCCGCGGGTATCGATAAGGAAAGTAGAGCAGGATTTGCCCGGAGATTTCAACCGCCGCGGAATCGCGAACCAGCTCCCGCAAGGCCAGCACTGCCCGCACCCGGTAGGTTTCCTCGACGCTGCGGATTTCCCCTTTCAGGGTATCCGCAATGATGGGAAGGTGAGCCAGGAAGGGTTTGGAGAGGTGTTTTTCTTTCCAGGCCGCGAGCCGGAAGATGCCCATCAGGAAAAACAAAATCAGCAGCAAAGCGAGGGAGAGATTACCCTGCAAACGGTTTTTTAGAAAGAGTGCCAGGGCAAAAACAAAAACCGCGCTGAAGGCCGGAGCGATCCAGAGGGAAGGGAAATCCGCTAGGCGCCCGACCAGGATTCCCGCGGAAAACGCCAGCCCCAAAGGCAGGAAAGGCATTTTTGCCGCAGCGCCAAAGCGGGATAAGGATCGGGCCATGGGCGATTCCCCTGTCAAATATCAGAAGAACGAGATTGGGAATTGGGGTTGAAAAGAAACGTATTTCGTAATGCGTAAAACGTAATGCGTAACTTGTATTGCGCGGTGCGCATACCGGCCATGCATTCAGGCAGGTATGCCGTTTTTATTACGCATTACGTTTTACGCATTCTACATCAGCTATTTTTTCCTGTTTTAACCGGCAAAAATCGCAGCAGTTTTCCGTAGCGTTGCAGGTAGTGCTCTTCGCGCTCCCGCATTTTGCGCTGCTCCGGGCCGGTGCGGTCGTCATAACCTTTCAGGTGGAGCATCCCGTGAATGATCAGCCGGGCAATCTCCGCTTCCGGGGCCGCTCCGAACTCCGCGGCCTGGGCCCGGGCGCGCTCCACGGAAATATAAATCTCGCCTTCGACCCCGGGGCGTCCCGGCTCGCTCAAATCGAAGGTAATCACGTCGGTCGGGGTATCGTCATTCAAATAATCGCGATGGAGGTTCTGCAGGCGGCGGTCGCCGGTCAAAATGACATTTAACGCCTTCAGGGACAGGGTTTCCTCTTCCGCGACCCGGCAAACCAGCTCCCGGGCCGGTTTCAGCGCCACCGGCAGCCCGGGATGCTCGACAATGATCTCAACTCGTGGGCGCATGGCGGTTTTTATTCTCAGCTTCAGCGGGGCGGCGCTCCTTTTCCGCCGCCGGCGGTTCGGCGAGGGTATTTCCCCGGGCGGGAGCGGCGGACTTCTCCTTTGCAGGTTTTTTCTCTTTCTCGGTTTCGCTGCCGGGATATTCGATGCGGCCGTGGTGGATGCCGGCCAGGATGGGGAGAAACGCTTCTTTGATTTGCTTGATCTCGTTCAGGGTCAGGTCGCAATCATCCAACTCCCCCTCTTCGATCTTCTTTTCCACCAGGGTGTCCACCAGGTTGCGGATACGCGGCGGGGTGGGATTGTTCAGCGCCCGGGTAGCCGCTTCCACCACGTCCGCCAGCATGGCGATGGCGGTCTCCCGGGACTGCGGTCTGGGGCCGGGGTAATGGAAGTTGCTTTCATCCACATCCTTGTCGTCGCTGCTTTCCAAAAATTTATGATAGAAAAAGCTCATCAGGCTGGTGCCGTGGTGCTCCGGAATGAACTGTTTGACGGCCCGGGGCAGGTTGTGCCGTTCCGCCAGCTTAAGCCCTTCCTTGACGTGATTGGCCAGGATGAGGGCGCTCATGTGCGGGGAGAGGGGATCGTGCTTGTTGGCGCCTCCCATCTGGTTTTCCACAAAATATTCCGGTTTGAGCATTTTTCCAATATCGTGGAAATAGCATCCCACCCGGGTCAGGAGCGCGTTGGCGCCAATCGTTTCCGCTGCGGCCTCTCCCAAGTTGGCCACCACAATGCTGTGGTGGAAACTCCCCGGGGCCCTTACGGAAAGGCGCTTCAGCAGGGGATGGTTGAGGTCCGATAATTCCAACAGGGTTAAATTGGTGGTTACATCGAACAGGCGCTCAAAAATCCCGATCAGCAAAAAGACGATCATGGGGACGATAATGGCGTCAACCAGGTAAAAAGCGTACCCGTTCAAAATATCCTTCATGGAATGGAAGTGCAAAAACCCATCGATGAGGCTGATGGCCAGGTATGCCCCCATGATGTAGGCAATGGCGCGGTAAATTTGTCCGCGTTTGCGGATATTTTGCACCGAGAACAGCGCTACCGCCCCGACCGTCAGCATCATCAGGGTGAGCATGTAATCATTCCCTTTCACCGCCCCGAAGATGAGGCTGAGGCTCACCATGCAAATAAACCCGATGCCGAAATCCAGCAGCATCCCCAACAGCATGGGCACCAGCACCACCGGGATAACCAGGTGGGGGCGGTCGATGAATTTTTCGATGATTTCCGCCAGCCCGAACTGCATCAACATAATAATGGTGATCATTCCTAACAGGCGGTTATCCGAAAAAACCGTGCGACGATAAAAATAGAGGTATAAAACGATGATGAACAGCAGAGTAATGGCGTAGAGCGCCTTGCCGATATTGAACTTGAGCTGCTGCCAGCCGCTTTGCAGGGCGGTGCGTTCTTTGAGAGCGATAGAGAGGGATTGCAGCTTTTGGTGCACCTCTTCGGTAACTTTTTCATTATTGTCAACGATCCGTTCATCCTGCTCCACGTATCCCCGGGTCAGGGGAACGTCATGTATCGCGTTTTCTTTGCGTTCGCTGGTGACCTCTTCATTATAGATCAGATTCGGAGCTAAAAACCCCGCGACCAGGTAATCCGCGAGGGCTATTTCCGGCGCTTCGGCGGGGTACTGGGTTTTCAGAAAATTTTTGATCTGCGCCTGGGCTTCGGGAATCTCCAGCACTTCTTTGGGGGCCATTTTTTCCTCGATCCCGCCCTCGCTGAGCACCAGTTCCTTCTCGACAATTTCCGCCTTGGGGCGATTGATGATGCCCTGCTGATAGGCCTGGCTCAGGGCGCGGTCCAGGTTTTTAGCCAGTTTATCGAGATTTTTTTTGGTATGGAGGGTATAAAGTTGCTGCAGGAGCGTGCGATCCAGCTTTACGGCATATCTCAGGTTTACTTGCTGCAAAAACGTATCTATCGCCGCTTCCGCGGCCTGCCAGGGAGGCCGTTGCCGGGCGCTGCCCGGGCCTCCGACCCACTCCGGACGGGCATAAAACTCGGCCAATTTTTCGAAGAACGACGCCAATTGAATTCGCTGCCGGTTAGCGGTATCGGGATTTTTCGCGAAAACCGCGGGAACGTTGGCTCGGGCTTGCTCCCGGTCCCGTTTCAATTCCTCGGGGGTTTTCTGGATCGCAAATTTAAAAGGGGCGATAATCTCTTCCGGGGAAATACTGTTTACCGCCAAATGGCTGTATTCGAAAGGCCGCTCCGAGGGCAGCATCCCAAAAATAACCCCCGCCAATACCAGCACGTACAACAATTTGAGAAGAATATCATCCGCCGAAACCCCGAACACCTTTTGGGATTTCAAAAACTCTTCGATTTTTTTCCACTGTTTGCGAAATTTCTTCATTTGTAAAACCCGGGAACGGTTTCGGATTGGTAAAACGCGGGGTTGATGTATATTTACACCGCTGCGGCGCAGAGCGCGCACAACTGCCGGCAACTTTAGCTCGCTTTAGGCACTTATAAAAGGGTATTTAAGGCAAGTCGATAAGCCGAATTCTGTTCTCCCCGGGAACGGGGAGCGGCGGCCATTTATCTACGCGGCCTACCCGGGAGTTCACTCCCCGGCGCGGTCGCGCCGGGAAGAACGAGGCGAGCAACCTCGTTTTTCCGCGGAAAATTCTCCCCTATTTGGCCTTGCTCCGGATGGGGTTTATCCGGCCCGGGTGTCGCCACTTTTTCCGAAAGGAAAAATCTCGCCTGCGAGACCGGCCGGTGGGCTCTTACCCCGCCTTTTCACCCTTACCCCGACATCGCAGAAGTCGGGGCGGTATGGTTTCTGTGACACTTTCCATCCCGCGGCGCTTGCGCGCCGCGAGTCCCGGATTCTCTCCGGGCATCCTGCTCTGCGGAGTTCGGACTTTCCTCCCCGGCGCCGGTTGCCCGGCGCCGCAGCGACCGCCTGATTTGCCTTAGATACCCTTTTATAAGTGCCTAAAGTGAACTAAAGTGCCTAAAGTGAACTAAAGTGCCTAAAGTGGCTAAAGTGAACTAAAGTTGCCGGAAGTTATTCAGGCTTAGCTTTGAACCGCCAGTTTAACTTCCTTTTTTTACTTTTAGTTCACTCCCGCCGCCTCAGCGCGTAACTATCACCGCTCCGTCCATACCAGGATGCGGCCGCAATACTCACAGGTATGCAACCGCCCGGCTTCCCGGATTTCCACGATGCGTTGGGGAGGAATGGCGGAAAAGCACCCCCCGCAAGAGGAGCGGTTGATCGGCACCACTGCCAGGCCGTCTTTCGCCTGGCGAATCCGTTCGTACAGGCGGATATAGCGATCCTCGATCCCCCGCGCGATTTTCTCCCGTTCCTGGAGCAGGCGGGCTTCCTCTTCCTGGGTCTGCTGGTTTATGTCTTCCAGCTCTTTTTGATTCTCTTTGAGCTGGTTTTCTAACCCGGAGATTTCCTGTCCTAACGCGCTGCTATCTTTTTTCAATTCCTCTTCATCTTCTAAGGTCTGGATGATCTTATTTTCCAGATTTTCTATCTCGACTTTGCGGGTGTCGATTTCCAGGGAGATGGCGTCGTACTCCTTATTATTTTGCACGTGGTAAAGCTTCTCTTCGTTCTTTTTCAACTGGCCCTTGCTGGCCTCAACCTCTTTCTCGAACATCCGGCGGTCGTTTTGCAATTTGGTGATTTTTTGTTCGAATCCGGCTAACCGGGAGCGCCTCTCGCTCAAGTCTTCCTCCAACTGTTGAATCATCATCGGCAAATCGCCCTTTTGCAATTTCAACACATTCAGCCGGTTGTCAACCTCTTGCAGCATCAGAAAATTCGCTAACAGCGTTTTCAAGGTTTATCCTCCTCTATTTATGAGAATATGCCCGCCATACCTGAAAATGAAAAAGGTGCACTCGAATTTCGGATGCACCTTTTACTTTGTTACGATGTTTATGACAAAGCAAACCGATGTATAAACACAACCTCAATTGGGTTTCTCCTTAAATCAGTGGGCCCACCAGGGCTCGAACCTGGGACCAGCCGATTATGAGTCGGCTGCTCTAACCGACTGAGCTATGGGCCCTCTTTTGAAACGCAAAAATTTATGGCTCACCCTTCCTGAAATCAAGGCATTTTTAAAAGTAATTCGGTTTTCATTAACTTCTGGCGGATTTTCGGCATAATCCCCAGGTTCGCTCCAGAATTGAAGAAACATGAATCCCTTTGGATTCCCCTTCCCCTCTTTACTATATTTCCCTGGCAAGTGACTAAAGTTAAAAGTGACTAAAGTGCGCTAAAGTTAAAAATCTGCTCGCTTCACTCACTTTAGTCACTTTGCCACTTTAGTCACTTTAGACACTTTAGTCACTTTATTATGAGCATCTATTCCGTCGGCGTTGACATTACCCAGGTGGAGCGGATTCAAGAGCTGATCCAGCGCCACGAAGAGCGGTTTCTGAAGCGGGTGTTTACCGCCCGGGAAATTGCCTATTGCCAGCCCAAAGCCATCCGGGCGCAATGCTTTGCCGGGCGGTTCGCGGTGAAAGAGGCGGTATTCAAAGCCGCGGGAACCGGCCTGCGCACGGGAATGAGCTGGCAAGACGTGGAAGTGATCAACGACGAGCTGGGCCGCCCTTCGGTATATTTGCACGGCGCCACCGCCAGACTGTTCGAGGGAAAACGCATTCACCTTTCCCTCTCCCATGAGGGAACCATGGCGATTGCGATGGTGGTCGTTGAAGAAGTGTTATAGTGTTCAAGTGTTTGAGTGTTTTGGTGTTATAGAAATCAACTTCTATGACGGCGTGGCGCAAGACGCGGGCACTAAAACACTAAAACACCATAACACCGGAGTACTATAACACTTTTGCACCCAAAAGGAGATTTGCGATGATAAAAGTCGTAACCGCGGACGAAATGCGGGAGAAAGACCGCTTTACCATTGAAGAGATCGGGGTGCCGGGGGTGATCCTGATGGAAAACGCCGGGCAGGCCGCCTTCCGGGTGATCCGGCAAAAACTGAATGGCGTGGCCGACCCCCTGGTATATATTTTTTGCGGCAAGGGCAACAACGGGGGAGACGGCTTCGTGGTGGCCCGGCATCTCTGGAACGAAGGGGTTTACGTGCGGGTATTCTGCATCGTGGAAGAAGCGCAAATCGCCGGCGACGCTCTTATCAATTACAATATCCTGAAGAACATGAACCTGCCCATAGAGTTCGTTGCCGCGCTGGAGGACATTCGCGAACTGGAAAACGAACCGCCGGATATATTAGTGGACGCCCTGTTAGGAACCGGCATCAAAGGCGCGGTGCAGGGATTTGCCAAAGAGGTAATCGATTTTATCAATAAGAACCTGGAAACCACCGTGGTGGCCATCGACCTCCCCTCCGGGCTGAACGCCAGCACCGGGGAGGTGGCCGGGAGCGCCATCCGGGCGGATATTACCGTGACCATGGCCCTGCCCAAGCGCTGCCACGCGCTCTACCCCGCCAAAAATTACGTGGGCGAATTATACATCGCCGACATCGGTATCCCTCCCTTTGTGCTCCACAAAGATGACGTCAAAGTGGATATGCTCGACGAGGAAGATATCGTGCTGCCTTTCCGCTACCCGGACGCCAACAAGTACGAAGTCGGTAAGGTGGCGGTGCTGGCCGGCTCCAAAGGTTACACCGGCGCGGCGGCGCTGACCGCCCAGGCGGCGCTAAAAATGGGCGCCGGGCTGGTGATTTTGGGAATTCCCGAAAGCTTGAACCCGATCATGGAGCAAAAATTGACCGAAGTGATTACCCGCCCCCTGCCGGAGACCGCGGAATTGACCATTGGCGCGGCGAGCCTTCCCTCGATTCAAGAGTTGTTGGAATGGGCGGACGTGCTGGCCATCGGGCCGGGGCTGGGGCGCAGCGAGGAAGTGCAGGAAACCATCCTCGCCATTCTGAAAAATTTCAAAAAACCCACCGTGATCGACGCCGACGCGCTCTTTGCGCTCGCCAACCACCCGGCGATCCTCAACGGAAACCACCACGCCCACTGGATATTCACCCCCCATTTAGGCGAATTCCGGCGCTTTCTTTCCGGGGAATCCAAAGAATCCTTAGCCACCAACCGCATCGAGCTGGCCCAGGATTTTGCCCGGAAGCACGGTTTAACCCTGCTGCTGAAAGGCGCGCCCACCCTGGTGGCCATGCCCGACCGGCGGGTCTATTTGAATCCCACCGGCAATTCCGGGCTGGCCAGCGGCGGCACCGGCGACGTGCTCACCGGTTTCATCGCCGGGCTGCTGGCCCAGGGATATGATCCCGATGAAGCCGCCTACACCGCCAGTTTCGTGCATGGTTACACCGCGGATTACATTGTCGAAAAAGAGACCGTGTACGCCCTGTTGGCCGGGGACTTGATCACCCACCTCGGCCCGGCGCTGAACCGGCTTTTGGATAAAAAATAAGCGCCCGGGAAAGCGCGCGCTGATACTCGTTAAGGGTTAGTTCTACAATGACATGATGGTGTGTAATTCTCATCCTTAACGATTATAAACTGGCGGCTGCTGCCGGTTTGGCGACGGACATGGAATGGATTTTCCATCAAACCGCTGCCGATGGCAAACAATTTGCGGAAGGGGAAAACTTTCCAACGGCTTTTTACCGGCCGTGGGTCATAGAAATGGGGCAGGGAGCTTGCAATTCCCCGGAAAATCCCCGGCCCTCAGGCCGGATAAACGATTAGCAGCAACCTCGTTTTGGGCAATGCGTCTGTGCAGATTCGCAATCAACTGCGCAAATAATGCCCAATCGCGGCTTCAGGAGAGCGACATTGGCAAATTACGGAGCAACAACACTGGCTCCGCCGGCAAGCGCAACAAAAGAGCGCGACCACTTTAAAATTTTTCTCAAGATCTTATACGCGCTGTCGCTGGCAATTTATATTTACTTTCTGATCGACGGGTTGAACTATTACCGCACCACCTACCAGGAGCGCCCCCACCATGAATCCTACCGGGAATTGCGCCCGGCGGGATTCCGCGGGCACGGCTTCGGAATCCTCGGCTCCACCATGATGCTCTTCATGCTGTTTTACTCCGTGCGCAAGCGCACCCGCCTGTTCGGAGATTGGGGCGCCTTAAGCCGCTGGCTGGATATTCACATCTACTTTGGGATTATGGGGCCGCTGTTCATCATTCTGCACACCTCTTTTAAAGTGCAGGGGCTGGTGGCGGTCAGTTTCTGGTCCATGGTGGCGGTGGCCAGCAGCGGAATCCTGGGGCGCTATCTCTATCTGCAAATTCCCCGCAATCGCCGGGGGGATGAGCTATCCCTGCGGCAAATCACCGAACTGGAAGAAAATTTCAGCCGCGATTTGCAGGAAACCCTCAACCTGAACGAGGAAAAACTCCATCGCCTGGATGAAATCTTGAAAAACCGGGGCGGGCGAGAGCCGAAGGCGCTGAAATTGTTTTTGGAAATGGCGTTGAGCGACCTGCTCCGCCCCTTCCAGGTGTACCGCCTGAAGCGGTTGCTGGCCGGGGAGCTGCAACTGCAGGAGCCTTATCTCCACCGGGCAGTGCAATTGGCCTGGCGGAAAATCAAGCTGCAACGCCGGACGCTGGCGCTGAACCAGGTGCAGCGGCTTTTTCATTACTGGCATGTTTTCCACAAACCCTTTGCGATTATCATGTACATCATTATGCTGGTGCACGTGGGGGTGGCGGTATGGCTGGGGTATGCCTGGGTGTTTTGAAGTGCAAAGTGCAAAGTGCAAAGTGAAAAGTGAAAATGGAGGGTTCGCTCAATTTTTTGGACACTTCGGTAAAATATTTGTAACTATTCAGGCGTTTTGCCACAGAGAGCACAGAGACATAAAAAAATTCCTAATCAAATCACAAATACAGGGATATAAGGCTCTAAATGCTCTCCACGAAGTGGTGGATACCCCCA
>JABWBP010000097.1 GCA_013360445.1 Calditrichaceae bacterium | reverse complement strand
AAAGGGATAGATTTACTTATTTGCTGTCCCCGATCTGAAGATCGGGGCTATTCATCCTTCCATAAAAATCAAATATTTAGCTATGAATAAGGTCTAATGACATTTGGTGACATTCCATGACAAGTTTTAACTTTCCTGAAATCGTTCATACTCATATATTGCGGCGTTAGATAAAGTCGGATTAACCAGGTGCGCCGAATTGAAAACCTTTCCCCCGCTGCGGAAAATCGCGCTGACGCTGCTAATTATCGTGCTGCTCCCCGCCCTGTTTTACAGCATCTATGAGCTGAAATCCCTGAATGAAAATGAAAAAATGATCGGCGAGATCTACCGCCAGCAATTGGAAACCATTCTCTTTTCCATCAATCAATATTCCTGGGACGTGGCCGATAGCTGGGTAAGCCGCATCGACGCCGCCCTCCGGGAATCGCCCGGGGAGGCCTTACAAAACCGGCTGGAGGGGTTCGTCGCCAATAATCGCGCCGTGCAGGCGGTTTTCCTGGCCGATTCCGCAATGGCGAGTTTGCGATTCTTCGTATTGCCGGAAAGCAATCCTGAAAGCCGGCAACTGCCGGAGGATCTTCGTTCCGCTCTTCAGAATCAGAAAAATCTTCCCGAACAATTGAAGCGCTACCGGCAGGCCGGTTACCGGAAAATCGAGCCGGTGGTCGTGACGACCGCCCGGAATCCGGATCATCAATCTGTGGCGCTGTTGTTTGCGTTGGGAGATTTCGCGAAGGATTTACCTTTTCGCATCGCCGGGCTGGTTTTAGAGCCGAATAATTTCATCAACCAGGTTTTAGCGCCTAAGTTAGAAGAGGTCGCCGGAGAGCAGTTTTACTTAGCCGTTTATCACGGGGAAGAGCGCCAGGCGATTTATCCTGCCGGCGGCGAGGTTAGTGGGGACGCGGAGCAAACCAAACTGCTCTGGCTGTTTCCCCGGTTTTCCCTGGGGATTTACCCCCGGGGAGAAACCATTGCGGAGTTGGCGCGCAGCCGCTCGCGCTGGAACCTTGCGTTCATTCTGCTGTTAGATGCGCTGTTGATTGCCGGGGTATGGTTCGTGTACCGCAACGTGCGCCGGGAGGTGGACCTGGCGCAGATGAAGTCCGATTTCGTCTCCAACATCTCCCACGAGCTGCGCACCCCGCTCTCGCTCATCCGCATGTTCAGCGAAACTTTAGAAATGGGGCGGGTGCGCTCGGAGGAGAAAAAGCAGGAGTATTACAAGATCATCGGGCAGGAAACCGAGCGGCTGACCCACCTGGTGAACAATATCTTGAATTTCTCGCGCATCGAGGCGGGGCGCAAAGAGTACCATTTCAGCAATGTCAACCTGAACGAGATCGCCGGCAAGGTGCTGGACAATTACCAGTTTCACCTCAAAAACGAGGGGTTTGCCCTGGAGACTGATTTCGATTCCGCCCTGCCAACCGTCAAGGCCGACGCGGAGGCGGTTTCGGAATCCCTGATCAACCTGCTGGACAACGCCGTGAAGTACAGCGACAAAGAGAAATACGTGTGCATCAGAACCGGCAGGGAGGACGGGGCGGTGTACGTGGAAGTGGAAGACCATGGCATCGGCATCGCCGTGGAGCACCGGCAGAAGATTTTCGAGAAATTCTACCGCGTTTCCGGGGCGCTGGTACACAACACCAAGGGCAGCGGGCTGGGGTTATCGCTGGTGAAGCACATCATGGACGCGCACCAGGGGCGGGTGGTTTTGGAAAGCCAGCCGGGGAAAGGGAGCCGGTTCCGGTTGGTATTTCGGAGTGAGCTAAAGTGACTAAAGTGGACTAAAGTGCCTGGTAGAATAATTATCCGGCAGAATGATTTAAAAATTATTCTGCCAATCAATCATTCTGTTCCCGGCCTTCCGGGATGTGGAAAATAAATGGAGGCAATTATGGGCACACTCTCTTAAAAAAGTCTCACTTAAGGCCGCGTAAAGTATGTTATACTGCAAGCGGGCATAAATTGAGGTTTTTATACTGCGAACAGTCAAGAACTTAATTTTTCTCGCAAAGCCACAAAGCCCGCAAAGAAATGCTCCATCCTATAGATACTTTGCGGTCTTAGCGTCTTTGCGAGAGATAAAAAAGCGCAATTAATGACCGTTTCCAGTATAGCAGCATCCAACCAAAACCGAGCCCAACTTTGGGGGCTGATAGCAAAAGTTTGGAATTTGTTTTTCAATTCCAAACTTTTTTGGAAATATTTTCCGTAGCAGGTGTGATTTCTCAAACTTCTTTAATATCCCCATAGCATAACTTAAATTTTAGCCAACGATATGTTTGGATTCAGTTGTGAAGTTGACAGGGTTTTATAGAAATTACTTCCCCATTTGTAATGGAGCATGAATGAACGGCTTATCAGAAGCAGATACTTGCAGAAAATATATCGTGCCCAAACTCATTGAGGCGGGTTGGGATAACGAGCCGCATTCTATCGCGGAACAAAGAACCTTCACCAATGGAAGAATTATTGTATCCGGCAGTAAAATAAAACGAGGCAAGCAAAAACGTGCCGATTACCTTCTCCGATATACAAGAGACTTTACCATTGCTGTTGTGGAAGCGAAGGCGGAGTATAAAACTCCTGGCGCCGGGTTGCAGCAAGCAAAGGATTACGCGGAAACGCTGGGGCTGAAATTCGCTTATTCCAGCAATGGAAAAGGGATCATTGAATTTGATTACCTCACCGGAAAAGAGAGCAAACTCAGTCGGTTCCCGACGCCGGATGAACTCTGGTCGAGATTACGTAATTCGCAAGGAGTTACGGAGGATCAAGCCAATCGCTTATTAAGCCCTTACTTTCTTCAGCCAAATCTTCATATCCGCTACTATCAGGAAATCGCCATCAATTGGGCAGTACAGGCAATCTTGCAAGGGAAGCAGCGAGTATTACTCACTATGGCAACCGGAACCGGTAAAACGCTGGTTGCCTTTCAAATTTGTTGGAAACTCTGGTCAAGCCGCTGGAATACTACCGGTGAATATCGCCGGCCTAAAATCTTGTATCTTGCCGACCGCAATATTCTGATTGATGATCCTAAAGATAAGATTTTCATTCCCTTTGGCGATGCCCGCCATAAAATCGAGAATGGCGAGGTGGTCAAAAGCCGGGAAATGTATTTTGCCATTTACCAGGCCATTGCCAAAGACGAACGCAGACCGGGGCTCTACAAAGAGTATGCGCCGGATTTTTTTGATCTGGTCATTGTGGATGAATGTCACCGCGGCAGCGCCAGGTCCGACAGCAATTGGCGAGAAATTCTGGAATACTTCCATCCCGCGACGCAGTTAGGGATGACCGCCACCCCACTGCGAGAGGATAACCGCGATACCTACACCTACTTCGGAAATCCCATCTATACTTACAGTTTAAAACAGGGTATTGAAGATGGCTTCTTAGCCCCCTACCGCGTTCACCGGGTGATAACGACTGCCGACGCTGCCGGGTGGCGTCCTAGCAAAGGGGAACTGGATCGCTTCGGAAGAGAGATTCCCGACGGGGAATATCACACCAAAGACTTTGAACGAATCGTTGCGCTTCGCGCCCGCACCGAAGCGATTGCTCGCCATATCTCCCGGTTTCTAAAGGAAACCGACCGCTTTGGCAAAACCATTATCTTTTGTGTAGATCAGGAACATGCTGATGAGATGCGCCGAATACTGAACAATTTGAATTCTGACCTTACAAAGAAACATCCTGATTACGTTTGCCGGGTCACTGCGGAAGAAGGAGCCATTGGCCGGGGGCACCTCAGCAGATTTCAGGAACTGGAGACCGACACACCGGTCATTCTCACCACTTCCCAACTGCTTACGACCGGCGTTGATGCGCCGATGGTCAAAAATGTTGTTTTGGCCCGGGTGATCGGCTCCATGACCGAGTTCAAACAAATCATCGGGCGGGGAACCCGGGTGAAAGACGATTATGGCAAGTACTACTTCAATATTCTCGATTATACCGGCTCGGCAACCCGGCATTTCGCCGATCCCGAATTTGACGGCGAACCTTCTCTTGAAACTGAATCTCATATTGATGATCAAGGAAAAGTAATCGACGAAAGCGTGGTCACCCCGGAAGAATCGCTCAAAGAAGAAATCATTTTTGAAGGCTCCCCGGTTATCAAAGAACCGCCGCCCGGTGTACGGCGAAAATATTATGTGGACGACGGCTGGATCGAGATTGCCGCGCAGTTGGTGTATGAATTAGATAGCAATGGCAAACAATTGCGGGTGGTAAAATACACCGATTATACTGCCGAAACGGTACGCACCTTGTTTCCCACCGCTGCCGCCCTCCGCAAGCGCTGGGCAAATCCCGATGAACGCAATGAAATTATCGAAAACCTCTCTCAACGGGGAATCGATTTCGATCAACTGGCCGAAGCCGCCCAGCAGCCGGAAGCAGATCCATTTGATTTGCTCTGCCACATTGCCTACAATGCCCCCTTGCGCACCCGGCGGGAAAGGGCGGAACGCTTGCGCAAGGAAAAGAAAGATTTTTTCGATAAATTCGAAGAAGAGGCAAGAACCATCCTGGAAGAGTTGCTCGATAAATACGCCGATCATGGCGTCGCCCAATTCAAGCTGCCTGATGTACTCAAAGTACCGCCGATTTCCAAACATGGAAATATCAGCGAGATCGCCGGATATTTTGGCGGGACGGATGAACTCCGGCAGGCAATTACCAATCTGCAAAACGAACTTTATGCGGCGTGATACATCCCCCTGTATCCCCCCGTTCGTTCCGGCTGGCCGGAATCACGACAAAGCCTTCAAAGGGGAAAATTGAACCGTAGCGCCACCTAATTCTCCATTTGAAGGGGGATATCGAATAGCGGTGAAGAGTTAATGAACAAATGCTATTTCTTCATTGATGAAAGCGGCGACCCGACTTTTTACGGGAAGCGCAAAAAACTACTGGTCGGGCAGCCGGGTTTTCAGCCGGTCTTACTCATTGGAATGATCTCATTAACTGACAAAAAGGAAATTCGCCAGGCCATTGTTGACTTTCAGGAAGGAATCAAAAACGATCCGCTTTATAATTCCATACCCAGTGTAGCAAATCCCAAAGGGTGGTACTTGCATGCCCGCGGCGACAGTCCTGATATCCGCTCCAAATTTGTGGAGTTGCTGCGCGACTTGAAAGGGTTTAAAACCTTCGTGGTAATCGGGCGTAAGCGCCTGGATTTATTTCAGAACAAACACAACAGCAACGAAAAGGAGTTTTATTTTGACCTGGTATATCACCTGCTAAAAGACCGTTTGCATGATGAAAATGAATATTACCAGGTCTATCTTTCCGCAAGGGATAAAAGCAGCCGCACTAAACTGCGGGATGCGGTTACTAAAGCGATTGAACGGGATAACCAACGGCGGCGAACACCAAAAACTATTCAGTTCAATTGTGAGATCGTACTCAGCCAGGATACCCCGGAATTGAGCATCGTTGACTATCTGTTGTGGGCTCTGCAGCGCTATATCCTCCAAAATGACGGAAGGTTTTATAAGGCGCTCATCGACAAATACAACCTCGTCATCGATCTGTATGATTTCGAGAATTATTCAACCCAGGGGAAAGGGAAAAGCAACTACTACCATCGCAAAAACCCGTTTGATCTGAGCAAAGTTTCGGAATTTCGTTGGGATGGGTATATATAAAAAAAAGATCTTCCAACCCCCGTGCCAATACTGGCAACCCCCGCCATTGGCGAGTTATGATGGCTGGAAAATCTTTTCCGAATATACAAAATAATTATCAAAAAGTTGACAAAAACTTTACAAAGGCTATACAAAAAATTTCATGAAAAACAAATACCCTCAAACCACCGCCCAGCAATTGGGCTCCATCATTAAATCTGCCCGCGATATTATGCGTAAGGATAAGGGTCTGAACGGCGACCTTGACCGCCTGCCCATGCTCACCTGGATCATGTTCCTGAAGTTTTTGGATGACATGGAACGGTTGCGGGAGCAAGAAGCGGCGCTTACCGGTGAACGTTACCGTCCCGCAGTGGAATTGCCCTATCGCTGGCGGGATTGGGCATCCCGCGAAGATGGTATCACCGGCGAGGAATTGATGGCCTTTATCAACCAGGATGAAGCGGTGCGCCCCGATGGAACGCGCGGGCCGGGGTTATTTGCTTACCTGCGCAATCTACAATCCGCCAACGGGGGCGACCGCCGCGACGTGATTGCCAACGTTTTTCGCGGGGTTATCAACCGCATGGTTAACGGCTACCTGCTGCGCGACGTGATCAACAAGGTGAACGGCATCCACTTTAGCAGTTCCGAAGAAATCCACCTGCTCGGCCATCTTTACGAATCCATGCTGCGGGAAATGCGCGACGCCGCCAGGGATTCCGGGGAATTCTACACTCCCCGGCCGGTGGTGCAGTTCATGGTGGAAGCATTGAATCCCCAATTGGGAGAAACTATCCTCGACCCGGCCTGCGGCACCGGGGGATTTTTGGTAGAGACGTTTGAACATCTTTCCCAACAATGCCGCACCGTGCAAGACCGCCGTATCCTGCAAGAGCGCTCCATCTTCGGGCAGGAAGCCAAATCGCTGCCCTACATGCTGGTGCAAATGAACCTGCTGCTGCACGGGCTGGAATTTCCCAATATCACTTATGGCAACTCGCTATCGGTTCCCCTGAAAGAGATTGGCGATAAAAACCGGGTGGACATTATCCTCACCAATCCCCCCTTTGGCGGGGAAGAAGAAGCGGGCATCAAATCCAATTTTCCCAGCGACATGCAGACCGCGGAAACCGCCCTGCTCTTCCTGCAACTGATCATGCGCAAGCTGAAGCGCCCCGGGCAGAGCGCCGGCAAGGGCGGGCGCGCCGCGGTAGTGGTTCCCAACGGAACCCTGTTCGGCGACGGCGTCTGCGCCCGCATCAAGGAAGAACTGCTGAAAAAGTTTAACCTGCACGCCATTGTGCGCCTGCCCAACGGGGTATTTGCTCCCTACACCGCCATTCCCACCAACCTGCTCTTCTTTGAACGTTCCGGCCCTACAAAAGAAATATGGTATTACGAAATCCCTCTCCCGGAAGGGCGCAAGAGCTACAGCAAAACCAAACCGATGCAGTACGAGGAGTTCTCGGCTTGCCTGCAATGGTTCAAGGCCGGGCCGCGGGAGGAAAATGAACACGCCTGGCGGGTAGGAGTGGAAGAGGTGTTGAAATATAATGACGACGGTACCCTGCTCTCGGCCAACCTGGACATTAAAAACCCCAACAGCGCCGAGGCGCTGGAGCATTTGCCGCCGGAGCAGTTGGTAGAGGATATTTTGAAGAAGGAGCAGCGGATTATCGAGATTATGAACGAAATTCAAAACATTATCGAAGCAAAAAATTTATGAACAATACTTGGCCGCAAGTACCCCTTGGTGATGTCATAATTGAGCGAAATCAAACGCTTTCAGCGGAAGAGATTGCAGCCGGAAAGATTAAAATCATTTCAAAGATTGGTTTTAATACCGGCAAAATTGAGTTTCGCCCGGATCATGAAACCAGAACCAAAATGATAGCGATTTATCCCGGTGATTTAGTTTTATCGGGAATTAACGCCGCTAAAGGCGCAATTGCGATCTACAATGAAACCGAAAAATTTTTAGCGGCTGCCACAATCCATTACGGCAGCTATCAGGTTATTAAAGAAAAAGCGGATATTCGATTTCTGTGGTGGTTGTTACGCAGCAATTTTTTTAGAGAAATTCTCTTTAAAAACTTACCTGGTGGAATAAAGACAGAATTGAAAGCCAGACGATTGTTACCGATAAAAATCCCCCTCCCCCCTTTAGCCGAGCAACAGCGCATTGTGAAAAAGATTGGGTGGTTGATGGGGAAGATTGAAGAGGTAAGGGGTTTACAGGTTTCCAACTTAAACAAATCCACTGTATTTATTCTGAGTTTCCATTTTGGACTGGCTCAGGACAGAAAAGTGAAAATGGGAGAAATATTTAAACTCGATGAATTGAGAATACCTGTGGAGGCTGCGAAAGAATATCCACAAGTCGGTATTAAAAGCTTTGGAGGGGGATTATTTTCTAAGCTTTCGATTCCAGGTACTGCAACGTCTTATAATTATTTCAACCATTTAAAAGCCGGAATGTTAGTTCTAAGTCAAGTGAAGGGTTGGGAAGGAGCGGTTGCGATATGCCCAAACGAATTGGATGGTTATTTCGCCTCACCAGAATATCGCACTTTTAGTTGTAAACCAGAGAAATGTTTACCGGAATATATTAGAAATATTGTTATAACAAGTTGGTTTGCAAAGAAATTACAAGCGGCTACACACGGCGTAGGAGGGAGACGCGAGAGAGTTCGCCCCGAGAAATTCCTTGAAATCGAAATACCTATGCCAATTGTTCAAAAACAATATGAAGCGATAAAAATATTTCAATCACTGAATGAAATCTCTTCCATACGTTTGAAGATCGAGAAAGAAATTGAAGCTTTACTCCCCAGCATCTTAGACAAAGCCTTTAAGGGGGAATTGTAATGAGTTCAGACTTACAACTTTGAACTTAATTTTGAGGAGAAAATGGACATCAGCCTGAAACAAATTTTGGAATTGGTCGGCAAACTGAACGATACGCCGGGTGATGATACCCCGCGGGAACGCTTCCGCCGCTATCTGCAAGATAATGTTAACCAGGTTGGAAAGGTGCGCGATTATGTAGAGGAATGCCTGCGTAATAAAGGGGATCAGTATAACCGCAAAAACTCAAAGTATCGACTCCCCAGGCCAGAACCTCAGTTACTTTAGCTCACTTTAGCCACTCACAAAAACCGGAGGAGCCATGCCCAAAATTCTCATCGTTGAAGACGAGCCGCAGATGCGCCTGGGGTTGAAAGACAACCTGGAATTCGAGGGTTACGAGGCGGATTTTGCGGAGGACGGCGCAATCGGGCTGCAAAAAATTCTGGAAAATCAGTACGACCTGATTATCCTCGACATCATGCTGCCGAAGATGTCCGGTTTCGACGTCTGCAAAAAAGCCCGCGAGAAGGGGATCGCTACCCCGGTGATCATGCTGACCGCGAAAGGGGAGGAGATCGACAAGGTGCTGGGATTGGAATTAGGCGCGGATGATTACATCACCAAACCCTTCAGCCTGCGGGAGCTGCTGGCGCGCATCAAGGCGGTGCTGCGCCGGGTGGAAGAGCGCGGCGGCCGGGGCGGGGGAGAGCGCGTCAAAATCGGCGGCCTGGAGGTGGATTTCTCCACCTACGACGCGTTCCTGGGCGGGCAGCCGGAGCCGATGTCGCATAAAGAATTCGAAATTCTGAAATATTTATGGCAGCACCAGGGGCAAACCGTCAGCCGCGACGATCTCTTGAACCAGGTGTGGGGCTACGAGGAGTACCCCACCACCCGCACGGTGGACAATTTCATCCTCAAACTGCGCAAGCGCATCGAACAAGACCCCGCCCATCCCCGCCATATCCTCACGGTTCACGGCATCGGTTACAAACTGGTGACGTGATGACAATCGGTGACGGGATTTTACCTGCAAGTGACAACCGGGATGCCTGTGCGGCGTAAATTACCGGCGGATGTCAAAATAGAGTTTGCAGGTAATCCTGAATTAAAACCGGATGAACGATGAAACTCATAAATCCACATTTCCGAGAAACCGTCTTCGAAACCCTCGCCGGCGGTCTTTTGAGCCTCTTTTTCCTGCTCCCGTACAGCCCGCTCCACGCGCAAGAGTGGAAACGCCTGGTGGATTTGCGCGGCAAGTGGAAATTCGAGATCGGCGACAAGCCGGAATATGCCCAACCGGGATTCGCCGACGCGGGTTGGCAGAATATTTTCGTTCCCGCCAGTTGGGAGGACGAGGGATTCCCGGGCTACGACGGCTATGCCTGGTACCGCACCCGCTTTCAACTTCCCTCCGGTTCCGAAAAAACTCCCCTCTTCCTGCACCTGGGCCGCATCGACGACGTCGATGAGACCTACCTGAACGGCCACCTGATCGGTTTTTCGGGGATTTTTCCCCCGGGGATGGAAACTGCCTATGCGAAATTCCGCGAATACCGCATCCCCCCGGAATATCTGAATTTTTCGGGAGAAAACGTGCTCGCCGTGCGGGTCTATGATGTGCAGTTGGCCGGCGGCATGGTAGAAGGCCGGGTGGGAATTTATACCTTGCAAAGCAGCTTAGCGATGGATATTCCCCTGGACGGCCCCTGGAAATTCTCTACCGGCGACGAGGCGGAGTGGAAAGATCCCGCTTTTGACGACCGCGCCTGGAAGAACCTGGTCGTTCCGCTGCGCTGGGAAGTGCAGGGCTATCGCCATTACGACGGCTACGCCTGGTATCGCCAACGCTTTACGGTTCCCGCGAATTACCGGGGGCAAAAACTGGCGCTGCTGTTAGGCAAGATCGACGACCTCGATGAAACTTATGTGAACGGCAGGCGGATCGGTAAGACCGGGAATTTCACCTCCATCGGCGGCCCTGCGGTTCGCGGCGACGAGTGGCAGCAGCTGCGGGTCTATGAAATCCCGCCGGACCTGCTCTATTTCGACCGCGAGAACCTCATCGCCGTGCGGGTGTATGACGGGCTGGTGGACGGGGGCATTTACGAAGGCCCGGTGGGCATTATGACCGCCGAGCGGGCGCAGGAGTGGCTGGCCGCACAGAAACGGGGCCAAAAATCACCAAGAAGCTTCTGGGAGTTGTTAGACGCCTGGCTTAAGAAGTAACCCCTGGAGCCGGGAGTGCTCCCATAATCATTCTGCCCTTCTCTTGTCTTCTCCTGATTGCTCTCCATATTTATTTCCTTGCAGGATTGCATCCCCATTCCTTACTTTTAGCAAAAAGTCAGGATTAATGGCGAAAACAGGCCAATACTGTTTGAGCCGAACAAAGGATTATGGGTGAGCAGGTGAGTGGTGGGTGGTGGTCAGCGCCCGCCCGCCGCGCTCGCCCTCAGCAAATGTATGTCGAATAAAAGCCATTCTACAAATCCCCGCGCCGTGGCGGAAGATTCTTTTAAAACTACGCCCCTGATGGAGCAGTACCTGGCCATCAAAGCGCAGTACCGCGACATGATTTTGCTCTACCGCATGGGAGATTTCTACGAAACCTTCTACGAAGACGCCAAAATCATCTCCCGGGTGTTGGGCATCGCCCTCACCAAACGCTCGCACGGCAAAACCGCGGACGTTCCCCTGGCCGGATTTCCTTACCACGCCCTGGACAACTACCTCCCCAAATTAGTGCAGGCCGGCCACCGGGTGGCCATCTGCGAGCAGGTGGAAGACCCCAAATTAGCCAAAACCGTGGTCAAGCGCGACGTGGTGGAGATCGTCACCCCCGGCACCGCGCTCTCGGAGAAACTGTTAGACCACAAAACCAGCAATTACCTGGCGGCGGTGTGCTTGCAGGGGCAGCGCGCCGGGGTCAGCTACGGCGATTTCTCCACCGGGGAGTTCTACCTCAGCGAAGTGGATTTAGAGAACCTGGTGAATTATCTCCAGGAAATTTCCCCTAAAGAAATCCTGCTCCCGCAGCAGTTATTCGAGCCGCTGCAGCAATCCTTCGACAAGAAAGTGCCCGCGCTGCTCACCCGCATCGACGACTGGATTTTCAGCCACAAATTTGCCTACGAATTGCTGACCGGGCACTTCGGCGTCCCCAGCTTGAAGGGTTTCGGGGCGGAGAGCTTCCCCTTAGGCGTCATCGCCGCGGGGGCGATCCTGCACTATTGCAAGGAAAATTTTCAGAACGAGCTGCGCCATATCCAGAAGCTATCGGTGATCTCCCCGGATGAATTCATGATCTTAGACGCCTCCACCCGCCGCAATTTGGAAATCACCAGCCCGATTATCGGGCAGGGCAGGGAGGGGACCCTGCTCTCCATTCTCGACCATACCATCACCCCCATGGGCGGGCGGCTGCTGAAGCACATCATTACCCATCCCCTGATCTCCCTGCCGCGCATTCAGGCGCGGTTGGACCGGGTGGAAGTGTTTTTCAACGACGCCAAGCTGCGCCAGGAGATTCGCGCTTCCCTGGAGAACATCAGCGACCTGGAGCGGCTGCTGGCGCGCATTTCCACCGGCCGCGCCACCCCCCGCGACCTGGTTACTTTGAAAAACGCCCTCAGCTTCGTGAAACCGATCCGGGAAACCCTGCAACACACCGAATACCCGCCTCTGGAGCACTACCGCAGCAACTTAGAAAACGTCGATGAAGTGGTGGCCCTGCTGGAGCGCTCCATCGTGGAGACGCCCCCGCCCACCCTCACCGAGGGCGGGATTATCAAAGAGGGGTATCACGAGGAGTTGGACGAGCTGCGCAAGATCAGCCGGGAGGGAAAGTCCTGGATCGCGGAATTGCAGAACCAGGAGCGCAAAAAGAGCGGCATCAACTCGCTGAAAATCGGCTACAACAAGGTGTTCGGGTACTATTTCGAGGTGACCAAAGCCCACCAGGAGCGGGTGCCGGATTATTTCATCCGCAAGCAGACCTTAGTGAACGCGGAGCGCTACATCACCCCGGAGTTGAAAGAATTCGAGGAAAAAGTGCTCGGCGCGGAAGAGAAGATGGCCTCCCTGGAATACGAGTTGTTCCAGCAAATCCGCCAGCAGGTGGCGGGGTGGGGCAGGGCGATTCAGAAAAACGCCCGCCTGATCGCGGAGTTAGACTGCCTGGCCGCCCTGGCGGAAGCGGCGGCGTTATACCGCTACGTCAAGCCCGAGGTAGATGAGGGCGAGGAGATTATCATTCGCGGGGGACGCCACCCGGTGGTGGAGCGGCTGCTGCCCCCGGACGAGCCGTTCATCGAAAACGACATTCACCTCGACGGGCGGGATACCCAGATCATGGTGATTACCGGGCCGAACATGTCCGGCAAATCCACCTACCTGCGCCAGGTGGGATTGATCGTGCTGTTAGCGCAGATCGGCGCGTTTGTGCCCGCGGAATCTGCCCGCATCGGCATTGCGGACCGCATTTTCACCCGGGTGGGCGCTTCCGACAACCTCGCCTTCGGGGAGAGCACCTTCATGGTGGAGATGTTAGAAGCGGCCAATATTTTGAACAACGCCTCTCCCCGCAGCCTGATTCTGTTAGATGAAATCGGGCGGGGCACCAGCACGTATGACGGCCTCTCCCTTGCCTGGGCGATTACCGAATATTTGCATCACCACAAGAAGATTTCCGCCAAAACCCTCTTCGCCACCCACTACCACGAATTGACCGAATTGGCCATGCTCTACCCGCGCATCAAAAATTTCCGGGTGGCGGTGAAGGAGTACGAAGACCACGTGGTATTTCTGCGCAAGATCGAGCCGGGAGGGATGGACAACTCCTACGGTATATACGTCGCGCAGATGGCCGGGCTGCCGGAGGCGGTGATCGAGCGCGCCCGGGAGGTGCTGCACAACTTAGAATCGAACGAGATAACCCCCAATCGCACTCCCAAATTAGCGCAGCCGCGGGCCGGCTCCGCAGCGGATAAAAATCAGCTTAGCCTGTTTGAATTAGCGAAACCTTCCCCGGTGGAGGAAGAGCTGCGCAAAACCGATCTTAACACCCTCACCCCTATTGACGCGCTGCTGAAATTGCGGGAGCTGAAGGAGATGCTCTCCGGGGGGAAGCGGTGATCCGGTTCAGCAGATTTTTTTTGAATGGTTTATGGTGGAGTTTGCCAGATGAGTCAGGGATCCGAACATCTTGATCAGCCGGTCATCACCTTTGCGCACAAGGATGTGATGACCTTACGCGAAGATCTCACTGTTCAGCAGGCGTTGGAGAACATCCGCCAGCGCGGCATTGGGGAGAAAATCGTCTATTTCTATCTTGTGGATGAAGACGATCGCCTCTCCGGCGTTGTGCCGACGCGTCGCTTATTGACCGCGCCTTTAGAAACACCGCTGTCAGAGCTGAAGATTTCCCGTGTGATGGCCATTCCGCACACTGCCACCGTGCTGGAAGCGTGCGAAGCGTTTGTGTTGTATAAATTCCTGGCTTTGCCGGTGATTGACGATTCACGGAGGATCGTCGGCGTGGTAGATATCAGCCTGCTCAGTGAGGAGGCGTTCGATATTGCCGAGAAGGAGCAGATGGACGCGTTGTTCGAGTCCATTGGCTTCCGGATTTCTCAAGTGCGTGATGCCTCGCCGGTGCGAGCATTCCGGTTTCGCTTTCCCTGGCTGATTGCGACGATTGGCAGCGGGATGATTTGCGCGATGCTGGCGGATACTTTCGAAGTCACGCTTGCAAAGACGATTGTGCTGGCGTTTTTTCTCACGCTTATTTTGGGATTAGGCGAGAGCGTGAGCATTCAGGCCATGACCGTGACAATTCAGACCTTACGATCAACGCGGCCGACCCTGGGCTGGTATTTGCGAGCGCTTCGCAGGGAAAGCGGCACAGCCTTCCTGCTCGGCGCGTCCTGTGGCACGATAGTCGGCCTGGCCGTTTGGCTCTGGCGTGGATCCGGGCTAACCGGCTTTTCGATTGGCGCAAGTATTTTGTTGGCTCTCTGCGCGGCGAGCTTTTTTGGATTAAGCGTGCCGGCGCTCCTGCATGCGCTACGGCTTGACCCGAAGATTGCAGCCGGCCCGATGACCCTCGCACTGGCGGATATATTTACGCTGATATTCTATTTCGGAGTAGCAACGTGGCTGCTGTAAGGCAGCTTGAGCCGGGGCTTGCCCTTCACTGCTCATCCCACCACCTTTCAAAAGCATTTCAAATGGCGGCAAATTTCTTTTGCGATTGCAAAGCCCCTCGCCGCCGTGTAAATTGGCGCTGCATTGCACAGTTAGCTGCGCCCGTAGCTCAATTGGATAGAGCATCAGACTTCGGATCTGAGGGTTGGGGGTTCAAGTCCCTCCGGGCGTACTGAGGAAAAACAACGGATTCCGATTATTTTTTTCTCCGGCCTATTGGAAATAATCTCCCCCCGCCTTACCTTCACAAATGGAAAAACAATCTAAACCGCACTGGTCGCTGCCGGTCATTTTCTGGACCGCGTCGGCGATTTCCCGGGCCCTGGATCAAATCATCATCCTCGCACGGGACTATCAATCCTATTTGCCGGGCTGGGTGTTTCACTGGAACCTGGGCCTGGGAACCGTGGATGCTTTTCACACCTACCAGGGCATTACCCTGGTGGCGTTCGGCGTCGCCTGTTACTTTTTTTACCATTTTTTGCAGGGGATGAGCGCCAAATTCAAACTGGCCGGCTGGCTGATCGCGGTGTACGGCTATTACCAAATCTTTAACTTGTTCTTCCACGTCATTTTTCTCAAACCCGAGTACTGGCAGTTCCCCTTCTTTCGATTTTTGAAATTTCTCTTCTAAAAAGCTGTTTTAAAAGTTCTTTTTTCGTTACTATTCAGCCACAGAGATCACAGAGGCCACAGAGGAAGAATTTTGGGTATCCACCACTTCGTGGAGAGCATTTAGAATCGTTTTCCCTGCT
>JABWBP010000096.1 GCA_013360445.1 Calditrichaceae bacterium | reverse complement strand
ATGGCGTAGGTCTTGTAGGCGCTGAAATCCGCGTCCTTATCGAACAGGGTGACCACCAAATCCGTCTCCTGAACGCTATCGATCTCGCCGGGATAGCAGCCGGTCAGCAGTATGGCGCTCCCCGCCAACAACAACAGCAAGCCATACAACAGACGTCGCAAGGCGCTGTTTTTTCTGATGCTTATCATGATCCTTTCTCCTTCTGTTTGTTAATGAGGTTAAATGGCGTCGGGTATTTTTTACATTGGCTGATTTTCAACTTCCCTCACACTCCCGTATTTCTTCGATCAAATCCATCCCCCTGCTATCGGCAACTTCGTGGAAGCAAATTTCCGGCGCTTCGGCGGCCAGTTCCATGGCCGTTAGAATCCGCAGATACAGGGTGGATTGAATGTGGCGGCTTAATGCTTCCTTGTTGCGCCACTGTTCCAGGTAGAGAATCTCCCCTTTGCCTTCACGTGTTTCATAAACCTCGCACGCCAGGCAATCCTGCCGTACCTGCAAAGGCAACTGGAGGGAGCGGAGGATATCCAGGGTATCCTGCCGCTTCCCCGGGCGGGGATTTATTTTCAGCAGCACGATCAGCATAGCGGTTTATTATGCTATAGGAATGCCAATCCGGGCAGACCAGGAATATATCGGGATTAAGTTATTTAATTAAAACAGGTTGGAATGGCCTGGAAGGGAGTAACAATGGTCTTGAGAATATGGATCATGGGTCGGCATTTCGTCTCTCGGTCGATATTTCGACCGATTTTGCCGTCCCGGACGAGGAGGCAGGAGCGGGGGATGGCTTCCAATAATTTGCCCGCAGTATCATGAATCAAGGGCAATCTTCGTTTATCGTATCGTTTCAGCCAGTAAGACACGAAGGCTCTAACCCCGGTTTTTCGCATGGGCGTAAACCCAGGCAGGCTTAGCGGGGAAAAGCGAAATGATTCCCCGCCCTATTTCGGATTTTTTTCCCTTTTCAGGTCCAGGGCACCGGGTCGGGCGCGGGGCGGCGGCGGACCATCCGCATCACCAGCACGGGATAGAGCACCCGCCCGCAGAACATCAATAAAATATCGATCCACTTGCCGGCGGGGGAGAGCGTGGGGGTAATATCACGGGTGAGGCCCACGGTGCCCAGGGCAGAGAAAGCCTCGAAGAGAGCATCCCGGGCGGAAAGGTGATCGGTAATGAAGAACAGGGCGGAAGCTCCCAGACCGGTCAGCAGGTATAAAACCGTCAGCAGCAGGGCAACGCGGAAGGGTTTAGAGGTAATCAGCCAGCGGGATGAGGAAAGCGGGTCACGGGGATCGATCCGCCGGAACAGCCGGGCAACTACCGTGGTTTTGACGCCCCCGCCGGTGGACTGCGGTGAAGCGCCGATGATCATCAGCGCTATAGCGGCGGTCAGGCCCAGAAACCCGAAGCGCAACTGCGACTCCGCCTGAAAACCCGCGGTGCGGGTGGTTACGGACTGAAAGAGCGCCTCTATCCAGGTGCGCGGGGTTCCGTTTAGCCAGCCGTCGGCGAAGAACAGAACCGTCCCAAGAACGATGAGCCCCCCGGACCACAGCAACACCACCCGGCTGGTTTTGTTTAAGGAAAGCGATTCCTGCCAGGGGATGACCCGGCTGAGCGCTGCGCGGTTCAGGTTGGCCAGCACCGGAAAACCGGCTCCCCCGGCCACGATCAGCAGCATCAACACGACCAGGGTGGGCGGGTCGGAGCGGAAGGAGGCGAAACTGTCGCTGAACAACGCAAACCCGGCGTTACAAAAAGCGGAGATGGAATGGAAAGCGCCTTTGAGAAGGGCATGGTCTATCCGGCCTCTCCAGAGCAGCCAAAAGGCGAGGGCCCCGAATCCTTCCACCAGCAAGGTAACTTTCAGGATGGTTCCCAGCAGTTTCCGGGTTTCGGTGAGTTTCATTCCCCCCACCAACTCGGAAAAGGCCACCCGCTCCCCCACGGTAATCATTCCCCGGTGCCACAAGGCCATGGAGCCCAGGATGGTCATGGTGCCCAGCCCGCCGACCTGGATCAGGAGCGCCAGCACGGTCTGGCCGGCGGGGTTGAGGGCAGCCGGGATATCGTAAACCGAGAGGCCGGTAACACAGAGGGCTGAGGTAGCGGTAAAGAGGTTATCCAACAGGGAAATGTGCTGCCGGTGCAGGCCGGGAAGCGCCAGCAGTGCGGTTCCGGCAAGGATTGCCGCGGCAAAGGTGAGCGCCGGAAGCGCCAGCACCGGGATGCGGCGATTGGCCAGCCAGCGGTTGGCGGTGAGCACTCCCTGCGCCCAGCTTCCGGCAAAGCCTAACGACACGATGGCGAGGTATAATTCTCCGGTGGTAAAGGAGACGCTGCGGCGGTTTAAGATTTCGCCCGCGCCGGAAGGGGCGGTTTGCGCGGCGCTCCATGCCGCCGCCCCGGAAAGCTCCAGCAAGATCATCAGCAAAATGATGTAGCGAAGGGGATGCAACCGGAGGTAGCGCCAGGGATTCTGTACCCAGAGAAGGCGGGTAAGCGATTCCAGGAAAAAACCGATGGGCAGCAGCACTCCCCAGGCCAGCAGCAGGGGGCGGGGAACGGAGAGTTGAGGAAAACCGTGCCGCAATACCAGCATCAAGAATGCCAACAGGCCCAGCAGGGCGACGAAGCGGTCCAGGTGGCGCAGACGCTGCTCTCTTTCCCGGTTCATGCCTGCTTTTCCCGCGGTTTTTCCGCCATGCTCAAATCTGCTTTTAGAATTTTGGAGTAGGGCAGCCAGTGCCTTTCTTCTTTCCGCAACGCCCGGAGATGGATCAACCCGGGTTTTTGGACCTGGTAGGACACGCCGTCCACAGTAAGGCGGTCGCCGGCTTTGAGGGAGTAGATGTTGTTAAAGTAGATTCCGGAAGCAATTTCTTCGATCAAGGGGCGCAGGGCAATCAGCGCCGCTAACAGGCTAAGCAATAGCAGCCCCACGGCAAACAGGCGCGGCACCCCGGGGTAGGGAAACAGGATCAGGAACAGGGCTAAAATCCACAACCCGCTGCGCAGGAGGAAATAGACCAGGGGGTCTTTCAGGATACCGGGAAGGGTTTTTTGAGAGCGGCGCCGGGATAGCTGCCGGTTCAGCCAATAGGTAAAGAGAAGCACTGCTAAAGTATAGAGGAGCAGCAGCAGCATCCGCACGGTTCCGCCGATAACGCTAAGGCCCGACCGGATGACGACGTTGAGAACGTCTTTTGCCAGTTCCTGGGTTTGGGGGAAGAGTGCAAACCAGGCAAAAGAGATCAGGATGAAAACCATACTGTAAATAACCAGCCGCTCGATGCCGCTGAGCAGGTTAATGATCCGGCGGGCCTGAATATCCTTCGCGCTGAGGCCGCTGCGCCCGGCGAAGTGGGTTATCCACTGCAGGGCGGCCTTGCGCCAGTTCCTTTCCCATTTGTGCAGGCTGAAACGGGTCAGGCGCAGAATCACCAGCAGCAGCACGGGGTAAATAATTCCTAACAGCAGCCGCAGCAGTAGTTCTTCTTCACCGCTGCGGACATCTGCCGGCAGCCGGGGAGCGCCGGCCAGCACCTGCTCGCGCAGCGCGAGAGCGTTTGCCAGGGGGGAAAGTTCCGGGAAGGCGCGATTTTCTATTTTCACCGCCAGCACTTCGGCGTTATCCAGAAGAACGATGCCAACGCCGTCGCGCTCCTGCAAGCGAATCCTTTCCGGCTCGCCGGCATGGGCGCGCAATTCCGCCAGGATATTTTCCACCCGGGCCGCCTCCGCCCGGGCGGCGGCGCTGTCTGCGGCAACGGCCCGGTAAATTTCTACCCCGTCCAATAAAACCGGGATGGGCGCCGGCAACACCTGCGCAAAGACAATCTCGCCAAAAAGAAATAAAAAAATCAACGCTGCAAACCAATTCAGCGAGGCTCGGAAAGACAGTTTTCTCATGTCTTTTCCTCCTGCATTTCCGGCAACGAAGAGCGGATTTTGAGGAGCCGGGCGCTCATCCAGACATTGCTGGCCACCACCACAAAGGTTGCCAGGGTTTCCCAGGCCGGGCCGGGCGGGGTGGAATCACTCACCAGTAACGCGGCCAGCACCGCGGTGGCTAACCCGCGCGGCAGCATGGCGGAAAGCAGCATCCGGTTCGGCGCGGAAACCCGGGTAACCCAGCCGGTAAGCTGCACGGAGATCTCTCGCCCCGCAATAATCGCAATAATTGCCAACAAGATGGTGAGCCATAGCCGAAAATCCGATCCCGGCCACTGGAAAATCATTCCCAAATACACAAAAAAGAAGCTGCGGGTCATAAAAGAAACTTCCGCGTGGGATTCGCTCAGGCGGGGGCTTAGCCCCAGGCCGGCTTCGCCCAGGTGTTTGCTGATTTCCAGGCGGATTTTCGGGCGAAAAATGCCTAACAGCGCCTCCCCGTTCGCCAGTACTATGCCGAACAGCAGCACCGCCAGCGCCCCGCTCCCGTGAAAACTTTCCACCACCCCCATCAGCAGGAAAACTACCCCGAGGGTCATTAGGTAGAAGAACCGTTGCCGGTAGAGGTGGCTGAGCAGCCAGAGCCATACCAGCCCGCCAATAACCGCCCCGCCAAGGCCAATCAACAGCGATTTCCCCAATTGGCCGGCTAACAGGGAACCGGAAATATCTCCGTGCTCGTACCCCATGAACGCCAACACCACCATTACCGCCAGGGCATCGGAGAGGGCGGATTCCACTACTAACAGGGGGCGCATGGGGGATTGGGGCGCGGCGCGTGCCAGGACGGGAATAACAATCGGGGCGCTGGTGCAGGCAAGAGCGGCGGCGATGGCTAAGGCGGTAGGTCCCCCGGCATTCAGCCCCAGCACCAGGGCGTAATAAACCAGGAACATCGCCGTTACAAAAGAAATCGCCGTTAGAAAAACCGCCCGGCCGGCCTGGCGAATGGTATGCCGCAGGTTAAGATCCAGACCGCCTTCAAAAAGGATAATGGTCAATGCAACCGCGCCGAAAGCGGGCATAAAGGGCCGCAGCGTTTCCGGGGGAATGACCCGGGCTACCGGGCCCAGGAAAATGCCGATAGTAATCATTAAAAGCACGCCCGGCAGGCGGGTTTTCTGGAAAAACAAATTGCTGAGAAATCCCACCCCGATAATGCCGCCGAGAAGGATCAATAACGTAGAGGCCATTTACTCGACCACTTTGACGGCGACGATAAAATATTCCGTCTCTCCGAAGCAGCTTGAGGGTACTCCCAGGTGCTGTTCATACTCCAGCGCCACCCGGCTGCCCATGGATTGGTTGATCTGTTGCGCGATAGTGTCGCTGCGCACGCTGAAAAAAAAATTTTCCGTCATGGCCCCGGGCATGTTCACCATAGCTAATTCTCCTTCCCAGGTTTTGCATAGCCACCCTTTGTAGGAGAATTTCTGCACGTAGCCCACGCGTTCACCGCTGGAATAACTCCAGGTCAGGGTAACCCAGGTGTAAAGAACGAACAACAGGATCGGAATCCCGATAATTCCCAGGATCCAGCGCCATTTGCGAGATTTTTGCTTTTCCATACGATGCCGCTCACGATATAAATTGATTTAAAACCGCCTGATTTTTTCCAGAGGTTAAATTTACTTCCTTTCCTTATCCCGCCAGTGGGGTATGCCTAATTTTTCCATCCGGGAATACAGGGTGGAGGGTTTCAGCCCCAGCAATGCCGCCGCGCCATGCGGCCCTTTGATGCGCCCATGGGTCTTTTCCAGCACTTCGCTAATGTGCCGGCGCTCGGCCTCTTCCAGGGTGAGGATGTGGGAGTCAACTCCGTGGATAGCCTTCGGCAATATTACTTGCAGCGGTTCGCCGTTGTTAATGATGAGGGCGTGTTCGATCACGTTGCGCAACTCCCGGATATTCCCCGGCCAGTGGTAGCTCCGCAACTCTTCCAGGGTCGGTTTGGGCAGGGCGGGTATCTCTTTGCCCATTTTTTTCCCGAACTCATCTATAAAGGCCGATACCAACTCGGGAATGTCTTCGGGACGTTCCCGCAGGGGGGGAACTTCGATGGGGAACACGTTAAGGCGGTAGTAGAGATCTTCACGGAATTTCCCTTCCCGCACTGCTTTTCCCAGATCGCGATTGGTGGCGGCAATCACCCGTACGTCCACCTTAAGGGTTTTAGGGCTGCCCAGCCGTTCGAATTCCCCTTCCTGGAGGACCCGCAGCAGCTTGGCTTGCAGTTCCGGGGATAATTCGGCGACTTCATCTAAAAAGATGCTGGAGTCGTCAGCCAATTCAAAGCGACCGGGCTGGCGGGTTAACGCTCCGGTATAGGCGCCTTTTTCCCGCCCGAACAATTCGCTCTCCACCAGCGCGGAGGGGAGGGAGGCGCAGTTGACGGTTACCATTAGCCGATGCTGGCGGGGGCTGAGGCTGTGAATGGCCCGGGCGACCACCTCTTTGCCCACCCCGGTTTCCCCGGAAATCAGCACCGAGGAATTGGTGGGGGCGACCTGCTCTATCTGGCGAATGACGGCCTGCATCGCCGCGCTTTCCCCGATAATCTCCCCATGGCGAAAGTTTTTTCGGATTTCGATGCGCAGGTAGTCGGTTTCCCCTTGCAGGCGGTCTTTGAGTTGTCTGATCTCCTGGTAGGATTTTTGAAGCTTTTCTTCAGCGCGTTTGCGGTAAATTGCCTGGGCAAAAATTTCCGCCACCCGTTTGAATTGTTCGATGAACGCTTCCGGCCAGGAGCGATGGATGCGAAAGGTGGCAAAACCGAGAGCGCATATCGGGAACCCGCCGATGGCGACCGGAATGGACAGGTGGGATTTAATGCCGGTTTTTTGGCAAAAGGCTCTTGTTCCGGCGGCCTCTTCCGGCAAATCGGATGGGCGCTCGAAGGCGACAATGGCGCCATCCCGGAGCCTGCCGGCATACCAGGGTAAGGTATCCGTCAGAATAACGCCGGGATTAGTTTCTATGCCCGGCACGGCATAGGAATGGGTAACGCGCAGTTCTTTCAGGTCTTCAGAAAATTCCCCAAAGCCACAGCGGTCAACCCCCAGGAACTCCACAATGCGTTGCAGGCCGCTTGTGATCTGCCTGTCCACCTCCCCGGCCGGCAGGTTGATCAAGATGGCGGCGATGTCGGAGATCAGTTCCTGGAGATGCAGCCGTTCTTCCAGCGCCGCAATAGTTTGGCGGTATTCGCTTGCGGATTTGACAAAGAGAGTTTTTGCCTCGCGCGGCCTTTCGGTATTCCTGGCTTTTTCCATAAAGATAAATTTTTTTACCGGATCGCCAATCTAACACAATCCGGCAAAAAAGCCAAGAAATGTATATAATATCCAGCGCTGGAGAACGAGTTTCACTACGAAAGCCTGTATTTTGGCCAGGCCGCCAAAATTCGCTTCCGATCCCGCTCCCGCTTTTAAGCCAGTTAAAGCAGGATGATCAGACCGCCCCGCACGTCGATCTGTATCAAAGATGTACCGGCGCTAACCCCAACGCCGGAACCGCCGGTGCCGAAATAGACGCTGCCGCCGGCCCATTGCACGGGCATTAACAGGGTTCCCTGCAGGCGCAGCCCGATTTTTTCGGAAAGATAGGCCTTGGCGCCCAGCCCAAACGTGAAGGAAAATCTCCATTCACTTTCCAGGCCTTCTTTTTTGGGATTGAAATTGGTCGCTCCCAGGGTAAAAACCCCGTACGGCAAGACATTTCCTTTGGGAACGCCGCGCAAAACCCCTATTTGAAAGTACTCCACGCTCATGTCAAACAGGGTTTCGTCGGAGCCAAAAGGCCCGCCGTCAAAAGTCAGCCTGCTATCCTGGCGGCTGTAGAATAGTTCTAACTCCGCTCCGTACTTTGCCGGGACGTTGATGGAAACACCGTAAACCATATCATCCTTAATATCCACGTCGCCCACTGCATTGCTATAATATACTTCGGTGCTTCCCAAAAACTGGTATCCCGCGAAGGGGGTAATCTCAAAACGGCGCTGCTGCGCCCAAAGGGATGAGGAAAGCAGCAGCAGGAAGATCGCCGCGGCCGCCAGCGCAGCGTTAGATCCGGAATTTTTTTTCGTTAACAACTGTTGCCCAGGGTTCATATTCGATCCTTTCGGTTTAGGTAAATTGTTACTATTCCGCCATTCTTGAAATGGCAGAATAATTTGGGCGCTGATTTATACTAAGCGCATTTTAAAATTTCCATTTCCTTGTTCCATGTCGAAGACTCCTTCGGAAAAGAAACCCGGTAAGGGTTTAACATTTATAGCCAGCAATAATACAATACAAACCGCAATTCTACAAATGTTGAACACCTCCGGTGTTCGAGAAAGAATCCTGGTTACAAAGCGGCTCCATTGCCTGTAAATGGAAATTTCGACGTGCGTTTAGTATAATTATCTCCCCCCTTCTGCCGGGCATCCCGGGCGGGATGTTATTTTCTCCACATCCTTTATCGTGAGCTTAATACCCGGGCACCGCCAGTAAGGGACAGGAGGATTTCCGCAATACCTGCTCGGTGACGCTGCCGCGCAACGCGTCCAGGATGCCATCGCGCCCGGCGGTTGCCATTACGATCAAATCGACGTTATGCTGGTTGGCGATCTGAACGATGCTGTCCACCACCTCTCCGCTCCGGAATTCTTTTCCCCAGGTCCAATGGGAGCTTTCCGGCAGATCGAGAGCGGGCATGGTGGTGGAATCGCCTATATGGCAGAGGATGATCTGAACCGGTTCTTCCGCCATTCGGGTGATCCGGGTGGCGTATTCCAGCGCCGGCAGGGGGCTGGGCGTGCGGTCAACCGGAACCAGTATCTTTTTCAGCGAAACGCTGCCGTCTTCGGGAGATACGAATCCCCGCGCCGCGGCAGGCACGAACAGGGTCATGGTCTGCGATTTTTGAGCCAATTTTTCGGCAGCGGAAGGTTTGATCCAGCGCGGCAATCCTTCCCGCCCTTCGGTGGAAAGAACGATCAGGTCGGTGGGATGCTTTTGGAGGTAGCCGAGGGTAGCGCCCAGGGGATTCAGGCCTCCCAATTGCACTTTTTCGACCCGGATTTTCAATTCCTCAAACACTGCGGAACGGGGGCTTCCTTTTTCCAACAATCCCCATTTTTCCAGGGTGGCGCGAACCGGGGGGAAATTCAGCCAGCTATCCCGCGAGCCCCCGGCATGAAGGACGATAAAGCGGGTTTGCCTTCTAAGGGCGACTGCCAGGGCATGGTGAAAGGCGTTTCTACTTGCTTCGGAAAAATCCGAGGGATGGAATACCGACTTCACAAAGGGCATTTCTAAAAATTGAGACTGCTTCATCAATGAACCTCCTTGTTGGTGTTTATCGTTTATGGTTGCTATTTCTACTTTAGTTCACTTTCAAAAGGTAAAGGAAACGCCGGCCTTGAACGTCTCGAAGGTCAGGGGTTCTTCGCTGGTGAACGGCCAGTTCATGTTATACTTCATGGCATTATAAAATGCGTAAGAAAGCCCGTTTTTCAGAACGAAATAAATCACCGGCCCTAAAAAAGAGCTTTGGTCGAGAATGTCTTCGGAAAAGACCATGATGGCCGCGGAGCTGGCGTCCCGGATCAGCACGCTGCCCAGCCACTCCCAGAACAGGTGCCGGGGATAAACGACCTGCAGCTCATAGGCCCCGGTAACGGATAATCGGCGAAACAGGTTTATTTTGATGCCGCCTTCGGTTAATTCACCGAACCGGTAGGAATTTTCATAGCGGTTTAAAATATCCACGTCGGTTTGAATGAGGCCATCCGGGCGGGTGGTGGTTATTTTGGACCATACCAAGGAGCGTTCATTGTAGGGTAGCACCTTAAAGTTGTCCCCCCCATATCCATAACCCAAACGGTAAGCGGCCCCAAACCTTACCGTTTTAGTATTCACTTTTCCCAGGGTGTCATCGCTCGCGATATTCAAATCCGGGTTGAGAGCGCCGCCATAAAGGAATCCTTCTTCGATGGAATAAACATTGCCTTTGTATTGCTTGACTTTGTTGTAGCCTAATTTGCCTTCTACCAGGCCGATTTGGGAGAAATCCCCCTCAAAGCGTATCTGCCCGGGCGAGCCGACCCCGTACATTGCTTCGATAAAGGGCCGGGCGCCTTTTTTCCACCGTTCCCAATCGGTCTCTTCATACTCGCCCTGCGCCTGTAGAAAAGGGGAAATTCCCCACAAAAGAACCAAACATACGGAAAACAATTTACCCTTCATCTGCGTCGGTCTCCATTTTTGTTCAATATTTTCTCTCCATGTACGGATTATTGCAAAAACCAGGAAGCGGAAGAAATTGAGCGCGCCCTCTCGCTTCGCCGGGGGAGATTTCTTTTCAATAATGCAATTATCATAACAGACCAAAATGCCAGAGGAATGCCAAACCGGTCAGGCAAAGAATATATGGGAATTAAGTTGTTTAATTAAAGCAGGTTGGGGTAAATCGGAAGAAAGTCAAAATGATCCTGAGAATACGGATCGTGGGTCGGCATTTCGTCTCCTGGTCGATATTTCGACTTTTGCGCTTTTGGAGTTTGCCACAAAGTGGTGGCTTTGCCAAAGGGGTTGCGATCAAAAGTCAAAAAAATGCAATGGAGTAAAAGTCGCCCTATAACACCTTTCCAACCTCACCCATCCCCCCTTCCCTCTCGTGGCAGGATAGGGAAGGGGTGGGCGGCGCGGCGCGAAGCGCTCCCTTTGGGAAAGGTCAGGTGATAGTACAGGGTAAAAGGTTGTACGATCACGTGACCACTTCGCGGTAAATCAACCATCACACTCACATCTTTGAAAGGTTGACGAAAATCATGTTTCCGCCTGATAATAATCATGGTTTAAAGAAGTCGCCGGGGGTAATATAGAGCTATCATTCAAACAATGATTGGAGGATGGCTTCGTGAAAACACAATTGTTCACCCGGTTTCTTTTCATTTTCTTTCTGCTTCTTCAATCCTCTGCATTTGCCGATGAAGGCATGTGGATGCCTCATCAAATGCAAATGCTGAACCTGCAAGCCGAGGGCCTGGAGATGGACCCCGCGGATCTTTACCAACCGGACGGCAGCGGCCTGATGAGCGCGGTGGTGGATTTAGGCGGGGGAACCGCCAGTTTTGTCAGCGACAACGGGCTGCTCTTCACCAATCACCACGTGGCATTTGGGGCGCTTCAGCGGGCTTCCGATCCCGAACACAATTACCTGCAAAACGGTTTTCTTGCACAAACCACCGCGGAAGAAATTCAAGCGCCGGGATCCACCGCCGGGGTGCTGCTCAGCTACCGGGAAGTAACCGAGCGGATTTTTGCCGCGCTGAAAGAAGGCATGTCTCCCCTGGAACGCTACCATGCCATTGATCTTGCTAAAAAGAAGTTAGTGCGGGAGGCCGAAGCCGGGGGGCCGGACCTGTTCGCCGAAGTCGCTTCCATGTATGCCGGCAACCAGTACTATCTTTTTGTGTACAAACAGATCAAGGATATTCGCATCGTGTATGCCCCTCCGCAGGATTTGGGAAATTTTGGGGGAGAAATCGACAACTGGATGTGGCCGCGCCATACCTGCGATTTTACCTTTTTGCGCGCTTATGTCTCCCCCGAAGGCGTGGGGGTGGAATACAGCCCGGAGAACGTGCCCTACCGACCGAAGGAGTACTTCCGCATTGCCGAAACCGGTTTGAAGGACGGTGATTTCACCTTTATTATGGGCTATCCCGGAAAAACTTATCGTAATTATTCCGCGCCCGAGCTGCAATTTGATATTGAAAAATTGGAAAAGAGCATTCAAAACCGCCTGGAGTATATCGCTTTTTTTGAGGAGGCCAGCCAAAGAAATAAGGCGGTTGAAATCAAATATGCCAACACTCTCCGGGGTTTGCTCAACGGCTTGAAGAATTACCGCGGGAAATTAGAAGGATTCGCCAAAGCGGATTTGGTGAATAAGAAGAAAGAAATTGACCGAAAATTTAGCGAGTGGGCGAATAAAGAGAACTCTCGCGCTCGACTCTATAGCAGCATCGGTGAAGGTATTGACAATTTTCTGGCCTCCGAATACAAAGATTTTCATTGGAAAGAAAGCGAAATAACAAGCCTGACGGCTTATGGGTACGGCGCGGCCCTGCTAACACAGGCCCACCTGATCGTGCGGATGGCCCTGGAAGGCCAAAAACCGGACCTGGAGCGGGAGGAGCGCTACCAGGAGCGTAACCGCCCTAAATTGCTCAGCGCCATTAAATTAGCAGAGCGCAGCTATGATCTTGCGGTCGATAAAGATTATACCATCCTGCGCCTGCAAAAATTAGCTGGCTTATCGAAATACGAAACGCCCCAATTCCTGAAGGCCATTGTTAGCCGTCCGGGCGGCATACCCTCCTGGGCAGAAACCGCTTTTCAAACTACAAAGTTAACCGGCTCCGACTACCGCCTCTCCCTGGTGGAAAAAACCCCCGCTGAATTAAAAGCCTTAAATGATCCGCTGCTCGATTTCGCCTTTGCATTAGAAGAAGAGATGGCTGTTCTGCGGAAAAAGAAACACATGATGGCTCAACAGTTGGAAGATTTGAAAAAAATCTACATCAAGGGCATGTTGGAGATGCGCAACAACCGGATGGCGCCGGACGCTAACAGCACCATCCGCTTCACCTCCGGCCCTGTAAAGGGATACAGCCCCCGCGACGCGGTTTATTACCAGCCGTTTACCACCCTGCAAGGCCTGATCGAAAAAGATACCGGGGAATTCCCCTTCCGCGTTCCCGAAAAACTGAAAACCCTGCACCGGGAAAAAGATTTCGGCAACTACGCCGCCCCGGAACTCGGCGATGTGCCGGCCTGCTTTTTGAACACCACCAACGTAACCGGCGGCAATTCCGGTTCCCCAACCCTGAACGCCAGGGGGGAAATTGTGGGAATTGTGTTTGACATGACTTACGAGAGCGTCATCGGCGATTATTATATCATTCCGGAATTTCAACGGGTGATCAACGTCGATATCCGCTATGTTCTCTTCGTTGCCGAAAAATTCTCCGGGGCGGCTTATCTGATTAAAGAGATCGGGTGGGGAGGAAGGCTGTAGTGGGAAAATGGGTTCGTTCGGCAGAATTTCGCTTTTCCGCCCGCCTTTCCCGATTCGTCCCGGCCGCGGGATCAGACATGCTGATCGACAAGGATTGGGTTGCCGTCGGGATCCAGCAGCGTAAAACTTGCGGGTCCCGTGGTACTTTCGTCTGCCTCGCTCGTCAACTCCACGCCCTGCGCTTTCAGTTGACGCTGTAGTTCGCGCACGTCTGTGAAAGTATCCAACTTCTGTGCGTTACTATCCCAGCCAGGGTTGAAGGTTAAGATGTTTTTCTCGAACATCCCCTGGAAAAGGCCGATGACGTGTTCTCCGTTCTTCAGGATCAGCCAATTCTGCGATATATTCCCGGCGAAGACCTTAAAACCGAGCTTCTCGTAAAAGGCTTTCGAAGCCTTGATATCCTTCACCGCCAAACTAACTGAAAATGCGCCGAGTTCCATGCTTTGCTCCTTTCAGTGAATGAGTAGTTGCTGCCAATAAAAGTATGCAACATTATTGTCGCTGCAAGTTAACGCTCAAGCCGCGTTTTAGTCAAGGAGTGGATATAAAAAGGAGCGCCAGCCGGGCTCTCTGCTGCTTTATCAATAAACTGATGGGCGGACTGCACTAGAAAGTCAAATCCCTGGCGTTTTAACTAGCTTAGCTGACTTTCCAATATTTTGAAATGCAAAAGGGCTACGAAACATTCTTCGTAACCCTTTATTTTTCCTGTGCCCGAGGCCGGACTCGAACCGGCACGGTGAGTATCCCACCGAGGGATTTTAAGTCCCTTGCGTCTACCTATTCCGCCACCCGGGCTTCTCGACGTGTTCGGGTGTTAAAGTGTTCATGTTCTCGAGTAGTATTTACCTTCACATACCGGAACACCTGAACACCCATTTAAACCAATAAAAAAAGCACTTGCGGCTACCCAACAAGTACTTTTTGATTTTGAGCGGGAGACGGGACTCGAACCCGCGACCCTAACCTTGGCAAGGTTATGCTCTACCAACTGAGCTACTCCCGCAGTCGCATATCTTTTAACGTGGGCAAATATAATATCTCCCCATGGGGTTGTCAAGATATGAAATTGAAAATAACTTACTCCGCTGTGATCCCGCGAAGGGCATCGCTCTCCAATATTTTGGGGAGTTCCTCGAAGGGGAATTTATCGCGCTTGGTCAAAAAGGAGATCAGCATGGGTATGTTTACTCCCGAAAGTACCCTGGTTTCGGGAAATTCTCGGGTAAGCATTTTGGCAGCGGCCCAGCAGCTCCCTCCGCGTAAGTCCACCATGGCGATGATCTGCCGGGATTCGTTTCTTTTCAGGGTATCGGTGAGATTTTGCAAAATCATTCCGGGAGCCATGTTGTCGTTGCTGAAAGGGTAAAGAAATTCGGTGCGCCCCAGTATTTTTTGTGCGGCATTGACCAGCTCAAACGCCAAAAGGCTATGGCAAATGACAATACCGGCTACCATTACTCGAAATCCTTGTCTAAGAAATCCCGGGCTTTCAGGCGTTCCAGGTGCTCTTTCTCCCGCAATTTCATCTTTTCAATCAGGCGTTTGTTGAATTCCGTAGGAGTATGGTGGCCGTAAATTTTAAGCTGCTGGTTCATGGCGATGGTTTCGGCAATCACGGTAATATTCTTTCCGGGATGGATGGGCAGAATGACCAGGTCCAAATCCACCCCTAAAATATTTGTGGTCAGCGCGTCTAATCCGGTGCGGTCGTAATCTTCATTGGGATCGAACTCTACCAACTTCACCACCACTTCAATGCGCTTGTGTACCCGCACCGAACGAATCCCGAAGATATGCCGGATGTCGATCAGTCCCACCCCGCGGATTTCCATAATGAACTCGGTCGGATCCCGGCCTTCACCCATCAGGATATCTTCCGCCTTTTTCGTGATTACCACTAAGTCATCGGCTACCAGGCGATGCCCTCTTTCCACAAGATCAAGAGCAATTTCGCTTTTCCCGATGCCGCTGCGGCCGGTGAACAGCATTCCGATGCCATACACGTCCACCAGGGTTCCGTGAATGGTGGTAACCGGGGCAAAAATTTGATGCAAATAATCACTAAGAAAATGGGAAAATATCGTTGTCGCATAACTGGAGCGAAAAACGCAAATATGGTGCTGGTTGGCGATGTCGATGAGGTCCTGGGGAACTTCGTTGGATTCGGTGATAAATATACAGGGAATGTCAAATTGAAGCACCTTCTCCAGGGCTTCCTTCCGCTGCCGGTCATCCAGGGTTTTGAGATAGCGTATCTCCGTATTCCCTAAAATCTGTACCCGGTGATAGGTAAATAGCTCCAGGAATCCGGCCAGCGCCAACCCCGGGCGATGAAGCTCGCTTTCGGTGATCTCCTTTTTCAGCCCTTCCGCGGAAGTTAACAACTCTAACTTCAGCTTCTTTTGAGTATCACGGAAAAGCTGTCTGATGGTTAAAGCCGGCCTATTCATGCTTATAATTCTCTAAAATAAGTGCAAAAATAAAAGGGGGATACCGTGATGTATCCCCCACTATCATAAAAGGTTAGATGAACTCAGGCAGAATTCATTTTGTTTTTCTCTTTGGTGCGCATTTTTTGTTTATGCTTTTTAAGCTGGCGCTCTGCTTTATCTAATATCAAGTCAAAAGATTTCCGTAAATCTTCGGAAACTTCTTTGAGCACAATATGGCCGTTATTGACGTTGATGATCAATTCCACGTACCGCGCTTGTTTTTCCCAACCCAAAATGACTTCCATATCGACAATGCCCTCGTAAAACCGGTTGAGCCGCTGGCTCTTTTCTTCAATGTACCCACGCAGGTCGTCCTGAAGTTTGAAGTGCCGGGCAGTGATGATGAGATTCATGAAAACCTCCTTTGAGTTAGGTTTAGGGGTTTTTATTGGCCCTGGGATGGGCTTGACGGTAGATCGTTTTCAATCGCTCCATGCTCACGTGAGTATAAACCTGGGTAGTGGACAGACTTTCATGTCCCAACAGTTCCTTGACAACCAGTAAATCCGCTCCCCGGTCCAATAAATGGGTGGCAAAAGTGTGGCGCAATACATGGGGACTCAAATGCTCCTGCTCGGAAAGCTGCATCATGTAGCGTTTGGCCATATTTTGCACTGCCAGGGGGTATAACTTTTTCCCCTCTTCATTTACGAAAATGAGCCGGGGATCTTCGCTGTATTTTACGGTCTCCCGGCGAATCTCCAGGTAGGCCAGCAGGGCTTTCTTGGCATAGCTTCCCAGGGGAACCAGGCGCTCTTTCTTCCGTTTGCCCAATACTCGCAAGTATTCGTTCGAGAAATCAATATTCCGTTGCTGTAGATTCAAAACCTCTCCTAACCGCAGCCCGCAGCCGTATAACAGTTCCAGGATAGCCCGGTCGCGCAACCCCGCAAAGCTATCATCGGGCGGCAATTCCATTAACTTTCTGGCCTGATCGATACTGAGCACGACAGGTAATTTGCGATCTTTTTTAGGCCCGCTTACCGCCAGGGCAGGGTTTGCCATAACGATCCCGTTTCTTAACAAATAACGGAAAAAAGATTTTACTGCGGAAAGCTTTCGTGCAATACTGCGTTTTTCCAGTCCCGACTTCAGCAAAAATCCTAAAAAATTGCGAATGAGGTAAGCATCAACGTCTGTTGCGGAGGTGGCGCGGTTTTGATGATTGTGTTCTGCATATTCGATAAACTGCGAAAGATCGTTGCGGTACGCTTCAATCGTATAATCCGAATATTGTCTCTGGTTATGAATATAATGAAGAAATTGGTCTAATTCAACCCACATTTTTCGGCACAAGCGTTATGGTTGAACGGTTTCATCAATTGTGAAGGGGATGCGTGAAGCGTGAAACGTGAAAGAGTTTACCCTGAGCTTGCCGAAGGGTATTCCGTTTTTGTTACGCAACACGCTTCACGCTTCACTCTTCACCTCCTCGCCTGTCCCCACCGTTTCCCGATGTTTGCACTTCGGGCATTGCAGGTAGAACCCCTCTTTACGGGTGGTTTTTTCTTCCATCAAGGGGAAGCCGCAACTGGGACAACTCTGCGCCCGGGGGCGGTTCCACAGGGCGAATTTACATTTAGGATAGTTGTTGCACCCATAAAATATCTTCCCTTTGCGGGATTGCTTCTGCACAATCGCGCCCCCATCTTCCGGGCAGGCCACCCCGGTGCTGATGGGTTTGGTAAATTTGCACTCCGGGTAGCGGGAACAGGCCAGGAATTCCCCGAATCGCCCCCGTTTGACCACCATGGGGCTGCCGCAGTTTTCGCACTTCTCATCGCTCTCTTTGGGCGGGGGAGTTTCTTCCAGGGGGCGGGTGTTTTTGCACTCCGGAAAACCGCTGCACGCCAGAAATTGGCCGTTGCGCCCCCATTTCACCACCATCGGGCGGCCGCATACATCGCAGACGATGTCGCTCTTCTTTTGCAGGGAGGATTTCAGGTCCTTTACCTTCCCGGCTACCTGGTCCAGGGTCTGCTTAAAGGGGTGGTAAAACTCGTCCAGGGTGTCCCGGTAGGTGGACTGGCTCTGCTCGATTTTATCCAGCTCCTCCTCCATAAGCGCGGTGAACTTGACGTTGAAAATATTCGGAAAGTGGCTCACCAGCAAAGCATTTACGGTTTTTCCCAACTCCGTGGGCGAGAGGGCGCGTTCCACCTTTTCCACGTATTTGCGATGGAACAGGGTGGAAATGATTTGGGCGTAGGTGCTGGGGCGCCCGATCCCCAAGTTGTCCAGGGTTTTTACCAGAGAGCTTTCGGTATAGCGGGCGGGAGGCCGGGTAAAATTCTGCTTCATGAGCAACTCTAACAATTTCAGAATTTCTCCCGGGGAGATTTTCTTCGGCAGGTTGGCGGGCTGGCTGCCGTCTTCCCCGCCTTCGCCGTTCTTCTCCTCCGCTTCCGGCTGGTAAGCCTGCAAAAATCCCCGGAAAAGGATCACTTCCCCCTCGGCGCGGAACAGGTATTCCCCGGCCTGCACGTCGATAATGACCCGCTCCGCGATGGCAGGCTTCAACTGGCTGGCGACAAACCGCTTCCAGATCAGATCGTAAATCCTGAACTCCTCCGCAGAGAGATATTTTTTGATCCGCTGCGGCTCGAATTCTTTGGAAATGTAGGTAGGCCGGATCGCTTCATGGGCATCCTGGGCGCTTTTTTTAGTCTGGTAAACATTCGGTTTGGGAGGCAGGTAATCCAATCCGTAGGTTTCGGTAATGTATTCCCGCACGCTTTGCAGGGCTTCGGCGCTGACCCGGGTGGAGTCGGTTCGCATATAGGTAATCAACCCCACTTCCCCCTTTTCGCCCACTTCGATGCCCTCGTACAATTTCTGGGCGATGGACATGATCCGGGAAGTGGACATCCCGAAACGCCGCGCGGCGTCCTGCTGCAAAGTGCTGGTAATAAAGGGCGCGAGGGGTTTCTTGGTGACTTTCTCGGTTCGGATGTCGGCGACCCGGTAGGTCTCTTTCAGCAGCCGCTCGTAATGGCTCTTCGCTTCCGCTTCGTTGGGAATGCGGAATTTGTTGGGCTCCAGGGTCTGGCCGCCGATCTTGATCAATTTGGCGACGAAGCTCTCCCGCGATTGGGTTTCCAACTTTGCGGAAATAACCCAATATTCCAACGGAACAAAGCGACCGATCTCCTCTTCCCGCTCGCAAATGAGCCGCAGGGCCACCGATTGCACCCTCCCGGCGCTCAACCCCTTGAAAATGGTGCTCCACAGGATCGGGCTGACCTGGTATCCCACGATGCGATCCATCACCCGGCGGGCCTGCTGCGCCTGCACCCGGTCCAGGTCGATTTCCCGGGGGTGTTCCAGCGCCTTCAACACTGCCGGGCGGGTGATCTCGTTGAACTCGATGCGGCGGATCGCGGAATTGACCGCTTTGATGCTATCGGCAATAAAATAGGCGATAGCTTCCCCTTCGCGATCCGGGTCGGTGGCTAACAATACCTCGCTGGCCTTGCCGGCCTGCGCTTTCAGCTCCTTGATCACCTCGTTCTTGCCCTTGATGACCGTATATTCCGGCTGATAGCCGTTTTCCACGTCCACGCCAAACTTGCTTTTCGGTAAATCGATGATGTGGCCGACCGAGGCGGCAACCTTGTAATCCTTACCGAGAATTTTATTGATAGTTTTGGCTTTGGCGGGAGATTCGACGATGACTAATTTTTTTCCGTCGCTGCTGCCCATAGATTCGCAATGATTTATGTCGAAGTTGAACTTACAATGGGTTAGTTGACCTTATCGTTCCCGGGGTGATAAACCGAATCGGTTTTAAAATTACCGACCTCCTTCCCCAAAAGGATTTGGGATACCACGGTCTTGATTTCCTCCATATCCACCCGGTTCATCCCCATTAAAAAGCAGCGCTCGATGATCTGCTCCACCTGCAAGGGGTTGAGAATACCCAGGGATTGAAGCTGAATGAGGTATCCGTAGGCTGCGGGGGTAAAGAAATTCTGCTCCTCGGAAATGAGAACGCGAATGGAAGGGGCGGGCCGGGGAAGCGATTTGGAGGCGGAAGGCGCCGGTTCTTTGTTCAAATTGGCGATAACCCATTCGACCGCGGTATGAATTTCTCGCTCCGTATAGCCCTCTTCCAACAGCATATCGGATAGTTTCTTCAAATCCAGGCCCACCGGGTCCGATATTTGAGAAAGTTTTTTGATCAAAAATTCGATAATCTCATTTATTCGTTCTTGCATAGCCTCTCCTGCGCCAAATATAACCATTTGCCGGCAAAAGTCAATCTTAATTTTCCTGAAGCCAATTTAGGGGAAAGCGCCTCGAAATATTGCCATAAATATCACATTCCCCGCATCGGTCTTGCCCCGGGCGCCCTTCCGGGACGGATTTCCGGGGAAGAATTTTAATTTTCATTTGGTTGTAGAACGCTTAAATTTGAAATTCTATTGAGCCGGGCGGCGAATCTTCGCATTATCGAGCCTCCCTCCTCAACAAAATCGGCAGGCGAAAGGGATTACTTTATACTCATGTTCTACATTGTTATCATTTCGATTTCACTGGCGCTGTCATTTTTCTTTTCCGGCACGGAGACCGCTTTCGTTTCCGTAAACAAAGTACGGATAGAGTTATGGCGGCGGCGCAACGACCGGGTAGCCGCGGTGATCCATAAGTTTTTGGAAAAGCCGGAAACCTTTCTATACACCACCCTCATCGGCAATAATATCGTGAACGTCGCGTTTGCCTCTTTTGCCACCATTTATTTCAATGAATATTTAATGATTCACCCGGAAATCAGCTGGCTGATCATGGTCTCCGCCGCGGTGCTGCTCGGGGAGATCATCCCCAAAACCCTGTTCCGCAGCTTAGCCGATTGGGTGATACGGAAAATTGCCTATCCCTTGCAACTGTTTTACTATTTCTTGTTCCCCATCAGCGTGGTGGTCAGCCGGATTGCGGAACAGATTCTCTCCTTGTTTGGCTCCCCGAAAGGAGCAGTTCGCCAGTTCTATTCCGAGAAGGATATCGAAATTCTGCTCCGCGAAAGCCGCGACGTGGTGCGGCGCACCGCCCCCGAGGAAGGCGGGTATTTGAGCGGCATCCTCAGCCTGCGGGAGCTGTGGGTGCGCGAGGCCATGGTGCCCAGGACTGAAATTATCGCGATTCCGAAAACCGCAACGCTTAGAGAGTTGACCCGGGTATTCGAAAAATCCGGCCACACCAAATTGCCGGTTTACGACCATTTTTTAGATGACATCGTCGGGGTGGTCTTTTTGAAAGATCTCTTCCTGGGCTATAAACGCATCGAGGAGATGATCCGCCCGGTGATGTACGTGCCGGAAACCAAACGCTGTTCCGTATTGCTCTCCGAATTCAAGAAAAACAACACCACCATCGCCATTGTGATCGATGAATACGGCGGCACCGCCGGGCTGATTACCACGGAAGACCTGGTGGAAGTGCTCTTCGGGGAGATCGAAGACGAGTACGATGAGCAGGAGGTAATGGTGCGCAAGATCGATGAAAAAACCTACCGGGTGAACGCCCGGATCGAAATCGAAAAGTTGAACGAGCTATTGAATCTCCAACTCCCGGAAGACGAAGAGTACGAAACCTTAGCCGGGTTCCTGCTCACCCGCTTCGGGCATATTCCCCGCCGGGAAGAAACTTTCGAGTACGAGCAAATCAAAATGACCGTTACCAGCGCCACCCGCCGGAAGATCAAATGGGTGAAGCTGGTGCTGCCGTAAGGCGCGGCGCCCTTCAACTGTTCGACAAGCATCCTTGCGTGTCGAACCAGGCGACGAACAAGAATGTCCGTCGCACCTGCCCTCCGGATTAGCATTTTGATTTATCTCCGTTCCGTATTATATTTGCGCCTGTTTGATTTGAAACGGTCGGGCGTTGATTGAGCAAATTGAATTTTTTGTTTAAAATCGCTTTATCCTTTTTCCTCCTCGGCTTTGCGGTATGGTACGAGCACCTGGCCTATAACCTCGGCCTGGTTGTTTTGCTCGTGATCATTCTGCGAAGAGAAAAAATCACTTTATTCCGGTTCCCCCGCCAGGGTTATTTCTTCGGGATTTTGCTGCTGCTGATGTTCCTCTTCCGGGCCTTCAACGGCTACGGTAAAATTCTGCTGCAATTGCCCCTGAATCTGGCCCTGACCGACGAGGGGCTGCGTCTCGCGGCGATTTTTATTACCCAGGTGGTATTAATTTTTTTACTGTTCGGATTGGCGATCTATTCAACAGGGCAGGGAGAATTTTTTTACTATCTTAAACGCCTGGATCGCCCCGGTAGCCGGGTTGCGGCAATGCTGCAAAAGCTGGCCCGCATCGGCCTGTACGCCCTGTATTTGCTGCCCGGAAGCTTAGACTATCGCAAAACCATCGCCGCCGACCTGCAAAGCGGGGCTGCGGAAAACCGCGCTTCTGCAGTAGCAAAGGCCAAAATGGCGCTGGAACAAATTTACCGCTTCATTTACGGCATTCTCCGCCGCAGCGAGGATGAATTTGGGGCATTTTTAGCCGCCCGGCAGGCGCAACAAATGGTTCGCCCTCCCGCGGTTCTGAACCTGCGCCACCTGGCAATCGCGGTAATTGTAATCGGGCTTCACGCCAACCTGGTCTGGAAAGGGGTATAGGTGCGATGTATAAGACACGGTGCAAGGGGTAAGAAATGGAGTGTAGGGCATAGGGGGTAAGGTATAGGGTATAACTGATGTTACGCAGACTAGAAAAATTTAGCCACAGAGGGCACAGAGGAAATCAAATGCTTGTTGGCCGGGCGCTGTCTGTATTGAGTAAGGAAAATGCAGCAACCTCCTTACCGGAAGATGAGGAACTCTGCGTTCTCTGTGGCCTCTGTGGCAAAATGCGTAACATCAGGTATAAGGTGTAAATGTGAGGTGATAGCATACCCTGATACCCTATACCTTATACCTTATACCCTATGCCCCTACCCCCTACATTCCCAAAGCATAAACCGCCCTGACGGCATGGAAAGAAATATCAAGCTAATTTTGGAGTATGAAGGCACAGCTTACCAGGGATGGCAGTACCAGGAGAACGCGATATCGGTGCAGGAAAAATTAGAAGAAGCGATTTTGAGATTGACCGGGGAGCGGGTGCGGGTGGTTGCCGCGGGGCGCACCGACGCCGGGGTGCACGCGCGCGGGCAGGTGGTGAATTTCAAGATTCAAAAAGACCTGCCGGCGCACAAAATCGAAATGGGGCTGAATGCGCACCTGCCCCGGGATATTGCAGTCAAATCGGCGGAGGTCGTCAGCCCGCTCTTTAACGCCCGCTTCCAGGCAAAAAAAAGGGTTTACCAGTACTATATTTCCACCCGGCGAACCGCCCTGGCGCGCAATTTCTGCTGGCAGGTATTCCACCAGCTCGATACTGCGATTCTTAATTCCCTGGCGGAGATGCTGCTCGGGGAGCACGATTTCGGGGCGTTTTCCCGGGTCGAAGTGCAAAGCAATCATAAAATGTGCTTCGTGTATGAATCGTATTGGATTCGAGAACAGGATAAGTTGATTTACCGCATCGCCGCCAACCGTTTTCTGCACGGCATGGTGCGCACCATCGTGGGAACCATGATCGACGCGGCCCGGGGAAAGCTTTCCGCGGAGCAGTTCCGGGAGATTTTCGAATCCCAAAACCGCCTTGTCGCCGGGCCGGCCGCCCCGGCAAAAGGGCTGGTATTAGAAGAGGTGATTTATGAGTGAACAAGAGGCAGGAAGATGGGGTCTATCGCGTAATGCGTAACACGTAATGCTAATAAACACGGAATACGCAATATTGAAATTACGCATTACGTTTTACGCATTACGGGATACATCACGAAACTAAAAGTTAAACCTGTTAACCCTACGAGGTGAAAGCATGAAATTCTTTATAGACACCGGCAGCGTGCAGGAAATCCGCGAGGCCGCGGAATTGGCGGTATTGGACGGGGTAACCACCAACCCCTCGCTTTTGGCGAAAGAAAAGGGCAACCCCTTTGAAATCTTAAAAGAAATTTGTAATATCGTGCCCGGCCCGGTGAGCGCGGAAGTGATCGCCACGGATACCGCGGGAATGCTGAAAGAGGCCGGGAACCTGGTCAAAATCGCGGACAATATCGTCATCAAGCTTCCCACCACCAAAGAAGGGGTTAAAGCCTGCAAAGTGCTCTCCTCCGAAGGGGTGAAGGTGAACATGACCCTGGTGTTTTCCCCCAACCAGGCGCTGATCGTGGCCAAAGCCGGGGCGGCTTATGTCAGCCCTTTTATCGGGCGGCTGGATGACATCAGCAGCGAGGGAATGCAGTTGATCTCCCAGGTGGGGCAGATTTACGCCAATTACGGTTACGAAACCGAAATCCTGGTGGCCAGCGTGCGCCATCCCATGCACGTGGTAGAAGCAGCCCTGTTAGGCGCGGACGTCTGCACCATCCCGGCGAAGGTGCTCCACCAGATGTTCCAGCACCCCCTTACCGACATCGGCCTGGAGAAATTCCTGAGCGACTGGAAAAAGGCGAATGGGTAAATATAGGCGAATAACTATAGGATCAAGACCGGCCGAAATTAGTGTTTATTCGCGTCAATTCGCGGTTAGATCGAGTGTCCGTTGGTAGAACTAGCACTACAGGTATAGAGTGTTTTTGTGTTCAGGTGTTATAGTGTGATGGTGGCCATGGTCTCTTGCATGTTGAAAATCGCAAATCATCATTCGCCAATCGGAAAACGGAAATCGGGCGCCGTTTTCCGATTTCCGCGGTGGAAAACCTGCTTCCCGGGGCGATGGGGCATTCTTTTCCTCATTCTATCCCTGCTTTCCTGCCGGGCGCAAAACGAATCACAAGAAGCTGCAAACGATTCGTCGTTGATCACTTCGGCGTACGCCCAGACCGCAAGCGGCCCGGATGGCCAGAGCACCGATCAACTCTATGAATCGCGCCAGAACGCGATTACCCGGGCAGTGGCAAAGGTCAGCCCCGCGGTGGTAGGAATCAACGTAACCCAGGTGCAGCGGATCGTGCACCGCAATCCTTTTTACAACGATCCTTTCTGGGGCCAGTTATTCCCGGAATTGTACCGCGGCCGGGTCTATGAGCGAAAAGTGGAATCGCTCGGCTCCGGCTTCATTATTTCCCGTGACGGGTACATTGTAACCAACCAGCACGTGGTGGAAAACGCCAGCGAAATCGTGGTCACCCTCACCGACGGGCGACATCTTCCCGCGAAATTGATCGGGGAAGACCGCCTGACCGACATCGCCCTGCTGAAACTCTCCGGCGAGGCTTTTCCCTTCATCGAATTAGGCCGGTCCGGCGATATCATGGTGGGGGAATGGGCCATCGCCCTGGGAAATCCTTTCGGCTTGTTCCAGTTGAACGACCAGCCTACCGTCACCGTGGGGGTGGTGAGCGCCATCGACCGCGACTGGGGGCGCACCAACGAGGGGCGGCTCTACTTGGATATGATCCAAACCGACGCCGCCATCAACCACGGCAACAGCGGCGGCCCCCTGGTCAACGCGCCGGGGCAGGTAATCGGCATGAACACCTTCATCTTCACCGGCAGCCAGTACCAGGAAGGATTCATCGGGATCGGCTTTGCCCTGCCCATTGATAAAGTCAAAGAAGTGGTGGCCGAGATCAAGCAAAAGGGAACCATCAACCGGGATTTCTGGCACGGTATTTACGACCTGCGGGCCTTGAACGCCCGCATCATCAATTCCCTGGATCTGAGCGTGAAGGAAGGGGTCATCGTTACCCAGATTGATCCGCAAGGCCCGGCATACAAAGCGGGGCTGCGAGTGTACGACGTGATCGTAGAAGTGGAGAAAAAGCCGGTGTCCACCCCGGAGGATTTTGTCAACACCGTAGGCTCGCTCGACCTACGGGTCGGGTCGGTTCTGAATCTGAAAGTGGCCCGGGAAAAGCGCACCTTTACAATAGCCATGAAACTGGAAGCGTCGCCGGAATCCCGGCGATAAGCCTGCCTGGATTGTAAATCCCCTGCGGCCGCGACCGGTTTTTGAAGTATTTCTTTGAAAAAACTAACGCCGGGTAAAAAATGATCGACCGTTACACCCTCCCGGAAATCGGAAAAATCTGGGAGGATGAAAACAAATTCCGCATCTGGCTGGACATCGAGCTGCTGGCTTGCGAGGCGCAGGCGAAGTCAGGCCGCATTCCGGAAGCGGCGCTGGAGGAAATCCGCGCCAAAGCGAATTTCGAGGCTTCGCGAATTCTGGAGATCGAAGCGGAAGTCCACCACGACGTCATCGCCTTTTTGACCAACGTGGCGGAGTACGTGGGCGAGCCGGCGCGCTTTATCCATTACGGAATGACCTCTTCGGACGTGCTCGACACCGCCTTAGCCATGCAGATGAAACAGGCCGGGGAGCTGATCCTGAAGAAAACCGACCGGCTGATCGAAGTTTTGAAGCAAAAAGCCCTGCAATACAAAGATACCGTGATGGTCGGGCGCTCCCACGGGGTTCACGCCGAACCGCTTACCTTCGGATTCAAGATCGCGGTGTGGTACGGGGAGATGCTGCGCAACCGGGAGCGGCTGCTACAGGCCGTCAAAACCGTGTCCGTGGGCAAAATTTCCGGGGCGGTGGGGACATTCGCGCACCTGGAGCCTTTCGTGGAAGAGTACGTGTGCGAGAAATTGGGCTTGCAGCCGGCTGCGGTTTCTACCCAAATTTTGCAGCGCGACCGCCACGCGGAATACCTGGCCATGTTAGCCATCTTAGCCGCCACCCTGGAAAAAATTTCCTTAGAAATCCGCCATTTGCAGCGCACCGAGGTGTTAGAAGTGGAGGAACCCTTCGGTTCGCGCCAGAAAGGCTCTTCCGCCATGCCCCACAAAAAAAATCCCATCCTCTCGGAGCGCATCAGCGGAATGGCGCGGCTGCTGCGGGGCAACCTGGTCGCCGCCCTGGAAAACGTGGCGTTGTGGCACGAGCGCGACATCTCCCACTCCTCGGTGGAACGGGTTATTTTGCCCGACGCCACCATTACGGTGTATTACATGCTGGAAAAAACCCGCTACATTTTAGAGGGCATGCAGGTAAACGCCGGCCGGATGCGGGAGAACCTGGAATCCGGCCGCGGGTTAATTTTTTCGCAATCGATTTTGCTCAGCCTGGTGGATAAAGGCGTAAGCCGGGAGGAAGCCTACCGCCTGGTGCAGCGCAATGCCATGAAGGTGTGGCAGCGCCAAACCACCTTGCTGCAAGCGCTCAAAAGCGACCCGGAGGTGCTGTCGCATCTTTCGGAGCGGGAATTGGAGGAAATCTGCAATCTGGATAACCGCATCAGGAATATCAACGTGTCATTCAAGAGATTAGGCCTGTTATCATAATTTGAGGAGGAAACGCAGTGGATATTAAGGAGCTATTGGTTGACGGTTCTACCAAGAAAATTTACGCCACCGCCCAGAGCGAACAGGTGATCGTGGCTTTCAACGACGCCGGCGGCAAGGAAAAGAAAAAAGACGCCAGCGCGGAGAAGGCGGAAATCAACAATGCCGTGTCGGTGTATATTTTCGAGTACCTGGAAAGCTACAACGTTCCCACCCATTTCCTGCGGAAATTAGACGCCAAAAGCTTTTTAGCCCGGCGGATGGAGATGATCCCGCTGATCATTTCGGTTTATAATCTTAGCTCCCAGACCCTTACCCGGCGCTTTGGCATCGAAGAAGGCAAAATCTTAGAATTCCCCATCGTGGAAATGTATTTCAAAGACCCTAAACGCACCCTGCCGATGATCAACGAATACCACGCCTACGCCCTGGGATTGTGCGAGCGCAAGGAGATGACCAGCATTCTGCGCATCGCCACCAAGGTGAATGCGGTGCTGAAGTCCTTTTTCGACCGCCGCAAGATCAAACTGATCAATTTCGACCTGGAATTCGGGCGCACCCATAACCAGATTTTGTTAGGAGACGAGGTATCCCTCAATACCATGACCCTCTGGCCGCTGAAACCGGACGGGGACTACCACAAACTTCCCGAAAGAGCGGAGAAGAAGATAGATGATTACCGGGAATTGAAAGACTTGATTGCGGGATAGTGTAACACATAACCCGTAACTCGTAACACGTAACTCGTAACATGCTAGTAAATTTTCAATCTTGTTAAGGAGGCTGCGGTGTTTGCAAAAGACGGCCTGGGCATGATCGCCGGTTCATTCGTCGTTTTTTTCATCAGCCTGGGGGCGGCGATGCTCTTCCCCCACCCGGCGCTGTATGCGCTGGCAACGGTGCTGGGAATTTTTGCGATTTTCAACCTGTTCTTTTTCCGCGACCCGGAGCGAAACATCCCCCAGAATCCCCGGGCGGTGCTCTCCCCGGCGGACGGGAAGGTTACCCAGATCGTGAGCGTGCAAGAAGCGGATTTCTTCGCCAAAGAGGTGCAGCGCATCAGCATTTTTCTTTCCGTATTCAACGTGCACGTAAACCGCCTGCCCATTTCCGGAAAGGTAGAGTATTTCGTATATCGCACCGGGAAATTCCTGGCGGCGTTCAAAACCGAAGCTTCCCTGGAAAATGAGCAAACCGTCATCGGCATGATCGACCGTTTCGGCCACAAAGTGCTGTTCAAGCAGATTGCCGGGGTCATTGCCCGCCGCATCATCTGTAACGTGCGGGAAGGCCAGGCCGGCAACGCCGGGGAGCGCATGGGCCTGATCCGTTTCGGCAGCCGGGTCGATGTATTCGTCCCACTGGACGCCAACGTGCTGGTCAAGACGGGCGATACGGTTAAAGGCGGGGAAACCGTTCTGGCAACCTTCCCGGAAGAAGGGGAGTACGCCCGGGTAGATGAAACCTTGCTGGAACTGCCGGAAAGAGAACCGGCGCTGTGAATTCCCGGCGAAATCTAATTGGGTGAAGGAAGAAGATGAAAGCGAAGCGCGAGAAGGGAAAACTCTTGCGGGTAAGAGCCGGAATAGTGCCGGGTCTTTTTACCATGGCAAATATGTTCTGCGGCTATTATTCCGTCATCCTGTCTTGCCAGGGAAAATTCATTACCGCCGCGTGGCTGATCGTGGCCGCCGCGGTGTTGGACGTGCTGGACGGGAAGCTGGCCCGCCTGACCCAAAGTTCTTCGGATTTTGGGGTGCAATACGACTCCCTGGCCGACGTAATCTCTTTCGGAATCGCCCCTTCCATGCTCTCTTATTACGTCTTCTTTCAAAACTGGGGGACCATCGGGCTGTTGCTCAGCTTTGTTCCCCTGGTGTTCGGCTCCATCCGCCTGGCGCGTTTCAACATCCGGCTGGTGGGCCACGATAAAAAACACTTTGAGGGACTGCCCTCGCCGGCGGCGGCGATTACCATCGCAACGTTTGTCATTTTCAGCTTCGATGCCTGGGGACTGTTACAATGGTCGAAGGTGTTCCTGGGAGTGATCTTGCTGGTCTCGCTGTTGATGATCACCCTGATCCGCTATGAAACCATGCCGAATTTTTCCCTGCATAGCAGCCGCGCCAACCGGCTCAAAATTTTGAGCGTGGTCATCGCGCTGTTAGTGCTGCTGTTCTTTCCCCAGGAAGCTTTTTTCCCCCTGGCGATGGTGTACGTGCTCTCCGGCCCGCTGCGGGTGATCTGGCTGCTGGTCGCCTCCAATAATGACCGTGAATCAACCGAAGAAAAGGAAAATAAAGAATGAGAGTGGCTGTCAAAGTACGGTTGAAACGAAGCATCTTAGATCCCCAGGGCAAAACCGTGCAGCAGGCCCTGCAGCACCTGGGTTTCGAGCAAATCCGGGAGGTGCGGATCGGCAAATTGATCGAGCTGGAGATCGAAGAAGGGCAAAACCGGGCAGAAACCCTCCGGATGATAGAAGAAGCCAGCCGGAAACTGCTCTCCAACCCGGTGATGGAAGATTTCGAGATCGAATACCCGGGGGAAACGCCGTGAAGAGCGCCGTAATTGTGTTTCCCGGTTCGAATTGCGACCATGACATGCTCCGCGCCCTTACCCTGATGGGACACCGGGCGGAATTTGTGTGGCATAAAACCGGGAATCTCTCCGGTTACGATCTGGCGGCGCTCCCGGGAGGATTTTCCTACGGCGACTACCTGCGCGCCGGGGCTATCGCCCGCTTCTCCGCCATCATGAAGGCGGTGGCGGATTTTGCCGCAAAAGGGAAGCCGGTATTGGGCGTTTGCAACGGTTTCCAGGTGCTCACCGAGGCCGGATTGTTGCCGGGGGCGCTGTTGCGCAATCAAAACCTGCGTTTTATTTGCCGCCCGGTGTATTTGCGCGCCGAGAACCTGCGCACCCGTTTTACGCAGGCGATTCCGCCGGGAACCGCTTTGAAAATTCCCATCGCCCATGGGGAAGGGCGGTTTCACATCGATCCGCAGGGCCTGAAACAGTTGCAGGACCGGGAGCAGATCGTTTTCCGCTACGCCAACGCCCGCGGCGAGACCGATCCGGGCGCCAATCCCAACGGCTCGCTCGACCATATCGCCGGGATCATCAACCGGGAAGGGAACGTGTTGGGAATGATGCCCCACCCGGAGCGCGCCATGGAAGCGATATTAGGATCGGAAGACGGGCGGCGGATTTTTGAATCGCTGGTCGCATGATTGCCGGGCTATCGGGTGTTATGAGCTATTAAAACTTCACTATTCGCTATTCTGAATTCGTTACTATTCAGCCACAGAGACCACAGAGGTCACAGAGGAAGATTTGGGGGTATCCACCACTTCGTGGAGAGCATTTAGAGCCTTATATCCCTGT
>JABWBP010000011.1 GCA_013360445.1 Calditrichaceae bacterium | reverse complement strand
AGCCGAGAATCGTATTAAATCTGCATTATCTCGGCCATCATTGTTTGATGGAACAATACAACTTGAGGAAAGCAACCAATTGGATTTAGCCATATAACGACTTGCATGAGGCGTGAGGCCGTTTTTTGGCCGAATCGCGCTCCATGCAATTGTTATGTGGCCTACGTTACCCTTTTAGTTTAACACGTAAATGCCCCCCCAACATTTGAACAATTGTTAAGGTCATCCTTTTCATTTCAGGTGTTAAACGACCTTTGCCTCCTAATGTTATTCCTGTCATAGAAACAAAAACAATATATTTATCCGTTGCTTCCCTGAGAGTGTTAATGCTCTCATCTTTATAATCCTCAGAGGCAAAACTTGCAAGAGTCAGAGCGATTTTATGGCCATATAAGACAGCCATTACGCTTTGTGCACCATCGTGATCAGCATACTTCATCATCTGTTGAAGCAGGCTATCTGTCTCTGTAATCATTTCGGAAAAATCTTCTTTTCCTAGCGAAGGAATCTGGGATTGCGATAATTCATTAGCAAGAATTGCTCCTTGCATCATTACCATAAACTTTAATGTGATAAAGAAAAATCCGATAAATGATATTTTCATTTTTACCCTCAATCAAAGTATTCCAGAAATCACCAAGTCTTTTTTTAAAATAAATTTCTAATTTTTTTTGACACTAAAAATTGTATAACGGCCAACCGACGTAGATCGATTTCATTGTATATTTTACTGGAATAGAAGTTGTTTCAAAAATTTTCTTTCCTATTTCTTGATATATGTTTACCAAATCAGATCTACTCAAATCCTCTTTTATGGTTATAGTTTGAAAGAAATCATGAAATATTTTCAAGGAAGTGAATTCTAATAAACCAGTTTTATGACTGAATTCAACCCTTTTCAAAAATTCCATCGCATCATCAAGGACATTAAGCAAAGTTGACATTTTTCCGAAATAGGAACTTGCATCTTCATTGCTAGGAAGCCACCATTCTTGATCATATTCAATATAGTCAACATATAAAGGCATTTCTCGAGAGAACACAGTAGCATGTGGCATATCGGGTTCACCAGATTCTGGATCATCATTAGGCCACCATTTAGTGGTTTCGACTTCCCAATTTTCTTTTGCATGTCGTAAGTTAACCATAATATTTCCTCTTCGATGAAGTTCTACATAAGCATGTTTCAATACATGATTATAAAAACTCCCACAAAGTTTCCTCAACAAACTTTCGTTTTTCTTGAAATCCAGTCTACACATATCCAATAGGATATAAATTTTTGCCATCTCTTCATTTGCTGTCGTTAAAAGAAATCGGGCGCTCGCAAATCTTTTTGATGCTACTAATAAATTTGTATCTTCAATTAATCTTTTAGAATTTTTTAATAAGCACACTAAGCCTTCTGCAATTAGTTGAATACTTTCTTCATCATTTTTCCCCCAAAATAAATTTTTGTAAAGTTGTTCCGAGGGCTTTGGTCTATTTCCATTTTTCATCCTTATTGCTCTCTTTTCCGAAAAGACACATAACGGCGATAATAACCCGTTGCGGCATTAAACAAACGAGCGCGAAATGAGCAAAGAATTAGAGAAAAACTCGCAACCCGGTAAGGCACAGGATGCCGCAATCGGTGTTGATTTAAGTGTTAGGCTGCCGGGGCGTGTAGAGCTTGAATTTACAGACCGGCAAACCCTAAACAATATGGCCACAGAATACCACTACATGCACCGCCCGGTTCATCAGCGTTCTTGCCCCTTTGGGTATCAGGTTCGCTTTGATGATTCTATTTTCATGCCCGATGGCAAACCCTGCGGATTTATCATTTTCGCCTCTATTCACTTTGTGCGCCAGCGTTGTTTATTTGGTTACGCCGGATTGCCTACAAAATGGCAAGTTCTTTCCCTGGCGCGAATGTGGCTCCATGATGATCTACCCCGGAACACCGCCACAACGGTATTAGGAAAAGTTCTACGAGTTCAAGGGCATGAACGAATCAGCCAAGTTGGGCACGATTGGCTTAAAGTTCATCCGCCCAAATATCCTGAGCAGCCGTACCATGTTCGGCTAATCAATTCCTATGCCGATAAAACACATGGGCACGAAGGCATAATTTACCAGGCGGCAAACTTTGAACGGATTGGCGAAGTAAAAAGCCAGCGCCGGCATAAAAACACACGCGGTCCCGGATTTGACGATCACACGCTGATTCAATACGTTTACCGGCTGCCCGAACCGCGTATGACAATTAACGATGTAAAAGGAGCACAGCTGCACATATTTGCAGCCTAACGAAATGAATCTCTATCCCGAAATGAATGAGAAAATCGTCGGAATATTGAAGACGGGCGAAGGCCATTGTCTATATGCCGCCGCGCGTATAGAACAATTAGAAGAACAATTAGCGACAATTCGTAAGGCAGCCGAATCAGTTTGCAAAGCATGGAATACGGAAGCGCCGGATGTGATTTTGGGAGACAGAATAAACGAGATGCAGGATTTGCTCTCTTAGCGCCTAACGACACGCTTAACCTGCGAGCGGCGTAGGGCAACGAACCTATATAAACATGACTTAACTTTATGTTTCTCATAACTTTTTCAAACACTCTGAGCCCGCTCGTCAGTGTTGAAGCGATTGTTAGGCACAGATAATATAACATTAATATTACAGTTTATTTACATGCACTTTCATAATTTTTAGTCTGATTTTTCCAAAGAAAAGTTTAGTTTATAAGTATAAATTTCAGTATTGGGAACCATCTTTAAAGAAAATCTTAAGCGATCATCACTACTAGCGGCAATTATAATCCCTTTCACAAGAGCATTTTGTGCAAGTTTCTCTTTAACCCATCCCATATATCGAGTAAGTTGCCCAACTGTATCATCGCTTGTTTGCCCCTTTTTTAGTTCAATCACAACATAATTTCCTGTCTTTTTTTCTTGAACCAATAAATCAATTTTCCCTATATCAGTTTTGTATTGTTGGCTCCTCAATTCACCATCTTCCTGAATCAGTTCGTATTTCTGACCCAAAACAGTAGATTCCCAATTGACTACCAAAAAATCCTCTAAATGCTTCTCGATTACAAAGTGATAATTCTCTTCACTCAATCGTTCTTCATCAGTGATGTCTTCATCTTCATCTACCTGCTCTAACTCCTTTTTCCATTTACTTTTGATTTGATCACTGTATAAGAAGTTTGAAATTGTTCTTGGAGAAACTTGTTGATTTATTAGATTCGAAATGCCATTTACTATTGCATTGTTAGAAATTATAATTTTCTCACCATAATCTTTATATGCTTCTATACTACCAAGGTTAAAAGAGTTAATAATTTGAATTCTATGCCTCAAAGAGACCGAACTGATATATTTCCCTGGATTATTTATGAATAAGAGAGCATTAAGAGCTGTAGCGTTAGCCCCTGTCAAACCATTTTTGTAGGTTTGATTTTCTTTCGCCAATGAGTTTATTAGATCAATTAGTTTTTGGTCTTGATCAGTATTAAATATTTGGTTTAGTATATCTCTAATATTTGTTTTTATCTTTAAATCCTTAAAAATACGATACCATACTCCTTGTCTGAGACCTACCAGCGCAGCAGCTTCATCCGTTTTTTTGTTAAATCCTTTTGCCTTTATATCAATCATCCGAACTATCGGATCAATCTCAGCTTCAGATAATTCTTTCCCTTGAACAATCTTCTCATTCCAAAAACTTTTAAATTTTAAAGAATGTTGTGCCCAAATAAGATCATACTTCTCCGAATCATAACTGTCTATAAATTCCTTAAACAATAGTTCAAACTTATTCGCCATTAGTGTTTTCCTTAGCTTATCCTTATTATTCACCGAAATTCATATAGTGTGCCTAACGCGATGTTGAGCCGTGCAGCCAATTGGCCACAAAACCGGATTAACACCACGTAATTTTTTCTTTCCACGAACTTTGACAAGCACTAAAAATGGCTGCATCGGCTCCAACAAAAGTTAGGTTTTGGGCGTTGTTGAACGAGAAAACCTTATGATTTACCACCGAATAAATATAAATAAAAAATGGCTTTTTGTCTTTTTAAAATGCCACAAACCTTACTTGATCCATGAAACTTTGATATGACAAAAGCAACTGTACCAGTAGTATCGGCACTATTGCGGAAGTTTGATATTGGAATCAAATTCTTGGGAAAAGGTCTTCATCTAAATTCATTTGCAGCAAGAAAAATATTAAGCGTGTTGAATTCTTTCTCGCACCCATTCTTGAATCAAATCCGAATAGGAAAGACCTTTTAATTTCGCAAGTTGTTTAAGTCTTTCAGCCTCATCTTGTTTTAAATGAATATTAACAATAATATCACGTTCAAATACTGGCTCTTTAACTTCCTCTAAATCACCTTCAAAATCAGTGAGATCATGAGTATCCCAGAAATGTGCCAATTCCTGAATAGAGTCTGTCTTGGGAATAGTTAATTTGCTCATTTGTTTCTCCATTTATTAAAACGCTTTTTTTCTTTATCAGTCATCGGTCGTGCGGTCACCGGGTAACCTTTTCCGTCGGGGAATTGTATTATCACACAAAAAAGGTATCTTCCGGCATTCGTCTGACCAAGTACATAATAGACTGGATTTTTTCCCTCTGATTTTGCACGTTGAATAAATGCTTTACTAAAACATGTCTCTTCTACCTCTTCGGGCTTTATCCCATGATTTGATATATGTTCGATTCTATCTTCTGGCCATATTAATTCATATATTTTCATATTCGTACCTAAATGACAGCCGCTTGTTTATCAACAAGTCATAAATCACAGTAACCATTTCAAAATATATTTCTGGTCAACATGAAAATCATAATGATCAATTCTCCATGTTCTATTATCTTACTACCATATGCAAAATAGACGTTTAAGGTAAGAAAAGCAAACCCAATTTTAGCCGATGGGTGTTAGTATAAATACAGACTTACAATTTACCACACCGACCTGTATTCGGTGCAAGAAAGGTGCAGTTTTGCTATTTGCATAAGCTTGTCTCCCGTTTTATAGAAACCTAACGTTTTGCATAACCCGGAGCCGATTTAAACACTACAGATGACAACGAAAGACAAAACTTTACAAACATGCAAGCCTTTATCCGACTGCCAAAAATAAGGCGATCGGGTTGATGCAATTGTTATATGCGACCTCCGGTACAGACTATACTAATAGCACCCAACCAAAACCAATCTGAATTTACTACCCAGTATTTATGGAAACAAGGCGAACCTTTGACGTACTGTCAATATAATAAAACGCGGTGATTTTGCGAAGCAAAATGACCGCACACCTTATTTTTCTTACGAACTTTTAAGGTAGATAGCAAATGTTTGCAATTTGCCCTTTAATTGCAAACTTTTGCGGAAGCTTTTTGGTATGTGATCAGAGCAGTAATTAGTAGCGTGAAACGTTCTGTTTTCGTGGAATTAGACACCAAAATATAGACCTCCCTAACCCATTCCTTAGTTAAAGAAACGAGTGAAGGGAGGTTTGTGAGTTTATTCGACTGTATATATTCGGGGAGCTTATTCAGGATTTTCCGGTGGAGGCGTAACGGTGCTAACCGGCCATTTGCTCTCAAACAAGGGTAAATTTATCGGATCGTTCTCAAAGACCAGGCGGCCAATCTTGTTGATTCTGTTTGTGGTATCATATATGATTTGGAATTTCTGATAGCGTTCCTGAGTAGCGGATCGTTTCTCATCCTTTTTTAGTTCTTGAGCCTGGTCTGCCTCTCTTAAGCTCTCTAACAGTTGACTTCCCTGGGCCAGTATTTCCGGAGTTTGCCCTTGAGCGGCAAGCTCCGTTTGATATTGCGTAGCGAGATTGATCAGTATCTCCATCACCGGCATCATTTTGCTTTCGCTGTTGATTGCAGCGTTAAATTGTTTAGATGGAAAAGACTTTGCCTGCGGGGAATTATTACCGAAAGCCAATTGCAGCCGGGTGCGGAGTTTACGCCCCCATTGATAACAAACATCCAGGGAATCGGCCTTTTCCTGGGTTAAACTTTTCAAATCAATGCGATTGGAGACTTCATCCGGAAGCGCTTCGGCGGTTTGAATATTGACCTCGAATTCATTCAACATGGCTTCTGTCACACCAAATTCTCCCAGGGCAGTCAAATGACTGCGGGCGTTGGCAAGAGTAGTTTTTGCCACGGAGAGAATTGTTTCCTCAGTGAATTTGGGCCTGTTCATGATAACCTCCTTGTAATAATTTGATAGAATGATACTTGTATAATTTGCTCCCGATTATTATCGACCTAAGCGCATTAATCTTAAGAAAAGTGCTGCATTTTCCTGAATACTGCCTCTTTTTTGCGGAGAACTGCCCGATCTTTGCGAAGAAGTGCCCGGTTGTTGCGAAAAACTGCCCGATCTTTGTGGAAAGATGCCTTGTTACTGTAAAGAACTGCCCGGTTATAAAAAAGAATTGTCATATTTTTATAAAGTGCTGCCCGGTCCTTATGGAATGATGCCCGGTTATCCCGGAGAACTGCCCGGTCTTTTCAAAAGAGTGTCGGGTTATTGCGAAAAGCTATTCCAGCTTTGCGGAAAAGTGCTCAGTTATTGGAATAAATTACTCTGTTGTTGCGAGATTGAATAAAGTTTCAAGGAGGCCATTAATTCTTTATTAACTAAAAATCTCTTGAGTTTTATTCCCTTTCCCGATAAATTGATAACGGCATAAAAAAGGAACCGTTAACTGTTTCCGAAACGGAATAAAGCCCCTTGTGAGCGGCCGCCTGTGCTGTAGAGGCGCAGGCCAGGTAAGCCCGCCATGCGGTTCCTGCCTGATGCCAGCCCTCGCAAGGGGCTCGTACGTTCGGGGGAACTTATTATGCATAATTCACCAAACTCTCAAGATTTTTCAGATATCTGGCAGGAAATTTACGAGGAACTTTGTGTACTGAAATGCCAGGTGTGCGGATTGAGTCAAGATTATTTACCGGATGAATTGCAATTCGGTTTACATATTCAAGTCAACCGATTATTCGAGCTGCATAACCGGATTTTTAAAGCGGCGAAGGAGTTAAGCCAATAAATCAGAGTGATGATCTTGATCCTTAAAACTCTATTCGCTTAACGCTTGAACTTTTATAAATTCAACCAAAAGGATACCGCTGCCCTGGATAGAAAAACCAACCGGTCCCGGCGGCAATTCATCGGCGTGGCCGTGGGTAATTAACTTGTCATTCACGTACCCCCGGAAATGGCGCCCCTCTCCTACCACGCGCAAAGTAAACCAGCCCGGGGCTTGAAAATTCGCCTGATCGTCAACGATTTCTTCGCCGGCTGTCACCCGGCCTAATTTCATGACCTCGTTTTTTCTGATCGTAGATTCCTTCGGAAAAGAGTCTTTGACCAGCATAACAAAATCATAGTTCAAACTGTCTTGAAGGTGGTGCACTATCATAAACCTACCCCGGAATTGGTCAAGGTCGATTCGCATATCCACCTGAACACCCTTTAGCGGTTTAGCTGCCGTTACCAACGCGGTGGTATTTTGCGGATCAAGCGCCAGTACATCTCCGCTGGTTTCGTCATGAATCGTTTTGGCGTTCATTGCTTCCGGTTTTCCGATGAGCCAATTAAACTGTTTTTCCAGGATGATTTCTGCCCTGCGCCCCGGTCTCCACTGCCAGGAACCATTTTCTTGCTCAACAATGCCACTTTCCGCCAGTATTTCTTGCCGAGCTTGCATTTCTGATAATTCCTGCCGGGCTTCTTCCGCTGCTTTCACACCAACGCCGTGACGGAATACTAACTCCGCCCCGTGTTCGGCGGTTTCATAGAGCAGAGCCATGCCTCCTGCGCCCACCAGGAATATAACAAAAGAGATCACCCATTTTTCAGTCAGCTTTTTCCACAGGAATACCAAGCGAACCACCCCGTAGATTCCGAAGAACCAGACGGTGTATAGCGCCCAGTCTGCATGTTCTGTAAGGGTAGGGTTGGCCATTGCGGGGATATTAACCACATCGGCAGCCTGTTTGCCTGACAAATAGGTGATCACCGCGGCCAATGCTCCCAAAATATATAATGAACCGGCAGCATATCGCACCCAGTTTATATTGCGAAAAATCAACGCAAATAAATCGAATAGCAGTGCGAAAATCAGCAATGCAATCGGAAAATGAACTATCAGCGGGTGCACATTTGGCGCCCAGTCGGGAAGAAATGGCATACTGGCTTCTCCTTTCTTATTGCAAATTCTTTTTGCGGCGTTCAAATTCCTCTACTTTTCCACTTTCAACAACCGGGCGTTAATAGCCACGATGACGGTGCTGAGGGACATCAACACCGCGCCAAAGGCCGGGCTTAAGATAATGCCGTAGCTGTATAAAACCCCGGCGGCTAAGGGAATTGCAAAGGCATTATAGCCGGTAGCCCAGGCCAGGTTTTGCACCATCTTGTTGTAAGTGGCTTTGGCCAGTTTTACAATGGCGGTCACGTCCCGGGGATTGCTGCGCACCAGCACAATATCCGCGGTTTCCACCGCCACATCGGTTCCCGCGCCGATGGCAATGCCAATATCCGCGGTCGCCAGCGCCGGAGCGTCGTTAACGCCGTCGCCGGTCATGGCTACAATCAGTCCTTGTGATTGCACTTCTTTGACTTTACTTGCTTTCTGGTCCGGTAATACCTCGGCAAAGTAATCATCCAGTTCCAGTTCTTCCGCCACCCATTTGGCCACCTGCTTGTTGTCGCCGGTAAGCATCATGCAGCGGATGCCCATAGCCTTAAGCGTGGCGATGGCTTCTTTGGATTCTTCGCGGATAATGTCTGCCAGGGCAATCGCGCCCTTCACTTTCCCATCGATCAGGACGTACACCACTGTTTTTCCTTGGGCGGAGAGTTCATCGATTTTGCCATCCTCTGCGGCGATATTATTTTCCTTTAAATAACCGGGGCTGACAATCTTAACATCCCGATCGTTCACCTTTCCTTCCGCTCCCTTGCCGGTGATAGCTTTAAAATTCTTCACCTCATATAAATCTTCAGCAGATTCGGCAATCCCTTTGGCAATGGGATGTTCGGAACGGGATTCCACCGAGGCGGCGTATTTCAGCAGCTCTTCTTTTTTGATTTCACCATCTAAAACAATCACATCGGTAACACCGAATTTACCCTGCGTCAAAGTGCCGGTTTTATCGAAAATGATCGCCTGAATATTCCGCGCCCGCTCGAATGCCGCGCGGTTACGGATTAGCAAACCATTGGAGGCAGAAATCGCAGTGGAAACCGCCACCACCAACGGAATGGCCAGTCCCAGCGCGTGGGGACAGGTAATTACCATAACGGTAACAGTGCGTTCCAGGGCATACACAAAATCCTGCTGCATGATTGCCAGCCAGATGAACATGGTAACCGCCCCGGCGCTCAACGCGATTATGGTTAGCCAGAAGGCGGCGCGATTGGCCAGGTCCTGGGTGCGCGATTTTGATTCCTGCGCCTGCCGCACCAGGTCGATCACCTGGGAAAGGAAAGAATCCTTGCCGGTTTTCTCCACCGTGATAGTAAGCGATCCCTCTCCATTGATGGAGCCGCCGATAACTTTATCATTCTCCTTTTTGGATAGCGGTTTGGATTCGCCGGTGAGCATGGCTTCGTTTACCGATGTTTCTCCTTCCACGATCACGCCATCAGCGGGGATTTTCTCGCCGGGTTTGATCAGCACCCGGTCGCCGCTTTGTAACTCGCTGAGCGGCACATCCTTCACGCTGCCGTCTTCCATGATCTTATGGGCGTCGGAAGGCATCAGTTTGGCCAGTTCCTCCAGAGCCCGGGAAGCGCCCATCACCGACTTCATCTCGATCCAGTGCCCCAGCAGCATAATGTCGATCAGGGTTGCCAATTCCCAGAAAAACACCTTTCCGGGAACCCCGAAAACTACTGCGCTGCTATAGAAGTAGGCCACGGAGATCGCCAGGGCGATCAGGGTCATCATACCGGGGCTTTTCTCTTTTAATTCATCAATCAGCCCTTTTAAAAAGGGATAGCCGCCATAGAAAAAGACAACCGAAGACAGGATAAAGGTTATATACATATCCCCGGGAAACCGTAAGGATTCCCCCAGTCCCAAAAATTCCTGAATCATCGGGGAAAGAATCAGGATGGGAATGGTCAAAACCAGGGAAATCCAAAATCTCTTACGGAAATCCTCTACCATGTGGGCGTGGTGGCCGTGATGATTGTGGCCGCCGCCATGGTCATGCTTTCCTTGATGACCATGTTCCTCATGGTGATGGACTTCGTGATGAGAGTGATCTTCATGTTTGCCATGCGCCTCATGGGGTGAGGAATCTTCATGGTGATGATGGTTATGCATTTGGGCCTCCTTTTGTTTGGGTTTAGTGCTAATTATGGCACAATCTGTTAATAGAAATACTTCAGTGTTCTTGAACGACGTATTAAAAACGAATCCGGGTTGTAATAATATGACTGTTAGTAATATATTCTACAAGCTGAAAACAATAATCCAGGTCAATCCCCCAATTTCCAGCGGTATCGAGTCCCAATCCCGCTCCCACTGTGAATGTGGATGCCGAATCGCGCAGGTAATTTGGGATAGCGTTTCCTCCCCAGGATTTCAGATCGAAATTTCCTATTCCGCCCCTTAGGCTGAAATCTTTCAAACCCAGTTTATCGGTTATGGGTGTTACCACAACTCCCACATTCGCTTGCAGCGGTTCATTGTCAAAGCGGTCTGCGCTGAGCAAAATTTGCAGGAAATTCTCGGAGATAACGGCAGGTGTCCATGCAATCCCCATCCCGATTTTTCCCGATGCTTTCACGAGAATGCCATTTTTCCATTGCAGGTAAAAAGGGCTTTGATAGATGAAGCCGGCACTGAGCGCCGGATTTATAGCATAACTGAATCCAAGTTCATATCCCAGGGCGGAAGTACTCTTCCATCTTTCACCGCGATCATCTCTCATACGAAAGTACTTTATACTGGCACCCAGAGAGAAAGGGAAGAGATTCCTGGAATACCCGATGATCAAACCGAACTGATATTGTTGAGATTCTTTTCGCCGTACATTTTTGCTCTTCGATTCTCCAGGAGTAGAATTATCCAACCCGGTTACCCCAATTCCAATATGATTTTTGTTGTTGAGGGGGGCAGAGAAGGCAAAGCTGATGTATTGTTTTGAAAGCAGGTCAATCATATTGGAAAACTGCAATTCTTTCTGGGTATGCCGGCTCAACAACGCCGGGTTGATGAGCAAATCAACCGCTCCGATCGGGTAAGCCGGATTAGGGCCGCCCACAGAGCGGGAGACGGCATCCGAAGGAATCCGAAAAAACGCTCCGTCATAAACGCCGGCGACTAAAGTGTTCCCGATGCCGAAAAGCAGGCATATTAATATACTAATTCTTTGCATGTTCTCTTGTTTTACTTATGTACGCGATGGTTTAAATCGCTTCTTAAAGCATCCTTTGCGACCAGTTATCTTCTATGATAAACATTTTTTTCATCACCGTTCCCCGATGGTGTTTTACACATAGGGGCAATGTATTCCCAAAGATTGATAGAAGGCATGGGGCACCGGCATCAAAATCAGGAATAACAGGATAAAAGCGAAAGCACCGATTGCCACACGGCGAGAATCCAATGGAGATAGGTCATTCAATGGTGGCGCGCTTTTGGTTCCGGCGATGAAAAAAGCAATGATCGCCCACATCAAAAAGCCGCTCCAGACAAACAGGCCGAGCAGAAATAGAGAAAAGAGCGCCACCGTACCGATGGTATCGCCTTTCTTTCTGCCAAACAATGCGTGGGCAATGTGCCCGCCATCCAGTTGACCGATGGGCAGGAGGTTCAGCGCTGTAACCAACAATCCCAGCCAACCGGCAAAGGCGAGGGGATGGAGGATTAGCTGATGGCCTTCGGTAATTGCTCCTTCCAGGGCCAGCTTAGCCAACAGGGCAAACAGCACCGAAGAGCCGACGCTGGCCCCGCCTTCCATAATTCCCACTTCCGCGGATCCCATGACGATAGTGGAATATTTTAACCCAATAAGCAACGCGGGAATGGCGATCACCAGGCCCGCCAATGGTCCGGATACGCCGACATCGAACAACGCGCGGCGGTTTTCGGTGGAGGATTTCATTTGAATAAAAGCGCCGAAGGTGCCCAGGGCAAAGGGCACCGGGATAAAGTAGGGCAGGGTCACTTTCATCCCGTGGACGCGGGCGGTAAAATAATGCCCCAGTTCATGAAAGCCCAGGATCAGCATCAATGCCAGCGCATAAGGCAGCCCGACGGCAAATTTCTGCGGTTCCGCCCAGATATCCACTCCCTGGTGCGCCGCGCCGGCCCAGGTGGTGGTAAGCAGCGTTGCCACAAACAGAACGAAATTCAGCCAGGGAAGGGCGCTTTTCGTTTTTTCCGGTTGGGAGAGGAGGGGAGCAAGGATCAGCAGTGTTCTGCCGGCATCGTCTTCCTGCAAATAGGTTTTGAAGCCGGCGTTGGTAAAGCGTTCTTTTAAGACCGGATAAGCGTTATCCGGCGCCGTGAGAAGCCGGCCTTCTACAATGGTCATTTCACCGGAAGCATATTGGGAAAGGGGTTTAAAAATATCTTCTACGGAGCGGACCAGGGCAGGATCTGCCCGAACGGCTTTATCCTCAGTTGGCTCTGCATCACTCGCTGGCGCTTTTTCTTTTATGGGCGCTCCGCCCATAAAGTAAAACATCGCCAGACATCCCCCAAGCAAAACAAGCCAGAAATACCATGATGGAATGGCCATACCGATGGACATAAGTATAAAAAGGGTAACCAGCGGCACTAAACAAGCCAGCACCATCAACAATACATGAGTGAATTTGTGTTGGGGATTCATAATTTTTCTCCTGTTGTTGATTGTTCTAATGGTGATGCCGGTGTTCCGAACTGTTTTTCTCAACCGGGTCATCACTTTCTTCATCCGTTTTTTTATCTGAATGGCCCTGGTGGGAATGCCCACCGCAGCCACCCATGCCGCCGTGACCGCGATGCATGAGAAACATCAGCAGGGCAAACAAGATGATATAGATTATTGCGTCTGACATGGCATATCTCCTTGAAAGTAGTTGATCAGGCCTCTTTCGAGACGAATATTTTATCCTCTTTAATATTCACTTTGAACGGTGCTAAAGGACGCGGCGGGGGACCGGCAATGTTCACCCCATTCAAGTTATAATGTCCGTTGTGGCAGGCGCACCAGATGTGTTTGAAATCGCTGCGGTACTGCACGATACAGTCTAAGTGGGTGCAAATAGCGCTGAACGCTCGTATATCGCCGCTATCGGTTCTGATAAGGATAACCGGCTGCCTGCCAAACTTGATGATTTTCCCGCTATCCGGTTTTAACTCAACTACGCTGCCGGCCATTACTGAGGTGGTAACCGGTTCGCCGATATCCCCGGGAGGCGTCAGAAAACGGAAGGCCGGGTAAAGTACTGATGCAATAAATGCTGTTAAGCTGCCTCCCAGGAGGATGTTCAGAAATGACCGCCGTGACTTCCGGGATTCGGGATTTTGCTGCGCGCTGTTATCAACGCGATTTTTTCCCAAAGCATGCTTTAAGAACTTTGATTCCATGATACCGGACTCCGGTAGTTAATGGTGACCTGCTGCCGGTTTTATTTTTCGCCAGGTTAAATGCTCATAATAGCTAGACCAGAGCATCCCGAACGTAAAGGCGAAGACCAGTTCTTCCACGGGAATGCCGATGATCTCGATGCCGGAGATGGCGGAGAGCGTCCACACTTTCTCCACGTAGCCGAGAGTGAGCAACGCCAGGGACAGGAAATACACCGCGTAGAACACCAGGAAAAGCAGCCCGCCGACCCCAGATTTTGGATTTAAGGTCCGGACGGCACCACAGCGCGGCTAACCCGGCCAAAAGCATGGAGAGCATGGCGCTATAAATGACATTCCAGGGGATAAAGACATATAGCAGTGGGAAAATAATCACCGGCAATAGCAGGGTCCAAATATGAAAACGATGCCGGCGATGATGCTTTTCCGCTGCGCTCATCTCTTTGTGCTCCACTTTAAAGATCAGATCGTATAGCACGACGCCCAAACCGCCAATCCCGAAACAGAAGATCAGGCTTTCGATGTCAAAACCGGTTCGATGCGCCAAATCGAAGAGAGACGGAGGATGCCAGTATTCCGGGACGAACAGCGGCTCGGTTAACCCAAAAGGCATTGTCAATAGACTGGCCCAGAACATCCGCTTTCGCGCTTTCCGGTAGAAGATGAATACAATCAACCAGATTACCACTAAACCAAGCGACCAGATGAACCATATATAGTTGCCAGACATTTTATTTCATCTCCGGGTAAGTGCCCTTCTGGAAGTAGTTGTAAATGGGTACAAACACTGCGGCGATGTAAAGCCCATAAACGATAATACCCAGCACTCCAATAAAGAAACTGCCCCAGCTTATCCAGGTGAATCCGGGCAGGAGAATTTCCCAGAATTTATACATCGCCCACTGGGGAAAGACCAGATCGAAGACAATGCACAGGATGTAAGTGATCAGCCCAAAGACCGTTAACGCCAGGGCGACTGGTTTAAATTGTAATTTGCTCATGATATTTCTTCCTTCTTGTGATGAAGTTTTCCGAATCAAATAATTATAGAGTGGGATCACTATATAAGCGGTGTAGAAACTCCCCAGGATGATCTCCAGCCATCCTAACACAAAGCTACCGGGGGTAAGCCAATGAAAACCCGGGAGCAGCCACTCCCATCCCTGCTTCATGGTCAGGCCTCCTTCCGGCACCAACAGATGAAATACTACACAGATCAGGTACAAAATTGAGAAAATAAAGGTCAGCGCCAGGGCAATTGGATAAGGTTGAATGCGGTTCATGATATCACCTTTCATTTTATCTTGTTTATCTTCTAAATCCTGTCAATTTTTTTTAAACAGTTACTTCTTGCCTGTTAAAGCGGGGGATAAAAGCGGGAACCCTCACCTTGTATTGGCGATAAGCTTCTCCGAACTGTGCTTCCACTGCTCTTTCTTCCCGCATCGCCAGGCGATGGTAGGCATACATGAGGATGGGCCACATCAGCAGGGTGATAAGCGTCGGCCATTGAATTAACATCCCAATCGTGATGAGAAAAAGGCCGGAGTACTGCGGATGGCGTATAAAAGCATATATCCCATCCGTTACCAATTCGCCTTTTGCTTCATGGATCTGCCTCCAGCCCTTTCCCATCAAAAATAAACCGATTAACATGACGAACCCGCCAATCTGGCAAATAATCAATTTCGCCCATTCCGGAGCGCCGAAGAGGGTCCCCAACAGGTGGCCGTTGACATGTTGAAAGGGATCGGCAATGCCGACCTTGTCTCCCAAAAGGGAGATAAGAACATAGATGGTCAACGGAAAACCATACATCTCCGTGAATAAGGCGATGATGAAGGCAAGGAATACGCCCAGGGTGCGCCATTCGTACTTCTTCTTCGGGCGAATAAATCCCAGAACAAACGCCCCGAACAAGATCACGTTAAAAATGACCATTGACCAGATTCCGTAGTCGTAAGATTCGTGCATGGTTTATTTCCTTTCGGCCTTGAAATTTAAATTTGTTTGAACAAAAGTTGTTTACTATCCTCCTTCTAAACCCAAACAGAAGTTTTTCTATGAAGGATGAGTCAAAGGACGTGCCAGTTTAGTAAATTGGCTACTAATACCTAATAAAACAAGGAGTTGAGTTGTTATTAGTTGCACGGATTCGCTGGTTGACTTCTTCAGGAATCAATAATATTCTACAGGGGGTTGTAGAATATTATACAAAGTATTTTAGCCGGAAATGAAAATCCGCGCTCCAGAGATCTCTCCGAAGCGCGGATTTGAGGTGGGGTTTGGGGAGAGTATGAGTGTTGGCTTTGAGAAGTTTCTTTATCCTTACGAGATCAGAAGCGGTAGAGACAGCAATCAACCAGAATCGCGAGGTTTGCTGGTTTTGTTGGCTCATGTCCGTTACTGGCTTTAGTTTTTGGACTCAATATCTTCCACCAATGTGCCGCAGGTTGGCATCTCTTTTCCGAGATACGGATTAGCGACCTCTTTGGTGGGAGTCAACCAATGGCCGCCGGAAGTTAACGCCATCGGGCAGTGATAGAGGTAGGTTCCGATTTCCAAAGGCCCGTAAACTTTTACCGCTTCGATGAGCGTTTCGGAGATTTGTAGAAATGCTGTTCTCTGGCCGACCAGTTCCTTCGCGGCAACCAGATTGTCGGCCTCTTTTTGCAAATCTCCGAGTTGTTGATTCCAGCCGGCCTGCATTTCTTCGGAAAGTGAACCGGCTTTAATACCGGCAAGGTTCTTTTTGAACGCCGCCGTTTTTTCTACGGCTGTTTTGCCGTCATCCGCTGCAAATGCCTGAGTTATTTCATAATAAACCTTGACAGCCTCGGTTAATCCACTGCGAAACTCAGGCGGGATATTTTTTGCTTTATCCTCCGCGCCGGTATTCCCAGCGTGGGCGGTAAAAAAAATGGCGGCGGTCATCAATAGCACAACTAATATTCTGTTCATAATTGTTCTCCTGTTGGTTTAAAACATGGTTAATTGGGTTAATTGTTAATTGGAATTCTCTCTATGAGCGGCTGTTTAAGGGCTTCAGAGTTTTGGGCAATTTTACCATCCCGTAGGGTGATAAACCGCCCGGCATAAGTCAGATTCTCCGGGTTGTGGGTAACCATGACGATGCTCTGCCCTTCCTCATTCAGATGCCGGAAAAGCGCCATGATGCTGTGGCTGGTGGTGCTGTCCAGGTTGCCGGTGGGTTCATCCGCCAGGATGATCGGGGGATTGTTCACCAGCGCCCGGGCAATGGCCACCCGTTCTTGTTCCCCACCGCTCAACTCATCGGGAAGACGGCGGGCTTTGTCGGCCAGACTAACTTTTTCCAGCAGCCCCAGGGCGATTTCGGTTTTTTCCGCACCGGGAGCATCCACTACTGCCAAAGGAATCATCACGTTTTCCAGCACATTGAGATAAGGTATCAAGTGGAAAGATTGGAACACGAAACCGATATACTCCTTGCGGAAATCCGCCCGCTGCTCGGCAGTGAGGGCATACACATCTATCTCATCGATCACAACCTGCCCGCCGGTGGGATGGGTCAGGCCGCCGAGAACGGTCAGCAAGGTGCTTTTACCGGAGCCGGATGGCCCGACAACCGCCACAAACTCGCCCAAATCAATGCTGAATGAAATGTTATCCACCGCTGCGACCGATTCTTCTCCGCTATGATATTCTTTTATCAGGTTTTCAACATAAATCAGGTTCATAAAATTTCTCTTTCCATTTCATCCTGTTTGAAAATTTTATAATGCCCGCAGGGCCACAGTCGGGTCCAGGCGGGCGGCTTTAACTGCCGGGTGCACGGTTGCGCCAACCCCGGTTAGCAGGGAGAGGCCCAGGGCCATTAGCAGCATTACGCTGTCAACGGGTATTGTCAGGGTTTCTGCGCCTACCAGCGGGGCAGCGTTAACGGCCACAAACCAGCCCAGCAGGTATCCCGCCAATCCGGCAATCCCGCTGAGGATCAACGCTTCTAAAAAGATGATCTGCATGATGTGCCGCTGCCGGAACCCGATGGAACGGAACACCCCGATCTCTTTCTTGCGCTCATTGACCGAGGCGCTCATGGTTGTGAAGGCAATCAGCGCGCCGATTACCAGGATTACCGCCGAAATTCCCAGGGAAAAATGCTCAAAGCGGTGCATGGTTTCCATCTTGGTTTCGATGGATTGGCGGATGGCGGTGACTTTGGCGCCGGGAAGTTTTTCCGAGGTCTGGGCGACAATTTCCTCGATGGGGCAGTCGTAACACAACGCCGCAACCTCAATCAGGCTGACGGAAGCCGGTTTATGGAACAACGATTGCGCCTTCTTTAAATCGATGAAGATCAACCCGTCATCCTGGGAACCGGTTTCTTCCAAAATTCCGGCGATCTTAAAAGTCTCGCCCTTCAATTGAATGGTTTGGTTCAGGCCAAGATTCAACTTCTGCTTCACCTCACTGCCGATGATGGCTTCCCATTCATCACCCGGTTTCACGCCGATAATTTTCCACCATTTTTTCAAAGCGGTTTCGGAATCAAAATCAACCCCAACCACCATGACCGTTTTGGCCTGCACTTCGGCCACGCTCAACAGTTTGGGCGCCACAATGCTGATGTTCTCTTTGTTCTTGATAGTGCGAATTTTTTGAATATCCTGGTCATTAAGCGCTTTTTGATCCACCGAGAGACCGGAAACGGTCATTCCTCCGTAGGAGAGAGACAACTCATCGGAATTGGGGACGATAAGGATATTGGCCCCATATTCATCTAATTTTTTGGCGATGTCAGCGTTCATGGCCCGGGAAACGTTTACCAGTATCACAACGGTGCTGATCGCAATGGTCAACCCGATCAGCAAAAACAGCATTCGCGTCTTCCGCCGCCACAGGCTGTTGAGAGAAATATCACACAGTTTCATGCTTCATTCATCCTCAGTTCTCTGACAGGATTTGATTAGATTTCGGACTTCGGATTTGGGAATGCGGATCGTGGATTTAACAAATCATTCCGAAATCCCAAATCCGCAATCCGCGATTCATCAAATCCTGTTGATCCTGTCAAATTTTAATTTCACTTCCGCGGTGTCCAACTCGCCACGATAGCCTCATCAATTTGAATCTCGTTGCCGGTAATGGTGCTGGGCAGCGGATCGGGCGGGTATTTTTGGCAGGCGCCGCTGACACCGCTTAGGTTGGCCAGCTCCCAGGTAGTGCCACAGGAATTGCAGATCAATTCATCTGAACGGATGTGGAAACGGGTGGAGTTGCAGGGTTCGCACATACTGACCGCGGTTACCACTTTGCCACCGGGAGAAACATAGGCCAGCAAGGGAATCACTCCCCGGGGAGATTGATAATCAAAAGCCACAAATTTCTTTTCCAAAACGGTTTCTAAGGGTAGCAGAATTTTACCGTTTTCGGTTTTTGCCTGAACCGGCCTCATTTCGGTGGGAGATTGGGGATATTGTACTCCTCCCGTAACAACCGGTTGTTGTTCAATAACAGGATTGGCCTGAGAAGGCAGGCTGTTAAACAGGGTTAGCAGGCCGAATACCAGTATGATCCCGGCCACCCCCAGGAACACGAATTTGGGCTTGGTGTTGGACTGGTTCTGGCCCAGCACCCGCGCCCGCTTTTCCTCAAAACGAGCATCCTTGCGAGAACTCGCAGGTTGTTCAACCTGAATTAGCTTCGTTCCGCAGTTATCACAAAAGTTTGCATTGGGCTGCACTGCTTTTCCGCATTCAGTACAGAAATTAGCCATTTGTTTTGTCTCCTTTAACGGATTTTTCCACCATATTTATTATCTACGAGCTCAATTACCTGGGCAACTGTCAGGTTGCCTTCGCCAATTTTTTCATCAATGAATCTTTTAACTTCCTTTGCCCCGCGCGGATGGTCGCAGTCGCAGTCTTTTAATTCATCCATCGTGCACTGGCCGCAAGGGCAGGTAAAATGGGAGATGATTTCCATGCGATTGGCAAAACTGGCAAACTGGCTGGCATCTCCGCTATCACCGGGAGGATCGAGCAGTAAATTTTGCCCGGTATTTTGCGGCAGGTTCAGGTTCACCTTTCCGCTCCCGTATTGTGCTTCAAATTCAGATTCGATCCCGCCGTATCTGTTGTTGAGCGTGGTTATCACGTTACCCTCATCCATCCCGCTGTAAAGGGCATCGCGAATAAAATCCCGCTCCTTTCGCGCGGTAGGACAACTGCACGTTTCCAAAGGCTCTTTGGGGCAACTGCCGCAGGCGCAGACGAATTTGGAAGCCACCGCCAGCACTTTATTCTCTAATTCTACGTTGTTGGTTTTTTGCTCCACGTAAGGATCGGTTAGCTCTATTCCCCGCTTAACGTAATTTGCGTAAAAGACTATTATTATAATCACGCTGACGATAAGCAATCCAATTGTAAGGGGATCCCGAAATCTTTTGGATTTCTTCATCTTTCGAGGTTTTTGTTTTACAAAATTTGATGTTTTTGATTTTGGCTTCTTTTTTTGCTTCGCCGGTTGTTTTGGTGAGGGTTTGGCGGTCGTAATTCCGCCAGAAAGCGAAGCACCGCAGGAAGCGCAAAATTTAGCATCATCGGGGTTTTCAAAATTGCAGTTCTTGCATGTTCCCAGCGATGAGGTTTTTGCCGGTAATTCACCTCCGCAGTTAAAACAAAATTTTGCTGAAGAATCGTTTTCAGCCTGACAATTCGTACATGTCTTATTCCCAGACATAGGTTATCCTCCAAAATTTAATTAGTCCCTCGCAGGGGTTCAGGAATTCTTCTTCTAATCGCGATCAGCGTACCGGCAGTAATCAATATGGTTCCCAGCCAGAGTACGTTCATAAAGGGTTTTTTGCTGACATCCAGAACAACCTGTTCCGGAGTGACCGATACACTTTCGGTTTCCCTGCCAATACCTTCAAACACAAGCTCAACCGCTTTTTGGTCGGCATCTATTTTGTTAACAATCACAGTGGCCTGTTTATTTAGATTCTTCGTGGTTTTGGAAAAGGTTGCCGGTTCGGTGCGGTATTCATTTTGGTCGAAAATAATTGCCGGCACCACGGAAAAGTTTTCTGTGCCGTTGGATATTTCCAGACAGGCGCCTGCCCGCAGGGAGCCGCCTTCACCATGATCGTTCATATCAAATCCTTTGAAATAAATCTCATATTCTCCCAATTGCTTGCGTTCTCCTTTGGTGAGCAGCAAGCTTTGAGTACCAGGGGATTGCGCAGTTGAGGGTTTTCTTTGTAATGGCGAGATGTAAAGATCATAGAGAAGGGTTGAGTTGACATCCGGCTCTGTCATTACCGACTGGTTATACTGGCTCTGGTAAAACCGGGGCTCGGCAGTATAATTGGAGCGGCCTTCCCGGACTTCGATATTCATCCGGTCCTTGCCGTTGGCGGCAGGCGTCATTCCCTTATAGACCATCTGGTAGTCGAAAACTTTTCCGGAGACGTTTTGATCCAAAACGATCTTTTGTTTCTCCTCAAAAGTTGTGGATACTATAATACCAATCAATAAAAGCGCCACTCCCACATGGGCCAGCGGGGCGCCGGTATGCTGCCAGCCTGTTTTCAACAAGCGAACGCTGACAATCAGGTTGCTCCAAAAGGCGAACGCCCCGGAGGTGATAAATAGCAGGTGCAGCGGATTTGACATTCCCAAATAGAACGGCACGGCGGTTGACACACCTGTTAATATCAGGGAAGGAAGGATACTTTTCAACACGCTGTTAAGGCCATTTCCTCTCCAGCGTAAGAATGGTGCCAGCCCTAGTAACAACCCCATCAGGATGGCAATTGGCAGATGAATTTTATTATAAAACTGGATGTTCACCTGGGAAGGCCGCCCCAGCAACCCGGTGAAAATAGGGGAGGAGGTTCCCATAAAGGTGAAAAAAGCCGAGGCTGCGAATACGAATAAACTTGCCAGAAGAATCATTTCACGGTTAAGGGAAGTAAGCTCCAGGGCGACATAAGGAATTTCCCCATACTTTTTAAAGAGCAGAAAAAGCCCGATTCCCAATACTGTTAAAATAAAAGCAATCAGGAAGAGATTGATGCCCAGGTCTTGAAAAGAGTGCACGGAGAAATCCGCCAATACCCCGCTGCGGGTCAGGAAGGTGGCATAGAGCACCAGGGCAAAAGATACTATCGCCAGAAACAGGTTGGTTTTGGCAAGCGCCCCTTTGATTTTTTGCACGATTAACCCGTGAAAAAGCGCCAGCATGGTCAACCAGGGCACTAAGGAAGAATTCTCCACCGGGTCCCATCCCCAGTAACCGCCCCAGCCGAGTACTTTATAGGCCCAATAACCGCCAATGATGATACCCGCACCCAATGTGAGCGATGTAAACAAGGTCCAGGGGAGCGCCCGGGGGACAAACGCTTTATATTGCCGGAGCACCAGCGCGGCGACCGCCAGGGCAAAGGGAAAGGCTGCCGCAGCATACCCGATAAACAGCACCGGGGGATGGATTACCATCCAGGGATTTTGTAACAGCGGGTTTAAACCGGCGCCATCGGGCGGAATCTGGGGCAATACTTCAAACGGGCTGGCCTTTATTAATATGATAAGAAAAAAACCTTGTACAAGGTTTATCATCAACATGGCAGGGGCTTCAAATTCCCTGGCGGTTTTGATCAACACCAACCCCATCAGGGCGGTGAGGAGAGCCCAGAGCAAAAAAGAGCCTTCCTGCCCGGCCCAGAAGGTGGATATCAAATATCCCAGCGGTAGATCCCTGGATGAATACCGATAAACATAAGATATTTGAAATTGGTGCGCGAGGATCAGGTAAAACAAATATATCGAAGCAAGACTCACTAACCCCGTCATGATATAGAAGCCCACTCTGGCAGCGGGAATTTTCTCCGGGTTTCCGGTAAAGTTTTGTTCTTTAATAATGAAATAATAATTCCCGATGCTATACAATGTCGCAATGAATGCGAAAATGATAAAGAGTATTCCGATCTGCATAACTACCTCATCATACAGTTCTGCATAACTACCTCATCATACAGTTTTTAAAGTTTGGTTGAATAATTATATTAAGCTGATGCCTCAGCTATGTCTGTGTTGGTATTAGCTCTCCAATTCATGTTTCATGTGCTCAAGTTCTTTCTCGCTAATCTCTCCCCTGGCGTAGCGTTTTTTTAGAATCTCTACTGCCTCGTCTTTCTCAGGCTGACTGCTGTTGCGTTTTCGAGGAGTGCATATACCTCTGATTACCAGCCCAATAATTATGGCTAATATTATCCACCCAAAAATCCAGGTAATTCCCATGCCCGAACCACCGTCCATCATGGCAGGTCCTCCTTTTGTTTTGGGTTAAGTGACTTAAATGGATCATCTCCTTTTATATTTTGATTTTTTCTGCATATACTTTGCGGGATTTTGCTCAAATTCTTTCTGGCATAAGGGGCAGCAAAGGTAATAGTCCTGCCCTTCATGGGTTATTACAATATGAGCTTTGTTGACATTCATTCTTTTTCCGCAGACGGGATCAATGTGTGTGCTCATAGCTTCAACTCCTTTGCTAAGTTCTTTAGAGTGCCCACTCCATCCCGCCGGAAAACAGGAAGTCCGGGCTGGTTTCGCTCAATCCTGCGCCGGTAATGACCGTAAAAATTAACCCGGGATGGAGGCGATAATTGACTCCCAGGGAAATCTGGCGGTTGGATTCGAATTCCGGAAGGATATTGGAATAGGATCCGAAGTAGAACATTAGCCCGTAACGGCCATATCCGAAAAACCGCCCCACGCCAGCGCCAATGGTGAAAGGGTCTTTGTAATTTACGCCGGGGGGATCGCCCAGAATCCAGTAACCGAGATCCAGAAAACCGATATACATATTGACGCTTTTGCGCAATACCATCCCCAGACCGTAATCGAATTCGCCGCTGCCGAAATTATTGCCGGTGGCGGCAGTGGGAATTTTCAACTTCAGGCTTGCCGAAACATAAGGTAAGGCAGCCTGCTCTGGCAGCAAGCCGTACTCCCCGTATAAATAGAGGTCGCCCAAGCCGGTCGCCATAAATGAACTCATACCCATTCCACCCATCCCGCCGCCGTGGTGCGAGCCGCCTGACCCCTCATTTCCATGGCCACCAGATGGTAAAAATCCACCGCCGGTAGAGGTGACCAGGTCGCTATTCTGAACAATGACCGGCATTGTAGCGGACAGGTTCCATCGAGGCGTTCTGTAGCGGATTCCGCCATAGAAATAATAGGTGGAGGTGCTGCTCTCGAAGGTGTAATTGCCCCTGCTAAACTGGAGGCTGCTAAAAAGCGACCAACCATCAGCAGCATATAGAGAGTTCGTGTCAGGCGCCATCAACCCTAAAAAAACAGTTAAGAGAATCGAGATATAATGTATTTTTACTTTCTTCATCAGAACTTATGATTTGTTTTAGTTAATCCTGCTTTCAGTCAATAAGGTGGGGAGCGCCGTTCATAAACAGCACTCCCCACCGGGGAGCGGAGGGAGGCCTTCAGGTTTATTGGGTTTCGGTTTTTTGCAGGGTTTTATGCATCCCATCCAAATTTTTAACCATTACATCCATTGATTCCATCATGGTGCCCATTTGCTCCTGCATTTCTTCCATGTGCTTTTTCATTTCCGGGTTGTTCATCATCTCCTTGTTGTTCATCATGGCCTGTATCTGCTGCATGGTCTGGTTCATATTTTTAGCTATATCGTCCATACTATGCGTCATTTGCATCATGGATTGGTCGCCCTGCATCATATCCATGCTGCCTTCGCCATGCATCATTTTCATCATGCCGGATGTTTTTCCCATGATTTCTTGCATGTGCTGCATCATGTCATTCATGGACTGCATGTGCTGGCCCATCTGCTGCATGTGCTGCTGATGCTCTCCTCCCATGTGTTGGGCTTGCAGCGGAAAGACAGCAAAAAGAATGATCACTGCAATGGTCGTTACTATTGAAAAGATTGGGTTTACTTTACGCATCATTAACTCCTTACATTTTTCGTTTAAGTATTTGCTTGATGATTTGGATTAAGTGAGATTTCCTCTAAGTTTGTGCCATTTCCAGAATTTTCTATACCGATTATTCGCGGTTGAAACATGGGCAAACGGGTAAGCCAGCGATTCGATAAAAAGAGAGTGATCCCATACGAAATAGCGGTGGCTAACACCGACCATATTTCGCTGTTGGGGATTCGGAAGTAATTGTTCAGGAGTAAATAGCTGGCCAAAAATAAGATGATTGGTGAACCAAAGATGATGAGAGCCGATAGGGTTTGGGCCGATTCCCGAATTTCCAGGGTGATCCGGTCGCCCTCTTGAATGCCGGATTGATACAGTAATTTAAAATTCCGGTAAGCGGAATCCGGCCCGCTGAAGGTGCAGGCAGTCTTGCCTCCGCAAAACGCACATCCTTTGCCGGAGGGCACTTTTACCTCCATCCAGCCATTTTTTATTATGGTTACTTTCCCGGTTTCTCTGGCCATTGTTGCTTTTCCTTGTATTAAATCATATACATCTATTTCTTTCTCAAATGCGGTGCCAAAAGGAAAAATATATCCCTACAGTTTTGGTTTTATAGGAATTAAGCCTCCATGCTTTGATCGAAGCGTTTGTTGCTTCTGTAGAATATTATTCAAACGATTCGTTTAGACTGTAGAATATTATTCAACGCTCATAGCGCTTCTTCACCAATAGCGCCGGTGCGGATTTTAACCGCCAATTCCACCGGGGAAACGAAGATGATTCCGTCGCCTTTCATACTGGTGTAAGCGGTTTTGCGAATGACCTCGACAATCTCATGCACCCGTTCATCGCTACAAACTACTTCCAACTTGGCGACTTCAGAGTATTTTTCCACGCATTTGACAGAATATTTGGCATGTTTGGGATCAGCCAGCACTCCCACTCCCATTACGTCGATCAAGGTGATGTCAGTGATACCGATGTCTTCTAATGCTTCAATCACTTTCTCCGCTTTTTGGCAGCGGATGTAGGCTTTGATTTCTTTCATGATGTGCTCTCCTTTATTATTATTTTCCAAAACGGGCAGCAGGGGGCGAATCGTGATTCGCTCCTACTCAGCCCCCGCTTCTTCTTCTAATTCCGCTGCAATCTTCTTCACTTCCCGGCTTTTCCAGAGATGGTAAATCGCCGGGATGACTACCAGGGTCAGGATGGTGGAAGTGATCATTCCGCCGATCATCGGTGCGGCGATTCGGCGCATTACTTCCGAACCGGTGCCGTGCCCCCAGAACAGCGGCAACAGACCGGCCATAATCGCCGTTACGGTCATCATCTTGGGGCGCACCCGTTCCACCGCCCCTTCGATTACGGCATCATACAGATCTTTCAGGCTGGTCATTTTTCCGGAAAATTTGCGGTCCCGGTAGGCGTGGTCGAGGTAGATCAGCATCACTACCCCGGTTTCCGCCGCCACCCCCGCTAATGCAATAAACCCGACGCCGACTGCTACACTGAAGTTGTAATCCAGCAGGTAGAGGAACCAGATGCCGCCCACCAGCGAAAAGGGCAGGGAGAGCATCACAATCAAACTTTCCTGGATGTTCTTGAAATTGAAATAGAGCAGCAGGAAAATGATCAACAGGGTGATGGGGATTACGATACGCAGGCGCTGCTGGGCGCGCTGCATATATTCGTACTGCCCGCTCCAGACGATGCTGTAGCCCTCCGGAAAGTCGATTTGCTCTTCCACCGCTTTTTTGGCGTTTTGCACGTAGCTACCCACATCGATGTTGCGGATATCCACGTACAGCCAGGCGGTTTTGCGGGCGTTCTCGCTCTTGATCACCGGCGGGCCTTTTTTGATATTGACACTGGCAACATAGCTGAGCGGGATTTGTGCCCCGGTAGGTGTGGGAATCAAAACCCGATTCAGATCGGAAAGATTGTCGCGCAGCTCCCGGTTATAGCGAATATTGACCGGGTAGCGCTCCAATCCTTCCACGGTTTGAGTGACGTTCATCCCCCCGACCGCGGACATGATCACATCCTGTACGTCGCCGACGGTGAGGCCGTAGCGAGCCGCTTCTTCGCGGTTGATGGCATAATCCAGGTAATTGCCGCCCACGGTTTTATCGGAAAAAACACTCAGGGTGCCCTTTACCCCCCGCACCGTTGCCGCTACCTTCTGTCCCAGGTCGGAGAGGGTTGCCAAATCCGCTCCCATCAGCTTGATGCCCACCGGGGTTTTGATCCCGGTGGAAAGCATGTCAATACGGGTCTTGATGGGCATGGTCCAGGCGTTGGTCAGGCCGGGGAACTGAATCGCCTTATCCAGTTCATCCACCAGTTTTTCCATGGTCATGCCGGGCCGCCATTCTTCTTCCGGCTTTAACATGATAGTAGTCTCTATCATAGAAAGCGGCGCAGGATCGGTGGCGGTCTCCGCCCGCCCGATTTTACCGAAAACGTGGTGCACTTCCGGGAAGCTTTTGATAATCTTATCGGTTTGCTGCAACAGTTCTTTGGCTTTGGTGATGCTCACCCCCGGGTCGGTGGTAGGCATGTAAAGCAGGTTGCCCTCGTTGAGTGGGGGCATGAATTCGGAACCGATGTGCTCCACGGGGTAAATAGAAACCAGTAAAACGATCACTGCTGCGATAATAGTGGACCATTTGAAGCGCAGAACGAAATGAATTACCGGGCGATAAATGCGGATCAGAAAACGGTTCACGGGATTCTTTTTTTCCGGGGTGATCCTGCCGCGAATAAAGTAGCCCATCAGCACCGGTACAATGGTAATCGCCAGCAGCGCTGAGGCAGCCATGGCGTAGGTTTTGGTAAATGCCAGGGGCTTAAACAAGCGCCCTTCCTGCGCCTGGAGCGTAAACACCGGCATAAACGAAAGCGTAATGATCAGCAGCGAATAAAACAACGCCGGGCCAACCTCTTTGGAGGCGTCGATAATGATCCGCCAGTGGTCTTTCTTGCCCCCGTCGCGCTCGATGTGCTTGTGGGCGTTTTCGATCATCACGATTGCGGCGTCGATCATCGCCCCGATGGCAATAGCGATACCGCCCAGCGACATGATATTGGCATTCAATCCCTGGTAACGCATCACCAGAAAAGACATCAGAATACCCATCGGCAGGGTAAAAATTGCCACCAAAGAGCTGCGGAAGTGCAGGAGGAAGATAATCGTTACCAGCGCCACCACAATGCTTTCTTCCAGCAATTTGTCTTTCAGGTTGTCGATGGCGCGTTCGATCAGGCCGGAACGGTCATAAGCGGATTTGATGGTCACCCCTTCCGGCAACCCTTTCTTCAGGTCTTCCAGCTTCTTTTTCACAGCGTGGATGGTTTTCAGGGCATTATCGCCAAAGCGCATCACAACCACACCCCCGACGATCTCGCCTTCCCCGTTCCAGTCTGCCAATCCCCTGCGCAGTTCCGGCCCCAGGTGCACGTGGGCAATGTTTTTGATCAAAATCGGGGTGCCGTTTTCATCCACCCCCACCGGGGTATCCTCCACATCCTTAATAGTTTTAATATACCCCAGGCCGCGAACCATGAATTCGGTCTCGCCCATTTCCACCAAACGCCCCCCCACGTCATTATTGCTGCGGTTCAAAGCCATGCGTACCCTGGAAATAGGAATGTTGTAGGCTAACAATTTGTTGGGATCCACCTCTACCTGGTACTGTTTTACAAACCCGCCGATGCTGGCCACTTCCGAGACGCCCGGCACGCTGGTGAGTTCGTAGCGCAGGTACCAATCCTGGATGGAACGCAATTGCTGCAAGTCGTATTGATTGCCCCCGTCGAGCACATATTCGTACACCCAGCCTACCCCGGTGGCATCCGGCCCCAATGACGGGGTAACGCCGGAAGGCAGCCGTTTGGAGACGTAATTAAGGTATTCCAACACCCGACTGCGCGCCCAGTAGAGGTCGGTGCCGTCTTCAAAAATAATATAGACGAACGACAGGCCGAAAAAGGAATATCCCCGCACCACTTTCGCATAAGGCACCGCCAGCATGGCGGTGGTTAACGGATAGGTTACCTGGTCTTCCACCACCTGGGGAGCCTGGCCGGGATATTCGGTGAAGATGATCACCTGTACGTCGCTCAAATCCGGGATAGCGTCCACCGGGGTGTTGAACATGGCATACAGGCCGGCTAATGCGATCAATGCTGTAAAAATGAGGATTAAAAAACGGTTATTTACTGACTTTTCTATGATCTTCTCTAACATAATTTCTTCTCCATACACCTTTCACAAGTGTCCGCGGTTTAATGTTGGTGCTCCTTTTGCTGCTTCATATCTTCCATATTGTGCTGGTGCTCCGGTTGCTTCTGCTCCATACCTTCCATTTGGTGCTGGTGCTCCGATTGCTGTTGATCCATTTCTTCCATTTGATGGGCCGGTTGTTCCGGCTTCGGTTGGTTGCCGGCGCGGCGCTCCTCTAACATTTTCTGAATGGCTTCCTGCAGGCGACTTTCGCTGTCGAGCATAAATTGCGCGGAGGTCACCACAGTCTCGTCTTCCAACAGGCCGGAAAGCACCCGCAGGTAGCGGTTGCCCGGGCCGCCCTCTTCGCCGATGCGAATTTCCCGCGGCTCGAACTTGCCCGGTTCCCGCGTCACAAACACCAAGTTGCGCCTGCCGGAACGGATGACCGCTTCACTGGGCACCACCAGGGCATTGGGAATGGTGCGGCCCTGCAACTGCACGTTTACATACATGCCCGGCTTAAGGTCTAAATCGGGATTGCTGAATTCCAGGCGCACGTGCACATCGCGGGCTTTTTCCCGCAGGTAAGGATAGATGTAGGCAACCTTCCCCTGGTAGGTTTTACCGGGCTCATAGGACAACTCCATTTCCGCGGGCTGGCCTTCGCGCACCCAGGGCACTTCGTAGTCGTAAATGCTGGCGTGCACCCACACGCTGGATAAATCGGCGATGCGGAACAGTTTCTCGCCGGCTTTGACGTGCGCGCCATCCACCACATTTCGTTCCACCACCATGCCTCCTGCCGGGGCGCGCAACTGAATCGTTTTTCGAACTTCGCCGGTTTTTTCCAGCCGCTCGATTTCCGAAGGAGGAATATCCCAGTAGATTAGCCGCTTGCGGGTGGATTCCAACAATGACTCCCCGCCCTCGCGGATCGACTCAAAACTGCTGCCGCTAATCAATTTCCGCGTTTTCAGCGCCAAAAGATATTCTTCCTGGGTAGTTACCAGTTCCGGGGAGTAGATTTCCAGTAAAGGCTGCCCTTTCTTTACAATTTCCCCGGTGTAATTCACATATAAATTTTCAATCCACCCGGAAATTTTGGTATTGATATCATAGAGTTTATCTTCATTGAAGTTGATTTCCCCCACGGTGCGGATTAGCCGGGAAAAATCCATGCGCTCCACTTTTCCGTAACGCACCCCCATGTTCTGCACCGTTACCGGATCGATGGTGATGGTACCGCCGGCACCGACCGCTTCTTCGCCTTCATACACCGGGATCAAATCCATCCCCATTTTCGATTTGCCGGGGTGGTCGTAAATCTCTGTGGGATCCATCGGTGCCCGCCAGTAAAGCACTTTGCCGTCTTTTTTCTGCTGCGCCTGGCCATCAGTTTGTGTTGCCGCCGGTTGGCTGCCGGTCTGCTTTACCGGCACTAATTTCATTCCGCACTTGGGGCAGTTCCCCGGTTCATCTACAATCACCTCCGGGTGCATCCCGCAGGTCCAAAGCTGTTTGCTTTCTGCCTGAACAGTCTCTGCCGCTTTTTCCTCTTTTTCGCAAGCAGAAAGAATGAATGCTCCCATTAAGGAAAACAGGGCGATTAGAACGATGGATGATAGCTTCTTCTTGTAGTTCATAATTTGTCTCCATTGTGTTAATATTGCAATTCCGCGCCGGTCAATGCCTCAAGTTCCGCGGCGCCTTTATGGTGCTCGCTCAAAATCCGGTAATAATCCAATTCAAAATTGAACAGGTTCATTTGGTTCGTCAGCAGGGTCAGGAAATCCACTTTATCGGTCTGGTAGCCGGCAATTGCCGAGTTCAACGATTGGGCGGCCTGGGGAATGATGCCGGAGTCGTAGAGGTCGATCAGCCGCTCGTTATTTTGCACCTCACTAAGAGAGGCATCGATACCGGAATAGACCTGGTTCAGCACATCATAATACTTTTGCTGCACCGAAATTTGATTGTAGCGCGATTCCTCTACCTGCTTACCTTGCTTGCGCCAGAAGTACAGCGGCACTTTGACATTCAACATTCCGGAGAGAAAATCCACTCCTCCCATGCCGTTTTGCAGCACCTCCCTTTGGGAATACACCACTCCTACACTGAAGTCCGGCAGGTATTCCTTTTTGGCCAGACGAACTTTTTCATCACTCTGGCGGATCATCGCCTGCCAGGCTTGCAGCAAAGGGCGATCAGTTTCTGCCATGCTCTTGAGGCTATCGAGGTCATATTGAAAAGGTTTAAAAACCAATGAATCCGGGCGCCCAACAAAGCTTGCGACAGGCCGGTTGAGTAATGCATTCAGGCGGGCTTCCACGGTTTCCCGCTTTTTGCGGAGGTTGATCAGCCGGTCGGTCATTTTGGAAAGTTCCACCTGGGCGCGCAGCACATCCTGCTGCAAGCCGCTGCCCACACTATATTTGGTCTCCGCAATGCGCACAAATTCCTGTAATATTTCCAAATTCTTTTGCACGGTTTCAATTGACTTATCCACCAGAAAAAGATCGAAATACGTAGCTTTGACATTCTTAACTAACTGGTTGCGAAGTTCCCGGTAACGTGCTTCGGCTACCGCAGCGTTTTCCTGGGCGATGTTTTCTCTCACGCCTTGTTTGCCGGGAAAAGGGAACATCTGCATGATACCGACCTGTTTGCCGGTCATCGGTTCCTGGTCAAACGCAAAGGTGTTTACCGGCAGATTCATCAGGTTAAAACTAAGCACCGGGTCTGGCAGCGCCCCGGCCTGGGGTACCTGCGCGAGGGCAGTGTGCCAGGTATTTTCAGCGGATTGCAGGTCGGGATTGTTATCCACCGCCTCTTTTATTAAGTGAGAAAGTTGCAGGGTAGAATCGGGAGATTGCGCCAGCCCGGTGTGAATCAAAAGTAATGTTAAGATGCTAATCCCAAAAAAACGGATTTTGATCATTTTGGATGTCCTTTCTATGCGGTTGATTTCCGGATTCATTTCCAAATTTTATTGTGTATCTTCAGGTCTCAATGTGATTACTTAATGCCGGTGGATTGACCGGGGGTTTATTAGCATTTCCGGGTGCCTGTCGTCTCAAACCGTAGATGCTTAAAGCGGTAATAAGCAAGCTTCCCCACCAGAGGAGCCCAAAGGGTGAGAGATACCGATTCAGCAAATCTTCTTTCTGTGTTTGGGAAATATCATCCCCGGTGGAATGGGTGTATGAGTGCCCCGGGGAAAACAGGCGATGGTACAAGCAGGTGTATTGGTTATTAATGTTTACCGGAAAAAACAATACTGCCCCGGCAATGCCGGCAGCCAGCACCAGAAGTAAAATGTTTTTCTTTCCGAACGGTTTTGTCTTTCCCATGCCTTCCTCTATGTTCATATTCGGGAGAAAGGTATTTCAAGGGTTGTGCCAAAACGCCCCGGTCCCGGGCCAACGCCATTATACCCGGGTTATAGAGAAATGATTTTATTGAAAATAGAAGAAGAGAAATCTATGAAAAAGAAACCGGTTGGAGGGGGCGGGGATTCGCATTGAGCCGGAAGGGATTGCAGAATATCCTACATTGATTTGTAGAATATTCTACACTATCCCCAATTTTTTTAAGCGATATAACAACACATGGCGGGGGATCTTGAGCAGCCGTGCGGCCTGCGAACGGTTCCCGTCAGCGCGTTCCAATGCTTCCAGAATAGCCTGTTTTTCAACTGCTTCCAGCGAGAAATCTCCTTGAGGAAGTTTAACCGGGTCGCTGGCCCCTTTCTTTTCCGGGGCCTGGAAATGCGCAGGCAGGCTTTCCACGGTGATCCGGTTATCGGTAGCCAGCACTACCGCCCGCTCGATGACATTTTCCAACTCCCTTACATTGCCCGGCCAGTCATATTCCTGCATAGCGGAATACACCTCCGGCTCAATCACAAATTTGCGATCTCCTGCGTAGCGTGTCAGGAAGAAATCCACCAAATACGGAATCTCCTCCTTGCGTTCCCGCAAGGGAGGGATGGTAATGGGCACCACGCTCAGGCGATAGTAGAGGTCTTCGCGGAATTCACCTTCCTGCACCAGCATCTCCAGGTTTTTATTAGTGGCGGCAATGATTCGCACATCCACTTTGATGGTTTTAGAATCACCGAGACGTTCAATTTCATGTTCCTGCAGGACCCGGAGAAGCTTTGCCTGAACATCTTCTCTCAAATCGCCGATTTCATCCAGGAAAATAGTGCCGCCGTCGGCCAGCTCAAATTTTCCCTTGCGGTCTTTAATTGCCCCGGTAAATGCTCCTTTTACGTGGCCGAAAAGTTCGCTTTCCAGCAAATTGTCGGGAATCGAAGGGCAGTTGACGGTTATTAACGGCTTATCCTTGCGAGGACTGTTATAGTGAATCGCCCGGGCAATCAACTCTTTACCGGTACCGCTTTCGCCCAAAATAATCACTGTGGCGTCACTGGCGGCTACCTGGCCGGCCATACGGAGCACATCCTCCATTTTGGAACTGCGGGCGACCATATTTTCAAAACGGTATTTTCCAACCAACTCTGCCCGTAGCTGAGTATTTTCCTGCTGTAATTCCCGCAAACGCACTGCTTTCTCAATAGCGAAAAGAAGTTGCTCTTTGCTGAACGGTTTGGTCAAGTAATCATCTGCGCCCAGTTGGCAGGCTTCCAGGGCATTATCAATGCTGCCATGCGCGGTAATAATGATGATGACCACCTGGCGATTGTGGCGGCGAATTTCCTTTAATACCTGGATGCCGGAGATATCCGGCATTTGAATATCAGTAATTACAATATCAAATTCTTTCTTACTGAAATATCCCAGCGCCTCTTTTCCGCTGTTGGCGGGAGTAACATCAAACCCGTTTTTTTGTAACTGGTATCCGATTACTTTGCAAAGATTAATATCGTCGTCAATCAATAAAATGCGTTTCATATTGCTCATCTCATTGGAATAAATAATGGTTGTTTCGATTAATCAGGCATTCGATTTATAAAAACTATGATTCAAGGGGAATTTTTAATAATACTTCCGTTCCCTGCTGCGGCTGGCTGTGTACTTCTATTTGCCAATGTTGTTGGTCGGCAATACGTTTGACAATACTCAAGCCCAGCCCGGTTCCTTTTTCTTTGGTGGTATAAAATGGCTGAAAAATTTTATCGAGCGTATCCACTTCGATACCCACTCCCTGGTCTTTTACTGATAAACGCAGAAATGGTTGTTCCTGTCCATTTTCTATGGATTCACTCGGCTTTTCATTGGTGTTAAGAAGTTGAGCGGAAATCGTGATGACTCCCGGAACTGCCATCGCTTCAATGGAATTGAGCATAAGGTTTACCAGGACCTGGCGCAGGTCATTGGGATCACCGCTTAGAATAATAGGTTGTTCCGGTATCTCTTCTTGCAGTCGAATTCTCTCTTTGCGAGCGCGGGTAGCAAGAATCAGACTGGTGCTCTGGATGATTTCCCGGGCGTCATAATGAGAATCAGAACTCTTTTGACTGCGGGCGAAATTGAGATAGTTCTCTACAACAGAACTCATGCGCCCGGTCTCCTGAATGAGAATTTGGAAGAATTCCGTTTTTTTCGTCTCCGGGGGAAGTTCCTCGTTCAATATCTCCACAGTACCGAGAATGGTGCCCAGTGGATTTCTCAACTCATGGGCTAAGCTGGCCGTCAATTCTCCCACTACCGCTAAGCGGTCAGACAGGCGTAATTGCTCTTCCAAATCGGCCAATTCATTGGATTGCCGTTTTAATTTTTCCAGCGATTGTTCCAATTCCCGGGCCGCTTGCTGATAGCGTTGCCTTTCACTCTTTTCTTTCTGCGCTTTTAAACCGGTTACGTAGCCAATAATGTTAAACATGATGATTTGAAGAATGCCCAGCAGGGTATGCTCGGTATTGCCCAGCCATTGCAGCATAATGTGAGGTACATAAATAAGGCTTATGGCAAATGCCACTCCTAATCCCCCGCGAGCCCCAAACTGAAATGCGGCAATTAAAACCGGTATGAAGTAACTTTGCAGATAAATGAGATGTAAATGGCCCTTCGTAGTAGGTGTCAGATAATGCAAAGTAGAGATAATGAAGATAAATATGGCAATCAGGCTCCACCAGAATATATCATTTTTAGACTTCTTCAATGATTCTTCTCCTTCTTTACAGAGTAAATTGTATAATATTCTACAATCTAATGCAAGAAGTATATTGGTTCTTAGTGGAGAATTTTAGTGGAGAATTTTAACGGAAGGCGAATCAGAGATTTGTTAATGGATAATTTAAATATCGGACTATTTGAGGAATATTCCGAAGGATATGGCTATTCAAATATTCTGGCAGACGTTAAATAATTTTTAAGCATATAACATGGTGCTCAACCGCCCCGCTGTAGTATAGCGGGGTCGGTTGCAGCAGAAGTTAGCTGTAAGGAGTTGCACTTTTCAGCGACACTTTTGCGATGTTAAATAGTGTGATAATTTAATATGATATTTCTTCTGAAATAGATTTTTCTTCCCAATGGGTTTCGCTATTTATGTTTTTTGTGATCTTAAATCTGAACCGTTTTTCTTTTGGTATAAAAAATATAGTAAAGTTAATATTCATTATTATATCTGCATCTGTTAATGGAGGAGAAAGTTTTATGATTTCATTGATATATACATTTGTTTTTTCTCCTGATTTTAAAGATTCAATAATTTTTATTTTGTCATCATGTGTACGCAAGATTCTGGTTTCTTTTTTCCCAATTATTGCAGGCATATATTCCGGTTTAATATAAAGAGGAGTAATAGTATAATATAAATTTTTAAGATCAATTAAACCGCTATTGTGAATCTTAAATGGATTTTCAAACGGATTATATGGGTCTAATATAAGACCAGGCTCTACGTTTAAATGAGGATAAAAGGTATAAAATGAAGCTAATAAACCGATTACCACAGCAACAAAACCAATCATTTTCCAAGCTAATTTCAATGACTTGCAAAGCAATTGTGGAAATTTTAAAAGATTTTGCCATAGAGACTTTAAACGTGATTGTGATGGTTGTTTTTGGTTTGGTGGTGGCTTTTTTGTCTTTTTGGTTTTTTTCATGGATACTCTCATTGCTGATTGATTATTGACAGCTAACTATTATTTCAACGGAAACGCCTGCTTACAACAAAACTTTATCATACCATAATCTTCTTTCTGCTATCATAAAGATGGGTATCAGGATATTTATGATACCATAAACATTTCTATTTATGTTATCATAAATTTTGTGTTTATGATACCATAAAGTTTTTGTTGCTAATATTATTACCTCACGGTGCAAATCTATGATAAAGATGCTTTTGTTATCCTGGGATGGGGGAAATTAGCAACGGATGAGGAAAGTGTCAAGAAGGGAGAAAAAAAGAGGTGAAGGATAAAGGGTGAAGGATAAAGGGGCAGGTGGCAGGGGCAGTGGCGGGAATTTTACAACCCCCTTTGTCCCCCTTTTTTAAGGGGGAAATGCAGGGGTGAGCCACCCTTAATCTCCCTTCGGGAAGGTCAGGGTAAACCCTTAGCGGAAGGATTTTCTTTGGCGGGACCAGAGCCACATGCGGAGGGCGTCGGCGGCGTGGTTGTCTTTGTCGAGGGGTTTTTCGGTGGTGCGGTCGTTGGAGGCTTCGGGATAGCAGTATTTTTCGGATAGTTCGAGAATAATGGACTTGCAACGGGTGCGGTTGAAGGCGAGGATGCGTTTGCCGTTTCCGTCGAGGATGAAGCGGCGCATGTTTTTTATTCCCTCGATGATGTTGTGCTGGGCGTGGCGGGCGACGATGTTGGCTTTGCGGAATTCTTCCCGCAAGGTGATGGCTTCGTGAGAACCGATGGCGATTACGGGCAGGGGCCAGCCGCGCTCTTTGCAGCGGTCAATGACTTCAGAGACGCAGACGTTTTCGAGGTGGCGGGAATGGTAGATTTCATCGAATACGAGGATGCGGTTGCGGTGGGGCTGGGGCTGAATGAAGTAGATGGCGCGGGGATCGACGTAGCCGTCGTCGAAGGCGAGCTCGATGGGATACTTTAGTTTCGAGTTTAGGGTTGCGAGTTTCGAGTTTGGGGTTGTGTCCCGGTAAAGGCAATCCCGTCCGGGGATTGAACCGGGATCAAATCTTCCTCGATTTGAAGTGGTGCGGGTTACGGGATCTGCGGGGGTGAGGTCGAGGTCGTCGTCGGTGAGGTTGCCGAGGGGCCAGGTTTCGAGGGAGATGTCGTCGTAAACGAGACCTTCGAAGGTGACGAATTCGCCTTCGAGCTCCTGGTCGGCGTATTTGCCGGTGTAGGAGGCGAGCAGGGAGGCGTAATAGACGGGGTCGAGATTGGCGACGTTGCTGCGGGTGGAGGTTTTGAAGAAGGCGGTGAGGTTTTTCCCCTCAAATACCGGGGGATCGGTGACGAAGACGCGCTTTAACCAATGGGGCCGGGGGGTGGTGGTAATGAACATACAGGGATTGGGGGGAATGCGGATGCGGGCAATCAACACTTTCCAGGCGGCAGCGGTTTTTTTGCGGGCGGCTTCATCGAACCAAATCCAATTGAGGTTGGGACCACGCCAGCTATCGGGATCGTCGATGCCGCCGTAGAATACTTTTGCGCCGGTGTCGAAGAGCCACCATTTTTCGGTTTTGTTCTGTTTGACGAGGTGTTCCCAGGGACACCAGTTTGAGAATTCCTCGAAGGCGGATTTGATGAAATGCTGGTGATCGGGGCTGATGATGGCGCCGTCATAACCGGCCCTGATGCGTTTCAGGGCTTCGATGCTGCCGGCGGCGGTTTTGCCGGAGCCGAGGCCGCCCAACAGGGCCTTATAGCGGGCAGGGCTGGTGTGGAAATCAGTTACTGCCGGGGAGTTGGGGCGGTAGATTTTCCCAGTCTTGCGGTTCCTCAAGCTGCGGATCTCCGGCCAAGTTTCCGCCTGGCTGCGGAAGGCTCTTTTGCGGAGTTCCGTCAAGAGGGTGACTTTCTCCTCCACGGTCAAGTCGTAGAAGCTCTCTAAATATGAGTTCATTGATGCCCTCTACATCTAAGCGGAGACGATTTCCGAAATAGGCGGGAAAGAGGCGTTCGGCCAGGAAGGTCAATGCCTGGGGATGGCGGATAAAGCGGGTGACGACACGAATTTTTTTTTGACCGGCGATTTTGCCGTCTTTTTCGTGATATTCTTCGACTTTTTCGGTGGTCTGGTAGCCCATTCCCATTTGCATGATCTCGTTGAGAAGCTGCTGAAAGGCGGCGGCGCGGGCTTCGTGAATTTTTTGGAAGAAGTCGTGATAGGGTTTGTCGTCTTTGGTGCCTTTATCCACGGGGTTGTAGCGCTCGGCGCGGTTTTTCCAGAGATAGTAGGTGGTGCGATCGATGCCGATTTTGTCGCAGGCGATGCCGATGGGGACGGCTTTTTTGAGGAGCTCGAGCAGGGCTTTGCGCCGGGCGGGGGTGAATTTTGAATTGTTGGGCATCCTGCCAACTCCGTTTTTCTTTTATGGTTAAATGTAGGGGGAGGGATGTTGTTTGTCAAGGGGAAGCGACGGGGGATTGTAAATTGACAAGTGTAAATTGCAAAATTGTTACAACCCTCCGGCTCCTTTTTTAAGGGAAAGGGACGGGAGGCGGAGGCTTTTGGGGAAGCGAAAGAAGATAAAAGGCCCGTTCAACCCGAGTTTTTACTGCTTAGTTGAGTTTTGATTTTCGATGTTTCGTGATACGCCCAGAAACTAATAATTCCGAAAATTAATGATAAGATTAACGGTCTCAACCAAGAACTAGGCCAAACGATTCGACTTAGAGAGAGCCAAATTGTTCCTGTAGGCAGAAGGCAGATCGTAAAAATAGAAATTAGCTGAGAAAGTCTGGAAGGCATAATCGCTATCCAAAATAGAACGAAAGTATCTTGATGTTTATTATTATTAACGACCCTCCGAAACTCGGAAATATAGGCGATGAAATATAGAATAATTGAGAATTGAATCAGCGGTAAAATAATTCCGATGTCGTGGCTCCGAATTTTTATCCCTGCTATTGGCAATGTTAAATCTTTGATATCTGATGTCTTCTGATCATCAATCCATTTTCGGGCTTCTTCAATAGTTTTATCCTTAATTTGGGAGTAAACATTGTATAGTAACGGATAATCTTTTGACCAATTGATTGGTGTCGGGAGTTGATAATTACGTGAGCTGAATTGAAATATTCCTTTCTTTCTTACGTATGTATCAACAGCATTGGGCGACATCTTGTCTTTACCCCAGAGAATAATTTCTACCTCGATTTGGTTATCAGATGTTCTTTTGCTCCAGTATGGAGATAATGATTCAACCCTTGCTTCAGAGAGGTTACGACCGGCATATAATTGACGAATTAGAAGATTTAAAGAATCTTTCTGCTCTTTAATGATTTCATCAATTGTACGAACTTCGATAGGATACGACGATATTTGCTTATAGATATTATCAATGGGCTTTGTCATATCTATTTCAATTTTACTCTCAGGCCATTTAATATCAAGGCTATTAAGAAATACATCATCCTCTTTCAGCAAACCCTTAAAAAGTTTTTGGGATAAGTTTTTTCTTTGCTCCTTTATCCAACTCGGATATAACGCTTCTAATTCCCTTTCAGAAACCGCAGCCCGAATCAGATAGTTTTCAAAGTGTGATAGTTCTTTCAGCTGTTCAGGTGATTTATTACATGAGGCCACTATGATGTATAGCAACACCGAGGAAACAAATATCAGCCAAAAGTGTATTTGACGGAGATGTTTAATGTGTTCTATAAGCGTCTCCATTTTATCCCCTCACTATTTGGTTTATTGGTAGGTTCACCCTCGCTAATTCATTCATTTACCGATCTATATATTGCTTTAACCGAAGAGCCTACTTACGGTAAAATATCATGATATCATAAAGTTTTTATCCTAGAAATAAATCTTTTAGATTTTGCAGGATAGAACCTGATTTGGAGAGGGTTAAAAAGGCTACATAAATAAGAAACCCAAGCAGCCACTGGGTGACGATGATTCGTTTCTCTCGATCATTGAAAAAGGTTAAAATATCCCTTTTTAGCCTGAAGGTAAAAAACACCATAGAGCTAAAATAAAGGCAATGAATGACGACTGAACTCCATGAGGTATCATCCACCTTTTTACGGTTTCGTGAACCTTTGATTTCTTTTTCGTCTTTCGCTATATATTCATTAATCCGATCCGGCATTTTAATGAAATAGAATAGCGCATAACTCATAACCAAAAAGAGGACCCAGTAAATTAAGCGAAAGGGCCGATACCCTAGGCCCATCGTAAAGAAATAGAAAGTATTCCACAACCATTTAGGCCATTTCCATACTTCATACCATTTATTTAGGCTTTCCTCGTATGTGTCGGCTTGTTCTTGAAACATAACAGATTTTGCAAATATGTACTCGAGTTCGAATTGTACAGATTTATTATCCTTGAAACTTTTGGTTTTCAAATGGTCAAGAATAAGACTCTTTTCGCTATATCTCAGCCCATGATCGAACAAAATCAAATCGATCTTCTCAGGTTGAATTTTAAGATCGATAATATTATTTAAAATAATTTTAGCATCTTTTCCGAAGATTGTTCTCGTAAAATCATATGCTTGACCACGCACGGAGCCTACTTCTATTTCTTTATTTATCTCTGCATAATATAGTGTAATCGTATCGAACGATACGTGGGTAAGAGTTACCTTATCTTTAAATTTTGCACGATCAAATTTTAAAATATTGTCAAAGTCTGCCCCCATTAAATCTAGTTCACCTTTAAATTCAGTATCACTAAAGTTTGAAATACCTTTAACGGTAATTTGGTCAAAATCTGCATATTCTGCAAAAGACGAGTGTTCAAATGTTGCATTATTTTCAAAGATCGAGTAAGCAAAATCGACTTCTTCCCTAAATTGTGCATTAATAAATTGTGGATCATCTTGAAACTTAGCGTGCTTAAATTTCGCAGTGGTGTCAAAAAAGGCTTTAAAAAAAGTTGTAGTACTATCGTAAGTTAATGGTACAGTTCGATGGAATTCTTTTTCATATCGTGAACTGTCTGGTTTACCTCCATATGGATAGTCTACAGGATTGAATTTAACAACTATTGTATATACTTCATCGCTAAGCATATCGTCAGTGATTTCAAGTGTTTTCTGTTGTTTACTAAATACATACATCAAAAAAATTACCATAAAAATTACTACACTTATGAAAAAAAAGAGATACTTTCTTTTGCGAGTAATAAACATAGTTTAGTTTAAAGTTTGTTGATGTATGTGAACAAATGGCAATCACATAAAAATGCCATTAACATTTATGTAAACCAAAAAATACACTCCGACTTGAAAATTCATGGTAGTTTTTGTTTTGCCAAGTTCATTTGGGTTTGTTTGTCACGAATTCTTTTTGCGCGGCCTTCAATTTCATTGGCTTTACTCTCTCTTCCTGTTTTTCTCAATAATATCGCGTAATCTTCAAGAATAGGGGCAATTTCAGGGTGTTCAGGTCCAAAAGCTTTTTCTTTAATCTCTAATGCCTGCTTAAAAAGTGGCTCGGCTTTAGAGTAGCTACCCTGTAAAGTATAAAGTTTGGCCATACCACTAAGAGTAATAGCAAAATCGGAGTGATTCTGCGGTAATTTTCTTTGTTGTATTTCTAATGCTTGTTTGAAGAGTGTATCAGCCTCCTCGTATTTACCTAAAAAGGTGCAAGTTTTGGCAAGATTAGAAAGTGCAAGAGCTACTACTCGATGATTTAACCCAAAATGTTCCTTCAAAATTTGTAAGGATTGTCTTAAAAGAGGTTCAGCCTCAGCATATCTACCAGTTTCCCGATAAAGTCCTGCTAAGTTATTTAGAGCAATTCCAACAGAGAGATGGTTTGAACCAAAAGCTTCTTTTCGGATGGACAGTGATCGCTGAAGAAATGGTTCTGCTTCATCATATTTTTTTTGGGAAAGGTATAACAATCCTAAATTGTTAAGGCTGTAAGCCGTTTCCAGATGATCTGGCCCCAGGGCTTTTTCCCGAATTGCTAATGCGCGTTTATGATATGGTTCGGCCTCTGGGTATTTACCTTGAACACGATAAAGCTCTCCAATGTTAGTGAGCGTGGGTGCCAGAGTCGGGTGTTCTGACTCATAGAAATCTTCTCGAATTTTAAGAGCTTGTTTATAAAGAGAATCGGCTTCGCGGTATTTTCCCTGGTTTTTATAAAATAATCCCATGTTGTTTAAGACGGTTGCGACATCAGGGTGGCTTGATCCTAATATTTTTTTTAGCATTTCCAGAGATAATCTAAACAGTGAATCCGCTTTTGAATTGTTACCGGTATTAGAATAAAGCTCGGCCTGGTTCATAAGAGTTGTGGCAACATTGATATGTTCTAAACCATATAAATCCTTCATGATTATAAGAGATATCTGGAGAAGAGAATCTGCCTCCCTGTATTTGCCTAGAGTATTATACATTTCGCCCAAATTATTATAACTCAGCGCAATATCTTTATTGCTTTGCGTATCATAGATGGTGTTACGAATTTCAATAGATTTTTTGACCATTTCTATTGCATTATCATAGTTTCCTAAATAATGATATACCACACCCAAATCATTATAAATAGATGCAGTTTTATCATGTTGCTCGCCATAAACAAGTTTGTATATACTGAAGGTATTATTTAATAATTCTGCTGCTTTTTGATAATATCCTAAGTCTGCCCATACAGCACCTAATTCGTTATAAATATTGGCTACGGAGGTGTCTTGATCGCCATACTCAATTTTAGCAATATCTAACGCTTTTTCGTATTGTTCTTTAGCTCCCATGTATTTCCCAAGACTGCGTAGTAAGGAACCAAATGAAATCAAATATGTTGTGTTTCGGGGTTGCAGTGTGACCGCTCGTTCATATTCTTGTTTTGCAGTTTTATAATCCAATTGAATTTCTTTTAACTTCCCAAGGCTATAAGCTGCTAATGCCTGGGTTTCTTTAGATGTTGCATCTAACTCTCTTAAGTAAAATTCTACGGTTTCAAATTCGCCATTATTCAGACTTGTTTTTGCTTTTTTTACTAATGTATTAGAGAAAGGATATTTCTCTAATAAAGCATTTAACTCTTTATATTCCTTAACCAATTTTTCAAGTCGAATCTCTCGATCTTTTGGATCAAAGTTTTCTAATGCTATTTTATCAAGCTTTTCCATCACCACACTTGGTACATTATTTGACTTTGGAGAGGGATACCACCAAAGCACAATTGTTAGGACGATTCCAATAACTGCTAATGCTCCATAAACATGATTAAAGTTTCTGTCCCACCAGGTAATATTTATGGCCGATTGAAGTTTTGGCAGATCGACGGTTTCAAGGATAATGGAGGTTAGTTTGAGGGTATTCAACTTACGATAACCCCTGATTTTCATTTTCCGAGCAAGAATATTTAGCTCGTCACGAGAAAGTTTCTCAAGTTCTGATTTGATTTCGTCTTTTTTCATAACGATCAGGAAAGAAAATTAAATGGTACTCTTAATGTTTTTTACATCAACAAGTTCGCAAATATTATTCATATTTGAAAGAACAAAAATCCGCAGAAGATAAATTAGAATAAGTTTATTTAATTGTCATTGATTTAAAGATCTTAGGGGGTATTCTGAAGTATGACTTTGGTTCATCTTACGCGTTATTTTCAGGGCAACAGCGTGACACCCTTTTCAAGGTGGAAATTCACCGGCTGCTTTCTCAAATTTCTTATGAATTTTCTTGTTTTTGTCGTTTATGAAATTCTAATAAGATTCAGAATTGATTTCAGCGACATTTTTGACTAAAATTTATCGTTCTTTAAAAATATTTTTTGGTCTCTTTTCCGCAGTTTTTAACAACTGCTAATCATACTCTTAGCTCGACAATTCGTTGGAAGGATTAATTTAAGGAACAAATGGAAAAATTTACATCACACCTCGACAAAACACGCTTGAATAACCTTGCCGATGAGATATGGAAATCGGCAGAGCGTCTTCGTGGCAAGTTCAAGGCTCACGAATACCAAAATGTGATCCTGCCGATCATTACAATCCGGCGCCTGGAGTGTGTGCTGATTAAATGGCGGGAACAGAAAGCCGAAGAGATACGCGCCAAACGGAAAGATATTTCCGACGATGAACTTGCTAAACTCGTCAAAGGTCTGGAACTCAATCCGAAACAATCACCCGGTTTCTCCAACGCAACTACCTGGACGCTGCGGAAGATATATGAGGAAGACCAAACCTTGCTCGAAAAGAACTTCCGTGCCTATCTCAAGGGATTCTCAGAAAACATCCAGGATATTCTTGACAGTTTTAATTATCGCGCCGTGATCGGTAAAATGGTTAAGAATGCCCGTCTTGCACCGATCTTGAACCAATATTCTACTCTCGACATCGGGCCGGAGAAGCTCTCCAGCCTTGAGATGGGCTACATTTATGAGGAGTTGCTAAGGCGCTTTTCGGAACAGCATGCGGAAGCTGCCGGGGATCACTTTACTCCTCGCGAAGTTATTCGCCTCATGGTCGAGTTGCTGGAAATTCCCATTCCTGATCGCCACACTTCCATTTACGACCCGGCGTGCGGAACAGGCGGCATGCTTTATGTGGCCAAGGAACACCTTCTCGACAAAGCCGCCACCGCTGAAGAGCGCGACCGGGTGCATCGTTTTATCACTCTTCATGGCACCGAACTGTTGGACGAAACCTACGCCATCGCCCAATCCGAGGCCCTCATACGTGGCGAGAAACAGACTACCATTTACTGGGGCAACTCCCTTATCCCCCATGACCCGCAGAGCAAGGATCCCGGCGACCAGTTCCCGGAATCCAGGTTCCGATTCGACTACATGCTCAGCAATCCGCCTTTCGGCGTTACCTGGGGCGGGAAGGACGGTTATCAGATAGAGGCTGAGAAGCTGCGCAAGACGCGCTACAGCGCCGGGATGCCTTCTTCAGACGACGGCGCGCTGCTTTTTCTCCAAACCATGCTCAACAAAATGAAATCTCTCGACCAGAGCGGTAGCAAGGTGGCGATTATCTTCAACGGTTCCCCGCTTAGCAATGGCGACTGCGGCTCGGGCGAAAGTGAGATACGTCGCTGGATTCTGGAGAATGACTGGCTTGACGCCATCGTCATGCTACCTAATGACCTCTTCTACAATACCGGTATCTATACTTATATCTGGCTATTACGCAACGACCGCGAGGCCATTGGACGAGACGGCCGTATCATGCTCATCGACGCCCGCCAGCAGTTCGAGAAAGAGCCGAAATCCTTTGGTAATAAACGCAACCGTATCGTCGAGCGCCACCGCCAGTGGATCGAGGAGCGTTACCGAAATGGCTGGGGAAACGACTTTGAGGATGAAGACGTGCGCTTCTTCACCCGGCACGATTTCGCTTTTCACAAGGTCGAGGTGGTTTTCTGGCAGACTGATGAAAACCATAAGCCTGCGATCATTACCGAGCCTTTTCCGGTGAAGTTTAATGCCGCCAACGTGAAAGGCAAGCAGGACTTCTACGACAGCGAGATCACTTTCCACATTCGCGTTCTCAGCCCGGAGTCACAGACGCCACATAAATTTGATCTTACACTCGGACCGAAGGATAGTTTTATCGAAGCTTACAAAACGGAAGTGGAGAAGCGTTTTGGTCATGAAATGGACAGGCTAACCGTAGCTGCCCTCGATAGACTGGAAACTGAGGTCAGCTACACCCATCGCCACTATGTTAAGGACGACGAATACATCCTCTTCGATGTCTGCGGTGACCCGGAAACCTACATTCCTGAATTCCTCGAACGTGAGATCGAGAAACCGATCATCCGCTGGCGAGACCGGCCGCAACTTGGTTACGAAATTCTACCTAATAAGTATTTCTATCGTTACACCCCACCGCCAAAGGCGGATGATTTATTGAAGGAGTTTTGGAAGCTGGAGGAAGAGGCGGAAAAGCTTTTAAAGAGACTCTCGAGGGAGAGTGTATGAAAGCTTACTCGGAGAATGGCTGGCTTGTTGATCGCTTGAAGGATATTGCGGAGATCAATGCGATTTCCTTAGGGGTTGACACTCCTGATGACTTTGAATTCAGCTACTTAGAGATCTCAAATGTAGATTATTATGGTATTGTCTCCAAAGACGCTATTGAGCGAATTTGTTTTGAAGATGCTCCTTCACGAGCCAGAAGAAGAGTTCGAGCGCATGATGTCCTGGTTTCATCGGTTCGCCCAAACCTCCAAGCTATTGCACATATTGATAATGATATCGATGGTGAGTTGATTTGCTCCACCGGCTTCAATGTAGTCACCCCAAATCCGGTAAAAATCATTGACCGTTTCCTTTATTATTACATTCTTTCCGAGGGCAACCGTCAGCACTTTGAGGCTATTGCGAAAGGAGTAGGTTATCCAGCACTTGATGACAAAGACTTTGAAGCAACAGATATTCCATTACCCCCCATCCCCGAACAGAAGCGGATTGCGGCGTATCTGGACGCGAGTTGCGCGGTGATTGACCGGTCAGTAGAGATAAAACAGAAGCAGCTTGAAACTCTCGACGCACTCCGCAAATCCATTATTCAGAAAGCGGTCACCCAGGGTCTGAACCCGGATGTGGAAGTGAGGGATTCGGGGGCTCTGCATTTTAGACAGATTCCCAGGCATTGGAAGGTTGATCGTTTGAAAGATCTAACATCGAAAATTGGCAGCGGCGTTACACCTAGAGGAGGTGCGGCATCTTACATAGTAGAAGGGATTCCACTGATCCGCAGCCAGAATGTACACTTTGATGGGGTTGTATTTGACGATATTGCATTTATTGATGAGGCTACTCATGCGCAGATGTCCAACAGTCAACTGACCAAAGGTGACGTACTGCTGAATATTACTGGAGCCTCAATTGGCAGGTGTGCTGTGCTCCCAGAAACGGTAGAAATTGGGAATGTAAATCAACATGTTTGTATTCTAAGATCATGGGGGAAATTGCGGCCCCAGTTCCTTAACTATTTTTTGATTTCTGATGCAGGGCAAAGTCAGGTTTTCGCAGGTTTCACTGGTTCTTCAAGGGAAGGTCTGAACTTTCGGCAGATCGGTCAGTTTAAAGTACCGCTACCAGATCCCCAAGAGCAACAGGCGATTGTTGATCGCCTCGATCAGCAAGTTTCAGAGTTCAGGCGTTTGACTAATTGCATCACCGACCAAATCACTACCCTCACTGCTTACCGCAAATCCCTGATCCACGAATGCGTCACAGGAAAACGACGCATTTCGGGGGCAGACGTTGCCGAGGTTGAAGCTCATGTTTAAAGGACCGGAGAAAAAATTCCAGAAGCACATTGCGGATTTCCTGGTTCGGGAACACGAATATGCCGTTCTTACGCAGGAAGATATTACGGACAAGGAATACTACTTTGCGGAAGATCACCTCTACGCCTTTCTTAAAGCTACTCAGAATGAAACGCTGGAACGTCTTGAGGAAGATTACGGCGATGATGCTCGGGACGAGATTTTCAAAGCACTGAAGGATGAGCTGGATCGCCGCCCGCTGTGGACGATCATTCGCACCGGTCTGGCAGTGCGGGGGAACGACTTCAAGCTCTACTTCCCAAGGCCACGCTCCAGCGAGAGTGTGGCCAACAAGCTTTACGCCGAGAACCGGGTGACATTCCGGCCCAGCCTCTACTTTGGGCCGAACAACTTTGAGATCGATTTCGTTTTTTTCTTAAACGGCCTTCCGATTATTACCCTGGAGGTAAAACACGAGAAGAACCAGAACGTGCACGATGCTGTTGCGCAGTATGTCGCCCGCGACCACAGCGACCGTATTTTCCGACTACCTTTTTTGTATATCGCGGCAGATACCAGCGACGTGCAGGTGGCCACTGATCCCCGGATAGAAGAGAACTTCCGCTGGTTCAATACCGGCCTCACTAATAAGGCGATCACCGAAGGCGAATACCCGGTAGAGTTCCTCTATCGCGAAGCACTTTCCAAAGATCGCATACTCGAAGCCATCGCCTTCTATCTTGTTCGCGTCCCAAGGCAGGAAGCCAGCGAAGATCGGCCCAAACGCCCGGCTTTTACAATATTTCCCCGTTACCATCAACGCCGTTGTGTGGAGAGGGTGACTCATGAAGCGCAAAGCCACTTCGCGGAGCATGGTGATGTGGGTCGGAAGTTCCTGGTGAACCATTCCGCCGGCTCAGGCAAGACGCTCACGATGTGCTGGATGGCCGACCGTCTTCACAGCCTCTTTAAACCGGGCACGTCTGAAAAGGTGGTCAATATGATCTTCCTTCTCACAGACCGGAAGTCGCTCGACAAAAATATCCGGGAGGACATGGAGAAATTTGCCCATATTAAAGACGTGGTATGCTACGCCAGGCGATCCGGAGACCTGGGCCGGTTTCTCAGGGATCGGGAGCAAATCATCGTCACCACGCAGCAAAAGTTTCACTACATTTTGGACAAAATCGCCAACGATGAGGGGCTCAAGACACTGCGCGTCGCCTTTCTGATTGACGAAGCCCATCGCTCCCAGGAGGGGCGGATGGCGACAGCGATCCGGATGCCCTTTCGGGATTCGGCCCCTGAGACTGTTGCTAAGGATTTGTCGATGGTGGCTGAGGAAACGGCAGACTACACGGTGGAAGATGCCGAGGAAGAAAGGGAACCAGTGGAACCGGCAGCTACTCATTCAGTCGATGAGCCTGATGCTGAGGATGCCCAGGATCAAGAGGACCCCCAGGATAAGATCGCGAAGGTCATCAAAGAGCACGACCTCAACCAGCTTTTCGTAGCTTTCACGGCCACCCCAAGCCCGGCAACGATTCAGCTTTTCGGCCAGCCGTTCGATACCTACACAGAGGCTGAAGCCATCACTGAGGGCTATATCGTTGACGTTGCCCAGAGTATCATCTCCTACAAGACGCTTTATCATTTGCATTGCCCGATTATCCCGATGCCGGAGGAAGAAAAGCTCTATCCTGCCGGCGTCGTGTCGAAGGCACTCAAAAATGTCGCCTTCCAGGACCCGGAGCTGATTCAATACAAATCCGAGGTCATGCTCCGCATCTTCGAAGAGAAGATAAAACCCGGCATCGATGGAAAAGCCAAGGCGATGATTGTTGCCACTTCCCGGCTGGCCGGTCTGGAATACTTCCGGATTATCAGGGAAAAGCTCAAGGAGCGCGGCGCGGTGTATAAGGTCCTCTATGCTTTTACTGACTTCGTTCATCCCGGAACCAACAAGGTTATTTCCGAACATGCGCTCAATGAGCTGAACGAGGGTGAACTGATTGAGGACCGGTTCGAAGAAGACTCCTACCGGCTGATGATCGTGGCGAGTAAGTTCCAGACAGGCTTTGATCAACCACTCCTTGCCGGGATGTTTCTCGACAAAGCGGTGATTGACCGAAACGCCGTGCAGACGATCTCCCGCCTCAATCGCTCTCACCCGGATAAGAAAGGCGTCGTGGTTGTGGACTTTACCAACAACGCCAGAGCAATCCTCAAGGCTTTCAATAAATACCGCCACAGCCCCTCTCCTGAGCCTGACGAACCTGATCCGCAGACGTGCCTTGATCTTTACGAAGAGATCCTCGGGAAGGGTGTGTTCATCCAAGATGACGCGCTACCTGTCGTTGAACTCATCAAAAAAGATGATGACGCCTCACTTCAATCACTTGTCAACGATCTGCGCGGACGTTTTCAGGAAAGGATAACCGATCCTGAACAGCGAAAGAGTTTTGTTTACCTGCTTGCAAAATTTGTGAAGAGTTATCACTTCCTGAGCAGCTTTTTCAGCTATGAAAAGTATATACGAGATTTCGTCGTTTTTTGCGAATACGTCGGCCCGCAGCTTATCAAGGCCGGGTCAGTGTCGGAACTTATGAAGCAGGTTCGAGCCACGGTCGTGGAAAAAGCCGCTGTGACTTACAAGGGTGAAATTGAGATGCCCGGCGGTTTGAAAAAGCCAACGCCCCGTAAAGGCAGCAAAAGTGGACCACCGCCTGTGAAGAGAGTGTCTGTTCAAGACATGATCGCCAGGATCAGGGAGACCTACCAAATCAGCGAGGAAGAGGCCCTCCATATCCGCGAAGTTTCAGAAGAAAAGATTGCCGACGAATCCATTCAGCAAACCGTCGCCCACCATCAAACTGATACGACTTTCCTCGAAACCGTTTACAAAGACCAGGTGAACGGAGATATTCAGGATGCCTACGCCATCCGTGAACTCTATGAACAGCTTGGCGATCCCAAATATACCGACACAGGGGCCATTTTTGACATCATGGCGTTTACTGTGATTCAGAAGGGCTTGGAGCTGGCAAATGCATCATGAATACGGTAGTTTGATACAGTTTAAGAGGCTTCGATGATAAATGACGGGCGCATTAAAATAATAAAGAAGGTGATCGAGCTTTGGAGCCTGCTGATAAAGAATAGTCGAAATATTTCTGTCTTTATTTTATGCTTACTTGCCCCGATTGCATTTGCACTGATCATAAATCTTGGATTGATATTTGATATTCCCAATCAATTTCCGTCTTGGGATGGAATTATAACGTACCTTTCTATCGAGAGAGAAAATTCCTGGATAAGCAATTTATTCCTGGGTAGTATTACTGTGTTTATAATATTTTTTGGAGTAGCGCCGCTAACCTATTCCATGCAGTATATACCTTCCCATCTAAGTAGAAAATATATCCTCAAAAACAAAAAGACCTACTACTACTTCGCTATAGAATTCTCATTTGCCGGGGTTTTGGCGTTTTTTTCACATTCTAACACAATCCGCAATCTCAATATTTTTTTATGCATTTTGTTTTTGCTTCTCTCTGTTATTGTTTCGGTCTGTTATTTTTATTGGCTAACAAAGGTAATCAATGTTGAAAATTTCTTTTCGCTTATATTAAACAAGATTGATTTTTCCTCATTAGAGAAGGTTGAGGAACCTCTAAAACAATCACGTGACAACTTTAAACGAGATTTAGGTAAGTTCAATAATTTATTCTTGACTGAGACTGAGAAGGAAGGTGAATTTGCATTTCTTATTTCTCACCCTTACAGAATTTTCACCCCAGTAAAAGGATTAGTCAAATCAATAAATATTAATGGAATCTATAAACTACTAAAGGGTATCGAAAATGATATATATAAGATTGTAATAAATATTAATATAGGTGATTCACTGCCACGACCTGAATACCGAGAACTTCCAGGTCAAACACCAGACTCATTACTCTTAACAGTATGCCTGAAAGGAGCAGCTATAGCGGATTCTGCTGACAAAGATGAACAACTCGAACAACAAATTCTGTATGTAAAGAAGAGAGAAATTAAGCTTATCCAGTGTTTTGAAATAGATGAAAGACAAAACCTGTTTTACGAATATTCGAAAATTCTGGATGATTTATTGCTTCTATATACCCAGGTCAGTATGTCGAATCAAATCGCATCCAAGTATCTGCTACAGCACCTGGAATCATTTATATTAAAAGAATATTTTGAATCTGAGAGTGGCAGTTGGGAAACTGAAATTGGTATTAAACAGGATATTTTTAAGTACATTACTGATCGATTCTCTATTTTAGCACGGAGTGATTCTCCAAGAACGTATTTAAAGGATATCTTAGAGTTTATTTATCACATGAGATCATTAGCGATCGAAAAGGGCAGTATTACTTTAATGATTCTACTGCTGGAGTTGATGGATCAACTATTCTCAAATGTCGTCATGAAAGATGAAGTTTATAATCCTAAAATTCCTGTATTTTTGTTGAACATTCAAGAAGTTTGCCTGTCATACGAAATGAATAAAAAAGTAGATGGCGAATCAGTGGAGGAATTCAAAAACAACATTAAAGGTTTTTATGATCCAATCATTAATCAAGGGATTAAAACTGCCGTAAATACATTCTATTTTCTGATACAATTTTTTTATCGCAGACTTGCACAAGAATCGATGTTTTACTTAAAAAATAATGCACAGTATCTTTTGGAATTGCTTCTACCAATAACCCATTGGGAACACTCATTAAATGACAAAGAATGTTACGAATGGGAAAAAACAAAATTTGACCTCCTGGCTAAATACATTGCATATCTGTCAATACTCATCTATAAACGGGCAGTGAGTGGAGAACTTCCACCGGAGGCGGTAAGAGAAGTTGCTTTTCCTCTTATAGAACATTGTGATACGGCTTCCTTGCAAACCGGAAGAGGTAACAACAAATATTTTGATGAATTTATTTTTAGCCATGAGTTTAATTACTCATTTGACCCGCAAATTATGAATTGGTTTGAAACATCCGTTCATAAAGCAGGAACCTATACTCCAGCTTATTACGATTTCAGTCATTTCTGGATTACGTTATCTGTTTATCGCAAATCTTATGGTCAGGATTTTCTGCCAACCCGTATGATTGATTCAAGAGGATCTGACTGGTTAAAACATTTTTTACAAAGGGCATCCGAAATAGATTTACAAAAACTATCAAGCATAACGGCTGTTGATGAAACAAAAGTATCAGAGTTGCTCAAGGATTATGAAAAACACTTAAAGAGTTTAGTGAATAATAATCCACCTCCACAACCGGCGACAAGAGCGGAAATATCGGAATAATTTTGTTCGCGAATCTGTGGCACAATTCTATGAGAAGTCTTTAAACATCTATCTCCTGACCGGGTGGGGAAGTAAGGAGAGTGGAAAATTGTTTGAGCGGGATTTGCGTGATTATATTGAGGTTATTGCAGGATAATCCCCCTCCCACCAAAGCCTGGCAAGGAAGCCAGGCTTTTTATTTGTTCTTTTTGTCAGCGCAAAAAGAACCAAAAACGCCCTGGCGAAATAAACTCGGCATCCCTGCCTCGGACAGTATTTCGCCGATCCATCCGTGGGGGGAGAAATTTGATAAATTTTGTATTGAAAATGGGAGGAGGAGAGTGTAAATTTTTCCTATCCAATTTTATGACATAATCCGCCAGAGCATCCGGGCCGGTTGGCTGATTGCTCGCGTTTCTGTTAGCTTAAAGACCCCAGGGATGGTTATACCCCCTTTCTTTGCCCGAGTTGTATTGCAGGTTGCAGATAAACCCGGACATATTAACCTATTCAGAAGGTGTTATGGGGCATAATTTTCACCGTAATTTGCCGCTTTATCCGAAATGGAAAAAGGTCATTCGCCTGTTGGAGGAGGGGGCCGGCATTCCAGAAATTGCTGCGGCTACGATAGATGCCTCCCGGGAGGGGGTAGAAGAGCTTATTAAAGATCGATGTTCCATATATGCCCTCTGGCTGCTGACGCAAATACCATCCGCAGCGAGCAGTGAAGATTTTCCTCAACGGTTACAGCAACTCAACCTTCCGGTATCAGAAGATCCCAACTTATTTGATATTATGGGCGCTTTCAGCAAAGCGGTGGACACCTACGTGGAAGAGAAGGGCGAGCCAAGTGATTTTGTGGAAATGGTGCAAATGTCTGCGGTGGAAAGCCTGACGGATATTGCGGGGGGCGACAGCCCGACTCTTTTTCAAGAAACCACCTCAAAGATTCAGGATAGGCTGAAAGAATACGATTCCGCGGAACACTTCCGCGATTTGGCCAGGGAGTTTTTTGGCAGGCTGGTCAACCGGTATATGGATACCTTTTTGAGCACCGAACTTCCCAACCATGTCGGTGAGAACAAGAGATTTGCGAACATCAGTGAATATACCCAGTTCTCAGAATCTCTTTATGCTTACTCCCGGAGCGCATCCCGGAAAGTGGAAGAATTTGCCGGCAACTGGTATTCCCGAACGCGGTTTAACGGAGGGATTACGGAAAAGAAGGCCGGGGATTTTTTGCAAGAAGCTATGACCATGGTGACAACGGAGTTGGAGAGAGGAGGGCCGGTTGGAGAAGATTGAGTACTGGGTACTATGCGGCGGTGTTGATCCTCCTTACCCTATTTCAGAAGAGTATATTGTTCGTTTAGATACCACCAAAGTCGACCAGCAAACGGTTAAGCTTAGAGTGGAAGATATTTCCAGGGCTCTCATCAAAGATGTTCCCGATACGCTGGTCGATTTGTTAGAGATTGCTGCTTATGTGTATTGCGGGGATCAGGCGGTTAGCCGGGGCAGCGATATAATTCGAGCTGTTGATACAAAATGGTACCCGACACTGCATTTTGTTATCCCGGTTCGCCAAGCGGATTTTTGGTCGAACAGGGAGTTGGTTGACCTTCTTTCCAGAACCTTGAATTTCCTCTACGGGGGAACTCTTACCTTTCGTTTTATCAAACATCCAAAACCACCGCCGTTAGAAAGTTATTTGGACTTCGGTCAGGTAGTAGAAGCGGAAGAAGTGGTGCTTTTTTCCGGGGGGTTGGATTCACTTTCGGGGACAATACAAGAGATTGCAGTTCACAAGCGGCATGTGGCCCTGGTCAGCCACCGGTCTGTTTCAGGGATGTATAAAAGGCAGGATGACCTATTTCAGGCTATAAAAGAAAGATTTCCGGATAAGAAGGTGGATCATGTGCCAATTTGGGTACATAAAAGAAGGTTCCGGGAGAAAGCAGATACCCAGAGAACCCGTTCTTTTCTGTTTGCTTCGCTGGCGGTAACTGTGGCTAAATTGTTAAAGTTATCACGAATCCGGTTTTATGAGAACGGGGTAACGAGTATTAACCTGCCTATCGCAACCGAACTTCTGGGAACCCGGGCTTCCAGAACTACCCATCCACAGGTACTTCATTATTTCAATGAATTGTTTAGTCTGATTACCGAAGATGAATTTAAGGTGGAAAATCCTTTTGCCCTGAAGACGAAAACGGAAGTTGTCTCGCTGCTGGGAAAAGAAAACTGTGAAGAACTTATCAAAGAAACGGTCAGTTGCTCAGGAACGCGCCATTCTATCAAAACAAAACGACACTGCTGTAGCTGCACCCAGTGTATCGACCGGCGATTTGCGACGCTTGCGAATGGATATGAGAGATTTGATCCGGAGTCTTTATATTCTCTTGACCTGTTGACCGGCCCGCGTGAACCGGGAGAGCAGCGAGCACTGGCGTTATCCTTTGTCAAAAAAGCACTGGAAATCGAAGATATGACGGAACATGGTTTTTTTAGAGAATTCGGGGAAGCCAGCCGGGCGGTTGACTATCTCGATGGTCGAACAGGGGAAAACGCGGAGAAAATTTTCAATCTTTATAACCGCCATGCGGAAGTGGTTTCCAGGGTGATGGAGGAAGGGATACAGCGGCATACCAAAGCGCTGTTAAGGCACGAACTGCCAGCGTATTGTCTGCTGGTTATGGCGGTGGATTATGATTCGTTACCGAAAGAGGCAGAAGCTGAGGGGGCTTTTAGTCACTCAGATGACTTTCGTTCTATTAATTATAACGGTTTTGCCTATACTTTAACATCCAAGCAGGCTGAGGTTGTAAAACTTCTATATAATGCCTGGGAACAAGGAACTCCCGATATTGGACAAGGATTTATATTAACCAAACTCGATCCGGATGATAAACGATCTAATAGACGTTTGAGAGATGTATTCAAATCAACTCCTGAAGTTTGGGGAACACTTATCATCCCAGGTTCTAAAAAAGGAACCTACCGCCTCAATATTTAAAATTCCCACCAAATTCCCACTTACATACCCACTTATTACCACGCCTGGTTTTGTAATCTTACCTGAATTTTAAATTGTAAGATTACAGAGATATGGCAAATAAACCGGCAGACATCATTCAAGCTACCATTGATTTCTGGAAAGCCTATACGGGGCAGACCCTTTCTACCCAGGAGGCACGGGAATCGATTTCCAATATGAGCGGATTTTTTGCACTGCTGAACGAATGGGAGGGTAACGAGAGAGAGGCAGCCTCTAAAGAGCCGGCAGGCAAGGAGGGGCAGGAATGAAACAGAGCGTGACAGAGATTTTGTCGGAGCGGTTTGGGATCGAGGCAAAGCAGGGGCGGAAGGGTGAGTGCCCGTTCTGCGGGCGGCAGACGTTTTCGATCAAAAAGGGAGGCCTATTAGGGAAGTGTTTTCATCCGGCCTGCGGGAAATTTATTACGGCGTTTGAGGGTGAAAAGGCTGCGGAGAGGGGGCTGGAGGAGGTTCTGCAAGGGGTCTTTGAGGATTTCCACGGGGAATTATTGGCGATGACAGGGAGGGAAGATAAAAATGCTTATTCCTACTTAGTGGATGAACGGGGGATCGATCCCCTGGTGGTGGAAGATGCGATGTTAGGGGCGGTTCCGGAGGGGTATGATCTTGAGGAAAGATTTGCAGCGCTTATTGAAAGGATTGAAGCGGAAAGATCTAAGGCAGCGGAAGAGCGGAGGGGAAAACCGGGGCGCCCGGCGAAGAGAGGGGGATATTCTGCGGATGAAAGGTTGGAATTTGTAAAGGAAGCAAAGGAGAAGCTGCGCGAGTGCGTGAAGGGGCGAAGGGGGTGGCTGTGCTTTTTTTACTGCGATTCAAGATACCGGATTACTTCGATGCGGCTGCGGAAACCTTATACGAAAGAGATGCTTTATTTCAAGCCGTTCAGCTACAGCGGGATATTCGGGCACTCGCTTTTTACGCCCTTCGGCGATGAGGAATACGCTCATTTTAACGAGCGGTTCCTGGCGACGGAGGGGGAATTCAACCAATTGCAGTTACAGTCGTTAGCGGTGCGGTTCGCCGGGGGAGAGCGCTCTTATGTGTTTGCGGGGGCGGTGGGGGGCGTGAATAATGCGGACTTTGGGACGATCAAGCGGATCAACAGGCATCCTATGATCTGCTATGACCATGACGAGGCGGGTTATAAGCTGGTGGAGAATGCGCAGGAGAATATGACGGTGAGCGCTTTTACGACGCCGGGGGCGGATTCGGATCTGGATGATTTTATCCGCTCTTTTGGAAAAAATTATACCTCGGCGTGGGAGGGGGTAAAGGGTTTGATTGCACACAATGAAGTCTTTTACAGAGATGAGCAGGGAGTTGCAGAGGAAATTATTCAAATTCGACGGAAACCGGTAAGGGAGTTTGAGATAAATGCAGAAGTGGCAAATATTGTTTATAACGATCTCGCTGAGCGGGGAAGATTTTATTTTGAGGGGGAATTGGCTTATTATTTTGGGGAAGCGGAAAAACGGCTGGTCGAAATTCATGATGAAAGCACGGTCTTTGCCGGTTTGCTGGCTCGCTATCAATTGATCCGGTCGGAGAAAATTTTCAGTTATGTATTAAATTATCTCTATCAAAAGATTCTTGTGGAGGGGTTGCCCACCCGGGTGCGGCGTTTTTCGCATTATGAGGGGGACTCCTATACGCTGTATTTATCCAATCATCGGAATCAGATTTGCCGGATCACGCCGGAGAAATTCGACCTGGTGGACAACGGCGTGGACGGGATCTTGTTCTTAGGGGATGATAAGGCGGAGCCCTTTAAACTGCTGGAAGATGACCCTGGCTGGGCGTGTCTGGATGAGGTGATCATTGATAAAATCAATTTTGCGGAAGACCGACTGACGAAGGCAGAAAATCGACTGCTTTTTCGATTCTGGTTTTACAGCCTTTTTTTCCAGAGCATCATGCCGACAAAACCGATTTTAGCGTTTATCGGGCCGAAGGGGTCGGGAAAAACGAACACGCTGCGTAAGGTGGGGATATTGTTGGAAGGGAGTTCTTTTAATGTGACGCCCCTGCCGGATGATCCGAAAGATTTTGATGCGGCAATTACTAATTCGCATTATGTGGTGCTGGATAACGTGGACTCAAAATCCCGGTGGCTGAATGACCGGCTGGCGACAGTGGCGACAGGCGGAAGCGTGAAGCGGCGAATTCTTTATACCACCAACCAACTTATGGAAATCCCTATACGCTGCTTTCTGGCGATTACCTCGCGGACGCCGCAGTTCAGGAGAGATGACGTGGCGGACCGGCTGCTGATCATGAAGCATGAGCGGCTGGAGCAGCATATCGATGAGAGCAATCTTTTGAAAGAGGTGCTCAAGCACCGAAATGAGATCATGACGGAGGTGGTGCATGAGCTTCAATACATCCTGAAAGCGCTGCGGGATCATAAAGAGGCGGATACGTCGGGGGGGTTCCGGATGGCGGACTTTGCTTCTTTTTCGCTGAAGGTCGCCAGGGCGATGAAGGTGGAAGCAGATGTTCAGGAAATTTTCCGAAAGCTGAGCAGCGAACAATCGAGCTTTGTTATCGAAGATGATCCGATCTTTCAACTGCTCACTATCTGGGCGCAGAAGGGGAATAATGCGGGGAGGGAGATCAGCAACGGGGAGCTGTGCAAGGAGCTTGGGGAGATCGCGGAGAGGGAGAAGATTGATTTTCGTTATAAGGGCAAGGTGAAGGGTTTTGCGCAGCGGATGGCGAACCTGAGAGCGAATCTCCGGGAGTTTTTTGAGATCGGGGAAAGAAGCGCGGGAAAGAACAAACGGCTGTTCAGTTATACTCCTAAAGCAGAGGACGGAGAGAAATGAGGACGTTTGTTGTCACCCTTGTCACCCCATTTAACCGGGCTTGTAACCCTTTTAACTTATTTGTTAACAAAGGATTATGTGAAAAGGGTTACAAAGGTGACATCGGTTTTCACTTCTTTCGCGCGGGAAAAATAAAAAATACAATTCTATTTATTATTTATAGCAGAAAGAAGATGGTAAAAATGGTGTCACCCTTGTCACCCGGCAACAATAACCACTTGATTTTTAAGGCTCTTTGCAGGGTGACATCGGGGGTGGCGAGGGTGATAAGGGATACAAGAAAAAAAATTTAACAGTAGGAAAATAGATATAACGGTGTTATATTAGTAACAGATTATTTAACTTACATAAGGGCAGGAAAAACAATGAAAAAGACGGCGAAAAAGGAAGATGATCAGCGAATGATTCATGTACGGCTGACGGAAGAAATTCATAAACGGCTGCGTATCCGGGTGGCGGAGTTGGATACTTCGATACAGGAATGGGTGGCCGATTTGATCACAAAAGAGTTGAATAAAAAATCATCGTGAAGGAGGGGTTGCAATGAAGAAAGAGCAGGCGGTAAAAGCGGTCATTTACGCCCGGGTCTCTTCTAAGGAACAGGAGAAGGAAGGGTTTTCGATCCCGGCGCAATTGAAGCTGCTGCGGGAGTATGCGGCGGCGGGGAATTTCAGTATCGTTGAGGAATACCAGGATGTGGAAACGGCGAAACAGGCGGGGCGAACGAATTTTATGGAAATGTTCAATTTCCTGAAGCAGGAGGCGAAGCGGAAGCAGGAGAATATCTGCCGGGTGATTTTGGTGGAGAAAACGGACCGGCTGTACCGGAATATCAAGGATTGGGTGCTGCTGGATGATCTTGACCTGGAATTCCATTTTGTGAAGGAAAATTTTGTGTTCTCGCGGGAGTCGCGGTCTTCGGAGAAGTTCATCCACGGGATCAAGGTGCTGATGGCGAAGAATTATATTGATAATCTTTCGGAGGAGTCGCGCAAGGGGATGTTAGAGAAGGCGGAGCAGGGGATATACCCGTCTTATGCGCCGCTGGGGTACAGGAATGTGGTGAAGGGGGATAAGAAGTTTATCGAGCCGGACCCGGAGTATGCCCCTTTTATTAAAAAGGTTTATGAATGGTACGCCACGGGGAATTATTCGCTTTTGGAGATTACCCGCAAGGCGCGGGCGGAAGGGTTTGTGTTCCGGCGAACGAAGAATCCGATTGCGAAAAGCACCATCCATAAGATTTTAACGAATACGTTTTATTACGGGGAGTTTTACTGGTCGGGGAAAATTTATAAGGGCAACCATGAAGCGCTGATCGACCGGGACCTGTTCGAGCGGGCGCAGGATGTGCTGTTCGGGCGGCGGGGGAAGATCCGGCAGCAGAAGCATTCCTGGGCGTTCCAGGGCCTGGTTAGCTGCGGGCACTGCGGATGCACTATGACGGCGGAGATTAAAAAGGGGCGCTATGTTTATTACCATTGCACCGGCCATAAGGGGAAATGCCCGGAAAAGTACGTGCGGGAGGAGGAACTGGCGCAGCAGTTCGGGGAGGCGCTGGGGAAAATCCGCTTTGATGAGGAGGTGTTAGAGTGGATTATCACGGCGCTGCGGGAAAGCCATAAGGATGAGAAGAAATACCGGGATGAGATGATCGCCCGCTTGCAGCAGCAGTATTCTAAGATTCAATCGCGTTTAGATGCGATGTATGAGGATAAGTTGGACGGGGTTATCTCCGCGGAGATGTTTAAGCGCAAAAGTGAGGAGTGGGAAGCGGAGCAGGCGGAAATACTAAGAAAGATTGAAAAGCAGCAGGGTTCGAATGTATCTTACCTCGAGAATGGGGTGAGAATTCTGGAATTGGCGCAGAGGGCGGCGGAGTTGTATGAAAGGCAGGATATGAGCGAGAAGCGGAAGTTGTTGAATTTGGTATTTTCGAACTCGACCTGGAAGGGGGGAAAGCTCTATCCGAATTTTCGTAACCCCTTTAATTTAATAGTAGTTACGAATGAAGGGTATCAAAAGAAAACAGCCGCTTTGGGGGGAAAAGCGGCTGGATTTGATAACTGGTACCGGAGGTGGGACTCGAACCCACACTTGGTATCACCCAAACCGGATTTTGAGTCCGGCGCGTCTGCCAATTCCGCCACTCCGGCCGCCACTCCGGCGCAAATATCAAAATTTAATTTCCTGGTATCGCCCTTATCCCGACATTGTGATGTCGGGACGCGTCTGCCAATTCCGCCACTCCGGCGACGATCAGGTCTTATTCAAAGAGGCACAAATTTAACCTGCCAATCCCCGCTTGTCAAGCGCAGGTTCATTTTTCGCTCATCTTAGCAATACCATCTTGCGCGACTGGCTGAATGCTTCTGCCGGCAGGGAACTTAACGGGCGCGCTTCCATACGGTAGATGTAAATACCCGAAGCAACAGGATTTCCCTCCCCGTCGCGGCCATTCCACTGCACGGTATAAACCCCGGCCGCCTGCGGGGCGGAAACCAGTGTTTTCACCTTCTGGCCCAGGGTATTATGAATGGTTACCTCGACGTTGCAGGGAGCGGATAGCTGGTAACCGATGAACGTGGCGGGATTGAAGGGATTGGGATAGTTCTGGCGCAGCCGGTAATTTTCGATTACCGGCTCGGGATAAACGGCGATTGGAGTCGCCGTGTTCTGGAACAAGACTAATACATCCTCGATCTCGTCGATGCCGGTGATGTCCATGAAACCGTCGTGATTGCGGTCGTGGAACACTGCGCAGGAGGCGGCGGTGCTGGCGGGGTAATCCTGCGGATTGATAAAATTGCCGCTGCCGTCATTCTCATATACCCGCCATTTTCCGCTGCCGGGAGTGTTGTTGCCATAGTTGCTGAGGATCATGTCCAGATCGCCGTCGCCGTCCAAATCCCCTAAGTCGATAGAAAGGGGGAAGCTTGCTCCGGAAGGATAGGTGACCGCGGGCAGCAGGTTGCCGTTTCCGTCTCCCCGGATGACCGCGGCATTGTTTCCCCCGGCATTGGCCACCGCCACATCCACGTGGCCGTCGCCGTCCACGTCCCCGGCAACTACCATCCAGGGATTGTCCCCCCCGCCCACCGCGTCGGAAAAAACAAACCCGCCATTGCCGTCGCCCAGCAGCAGAATGACATCATCGCTGGCGTAGCAACCGACGAAAAGGTCTAAAATGCCGTCGCTATTCGCGTCCGCGGCGGCGCAGGCGCTTTCCTGGTTCCCCCCGGCCTCGATGTTAATCGCCGGGGCAAAACTGCCGTCGCCATTGTTCAGGAAGAGGGAAAGATTGTTTCCGGTACGGTTTGCAGTTACGATATCCGCGTCCCCGTCTCCCTCCAGGTCCAGCACGCTCAACCCGCGCACGCCCGTATCCGCCACGTAGCTGGTTGAGGCGCTAAAACCGCCTTCGCCGTCTCCCAACAACACGTTCATCCGGTTATTTGCGGTGCTGCCCACGGCAAAATCCATGAATCCATCCCCGTTAAAATCCGCGCCTTCGTTGGTGCTGGGGCGGTTGGCGTTGGGAAGGGGATGCACCGTGAAATCGCCGTACCCGCCGCTGCCGTCGTTCAAAAAGACCCGCACGTCGTTCGACCGCTCGTTGGGAACCGTGAAATCGGAAAACCCGTCGCCGTTGAGATCCCCGGCGTAGGCGCCATAGGTTTGGATCCAGCCTTCCCCGGGCCGCCGCACCGAAATCTGCCCGGTTTGCAGAAGCGCCATACTTCCCGGGCTGGCTGCAATCCAAAAACTCCAGGCATAGCCCGCCGCCATCGGCTGGCCGCTGCTGTCGGCAATGCCCCGGGAGAGCGAAACCGTGATATACTCCCCGGCAAAGAAGCTCCGGGAAGGGGTAAAAAGCACCCGGGTATTGTTATTTTCAAAAGAAAAAGTGCCCGGGGTTGCCCCGGACCAGCGCCCGAACACGCTAAAAGTGCCATTATTGACCGATTGGGGATCGATAGCGCCGGAAAAGCTGACTTCGATGGCGCTGCCGGCTTCGGCGTTGATAATATGCGGCAGGGGTGAAACCGCGCTAACCTGGGGAGGCGGTATCGCCCGCGCCGGTACGCTGTTGCAAAGGAACCCCAGCGCCAGCCCTGCAATTGTGCAAAGAAATTTATCCATGATGAATACTCCTCATTTTTGAGTACGCTGGCGAGCGGCAATAAGCAATTTTTTGCTCCAGTCTATTGCCCCTCGCCAAACTCTCTTTTCCCCTCTCGCACATACCCGGGGAGATCGCTGAACAGATCGCGGCGGGGGTAATTCATAAACAATGAAAATGCTCCGACTACGAAATACATGTGCATGTTGGATCGCTCGCTGAAAGTTAACCAGTAGAAGATTACCCCGTCTAATACCATTAACCATCCTAAAACCCAGACCAGGGTCATTTTCCGGCGCAGGATATTGAGAATCCCGGAGAGAAGCGTCACCGCGGAGCTTTCCGGATTCTTCCGCAGCGCGTCCTCCACCATGGCGCGGCTAAACTTGGGGGAAAAGTATTTACGCTTCAGCGCCAGGATGAGCAGCGCCAGCCCGAAAGCGATAACAAAGCTGGTTAAATCGATAGCTTTCAAATAGGGAAGAACGCCGATTCTCAGCCCCGGGCGATAATAGAAATAATGGAGCAGGCTCAACGCATAAGGAACGACCGCAGCCAGAAAAATGATTTGCCAGGAATTTTTGATGCGCCGGGAAAAGGCGGTTACAATGGGCGCCAGTTCATCTTGTCTCATAATGCTCTTCTTCAGTTTCAATTGGTTATCGGTTTCTCCGTATGCCGGTTCGGAGCCGGGCAGTTGTGCAGATCGGGAACAAATTTAACCCGCTTTTCCGAAGATAAAAACAAATTATCATATCTCCTCGGTCAGCAATCTCGGCAAGAAAGGGGAATTCGTTTCAGGAAGGCTCTCTGTTCCTGTAAAAATGGATTGATTTTTGCGCGTTCTTGCCATATTTTCCCTCAACTTTATTGAAAAGATGGAGTTACTATGAAAATTGCCCTCAATTTGATCAAAATTTTTGTGTTTATTCTTGCCTTGTACATCCTTACTCAAAATAGCAGCCAATTTGTGGACATCAAACTGTTGAATAACCACTATACCGGGGTCAACCTGCTCATCGTGATATTGGTTACCCTGACCGTGGGAGCGATGTTGGGAGCGATCTTCATGGCCCTTTCCACGATCCAGTCCCGCGCTGAGTTGAAATCTCTGCGCAATAAAAATCGCCAATTGTTAAGCGAGTTGGAAAGCCTGCGCAACATTTCCATCGATGAGATTCCCGATGAGGAGGCCCCCCAGCCCTCTTCCCCGGTAGTTAAAACCGAAAGCCCATAAAAAGGATTTTTGAATGGCTGAAAATTCCTTATTCGAATTGTTAGTAGTGCTGGCGGTCTTTGCCGCCATTGCGGTCTTTTTTTGGTACGCGACCACCCAGAAAGGAAAACCTGCCAAATCCACCGCCTACCAGGAAGCCCTGGAATACCTGGCGGAGGGAAATGACCGCATGGCCATCCAGAAGTTCAAGGAAGCGGTGCGGGAAGATAGCGAAAATATCTCCGCTTACCTGCGCCTGGGAGACCTGCTGCGCAAAAAAGGCATGCTGGCCAACGCCATCCGCATCCATAAGGACTTGACCCTGCGGGGAAATTTATCCGCTCATCAAAAGGCGCAAATTTTCAAGAGCCTGCTGCTGGATTACGAGCTTGCCAATGATTACACCGAAGCGATTACCGCCGCCAAAAAGCTCCTGGAAACCGATCCCCAACCGGAGCCAGGGGTGGTTCAAAAACTGCTTCAAATGCTGGAAAAGAAGCAGGATTGGCGCGCCGCGGAGGAGACCGCCAACAAGTTTTCCCACATCCTGCCGCCTTCCTTTAAAAGCCGGTTAGCCCTCTATATCGTTTTCCAGGGATTGGAACTCCAGGAAAAAGGGAGCGGGAAGGAAGCGCGAATTCGCTTCAAAGAGGCTTTGAAGAAGGACCCCGAGTGCGTGGCGGCGTACTACTACCTGGGGAAATCCTACCAGAGCGAAGAACGCCTGGATGACGCCATTAAAGCCTGGAAGCGCTTGTGCGAGGCCTCCCCGGATAAATCTTTTGTGGTGTACCCGGAGTTGGAAAAAGCCTGGTATGAGTTAGGCCGCTTTGCCGACGCGGAAAATTTGTACTCCGAACAGTTGAATAAATCGAAAAAAGGGCTAAAAGCGGGGCTGGCTTTAGCCGAAATTTATAATAAAAAGGGAGAATACGACATCGCCCTGGAAATACTCAACCGGTTGGAGGCGGAATACCATGCTACCCCGGTATTAATAAGCAAGAAAATCAGCGTGTATTACAATAAGGGACAATACAAACAGGCGGCCACCCAGTCGCTGGCAGTGCTCGAGAACCTGGGCGGTTTTGGGAACGCTGTTTATACCTGTAAGGTCTGCCAGCATAAGAGCGTCGCCCCAACCTGGATGTGCGAGAAGTGCCAGGCCCTGGATTCATACGATATTTAATGGTTAGATGGTTGAATGGTTAGATGGTTTAACTGCTTTCTCGCCATCGAGCCATTGCGAGATAACCATAATTTTTCTTTAACGCCATTGGAAAGGTGCGGAGTGCGAAAGCATCGGTATGTAGTTTGGTTATTCCTGGCGCTTGGAGGCGCGTTTTACGGAAGCGGGGTTTCCCAGACCGATGATCTGGCCGGTTTATACCGCGATAACCGCATCCTGGAGTTGGAGGCGCTGCGGAAAAATGGCTCCATCGCCGGGGAGGATTGGAAGATGTTTACGGATGCTTTGTTCGAGCCGGACGCCGAAACGGCCGCCCCGAAGATGATCGAAGCCTATTCCCTCAGCTCTGACCGCGCTTTGAGGGCGATTATCCGGGAAAGGCTTTCCCAGTTTTACGCCGCCCGGGGATATTACGAAACCGCTAAACGGATTTTGAGCGATGACAAATTCTTCCAGGGCGTGGTTGCGCTCAAAGCGCCCCAGCGCACGGAGCGTAAAACCGCCGAGCCAGGCTCCAAAAGTCCCAAGGTGAGCGAGAGCGGGCAAATTTTCGGCGTTCAGGTAGGGGCGTACAGCTCTTACGAGAACGCCGAGCGGGCCAGCCAAAAATACCGGCAAAATTATTCCAATGTGCTGGTATTGGAAAAAGAAAGACCTGGAAGCAGTTTATACGTGGTGGTAATCGGGGGCTACCCCTCCCGGGAGGCGGCCGCCGCCGTTATCGAAGGGATACAGAAACAGTTTAAAGTTAAAGGCTACATTATTCAATATTAAACGGGGTGTTTTATGGAGATTGATGTACTCAAAGGGATACCGTTGTTTTCCGAGTTAAGCGAAAAGGATCTGGAAAAAATAACCCAGGTAGCCAGCAAGCAAAAATACCACAAGGATAACTTGATCCTGATCGAAGAAGAGATCGGCTCTACCATGTTCGTTATCCTGGGCGGGCGAGTGAAGATTTCCCGCATTAGCGACGACGGGCGGGAGGTGATCCTCTCGATCCTGAGCGAGGGCGATTTTTTTGGCGAAATGTCACTGTTAGACGGCCAGACCCGCTCCGCTAACGTGACTGCCATCGAAGACGCGGAATTGATGGTGATCCGCCGGGAAGATTTTCTGCAAATGCTGCGCGATTATCCGCAAATTGCGATCAATTTGCTGAAAGAATTGGCTCAACGAATCCGAAAAAGTGACGAACATATTAAGTCCCTTTCTTTGCAAGACGCCACCGGCCGGGTCGCCAGCACCCTGCTGCGCATCGCGGAAGATTCCGGGGTCTTTCGCAAAGGGCAGGTCGAGATCAGTGAGTTGCCGTTGCAGCAAGACCTGGCCAACATGGCCGGTACCAGCCGCGAAACCATTTCCAGGGTAATCAAATCGCTGATGGTGCAGGGATACCTCAAAAAGCAAAAGGGGAAAATTATTATCCTGGATTATGACAAGTTCAAATCCATTTTTGCCCGGTAGCGAGGAGGGTTAGGGATGAAAAAGGAGTAAATTGTGTGCCGTTGACCATCGTTCTCCTCGGTAAAGAAGAAAAAAATTTTCAGTATATCCTTTCCGCCTTCAATGACGGCGCTTACCACTTCGATTTCGTTCAACTCGAACAGCTCGAGAACGCATCTTCTCGGCTTCGAGAAGCCAACCTGATCATTCTGGATACCCTCCCGTACCCGGAACGCCAATTCGGCCGCTTTTACGCCCTGAGACAGGATGCCCGCCTCGCCGCAACGCCGGTATTGGCCCTGGTGAAGGATACCCCCCCACGCCTGCGCTACCGCCTGGTCAACATGGGCATTAGCGATTACCTCGCGGTTCCTTTTGACCGGCTGGATTTACAGGTGCGGGTACGCAATATTTTGGCCTCCAATCACCGCCCGGCCTCCCCGGCGCACGCCTCCGCCGGGCAAGCCTCCGCCGTAAAAGCGCTGCAAATGCTGAATTTCATGCACCAGGAGATGGATAAATCCATCTTTAACCTCGAGCAGGATAAATTCCTGAACCGCGTGCTGGCGGCGCTGCGGGAATTGTGCAACGCCCATTTTGCGATGCTATTCCAGCCCGGGGAAGAGGATGAGCTGATTCTCTCCCACGTTCAGCCCGGCGATGAGCTGCTGCAGCCGGGGCTGCGGCTGGGGATTGCCGATACCCCCATTTTGCAAAAAGCCCTGCGCGCCGGGGAGCCGACGTTTTTGAGCAGCATCTCCCCGGACAATCCCTTTGTCACCCTGGTAAATTCTTTTTTCAACCTGAAAGCGCAATCCGTAATCGTCTATCCCATCCAGGCGCAAAATCCCCCGGAGGCGCCCGCAGCATCTGGCGGAACTGCCTTTCCGGGGCTTGCCGCCCCGGCGGCTGTTCCGGGGGGACAGGCCCCAAAGGGGCAAGCCACCCGTGCGGTTCTTTGCATCCTGAAGTCGGACCGGGAAAAACTGACCGAATATCATTACCTGCTGGTTCAAAATTTCGCCCGGTTGCTGGTTCATTCCTATCAAATCAACAGCCTCCAAGAGGAACTGAAAAAGCGCCTGGATAATCAGGTCTGGCAATTTTACTTTGAATTTTTGGAGCAGGTTTTAGACCAGATCAGCTTTGGCATTCTGGTGGTGGGGCAGGATCGCCGCATTGCCTATTTGAATGCAAACGCCGCCGCGCTGCTTGCGTTATCCGCGCAGGAAGTGCTCTACCGTCCTTTGGGCGAGATTCTCGGCGAGGAAACCGCGGATACCATTCTCCGCAGCGGCCGGGAAACCGTCTCCGGGGGGGAGCGCGCGGAATTCGAGCTGCAAACCGCGGAGGGCAAACCTAAGCTGGTAGGGTTTTCGGTGCAGGAATTCACGGATAAGCGCAACCGGGAGCAGGGGTATATCATCTCTTTGAAAGACATCACTTCCAATAAGGAAATTCAGGAAGAAATGCGCCGGGTGGACCGCCTGGCCTCCCTGGGAGTGTTAGTATCGGGAATCGCCCATGAAATCCGCAACCCCCTGGCGGGCATCAAAGCCATGGTGCAAACTTTTCAGGATGAGCTGGCCGAAGACGATCCCAAAAATGAGTACGTGGAGCGGATCATCCGCCTGGTAAACCGCCTCGATAAACTGCTGCGCACCCTCTTCTCCTACGCCAAGCCCTCCAAACCGAACCGGCAGTATTGCAGCATCGAAACCATCCTCACCGATGTGGTCAGCCTGGTGCGGCAGAGACTGCGCCAGAACAACATCAAGCTCGCCGAACGGCTGCACCCGGAATTGCCGAAGGTTTTTATCGATCCCTCGCAAATTCAGCAAGTGCTGGTCAACCTGCTATTGAACAGTATCGAAGCCATCGACAAGGGCGGAGAAATCGCTATCTCAATCTACCCGTTCGATCCCGCGACCGTGAACGGGGGGAAGAACCGCCTCTCCCGGCTGGCCTCCGGGAAGGGGGAACAATACGTGGAGATCAAAATCCGCGATAACGGGTGCGGGATTTCCCCGGAAAACCTGAAGCACATTTTCAACCCTTTCTTTACCACCAAACCGTTTGGCACCGGTCTGGGCCTGTCGATTGTCTATCAAATCATCAAAGAAAACGCCGGCCAAATTTATTACGAAAGCAACGAAGGCGAAGGCACCACCTGCTACCTTTATCTTCCGGCGCAGCGGATTTCCCAACTGCAAGTGCAGGAGGTCGCGGAATGATCCGGCTTGGCGCCACTCCCGAATTGATCTCCCAACCGTTGCTTTTTGCGATTCTCCGGTCGCAAATCGAGCATCCCTTTCAAGCGGTTACTCAATCCCCGGAACAGAATTGCCGCGCTTTGCTGAACCGCAAGCTCGATCTTGCGCTCATCACCGCCGCAGATTACGCCCGCCATAACCAGCATCTGCGCCTGGTGAAAGATTTTGCGGTTTCCAGCGCCGGGGCGGCCCGCTGCGCGCTGCTGTTCTTCCGGGAAAGCCTGCACCATTTCGACTCGATAGCCTGTTTCGCCCCCGATTCCCAATACCGGCTGCTGACCGACCTGGTGCTGAACGAGTTTTACGAAATGGAAACGGATTGGCAGGCGCTGGAGCCTCCGCCGTCGCTGGAACAGGCGCTGAACCTTTACCCGGCCTGCCTGTTAGAGGGAGATGCCGCGTTCGACTGCTTTTTGAAAAATGAGCGTAATTTAGACATTCTGGAGGAATGGTACGATAAAACCAGCCTCGGTTATACCCACCAGTTGCTGGCAGTACACCAGGATATCGAGGAATACGATTTTGTAGATTCCCTGGGGCTGGCCCGGGAGATCGGGCTGCGCAACCTGATGTCCATTGCCAAAGCGTATGCCGAGGGCAAAGAGAACTCCTGGGATTTCTATTTCGACCTCATCAACGAAAGATTTCAATATTTCCCCAACGAAGAAACCTGGGACTACCTGCGCCAGTACTTCGAGTACCTGTTCTACTATGGGGTTATCGACTACATACCCGAATTACACTTCTGTTGAAATTCCGTGAAAAAATCGGATCGGATTGGATCATCAGGTTTTGAGTGTTATAATACCCGGTGTGCGGGGGTTATGTACCCGGGGGAAAAGCGTAGGGCGGGGAGCGGGAAACGTGAAGCGTAAAATGTGATGGTCTCGAAGAGTACGTTTTAGAATTATACTTCACGCATTACGCACCGCGCATCACGTTCCCCCCCCCCGCCTCGTTCTTACTTTGGAGCAGCAAGTGGTAGATTTTGACAAAGCAGAACAGCGTTACTTAGAAGAAATTTCCCTCCTGGCGGAGAAGGACGTGGAGGATTATATCCTCCTGAACCTGCGCAAAATTTCGGCCTATCGCCGCCAGTTCGATATCCCGGTGGTGGGAATTGCCGGGTCGGAAGGTAAAACCACCACCATGCGAATGCTTTCCGCCATCCTTGCGCCCGGGCGCAAGGTTCTGGAAACCCCGCTCAATTGCTCCAGCACCTTCGGGATAACTTCTACATTGCTGAAATTAGAAGAATCCCACCAAATTGCGCTTTTTGAATTAGGGATCGTGGATCCCGTCCAGTTCGAGCGCGCGGTAGAAGTCACCGCCCCCACCATCGGCGCGATTACTAACATCGGGGAGTCGCACTTAGCCTCCTTAGGCGACAAATATTTGATTGCCGACGCCAAGGTAGAGTTGGTGCGCTCCCTCCCCAATAATGGTTACGCGGTGCTGAATATCGACGACGACCTGGTGAGCGCCATGGCGAAATTTGCACCCACTCCAAACGTGATCAAATTCGGCCTGAACAAGAACGCCCAGTTTTTTGCCAACAAAATCGAATACTTAGGTCCCAACGGTATCGTATTTTTTGTGAACGGTTACTATCCTTTTTACCTGCCCATCTACAGTTCTACTTCCATTTATAACGCCCTGACCGCCATTTCCATTGCCCGCATCTTAGGCATCGAATACCCGGAGATCAAAGAAGGGCTGGAATCGCGCTTTTCCCTGCTGGCCGGCACCGGCAACCTGATCATTCGCAAAGACGCCTACGTTCTCGATTACACCTACGACGCTACCATGAACGCGGTGCCGAAAGCCTGCGAGTCGCTGGTACAGTTCAAACCCTACTCCAAAAAGCTGATCCTGGTCATCGGCGACATCCGCGATCCCGGCCCGCGGGTGCGCGACGCACACATGAAGATCGGGTACTACATCGCCGCCCTGCCCATCGACCTGGTGCTGACCATCGGCCCCAATGCCAAATACATCGCCGAGGGCATCAAACGCCTGAACCACCGCCGGAAAGGCGTGGAAGTCTGCAAAGACGAGGAAGAGCTGCTCCGCAAGCTGGAGAAACACTTCGAGCCTCAATCCACCCTGCTGTTCACCGGCAGCAGGGACCTCAACCTTGCCCTGCCGCTGCGGGAGGTGTTGGGAGTAATTGAGTAACCCGGCCGGTTCACTGTCATGCCTCCTCTGCCTTACCCCTCAAAAAACCTCTACCACCATTGCCAATAGTTTGAAACTGCAAACGAACCCCGGGCTTCGCCGTGAGCTCAGTCGAGCGATGGCCGGGGAATGATGTAATCGGCGTTCCAAAAAGTTTACAATCCCTCTATGAAAAATGGAATTTTTTCAGTAGTATTCCACCTTCGTATGAGGGTTTTGAGAACGCAAGAGAAAGACCATGCGAATGGCGGGCACGATGAAATCCTCGTTTTGGGTTCTGATCGGTATTCTGACCGTAGAGCTTCTGGCAAAAGACTCCACGATCGTTTATGCGGATTTAAGCAGAAACTCGCTCCCAGCCAGTTACCGGGGAACTCTCTTTGCCAGGGAGAGAATCTCTACCGGGGAGGCGATAACCTTTGCGGTTTCAAAGACCAGCCCGCCGGCGGCAAGCCCGGTAAGCCTGTTTGCCGAAGGGAACCCTATCAACGTCGATTATCATTTGCAAGGCTATCAAGGCGGGAATTTTTCAACTGACAGTTCAATGGCCATGCGCCAGGTTTTAGCGCCCGACGATCCGGTTGATTTTTCCGGAGAGCCCCCGATTCCCCAATACTATTTGACCTCCACGAATATCTCCCGCTTCTTCAGCCATTCTGCTTATGGCCAAAAGTTTCTAAGGGGAACCAGGCTTTGGGTCGGGGTGGGCGTGGGCATGATGGGCGTGTTAATGTTGGCGCCGCGCTCGGTAACCCGCTGGGAAAACGATTACGCCCGGCAGGCGGTTCGCAATTTAAGCGAATCATTTTCCTCCCCGCCGGTATGGGACCAGGATCACTGGCCGATCAATTATGTCGGGCATCCTTACGCCGGGAGCATTTATTATAACACCCTCCGGTGCCAGGATGCAACGGTGCTGCAATCGTTTATATTTAGCGCGTTCATTTCGACCGGCTGGGAATATCTTTATGAAGGAGTCGCCGAACGCCCCAGCATTCAGGACCTGGTGGTAACCCCGATGGTCGGCTCCATTCTTGGGGAGCTAACCCACCAGGCCACCGTGGGAATGAAAAAAAACGGCTGCAATTTGCTTGAAAAAACATTCATCATCATTCTGAATCCCGTGCACGTGATTTTCCGGGGGTTTCATTAAACCTTATTCCTGGTTAAGTGTATGTTTTATAATGTATTGAATAGCCCCCCGATTTATCGGGGGGACACAAATTACCCTCATTCTTTAATTTTA
>JABWBP010000095.1 GCA_013360445.1 Calditrichaceae bacterium | reverse complement strand
CCACCACTTCGGGGTTGCTCCGATGCGTAATAAAGTTTTTTAAAATCATAGCCCAATATATGAATTTTTTAAGTATTTTTTTAAAGTCTTAAAGTAGAAATAATCACTATCAGCAAAATAAAGTGAAAGGAATATAATACTTTTCCCTGTTCCGGGATAAAAAAATCTATAAATTAGCGCGGAAGGTTCGCTCATTTTTTTTCGAGTTTTGAAATTGTATGCTTATTGCGCCCTTTCAGGGCTTAAATCGAGGCCTCTTACCTTCTCCCGGCGCTTCGCACCGGGCTATCATATTCCGCACCCCGCATTCCCGGGGCAGGCTCTTCGGTGCTCATTTGATAACTCAGCCCCATCGGGGCGACATATAATAGCCCGGAGCAACGCTCCGGGGTAGAAAAAAACACCGCCGGGTAGCCCTGAAAGGGCGGAATAGAAAAATATATGGAACATTTTTTTCTACTAAAGGGGTTTGTTTAACGCACTTTTCCATATCTCTGTGCTCTCTGTGAACTCTGTGGCAAAAAACCTGAATAGTTACAATATTTTACCGAAGTGTCCAAAAAATTAAGCGAACCCTCCATTAGCGCGGTGAAAACAGTGTTATGGTGTTCGGGTGTTAAGCCTGCCTGACTGCCGTATTCCAGGCAGGCAGGGTGTTTTAGTGCAGCAACCACTATCCCGCTAAAACACGAAAACACCATAAAACTAAAACCCTCAGAAAGCGGCAGACCATGAACCCGGCGAAAAGCAAACCCTTTTCCCCGCTCCTCGGCGCCCATACCTCCATCGCCGGGGGGGTGTTCAACGCCGTCAAAATCGGGCAAGAGATCGGCGCGGCGGTGATACAGATTTTTTCCAAAAACCAGCGCCAGTGGAGCGGGAGACCCTACTCGGATGAGGAGTTGGAAACCTATTTCCGCTTGCGGGAAGAAACCGGCATTCATCCGGCCCTGGTGCACGATACCTACCTGATCAACCTCGCCAGCCCCGATGCGGAAACGCTGAAAAAATCCCTCGCCGCCTTCACGGATGAAATCCGCCGCACCGCAGCCCTGCAAATTCCTTACCTGGTCGCCCATCCCGGTTCCCACGCCGGCTCCGGGGAGGAAGCCGGGGTGCGCAGGGCGGCGGAAAACCTGCGGCGCTGCTGGGAATCTGCGGCAGTCTCCGGGGTAATGATCCTGTTAGAAACCACCGCGGGGCAGGGCAGCAACCTCGGTTATACCTTCGCGCAGCTTCGGGATATGATCGCCCTTTCCGGCGTGGAGGCGCACTTAGGCGTGTGTGTCGATACCTGCCACGTCTTTGCCGCGGGGTACGATATTCGCAGCGCGGAGGGGTGGGAGGCAACCGTGCAGGAATTCGACCGGGTGATCGGCCTGCCGAAGCTGAAAGCTTTCCATTTCAACGACTCCCTGCACCCGCTGGGCAGCCGCAAAGACCGCCACGAGCGCATCGGCAGGGGAGAAATCGGGGCGGAAGCGTTCCGGCTGATCCTGAACGACGCACGGGTCAACCGCCGGCCCATGATATTGGAAATTCCCGGCGGGCGCGACGCCGACAAAGCGGATTTGGATTTATTGCGCGGGATGGCGGCGGGGGGAAGGTGATACACGAAATCGTAACCAAAAATAATTGCCAATTGGTAATTGCTAATTGGCAATTGGCAATTATTAAGACTTCAGGACCCTCTGACCGATGAATCTCACAGACCGACTCAAACAACAGGCCGCCTGGCGGGCGGCGGAGTACGTTCAATCCGGCATGATCCTGGGGCTGGGCACCGGCAGCACCACCCGCTTTGCGCTGGAACGGATCGCGGAATTGCTGAAGCAGGGGCATCTCAAAAATATTTCCGGCATTCCCAGCTCCCTGCAAACCGAAGCGCTGGCCCGCTCCCTGGGCATCCCTTTGGCGTCATTCGATGCGCACAGCGAGATCGATTTGACCATCGACGGCGCGGATGAGGTGGACCCGGATTTGAACCTCATCAAAGGCGGGGGCGGGGCGCTGCTGCGGGAAAAAGTGCTGGCGCAGGCCGGCCGGCGCAATATCATCATCGTGGATGAGAGCAAACTTTCTCCGCAATTGGGGAGCAAATGGCCGCTCCCGGTGGAGGTGGTACCCTTTGCCCTGGGCGTGGAAATGAAATTTCTGCAAAGCTTAGGCGCGAAGGTAAGCTTGCGCAAAAATTCTGACGGCAGCCCCTTCCGCACCGACCAGGGCAACGCGATTTTGGACGCCGATTTCGGCCCCATCGCCGATCCGGAAGCGCTGGCGCGGCAACTGAATCAGCGCGCCGGGATTGTGGAGCAGGGGCTGTTTTTGGGGCTGGCTACGGAGGTGATCGTTGCGGGAGAGAACGGCATCCGGCATCTGATGGCTTGATCAGATTGTCGAAAAGTTGTCCTGGAAACATCGAGTTTTACCAGCCGAATCAGTTTTTTATATCAAGAAGCTCGGTAATAGAGCATTGATTATATCCGCACGAGATATGAATAAAATAGAAAGAGGGCGCTATAAGGGAGCCAGAAAAAAATAATGTACCCAACTGAGCGCACAGAGTTATTGAAACACATTAGCGTTCAGTGGTACAATAAAAAGGGCGAAAGCCCTAAAAAGAACGTTATTCTACCGCCGAACATGTCAATTGAAGAAGCTTCCGATTTTTGGGACGAGCACAGTCTTTTGGAATTTGAAGGTACTGAAGAGGTTCAGGTTGATTTCCATCTAAGGAAGAAGCAATATGTCGGTATTGATTGGGAGGTTTTCAAGCGCTTAGAAGCGCGAGCGCGGCAGATGAAAATAAGCCCGGAGGCGCTGTTAGAGTCCTGGATCGCCGAAAAGATAGAGAGCTAAGCCATCACTGTTCCGGTGCGCGGGTGTTATAGATTCTTCATGCCGAAATCTGAGAGTTTGTCCCTAACTTTTTTAGCCACAGAGTTCACAGAGATCACAGAGTTTCGGCATAGCACCACTTCCTGGCTGGCATAATTTCTCAATTCCCCTGTGCTCTCTGTATTCTTTGCATGGTGAGTTGATCGAACCATGTGGCAAATTTCAAATATTTTTGGCTAGTATTTGGATCTGGTAAAGCTTTCGGAACAAGCATTCGAATACTAAAACACTTTAACACCTGAGCACTACCGCACCCTTCGCCGCCGATTGCGCACGTAATCCTCGAATAAATATTCCCCCAACCCCTGCAAGCTGGTGTAGAACGCCCGCCCGTTGTTCACTTTGGTAAAATCGCGTACGAATTGCTGCAAATAGGGGTCGCGCGCCACCATGAAGGTGGTCACGATGATGCCCACCTGCCGGCACTGCCCGGCTAAGCGCAGGGTGCGGTTGATGATCTTGCGATCCAGCCCGAAAGCGTTCTTGTAATACTTCAGCCCTTCGCGCAGGCAGGTCGGTTTACCGTCGGTGATCATAAAAATCTGCTTGTTGGGGTTTTTGCGGCGGCGGAGAATGTCCATGGCCAGCTCCAGCCCGGCCACGGTGTTGGTGTGGAAGGGTCCCACCTGCAAATAGGGCAAATCGCGAATCTCGATCTGCCAGGCGTCGTCGCCGAAGGCTAAAATGTCCAGGGTATCCTTGGGGTAGCGGGTGGTGATCAGCTCCGCCAGGGCCATGGCCACCTTCTTCGCCGGGGTGATGCGGTCTTCCCCGTAGAGGATCATGGAGTGGGAGACGTCGATCATCAGCACCGTGGAGGTCTGGGATTTGTATTCGTTCTCCACCACCTCCAGGTCCTCTTCCATGAGGTTGAACTCCTCGATGCCGTGGCGCACCTGGGCGTTGCGCAGGGAGTCGGTCATGGCGATCTGGTCGATGGAGTCGCCGAACTGGTATTCCCGGCGGTCGGTGGTAGGCTCGTCGCCCATTCCGGCCATGGGAGTGCGGTGTTCTCCGCGCCGCGCTTTACGCAGCTTGCCGAAAATCTCTTCCAGGGAGCGCTTGCGAATGGTCTGCTCCGATTTGGCGGTGAGGATAAAGGTCTCGCCGCCGGGTTCTTCCTCGCGAATGTAGCCTTTATCCTGCAAATCCTGGATGAAATCCCCCATACCGTATTCATCGTCGGTCAGGTTATGTTTGCGATCCAGCAGATTCAGCCAGTGCAGGGCCTCCCCCACGTCCCCCGCGGTGTGCGCCAGGATTTGCATGAACAGATCCAGCAGCTTATCGAAGGCGGTTTTCCCCCCGTCCCCGGGGATGAATTCGGTGAATCTATATCCAAGCATGGTGCGGGCCTTTCCAATGGGTCAGTTTTGAACCACGAATTTCACCAATTACACGAATTTAGTGAATTTCGGAATCACGGTTTACCTCGGAACTTTCAGACAGCTACCGCCAATTCAGCAGTAAAAATAAACCGTTTGCCCGCGAATATCAAGCGCAAATATGCCCGGGCAGAGCGGCTCCAGCCGCCGCGGGGCAAAAATCATAAACACCGTTTGAAATGGATCGAACGGAAGGTTAAACCGCCGCTTACGGCAGCAGTTTCCCCCATTTTTGATTGAAGCTCACCGCCGCCTCTTCCGTCGCCGCGACGGCCGGGGAAACCGGCTTGCCAAAGGCCATGGAGAGCGCCGGCTCCGGCTGGTTACCGGGTTCGGATACCACCTGCTTAAAAACCCATTGCCCGTTCTTGAACTCGAAATCCAGGCGGATGGCCTGCAAGGTTTGCTGCATCATGCTTTTGAAGCAGGTCTCCTTATTGTTCGCCAGGGCGGCCTCCAGGTTGTCCCACCCCGCGGAAGCGCCCAACAGCACGTCGCCGGGAATGGCGCCGCAGGAGCGGTTGTCGCGTTTGGAAATGCTCAATTTGATGAAGCCGAGGTAAGGAATGATGGTATTGTTGCTGCTGTTCACCCCGTAATTCACTTCCTTGCAGGTATATTCGATTACGTAACAGGCCACCCCGCTCTTGCTCTTGGAATTTTCAAATTGGTAGAGCAGTTTCTGCTTGGTCTGGAAAAATTCCACGAAGCGGTTGACGATGGTCTCGAAGGCCGCCTCCACCCGGGCGTGTTCCGCTTTTACGGCGGCGCTGTCAACGGGGGCCTGGCCGTACGCCGGGGCGGAAATCATCCCAAAAAGGAAAAGAAAGATCAGGCGCGACGATTTCATGGTTTGCTCCTCAATTGGATTGAGACCTCAAAGGTTTTTCCCGAAGGGATGGCTTTCGCCAAAAACCTTTGAGGTCTTTGGCTTGTAAAAAAACGTTATGGCTGCTGTGAATTTATGCAATTCGGCGGAATGAATTGTGACCGGGGAGAAGTTCAGTGAAACCCGGGGTTTAAAAAAGTGCGCAAGACCTCAAAGGTTTTTCCGTCGGGATGGTTTATCCCTTTGGGGCTTTCGCCAAAAAAACCTTTGAGGTCTTTAGCCGGAAGGCCGTTACGGGAAAATACCCAATTCCAGGTAAGCTTTGGCCACTTTATCAATCGCGTTGATGAAGGCGGCGGTGCGCAGGGAAATTTTGTCCCCGTGCTTGCTGCGGGTCTCCCGGATGTGCTGGTAGGCGGTGATCATGGTCTCTTCCAGGCCGGAATTGACCAGGTCCAACTCATCCGCCCCATAGGCGATCTGGTTATAAAGGTCGGTTGGGAGTTTCTTGCCGGTAGCCTCTTCCAGAGCCTGTAAAATCCTTTTATTGATATTCTCCTCGAACCGTTTGCTCATTCGCCCGAAGCGCACGTGGGAGAGATTCTTCAACCACTCGAAGTAGGACACCGTCACCCCGCCGGCGTTCATGTAGATGTCCGGAATGATCATTTTCCCGGCTTTTAGCAAGAAATCCGCGGCGTCCGCGGTCACCGGGCCGTTAGCGCCCTCGGCGATCAGTTTGGCCTTGATGCGGGCGGCGTTCTCCATAGTGATCTGGTTTTCCAGCGCCGCGGGCACCAGAACGTCGCACTCCAATTCCAGCGCGTCGCTGTTCTTCGCCAGGTTCTGCGCCCCGGGAAAGTTCAGGATCGATTGGGTCTCCTGGCGATGCTTTACGACCGCTTCCACGTCCAACCCTTTGGGATTATAAATCGCGCCTTCATACTCCGCCAGCCCGATGATAACCCCGCCGCCTTCCTGGATTAATTTGGCCGCATAATACCCCACGTTTCCCAATCCCTGCACCACTACTTTCTTCCCTTCCAAACCGGGAGTCAGGCCGATTCTCTTCATGTCCTCGACAACGGCGCAACACTCCCGGATTCCCAAAAATACGCCCCGCCCGGTCGCTTCCACCCGCCCGTGCACCCCTCCCTGGGGAATCGGTTTTCCGGTGACGCAGGCAAAGGCGTCCAGCTCGCCCTCGGTCATGGAATTATAGGTATCCGCCATCCAGGCCATTTCCCGCGGGCCGGTGCCGTAATCGGGCGCCGGCACGTCGATTCCCGGGCCGATGAAATTCTTTTTGATGAGTTCATAAGTGTAGCGGCGGGTGATGCGCTCCAGCTCGGCTTCGGAATATTGCCGGCGGTCGATCTTGATGCCTCCCTTGGCGCCCCCAAAAGGCAGATCCACGATGGCGCATTTATAGGTCATCAGCGCGGCCAGGGCCATCACCTCATCTTCGTTCACCATGGTAGCGTAGCGAATGCCCCCTTTCACCGGCAGGGTGTGATGGCTGTGTTCCGCCCGCCAGGCTTCGATGGTCTCGATGCTGCCGTCGTCGCGTTTGATGGGAAAGGTCATGTGATAGACGCTGTTGCAGATCTTGATCTGCTTGAGCAATCCCACCGGGTAATTGGTATATGCCGCCGCCGCGTCGAAATGGCGGTTCACCTGTTCGAAAAATTTGATCTTCTCGCTCATACCCATCCTTTTCATGTTAGTGGTATTGTTACTATTCAGCCACATGGTTCGATAAACTCACCATGCGAAGTTCACAGAGGCCACAGAGGAAGAATTTGTGGGGTATCCACCACTTCGTGGAGAGCATTTGGAACCGTTATCCCGGTATATGGAACATCTTTTTTCTACAAGAGGGGTTTGTTCAACAAATTTTTCCATGTCTCTGTGTGCTCTGTGACCTCTGTGGCAAAATGCCTGAATAGTTACGTGGTATTTCACAATTCAGTCGCCGGGAAGCGGAGCTTCCCCCGGTGCGTTACACCGCAGAGTGATGTAACGAGTAGAGTGAGTGTGTCGCCTCGTTGCACCGTTCTGCGGTGTACCGTTTATTTTGAAGCTCTGCTTCCTGCTCTTCCCGGCAATTGCCACAGACCACGTGATAAGACACCCTATACCTTATACCCTATCCCCCCCTCTACCCCATACCTCAGCGCAGAATCGCTTTGAAATAGTCCCGCCTCATGCGGGCAATGTTCATGATGGAAATACCCTTGGGGCAGACCGCCTCGCACTCCGCGTGGTTGGAGCAGTTGCCGAACCCTTCCGCATCCATGGTTTCGATCATGCGCAGCGCCCGGCGCTTGCGCTCCGGCTGTCCCTGGGGCAAAAAGGTGTATTGGGAAATCTTCGCGCTCACGAACAGGGCCGCGGAAGCGTTGGGGCAGGCGGCCACGCAAGCCCCGCAGCCGATGCACTCCGCGGATTCGATGGCGTGGTCCGCCGCTTCTTTGGAGATGGGGATGGCGTTGGCGTCCGGCGCGCTGCCGGTGTTGGCGGAGATATACCCGCCCGCGGCGATGATACGGTCGAAGGCCCCCCGGTCCACCACCAGGTCGCGCACAATCGGGAACCCTCTGGCGCGGAATGGCTCGATAATGACCGTCTGGCCGTCTTCGAAATGGCGCATGTAAAGCTGGCAGGTGGCGGTGCGCTGCAAGGGACCGTGGGGAATTCCGTTGATCACCACCCCGCAGGTGCCGCAAATTCCTTCCCGGCAGTCGCTGTCAAACTCTACCGGGTCGGTTCCTTCTTTGATCAGTTTCTCATTCAACACGTCGAGCATTTCCAAAAAGGACATGTCCGGGGAAACATTCTCCAGGGGGTATTCTACAAACCGGCCTTTTTCATGGGAATCGGCTTGCCGCCAGATTTGCAGCTTCAAGGTCATTGTGGGCATGGTTATTTCTCCTCAATATGAATCAATAGACGTCTCCTCGGAAATCGATCTCATACACCCATAGTTCATCAGCTTCTCTATCGATTTTAAAGATCACTCGCATTTTACCAACTCGCATTCTAAAGAACCCCGCCCAATCTCCGGAGAGTTTCTTTATGTCCATTTCTCTGAAAGGGATGATTCCCTGTTCTTCGATGGCTAATACTAAGGTACTGATTTTCTGCCGAATTCGGTCTTTGTCTTTTTCTGTGATTTTCTCAATAAATTTGACCGCACTTCGACTGACCTTAATTCTCATCCTCTTACCCAGTCAGTCATATCCACAAAATCCTCTTCCCGGTATTTCTCGGGTGAGCCAAATTTTTTACGGATTTCAGCCAATTCTTTTTTGGTTACGTAAGGGGTCAAAATTTCATGCAGTATCAGTCGCTCTTCGCGCAAAACCTCTCGGACGCTTTTTTTGATCATTTCTTTCAATTCTAAATCCGTCATAATTGCTCCGGTTTTATTTTATTTCAGTGTTCACTTCTCGTCACGCTTCATTTGTAGCTCCGCTGGGTCAGTTTCACGTACTCGAATTTCAGCGGCTCTTTGTGAAGCAGCGGCGGTTTGCCCTCGCCCCGGTATTCCCAGGCGGCCACGTGGCAGAAGTTTTCATCGTCGCGCAGGGCTTCGCCTTCCGGGGTCTGGGACTCTTCCCGGAAATGCCCCCCGCAGGACTCCCGGCGCTCCAGGGCGTCCAAAGCCATCAATTCGCCCAATTCCAGGAAATCCGCCACTCGCCCGGCAAATTCCAAATTTTTGTTGAACTGCTCCCCGCTGCCGGGCACGTTCACGTTTTTCCAGAACTCTTCCCGCAGTTGGGGGATGATTTTCAGGGCTTCCTCCAATCCCGGCCCATTCCGCGACATTCCCACTTTATCCCACAGGGTCAATCCCAATTCGCGGTGGAATTCCAGCACGGTTTTTTTGCCCTTGAGAGAGGTCAGCCGTTTCACGTTGTCCTGCACCCCGGCAAGGGATTCGGCAAAGGCGGGGTGCTCCAGGCTGACCGGGGGCATTTTCAGGTCGCCGAGGTACTCCCCGAGGGTGTAAGGAATTACGAAGTAACCGTCGGCGAGGCCCTGCATCAGGGCGCTGGCCCCTAAGCGATTGGCGCCGTGGTCGGAAAAATTGGCTTCTCCGAGCACGAACAGCCCCGGAATGGTGCTCATCAGATTATAATCCACCCACAACCCGCCCATGGTGTAGTGAATGGCCGGGTAGATGCGCATGGGCGCTTTGTAGGGGTCTTCGTCGGTGATGCGCTCATACATTTCGAACAGGTTGCCGTAGCGGTCGCGGATGACCTCCAACCCTAAGCGCTTGATGGCGTCGGCAAAATCCAGGTACACCGCCAATTTAGTTTGGCCCACCCCGCGGCCTTCGTCGCAGACGTATTTGGCGTTTCGCGAGGCCACGTCGCGCGGAACCAGGTTGCCGTAAGCAGGATATCGTCGTTCCAAATAATAATCGCGGTCTTCTTCCGGGATTTGATCCGGGGGGCGATTGTCGTCGGCTTTTTTCGGCACCCACACCCGCCCGTCGTTGCGCAAGCTCTCGCTCATCAGGGTCAGTTTGGATTGATAATCGCCGGAAACCGGGATGCAGGTGGGATGGATTTGCACGAAACAGGGATTGGCGAAAAAAGCGCCCTTTTTGTAGCAGCGCCAGGCCGCGGTGGCGTTGGAATTTTTCGCATAGGTGGCCAGAAAATAAGCGTTGCCGTATCCCCCGGTGCAAAGGATCACCGCGTCGCCGGCGTATTTTTCGATTTCCCCGCTGACCAGGTTGCGCACCACGATTCCCCGCGCCCGTCCGTCCACCATCACCAGGTCGAGCATTTCCCGGCGGGGATACATGGCCACGGCGCCTAAGTCCACCTGGCGCATCATCGCCCCGTAAGCGCCTAAGAGAAGCTGCTGGCCGGTTTCGCCTTTGGCGTAAAACGTGCGCGAGACCAGCACCCCGCCGAAGGAGCGATTTGCTAACAGCCCGCCGTACTCTCGCGCAAAGGGCACGCCCTGGGCCACGCACTGGTCGATGATGTTGGTGCTCAATTCCGCCAGGCGGTGCACATTGCTCTCCCGGGAGCGGTAGTCGCCGCCCTTTACGGTGTCGTAAAACAGCCGGAAAACGCTGTCGTTATCGTTCTGGTAATTTTTTGCGGCGTTGATCCCGCCCTGCGCGGCGATGCTGTGCGCCCGGCGGGGGGAGTCCTGGATGCAAAAGGTCTTTACCTGGTAGCCCAATTCCGCCAGGGAGGCAGAGGCAGAAGCGCCGGCCAGGCCGGTTCCCACCACTAACACGGTAAATTTGCGTTTATTGGCCGGGCTGACCACTTTGATCTGGTTCTTGTGGCGCTGCCAGCGGGTTTCGATGGGGCCATCCGGCTCTTTACTGTTCAGAACAGGTCTTTGGGAACTCATGATTCCTCCAAATGATCGTCATACTAAGTTGAAATAGGCCACGATCGGCACAATCGTAAATCCCACCGCCAAAGCCGCGCCGATAATCAGCCCGATCGTGTAAATTAAAGGAGAGTAACGGGGGTGATTGGCCCCCAGGGATTGGAAGGCGCTCCAAAAGCCGTGCCGCAGGTGAAAGCCTAACAGCACCATGACCGCAATGTACCCGAACGCATAGACGGGACTCTGAAAAACTTCCAGCACCAGGCGGTAGAGGTCGCGCATTTCGGTTCCGTTTACCATCATGATATAGCCTTCCGCTTCCGCGGGGCCGTATTTAAAGGTCAGCACATGAATGATGGTAAACACCAGGATGATCGAGCCGGTCCAGATCATGGTTTTGGAAGAAATGGTCTGCTTGCTGGGGTTGCCGGAAGTGGCGGTTTTGCGGTAGGCTACCGGGCGGGCTTTATTATTCCCCCACCAGACTCTGACGGCGTTCCAGGCGTGGAAAAGAAAAGCGAGCGCCAGCACGATTTCAACAAAATACAATAACGGGCCCAGGCTCTTCAGCTTGTAGGTATAACTGTTAAACGCTTCGGGGCCGACCAGGAAGGAAAAATTGCCCAGCATGTGAACAATGACGAACAACACTAAAAACAGCCCGGTGAGAGCCATTACAATTTTTCTAACCACTGTGACGCGGAAAGTCGCGCTGAAAGTTGCAGCAAAGGATTTTGCAGCCATGGTTCCTTACCCGATTAAGTTTGGCGTGATCACACTGCCGGCCCTGAACATGGCAAAGAAGATTTCCTCAACGGGCATCGCGGAAAACGGCAGCGCGGCGAAGTGATGTTTGCGTAAAGATGCGGTTAGCAAGCGCAGGCGGAAGCGGCGGAGAACCCGCCTCAATGCGGGAGACAAAGGCGTTTTATCGAGCATAAGTCGTATATTTTTTAGGAATTCAAATAAACCAACTTAACATCAAAAATCAAGTTTTTTAGAAAATTTAAAAGGGGGTGAGATATACTCGTTAACCGAAGTTGAAATAGTAGTCCCCAACTTTATTGGCAGAATAATTATCCGGTAGAATGATTTAACTGATGTCACGCAGGTCAAAAAATTTGCCACAGAGTCACAGAGGACGCAGAGAAAATCAAATGTTTATTGACTGATGTTACGCATTTTTACCACAGAGGCCACAGAGTTCCTCATCTTCCGGTAAGGAGGTTGCCGCATTTTCCTTACTCAATAGAGACAGCGCCCGGCCAACAAGCATTTGATTTCCTCTGTGCTCTCTGTGGCTAAATTTTTCTAGTCTGCGTAACATCAGTTATTCATTCTAAGACTACACTGAGAAGTAAGGGAGCCAGAAAAAAATAATGTACCCAACTGAGCGCACAGTGTTATTGAAACACATTAGCGTTCAGTGGTACAATAAAAAGGGCGAAAGCCCTAAAAACACTGAAAATGTTGATGTAAACTCTGCGTTCTCTGTGTCTCTGTGGCAAAAATGCGTAACATCAGTGATTTAAAAATTATTCTGCCATAAAAAATGGAAGCGTGCAGTCACGAAGTGGCGGCTATGCCGCGAGCAAATCAGGGGTGGTTAGGGGGAGTTTAGCGGCCTCGACCACCCCTGCGTCGTTCTCCCGGCAAGACGCATTCCCGTTAACCTTAGGGATTTTTAACCGCAAAGACGCTAAGACGCAAAGAAAACAGTGCTGATTTTTGTGAAGACCAGGAGGATTTTCAGGCGAAAACTCTCTAAAACTTCTGCGTCTTTGCGTCTTTGCGGTGATTTTTTACTTAGGTTAACGCGAATGCGGCAAGAGGGGATACACGACGCTGTCCCCTCCTTATCAAGGCGGGGAATTTGACTCATCTTAAAAAAGACTTGAAATCCCTGCACTTGCACCCTAAATTTGCACGCCATAATTGAGAAAAATCAAAGAATCGGAGGTTGTTCACCAAGATGTATACCCTGTTGATCGTTCTGTTTGTATTCGTTTGTATCGTAATGATAATAACCATCCTGTTGCAAGCCAGTAAAGGAGGCGGCCTGGCCGGCACTTTTGGGGGAATGGGCGGGAGCGGCGGCTTTTTAGGCGCGCGGGGTGCGGTTTCCCTGCTGCAAAAATTGACCGTGGGGCTGGCAATTTCCTACGGAGTGCTCTGCCTGATCATCAGTTTGCTGAGCCGCCCGGTGGAAACGCAGCCCAGCGACACCCAGGAAAGAATCCGCCAGGAACAGCAGGTCAATCCTACCCCCGCTCCCCTGCCGGATAATCCCGAAAATGTTCCGGGGCAGGATTCGGATAATTAATCGTTTAAGGAAGAATAGCTGGAGTGGTGAAACTGGCAGACACGCTATCTTGAGGGGGTAGTGCCCGTCAGGGCGTGCGGGTTCGAGTCCCGCCTCCAGCACTGCGATCCCGGATGATCTCCGGGATTTTTTGTTTATGGAATCTTTTGAACATGAAATACGCCGAAGCCATCCAGACCATCCAAAAAACCCTTTCCGGCCGCGCCCCGCGACGGTTAAGCATCCCCGGGTTTATTCCCGCCGCGATCATCATCCCGGTTTTTGAGATCGAGGGGGAAGCGCACTTGCTGCTGACCGTGCGCACCGACAGGGTAATGCACCACAAAGGTCAGGTCTCTTTCCCCGGGGGCGCCCGGGAGGAGCAGGATAAGAATTTGGAGCAAACCGCTTTGCGGGAAACTTACGAAGAAGTGGGAATTCCCCCGGAAACGGTCGCCATCGTCGGCCAACTGGATGATTTTCCCACCATTACCGATTTTATGGTGACCCCCTACGCCGCCGCCATCCCCTATCCCTATCCCCACCGCATCAATACCGATGAAGTGGCGGAACTGTTAGAAGTGCCGTTGGAGCTGTTCCTCAGCGACCGGGCGTTCGAGATCAAGGAAAAGACCTACCGGGGAGTAACTTACCCGGTTTATTATTACTATTTCAAACACGCGGTGATCTGGGGAGTAACCGGCTTCATCGTGAACCGCTTCGTGGAACTGGTATTCGGATACAATCCCGCGGCGGGAAGTGAGAAGTAAGAAATGGCAAGTAGGAAGTCAATGTCGTTTAGTTAAGGGCATCGAGACTAAAATTCACTATTCTGAGTTCACCGTTCACAATTCACAATTGCTATTATTTCGCGAGTTATCACAGTAGTTCGATAGTGGGGAATAGTGAATAGTGAATGGGGAATAGTGAATAGTGAATGGGGAATAGTGAATGCTTAATTAAATGACATTGAGTAAGAAGTGAGAAGTAGTAATTCCACTTCCCACTTCTCACTTGCAACTTGCAACTTCTCACTTGCAACTTGCAACTTCTCACTTGCCACTTGCCACTCTTTAAGCATTTCAGCGCAGCAAGATCATTTTCTGGCTCCGGGTAGCGCGGTTGCTGCGCAGGTGCAGGAAATAGGTTCCCGAAGGCAGCGCCTCGCCCTGGCCGTTGCGGCCGTCCCAGGCCATTTCGTACGCTCCCCCGGCCAACTGGCCGCTGTAGAGGGTGCGCATCCGCTGCCCGGCGGCGTTGTACACCTCCAGGCGGATGATCTCCGGGCGGCTGGAATTGACCGGTACTTCGAAGCGGATGTGGGTTTCCGGGTTGAAGGGATTGGGGAAATTGGGGTGCAGCCGGAAACCGCTGGCGGCCAGGTCGATGCGGTTCAAGTGCGAGCCGGCGCTGTTGGGCGTGGCAGTAACGGTGTTGTGGTAGGTAATCGCCCCGCTGTAATCGCGGTCGGCCAGGCGGTAGTAGTAGGTGACCCCGTTTTGCACCGCGGCATCGGTAAAGGAGTATTCCTGGCGATGGTTGCTGCTGCCCTGGCCGGGGATTTCCGCGATTTGGACAAAATTCGCCTCATCCAGGCCGCGCTCTAAAATGAAGGCCTCGTTCTGCACTTCCGATTCGGTAACCCAGCGGAGAGTGACCCGCGCGTCGCCGGCCTCGGCGGTGAAGGAAGAGAGGGAGACGGGGAGGGACTGGTCGTAATTGTCCGGATCATCCGGGCTGACGCCGTTTTGCAAAGTGTAGCCGTACCAGTGTGAAAAATTGCCCGCGGATTTATATCCATCCCCGAAGTCCAGGGAGTTATCCGGCCAGCTTGCATAGGTCCATTCATTCCCGCTCTGCTCATGGATAAAATATCCCAAGATATAAATTTTAGAGGGGTTCCCGAGGTCCGATAAGGGAAGGCGAAGCTCGATAAAATTACTGCCATCATTGTCAAAAATAGATGCGCTCAGAGAAGTTGCCTGCCAACTGCTGCCGTTCCAACTGTTAAGCTGGTTGAAGCCTTCATCGGTTCTGATCTGGAGAAAGTAATCCGCGTAAAAGGGGAGCGTCCAATCCTGGGTATTGAAGCCCGCGGCGTTGTCGGTTCCGTTGCCGGATTTGGGGGACAATTGCGGGTCGGTATCTATGTACCAGACGATCCATTTGGCGCCGGATTCACCGGAACCGACGTCCGATCCGGTGTATCCTAAATAAAGATTGCTGGCATCCCAGGTACAATAAGCAGTATATCCGAATGAACTCGTCGAAAAATCCTCATCCGGCGCAAAGTCATTGCTCCCATCAATGGTAATGGTATGATAAGCGGTCGAGAACAAAAGAAATGGGTAAAAAAGGGTAAGCAGCAACAAGGTTTTTTTCATAGACCTCTCCATATTGAATTGTCTAAACAGATAAAACGGGATTACCGTGAGACGCCCGCTGCCCCCGTTTTTTCCGGAGGCCGGCGGCGTTCAGGAAGCTAACTGGTGATTCCGGATCAAAGGAGAAATTTTATTGATCCGGAATAAACGCAGGAATTATAATCATCGCTTACCGTTAAGACAATGAAATTTTGCAACCGGGCGAGCGTTATGGTGGGATAATTTTTTGCCGATATGGCCGGCGCAGCTTTAAATAAAACTTTTTCCCGGCGTGACGGCGAATTGAATGGAAATCGTTTCTCTATCACACGCTGAAGCGTGGCAATCAAGAATTAGCTCGCTTCGCGAGGAGTAAAACCGGTAACTGATGTTACGCATTTTGCCACAGAGGCCACAGAGAACGTAGAGTTCCTCATCTTCCAGTAAGAAGGGTGCCGCATTTCCCTTAACTCAATACAGCGCCCCGCCAACAAACATTTGATTTCCCCTGTGCTCTCTGTGCCCTCTGTGGCTAAATTTTTCAAGTCTGCGTAACATCAGCCGGTAACTCGAAACAGATTCTTCACAAGTCTCACTGAATCCCGCGCCCTAAACGATCATCAGCAGTTCCCGCAAAATTTTGGTGGCCGCGATGGTGGAGACGTTGGAGGGATCGAGCTGCGGCGCTAACTCTACCATGTCGCAGCCCACGATGTTCAGCCCCTCCAGCGCCTTCAGCAATTCGATGTACTCCGGGAAGAAAATGCCCCCCGCCTCCGGGGTGCCGGTGCCGGGAATCAGGGAGGGATCGAAGGCGTCCAAATCCAGGGTGAGGTACACCGGGAAGCCTTTCAGGGCCGCGGTTTCTTTGGCCAGCTCCCGGGTGTGAAAGGGAAAGAGCCGGGTGTGCGCCTCCGCAAACTCGAATTCCTCTTTGCTGCCGCTGCGGATGGCCGCCTGGAAGATGCGCCGGTCCTCTCCCAACAGATCGTGGCAGCGGCGCATTACCGTGCCGTGGGAGAGCGGGCTGCCGAATAGCTCGTCCATCAAATCCAGGTGCGCGTCGATCTGCACGATGCGCAAATCCGGGTGCGCCTCTAACGCCGCCTGCACCAGCGGCAGGGTAATGAGGTGCTCCCCGCCGATGAAGCAGGGCTTTTTCCCGGCGTGGAAGATCTCCCGCGCGGTCTGATAGATCAACGCCAGCGCCCCGTCGCGGTCGCCGAAGGGCAGGTCGAGGTCCCCCGCGTCGTGGATGGGCTTCTCCTTCAAATCCCGCCGGAAATAGGGGCTGTAGTCCTCCTGGGAGTAGAAAGTTTCCGCGCGGATCGCTCCCGGCGCAAAGCGCGAGCCGGGGCGGTAGCTGGAAGTGCCGTCGTAGCCTGCCCCGACTAACACGATCTCCGCGCTCTCAAAATCCGCCCGGCAGCCCTCGTAAGGGGCGCGGGGGCGCAAGTGGGTGGTGTTCATGGATGCTCTCTCGTTTTTTTTTAATTGGCAATTGCCAATTGGGAATTGCCAATTGCCAATTACTTTCCGGTTTCCCCCACGCTTCAAACTCCGCATACGCCGCTGTTTTAATTGGCAATTGCCAATTGGTAATTGCCAATTGCCAATTACTTTCCGGTTTCCCCCGCGCTTCAAACTCCGCATACGCCGCTATTTTAATTGCCAATTGCCAATTGGTAATTGCCAATTGCCAATTACTTTCCGGCTTTCCCCGCGCTTCAAACTCCGCATACGCCGCTATTTTAATTGCCAATTGCCAATTGGTAATTGCCAATTGCCAATTATTTCCGGTTTTCCCAATGCTTCGAACTATGCATACGCCGCTATTTTAATTGCCAATTGCCAATTGGTAATTGGTAATTGCCAATTACTTCCTGGTTTTCCCGGCGGTGCGAATGCTGGAAGCGATAATCTTACAAAGCTCTATGCATTCCGTCTGAACAGGGTTGACCGCTTCAGCCGGAAGCAAACCGCTACGCTTAATCATTTCCAACCAAACGTTGGATTCCTTGAGTTCTTTGAAGACTACCCCCAATTTGTGAATAAAGTCTTTGGTGCTTTCTGCACCGCGGGCTTCTCCATAGTTGGGAGCCGGTGAAGTACCGCAACGTAAAAGCTGCCCGGCTACGTGCCTGCCGGCAGGAGTATCTGGTAATTCAGCACAAAGTTTTATAATGCTGACGCCAAAATTGATCAATCTTTCCTGTATATCATCGCCTTTGGCCATTTGAATTCCTCCGAGACTGCCTTTTTAATTGCCAATTGCCAATTGGGAATTGCCAATTGGCAATTATTTATTGCTTCCCCCACGCCTCAAACTCCCCAAAAGCCGCCGTCTTAATTGCCAATTGTCAATTGGGAATTGCCAATTGCCAATTATTTATTGCTTCCCCCACGCCTCAAACTCCCCAAAAGCCGCCGTCTTAATTGCCAATTGCCAATTACTTTCCGGCTTTCCCCGCGCTTCAAACTCCGCATACGCCGCTATTTTAATTGGCAATTGTCAATTGGGAATTGCCAATTGGCAATTATTTATTGCTTCCCCCACGCTTCAAACTCCCCAAAAGCCGCCGTCTTAATTGCCAATTGGTAATTGCCAATTGCCAATTATTTATTGTTTCCCCCGCGCTTCAAACCCAGCAAAGCCGGCTTTTTAATTGGCAATTGCCAATTGGGAATTGCCAATTGCCAATTATTCATCGGTTCCCCCCAAAAGCTCCTTTACAAACCCCGGCAACGCAAACGCCCCGGCGTGGATTTCTTCATTATAATAGCGGAACGCCAGGTTGTATTCCCGGCAGCGGGCGGCGTGGAAATCCCGTTGGGGATGATAGACCTCCGAGGCCAGCCCGAACAGCCAGTGCCCGGAGGGATAGGTGGGAATGTGCGCCTGATAATAGTAAACTTTCGGGAAAACCGCGCGCAGCTTCCGGGAAATGTTCTGCAGGTTCTGCTGCTGCCAGGCGGGCGACTCGCTCTGGGTTACCAAAATACCGCCGGGGTTGAGGATTTTCCGGCAATTTTCGTAAAATTCCGCGCTGAACAGCCCCTCCCCCACGCTCACCGGGTCGGTGGAGTCGATCAGGATCACGTCGTAGCGCTGGCCGGCCTGCCGCACGAATTCCACCCCGTCGCGGAAGTGGATTTGCACCCGCTCCGCGAGCAGCGGGGAGGCCAGGGCGGGGAAGTACTGCAAGCACACCCGGGTGACCATTTCGTCGATTTCCACCAAATCGATGCGCTGCACCGCGGGGTGGCGCAAACACTCCCGCACCGTGCCGCCGTCGCCCCCGCCGATTACCAGCACGGCCCGGGGATGCGGATGGGTAAACAGGGGCACGTGGGCGATCATTTCGTGATAGATGAATTCGTCGCGCTCGCAGAGCATCACCATGCCGTCGAGCAGCAGCATTCTGCCGAAACCTTTGGTTTGCAGCACCTCGATCTTCTGAAAGCGGCTCTGCCCGGAATAGAGCACGCTCTCCACTTCGAAACTCAGCCCGGCCTGCACCTCCGGGTAAAATTCGCCGAAACGCAATCCCATGGCGCTTCTCCGTTCAAAAAATGGTGCGCTAATTATAAGAAAAACAAACCCGTTTTGCAGAAAAAATGTTTTATGTGCCGGAATAACGGTTCTAAGCATTCCGAATTCTTCCTCTGTGCCCTCTGTGGCTAAATAGTAACATTTTACCGGGATTGCAACCGGGAAAATCAGTTCCCGCCGCCGGCCCCGGGCAAAGCCCCCGCGGTTCTCAGGGTCTGCCCCCGGAACCTCCGGAAGCCCCGGAAGCGCCGGAAGCCCCGGGCATGGAGGAGAACCCCGAAAAATCCGGGAACACTTGAGAGAGCGCGTAGGCCCACAATCCAAGGCCGGCCACTCCCAGGAAAATGATCGTCCACTTGCTGCTGTCGGAAGCGCCGGTATGAATTTGCCGCATACAATTATTGATGATAATCGGCAGCACGAAAAAAGCCAGGCAGGTGATGGTAACCCACCAGGGCTGGTAATTTTCACCATTGGCCAATGCAAAATTGGCAAGTAAGACGACCATGATGGCAAAGGGAATGGATTGGGCAGAGGCGGCCAGCCAGGCTAAATAATACCGGGAGATCACGTTCCAGACGAATGTAATGATCGCAACGGCGCCCGCGATCAACGCGGCCCAGAGCATTAAAGCCAACAGGGGGTTTTCGGCGGCTACTTCCGCGATCTTGTTGAATAAATCCGCGAATACATTCAGCATAGCCCACCCCGCAGCGTTTTTTGACGACTCACATCAAGGGCAAACGTTACCGGGAAGTTTACCGCAAATTCGGATTTTATCAAAGGGAAAAGAAATGCCTTGAGGCCCACCCCCCAATGTCGTTTAGTTAAGGGCATCGAGACTAAAATTCACTATTCTGAGTTCACCATTCACAATTGCTATTATTTTGCAATTTATCACGGCAGTTCGATAATGGGGCATAGTGAATGGGAATAGTGAATGGGGAATAGTGAATGGGGAATAGTGAATGGGGAATAGTGAATGGGGAATAGTGAATGGGAATAGTGAATGGGGAATAGTGAATGGGGAATAGTGAATGGGGAATAGTGAATAGACCTTATTCATAGATAAGCGTATGTTTTATAGCAGATTGAATAGCCCCCCGATTAAAGGGATAGATTTACTTATTTGCTGTCCCCGATCTGAAGATCGGGGCTATTCATCCTTCCATAAAAATCAAATATTTAGCTATGAATAAGGTCTAATGCTTAACTAAACGACATTGGCCCGCCCCCCGCCACTTGCCTCAGAACATCAAAAACAGCGATAAGAGGTATTTTCCCCCGCGCCGCGCGCTCAACGGGGAAGGATCGGCTCCCCGCCGCCTCCGCCTTCGCCGCCTCGCCCGCCGCCGCCTTCTCCGCCCCCTTCCACGGGGGGGCCGCTGATGTCCAGGTCGAACAACGCCTGCGAGAGCAGCACTCCCCAGAGGGCCGCGCCGATGAGGCCCAGTATGGTAATGATCAACTGCCCGTTTTTGGATTTTTTAGTGGCAATCTCCAGCAACATGTTATAGAGAAAGGAGGTGAGGGTAAAATAGACGATGCAGAGAATGGTGATAAAAAGGGACACGGTTTCGCCGGTGAGCTGGGCGCGGATGGTATCCTTCAGCAGCAAAGCCCCGCTAAGCGGCAGGGTTTGCGCCAGGGGCGCCAGCCAGGTAAGGTAGTGGCTGATGGCAAAGTTCCAAAATCTGTAGATGAGATAACCGGCGCCGGAGATCAGGGCGATCATCACGATCACGCCCAAAATCGGGTTGGTTTGCATCAAACCGGATACGAAGCTGACGATACTGTTGAAGAAGTTGAGCATGAATCTCTGTCTCTCCTTTCCAGGCCTTGAAAACGCTTGTTCGCCAAGAGTTTACGGCGATTCGCCTTATAATTCAAGCGGAAAATTTGCCGGGCAGGCAGGGATTAGCGGACAGGCGTCAGCGATACTCATTTGTGAGACTTGTTCTCGAAGGAGTGCAAAACTTCAGTTTTGCACCTGCACAGTGCAAAGCTGAAGCTTTGCACTCCGATATAAAGAAGTTCCCGCTGCGGGCACTCCCTGCAAAGGCCTTCGCAGTTGGGTTCATGGTCTCGGTTTTTGAAAACATTTTACCGGCTGATCGCTGACGGCTAAGCGCTGACCGCTAAAGTTCCCCCCCCGCGCCTGCCGAAAATTAAATTTGGCAATCGCGAAAATGTGACCGGAGTCGGAAAAGTGCTTGACAAAGCGAAATTTAGCCCTAAATTTGAAAGTGATTTTCGCGGCGGCAGGGCGGTTCTTTGACATGTATTACTTGAGCGTTTGGGATGATTTACCCCGCCGGGAAGGCGGGATCAACGGATACTCAATTTCCCTGAAATTTCAACTTAAGCATGGAGGTTCTTATGAAGTGGATGGTTACGATTCTTTTTATCAGCCTGGTGTCTCTGTTTGGTTTGTCCGCGTGGGCGCAGTTGCTGGAGGAGAATTTTAGTTACACTGCCGGAACCAATCTGACTGATAACGGTTGGACAGCACATGGAAATCTTGGTCAAAATCCGATTACGGTAGCATCTTCAGGGCTTAGCTACAGTGGATACCCTTCCTCCGGGATTGGAAATGCAGCCTTGCTTGATGGACCTAACGGTCAGGATGAACACCGAACATTTACTTCCCAAACCGCTGGGACAACCATCTATGCGTCTTTCTTAGTAAATGTGACTTCAGCAACAATCAGTGGAGATTATTTTTTCCATTTAGGTGCTAGCACCATCGGCAGTACTTTTGTTGGAAGAGTTTATGCTCAGCAAAATGGTTCAGGGAATTTAGAATTCGGGCTTCTCAAATCAGCTACTGGCTCAGCTACTTATACAACAAATAATTATTCTTTTGGTACGACTTATCTGTTAGTGCTTAAGTACCTGATTGTTACCGGGGCAGGTAATGACGAAGCAAGTTTGTTTGTCTTCACATCGGGTGTACCAAGCAGTGAACCAGGTACTCCTACCGTCGGATCACTCACTACTGGCACAGATCCTACTAATATCGGTTCCGTTGCTCTCCGACAGGGAGGTGCCACAACTGCTGCTGTTGTGACGGTTGATGGTATAAGAATCGGAACCTCCTGGGGTGACGCTCCCCTCCCCGTCGAACTCTCCTCCTTCACCGCCGCGGCCGGGAACGGGGTGGTAACCCTGCGCTGGGTCACCCAGAGCGAGGTCAACAACGAGCGTTTCGACGTGCTGCGGGCGCAAGAACGCAACGGGGTGTACCAGGTGATCGGCTCCCGGCCCGGGCAGGGCAACTCCAACGCCCCCACCCCGTACAGCTTCACGGATAATTTAGTGGCCAACGGCTCTACCTACTGGTACAAAATCGCGGACGTGGACGTAAACGGGGTGCGCACCGAGCACGGCCCGGTAAGCGCCACCCCCCAGGCGGCCGGCACGGAGATCATCACCCTGAACTCCGACGCCCCCGCGAACTTCAAGATTTACCCCGCCTATCCCAATCCTTTCAACCCCTCCACCAACCTCAAATTCGACATTCCCGCCGGCTCCCAGGGGTTGCAGGACGTAAAGGTGGAGATCTATAACACCATCGGGCAGAAAATCCGCACCCTCTTCGAAGGCATCGCCGAACCGGCCACCCACTCCCTCGCCTGGGACGGGGCGGACGATAACGGCCAGATTGTGCCCGGGGGGGTCTATTTTGCGGTGCTCACCACCGGCCATTTCCGGGAAAGCGTGAAATTAACGCTGGTGAAGTGAAATCAGGAAGATTTCATCCCGACAAAAAAACAGGGATGTTTTTGTCTTGTCGGGATCGCCTGGGTAGGCAGTAGGCAGTAGGCAGTAGGCAGTAGGCAAGTAGGCAAGTAGGCAGTAGGCAATAGCGGGTATGCAGGAAGGGCGCTCTCTGGTGCGGGAGCGCCTTTTTGTTGCCCTGCCGGCCGGGGGGAACCGGAGTGCAAAACTTCAGTTTTGCACTGGCTGCTGTTACGCAAAACATGGTTTTGTCATTCCCGTGAAAACGCATAGGCGTAAACCTAAGCAAAAAATCACCGCAAAGACGCTGAGACGCAAAGAAAATAATGTTGATTTTTGTGAATATCAGTAGGAATTTCAGGCGA
>JABWBP010000094.1 GCA_013360445.1 Calditrichaceae bacterium | reverse complement strand
GCAGGGAAAACGATTCTAAATGCTCTCCACGAAGTGGTGGATACCCAAAATTCTTCCTCTGTGGCCTCTGTGATCTCTGTGGCTGAATAGTAACAAAAATATAGGCTTATCGTAAACTGATTTCCATTTCTTCCCCTCTCCCAAAATCCCTTCCCAACTTTTGGCTAATGCACTGGAACTCCCGTTTAATTTGTTTGGTGAGGTATGTTCCTTTAACGGAACCAACCTCACTTCGCCCGCAAATACTGCACCGGCCAGGCGGTCTCTACCCCTAACTCCTTCGCCGCCTGCAAGGGCCAGTAGGGATTGCGCAGCAGTTCCCGGGCCAGCAGCACCGCGTCGGCCTGCTCGCTGCGGATGATATGCTCCGCCTGCGCCGCCGCGGTAATCAGGCCCACCGCCCCGGTCATGATCCCCGCTTCGCGCCGGATTTCCGCCGCAAAAGCGCTCTGGTATCCCGGCCCGGCAGGCACCTTCACCCCCGGTACAACCCCTCCGCTGGAACAGTCGATGAGGTCGATCCCGCTCTCTTTCAGCAGACCGGCCAGGCGGATGGATTGCGCCAGATCCCACCCCCCTTCCGCCCAATCCGTGGCGGAGATGCGCACGAACAGCGGCAGGCTCTCCGACCATACCGCGCGCACCGCCCGCGCCGCCCGCAGCAGCAAACGCGCCCGGTTCTCGAAACTGCCCCCGTATTCATCCTGCCGCCGGTTGCTGAGCGGGGAGAGGAATTCGTGCAGCAAATAGCCGTGCGCGGCGTGAATTTCCGCCACCTGGAACCCCGCTTCCAGGCTGCGCCGGGCCGCGGCTTCGAATTGAGCGACCAGGGCGTCGATGTCGGCAAGGCTCATCTCTTTTGGCGCGGGATAGTTCGAATCGAAGGGAACGGCGCTGGGCGCGAGGGTTTGCCAGGGGTTTTCCATCGGCCCGCGGCCCTCCCAGGGCGGTTTGGTGGCGGCCTTGCGCCCGGCGTGGGCCAGTTGAATGCCCGCTATCGCGCCCTGCGACTGGATAAAATGGGTGATTGGCCGGAACGCCCGGGCGTGCGCGTCGGACCAGATGCCGCTGTCGCGCGGGGAGATCCGCCCCTCCGGGGAGACCGCGGTGGCTTCCACGATGATCAACGCCGCCCCGCCCACGGCCCGGGAGCCGAGGTGCACCAGGTGCCAATCCGTGGGCATTCCCTCTTCGCTGGAATACTGGCACATCGGGGAGACAAAAATGCGGTTTTTGAAACGAATCTCTCGAATGTTCAGGGGAGAAAAGAGCTTGCTCATATTAAACCCTCTGTCTATGGTTCGACAAAAAGCGATACTGCGTGGAGTGCAAAGCTTCAGCTTTGCTCCAAAGGAGCCACTTTGCGGCGCCCCGGAGGGAGTATAAGCAAGGCCGGATAATTTAACAAGTTGCTTGTAATTGCGCAGGAAGGCGACGATTCTGCAACTGCCAACTGCCAACTGCCAACTGCCAACTGCCAACTGCCAACTGCCAACTGCCAACTGCCAACTGCCAACTGCCAACTGCCAACTGCCAACTGCCTACTGCCTGCTGCCTGCTGCTCCCTGCTTCGGCTTCAGAACGATCAGCGACAGGTCATCGTGGGCTTTGGCCATTCCCATAAATCGGATGACTTCCGCTACCAATCTTTCTCCAATGGCGGCGGCGGAGTCGGCGGCGACCCGGGGTAAAAATTTCAATACCCGTTCTTCCCCCAAAAATGTCCCCCGTTCATTTCGCGTCTCGGTCAGGCCGTCAGAATAAATGAGGAGGGATTCTTCCTCCCTCAATTCAATGCTTTGCTCTTCGTAACCCGCGTCCGGGATCAGCCCCAGGGCCGGGCCGCCTTTGGGCGCTTCTCTCGCTTCAACGGAATTAAAAATGACCGGGGGCAGGTGCCCGGCGTTCAAAAAACGGATCCGCCGGGAATCCGGGTTGATTTCTAAGTAGATTAAAGTGGCAAAATTGCCCCGAACGTCGCGGTAGAAAATCCGGTTGAGTTTCGTCCCCAAATCTCCTAACGATTCAAAATCCGGGAGCATGGCCCGCACAATGGCCTGGAGCCTGGCCATAAACAGCGCCGCGCGCAGCCCTTTTCCCACCACGTCGCCCAATACCAGTCCGTAACGATTATTTTCAAGCTCAATAAAGTCCACCAGGTCGCCGCCCACCTCGTTGGCGGAACGGGTGAACAGCCAGGCCTCCCATCCCGGCAGCGCCGGTGTGCGCTCCGGCATCAGCGCCTCCTGAACCAGGTGGCCTTCGAATAACTCATGGCGGGCTAACAATTTGTCCTTCAGCTCCAGCAATAAAATGAATAACAGCAGCAGCCCGCCTAACAGACTTTTGGCGCTCTGATCGTTGTCGGTGATGATCAACAGCATGCTGACCAGCAATAAAATCCGCCGCGCGGAGGTCAGCTTGAGGAAGAGGGCTTTCAGCAGCCAGGTGGTGGAATATATCCAGCGTTTAAACGCTCCCATTCGTTCTAACCGCGCCAACTGCTCCTTGTCTAAATAGTACTCCTTCGCCTCATTGAAATCGTACGCCAGGGATTTTTTGAATTCGGTGGTTCGGAAGTCATTTTTGAGCGTCTTCCAGACGGTCGGTCTTTCTGAAGATGGCGCCTGTGGATTTGGCATGGCACTCCTCGAAGGGTTTTTTGAAAAATTTGATCCCCGGCCCAAAAGATACAAAGACCCGGAGGTTTCGCAAAGTTTTTAAATACTTCCAACACCCTCTTGCACAACGATTCCGCCGCCATTAAGTTACCTTTTGGGAAAAAGAGCCAAAGGCAGCAGGCAGGAGCAGGCGCAGGGGCAGGTGGCAGGGGCAGGTGGCAGGAGCAGTACGCACTATGTTTCATCCCCTCTCCTGCATCCTGCCCCCTGTCCCTGCCCCCTGTCCCTGCCACCTGCCCCTGCCATCTGCTCCTGTCCCTTACCCCTGCCCGGCGTAAAAAACTATTACCCACTCCCGCTCCGTTCCGGTTATATTTTTCCCGGAATTTGCGGATTTAACCCAAGGACGCGCATGGCTAAAAAACTGTTCGTACTGGACACCAACGTCATTCTCCACGATTATAGCTGCATCCACAACTTTCAAGATAACGACATCGCCATCCCCATTACCGTGTTAGAAGAGATCGACCAGTTCAAAAAGGGGCAGGACCAGATCCATTATAACGCCCGGGAATTCGTGCGCACCCTGGACGAGCTGGCCGGCGACCAGTTGTTGAAAAACGGGGTCAGCTTAGGCCCCGGCAAGGGCAAGCTGCGCATTATCGCCAATCATCTGCACGAGCCGCAAGTCAGCGAGGTGTTTTCCGGGGATAAGCCGGATCATCGCATCCTCAGCGTGGCACTGCATTTGAGCAAGAATGGCAAAAACGCCCCCACCGTTCTGGTCAGCAAAGACATCAACCTGCGTTTGAAGGCGAAATCGTTAGGGATTGTGGCGCAGGACTATTTTACCGACCGGGTGCGCGACATCGGGAAGCTCTACGCCGGCAAGCGGGTAATCAGCGATTTTCCCGCCGCGCTCATCGACAAGCTTTATGAAAAAGAAGGCGGCCTCGACCCCGCGGAGGCGGGGCTTGCCGATCTGCTTCCTTATGAATACCTGATCCTGAAACAGAACCAGAAATCCGTGCTGGCCTGCTATAATCCTTCCCTGAAAATCATTCAGCGGGTGGAAAAACAGGCCGCTTACGGGATCAAGCCGCGCAACGCGGAGCAAATTTTCGCCCTCCACGCCCTGGTTAATCCGCAGGTGCAGTTAGTCACCCTCTCCGGCAAGGCGGGAACCGGCAAAACTCTGCTGGCGCTGGCCTCCGCATTGGAGGTGCGCAAGCAGTTCCAGCAAATCTACTTAGCCCGCCCCATCGTCCCCCTGTCCAACCGCGACCTGGGATACTTGCCGGGCGACCTCAGCGAGAAACTGGATCCCTACATGCAGCCGCTTTACGATAACTTAGCCGTGATCAAAAACCAGTTTGCCGAAAACGAGGCGGATTACAAGCGCATCGGGGAGATGTTGGAGCAGGAAAAGCTCTATATTTCGCCGCTTTCCTATATTCGCGGGCGCAGTTTGGAGCGCATTTTTTTCATCGTCGATGAAGCGCAGAATTTGACCCCCCACGAGGTCAAAACCATCATCACCCGCGCCGGGGAGGGCACCAAAATCGTTTTTACCGGAGATCCTTACCAGATCGACACGCCCTACCTCGACGCGCAGTCCAACGGCCTTACCTACCTCATCGACCGCATGAAAGGCCAGGCGCTCTACGCCCACATCACTTTAGAAAAAGGAGAGCGCTCCCTGCTGGCGGAGCTGGCCAGTAATTTATTGTGAAGAGGCTTCTTATTCCGCAACCAGCTTCCACAGGGCGCTCAAGGGAACGGCATACAGCTTATTCCCAAAAGGAACCGTATTGGGCCCCGGGTAGAGCAGCAGCCCGCGCAGGAAGCGTTCACCTAACGCCGCAGATAGGTCTTGCAACCCTTTAAAGTCCCGGGCGGTTACGGTGGCCGCCGATTTAACCTCTATGCCGACAATTTTTCCGGCGGCATTCTCTAGCACCACATCCACCTCCTGCCCGGCGGCGGTGCGATAATAAAATACCCGCGGCTGCGTCTGGCTCCAGGTAATCTGTTTCATCAACTCTGCCACGACGAAATTTTCTAAAATATGGCCCATCTTTTCCGGCGATTCTAACAATCTACCTGTATCCATACCGTTCAGGTAAGTCAGTAGCCCGGCGTCATTCAAATATACCCGGGGCGATTTGATCAACCGTTTACCGATGTTGCCGAACCAGGCCGGCACAAGATGAACCAGGAAGGTTGCCTGTAAAAGCGTCAAATATCTTTTCAGGGTCATCTGGGGAAGTCCGGTGTTACGCGACAGCTCGGACACGTTTAACAGGGAGGCGGATTGGGCGGCCAATAGCGAGAGCAGCCGCGGCATCTCATGTAACCCTTCGACGTTGGATAAATCCCTTACGTCTCGCTGCACTAAGGTGGTGACGTAGGAGCTGAACCAGGCTTTCCGGCGATCCGCCGGGCTGAGAAATTGCACTTCCGGGTATCCACCAGCGGCCAGGCGGCCGATCAAGGATTTCCGGTTTAGCTCCGGGTCGGTGATCAGGGGGAATTTTTCAGAGAAGGCGCCGTCGATAAACACCGCGCGACGGCTTTGCAGCTCATCCTGTGACAGGGGCCATAAGGTTAGTATTTCCATCCTTCCCACCAGGTATTCGGAAATTTTGGGGAGCAGGAAGATATTCGCCGAACCGGTCAGCAAAAACCGGCCGGCAACGCGGTTGCGATCTACCTCCGCTTTTATCGCCAGGAACAGCTCCGGGGCCCGCTGCACCTCGTCTAAAATAACCCCGCCTTGTAATTCCGAGATAAAACCAGCGGGGTCTTTCCGGGCGGAAGACAACACCGTTACGTCATCCAGGGTAAGGTAGGACAGGGATCGCTGCCGCCCAATCCATTGGGCGAGAGTGCTTTTGCCGGTCTGCCGGGCGCCGTTCAACAAAACCACCGGGCGATCGGACAATGCTGCAATCAAATTTTTAGAAATATTGCGCTCGATCATCATAGCAGCCTCTCTATCTGATGGTGGATAATCTACCATCAGATGGTGAATTATCCAACACCTTTTATCGCTCTTCCCGAAAGATAAAGATGGCATTTCCGATGCCGATAAAGCATATTATAGCAAATGGATTTGATCGAGCGGTTTTTTTAGCCCGCTTCCAGGGAACGGAAAAAAAAGGGAGAACCGCATGGATGGCTCCGGCAAGGGATTGCAGGTGTTGATTGCGGAAGATAATATCGTCAACCAGATTGTGGCCCGGCGGCTTTTGGAGAAGCAGGGGTTCCGGGTGGAAGTGGTTTGCAACGGGAAGGAAGCCCTGCAAGCCTTGCAGCGCCGGCGCTATGACCTGGTTTTAATGGACATCCAAATGCCGGAAATGGACGGGGTAGAGGCGACCCGCGCGTTTCGCCAAATGGAGCCGCCCGGGGGGGCGCACGTGCCCATTGTTGCCCTCACCGCCGATCATGGCCCGGAAAACCGGCAGCGCTGCCTGGACGCGGGAATGGACGGGTACATCCTCAAACCCATCGATATGAAAGCCCTGCGATATTTGATCGAACAACTGCTGCCGCCGCGGCCGGCTTGACCTCTTTTGCAAGCAGGCAGTGGGCAGTGGCAGTAGGCAGTAGGCGGGTAGGCAGTTGGCAGGTAGAATTCGCTACTGCCTACTGCCTACTGCCTACTCAATGTCGTTTAGTTAAGGGCATTGAGACTGAAATTCACTATTCTGAGTTCACCGTTCACAATTCACAATTGCTATTATTTCGCAATTTATCACGGTAGTTCGATAATGGGGAATAGTGAATGGGGAATAGTGAATGCTTAACTAAACGACATTGACTGCCTACTGCCTGCCTGCCCACCGCCCGCGAATTATTTTTGTAACCCGCTCTTAAAATTCTTCATCGAACCTACGCTTTTAGAGGCATAAACCTGGAATGTGCAACTTTGCCTTGCATAGAAATCCGGGCTTTCATATTTTTTGGTCGTTATATCGTCAAAATCTGAAGAACCAGTAACCGGGGACTTATAATCTAATAATAGGAGGCTGAGCAATGTATTTTCGTATGTTATACGACGAGAAGCTGGCCCAGGCGTCGTACCTGATCGGCTGCCAGGCCACCGGAGAAGCGATTGTCATCGACCCGGAGCGGGACGTGGATCGTTATATAAATTTGGCGGAGAAGGAAAAATTACGCATCACCGCGATAACCGAGACCCATATCCACGCGGATTTCCTCTCCGGCGCGCGGGAACTGGCCGAGCGCACCGGCGCAAAGCTCTATTTATCCGATGAGGGCGACGCGGATTGGAAATACCAATGGCTGAATAAGAAACAGGGCGGCGGAAGCTACCACTACCAGTTGCTCAAGCACGGGGATTCTTTCAAAATTGGCAACATCGAGCTGGAAGTCGTGCATACCCCCGGCCACACCCCGGAACACATCTGCTTCATGGTTACCGACCACGGCGGCGGGGCGACCGAGCCGATGGGTATCGCCACCGGGGATTTCGTGTTTGTAGGCGACGTGGGGCGCCCGGATTTGTTAGAAACCGCCGCGGGCTTTTCCGGGGCGAAGGAGAAATCCGCCCGGGTGCTGTTCGATTCGCTGCAGCAGTTCAAGCAGCTTCCGGATTATTTGCAGCTCTGGCCCGGCCACGGCGCGGGGAGCGCCTGCGGCAAGGCATTGGGCGCGGTTCCCCAGTCCACCGTGGGGTATGAAAAACGCTTCAACATGGCCGTGAACGAAGCCGCCGAGGAAGAGAGATTTGTGCAAACCATCCTCTACGGCCAGCCGGAGCCGCCCCTTTACTTCGCCCGCATGAAAAAAGAGAACAAAGAAGGCCCCAAAATCCTCGGCAAACTGCCTTCTCCTAAACCGGTCGGCATCGAGACCCTGAAAAATGCGCTCCGGGAAAACGCCGCGCTGCTGGATACCCGGGAGTTTTTACAATTCGCGAAAGGGCACCTGCCCGGCGCGCTGCACGTTCCCCTGGAAAGCAACTTCCCTACGGTTGCCGGGTCTTACGTGGGCGCAGATCAGCCGATCTATTTGATCGTAGAAGATACCCGGGTGAAAGAAACGGTCATCGACTTGATCCGGGTGGGGCTGGATAACGTGGCAGGTTACGCCACCCCGGCCGACTTGGCCGAGTACGCCGCTCAAGGCGGGAAGTTAGAGACCACCCGCTATTTGCACATCAACGATCTGAAAACGCAGCCGTTAGAAAAAAACGCCCTGATTTTGGACGTTCGCCGCGCGGATGAATTCGACGCCGGCCACGTGCCGGATGCCAAGAACATCGCCCACACCCGCCTGTTAACCCGCTTGAACGAGCTTCCCAAGGACCGCCCGATCTACGTACACTGCCGCACCGACAACCGTTCCGCCTACGCGGTGGGATTGCTGCAAAGCCGCGGCTTCAACGCGGTGATGATGCACGGCGGCATCAACGCCTGGCAGGAATCCGGGGGAGAAGTGGTGGTGGAAAGCCCGGCGCTGGTGGGAGTGTAAGGCGTGGAGCGTAATGCGTAATTCGTAACACGTAATGCGTAACTCGTATTGCGTAACTCGTATTGCGTATTCCGTTTTTATTACGCATTACGTTTTAAGAAATACGCAATACGGAACAATTACGCATTACGGATTCCATAAGCTGACCATGAGCAAAACCGATTCTCTTATGATAAACCTGCTCGGCAAATTTTTTCCGGTGATGAACTGGCTTCCGCGCTATCGCCGGGAGGATTTGCCGGGCGACTTAGGCGCCGGGCTGACCGTGGCGGTGATGTTGATTCCCCAGGGAATGGCCTACGCCCTGTTAGCGGGATTGCCCCCGATCACCGGCCTGTACGCCTCGGTAGTTCCCCTGGTCGTTTATGCCCTGTTCGGGACTTCCCGGCAGTTGGCGGTGGGGCCGGTGGCCATGGTCTCGTTGTTAGTGGCCTCGGGAATCGGGCATTTGGCGGAGCCGAATAGCGCCCAATTTGTCGCCCTGGCGGCGGTTTTGGCGCTGTTAGCGGGCCTGCTCCAATTTCTCATGGGCCTGGCGCGAATGGGTTTCTTAGTTAATTTCCTTTCCCACCCGGTCATCAGCGGGTTTACTTCCGCCGCGGCCCTGATTATCGGTTTCAGCCAGCTCAAACACCTTTTGGGCATCCATCTGCCGCGCAGCGAGCAGGTTTACGCCATCCTCTGGAACGCGATGCGGCAGATTCAGGATATCAATATGCCCACTTTTATCATCGGGGCGGGCAGTATCGTGGTCTTGCTGCTGTTGCGGCGCTGGAAACCGTTGTTCCCCGCGGCGTTGTTAGTAGTGGCGCTCAGCATCCTCACGGTCTGGTTTTTCCGGCTGGATGCGCATGGCGTCGCCATCGTCGGGGAAGTTCCGCGCGGCCTTTCTTCGCCTTCGCTGCCGCATTTCAGCGCTGATACCGTTGCCGCCCTGCTCCCCATCGCTATTACCATCTCCTTAGTGGGCTTCATGGAATCCATTGCCGTGGCGAAAAGCTTTGCAGCGAAAAACCGCTATGAGGTGGACGCCAACCAGGAGCTGATCGGCCTGGGGCTGGCCAATGTGGCCGCGGGTTTGTTCGGCGGGTACCCCGTCACGGGGGGATTTTCCCGCACCGCGGTGAACGCCCGGGCCGGGGCGCGCAGCGGCCTGGCCTCGATCATCACCGCGGCCATGATCGCGCTGACGCTGCTGTTCCTGACCCCTTTATTTTACTTCTTGCCCAATGCGGTGCTGGCGGCGATTATCATGGCGGCGGTGTTCAGCCTGATCGACGTGAAAGAAATCCGCCATCTCTATAAAGTCAAGCGGTCCGATCTGCTCTTGCTCATCCTGGCGTTTTTTGCTACCCTGATTCTGGGAATCGAGGAAGGAATTCTGCTGAGCATCGTGGCCTCGCTGATCCTGGTGATCCATAAAACCACCCGGCCCCATACCGCCATTTTAGGGCAGATGCCGGGCACGGAAATTTACCGCAACGTGGCCCGCTACCCGGAAGTGAAAACCTTTGCCGGGGTGGCCATCTTTCGTTTTGACGCCTCGCTCTATTTTGCGAATATCGCATATTTGAAAGACCGGCTGCAGGAGATCGCCAACCATAGCGAGCCGGCGCTGCGGGCGATCATTTTCGACGCCGTAAGCGTTAACGATATCGATTCTTCCGCAGATGCCGCCCTGCGGGAGATTGTGCAAACCCTGCGTTCGCGGGGGATCGACCTCTACTTCTCCAACTTGAAAGGGCCGGTGCGCGACGTGCTCAAACGCTCCGGTTTTTATGACCTGTTAGGCGCAGACCACTTTTTTTACTGCACTCACGACGCGGTGCGGTGCGTGGTGGGAGAAGAGGCAGGTATCCGCCACGAGGGGCAATATCTGGCGCGGTAAAATTCGGTGTTCGAGTGTTATAGTGTTCAGGTGTTTTAGTGGGCGGCTGCGCCCCGACTAAAACACTTGAACACTATAAGTCAATCCGAAACCTAATAACCGGAGGAAATAGATATGGTAGAAATGACCGAAGTCATCGTATGGAGCGGCTGGGTTGGCGGCCTAGCCGTGGGGATGTACGCGCTGTTCCAGCTTTACGTCACCGGGAAGCCCTTAGGGGTTTCCACGGGGTATGGGAACGTATGCAGCTTTGTTTCCAAAGCGGATTTTTTCCGCCAGGGCGATTATGAAGAGCGGAACAGTTGGCGGTTGTGGTTTATCATCGGTTTGCCGTTAGGGGGGCTGTTGGCGGCGCTCACCTCGCCGGGGGAAATCGTGGCCAGCTTTTCGGTGGGGCAGATGTATGATTCGGTGCTGCCCCAGGCGCTGTGGGCCAAAGGGTTAGTGCTGATGTTCGGCGGGGTGCTGATCGGCTACGGCTCCCGCATGGCCAACGGCTGCACCAGCGGCCACGCCATCGCCGGCATCTCGCTGCTCAACCCGCCCAGCGTGTTAGCGGCGGCGGGCTTCTTTGTGGGCGGCGTGATCATGGTGCAGCTTCTATTCGGCCTTTTCGGGTAATGGCTTTTCGATAAGATTAATTTTTACCGCAGAGAACGTAAAGTTCGCAGAGAAAAGATATTTTAATATCATGTCTCTTTGCGCTCTCAGCGCCCTCTGCGGTAAAAATCAGGTTTCATCAGCATTTTAAACTGGAGAAAAACCATGAAAAAATATATCCTGCTTTTCTTCGGAATGGCCTTCGGCTTCATTCTCAGCCGCGCCGGGGCTACCACTTACGATTTCTACGCCCAGCTTTTCCTGTTCCAGGATTTGCAATTGCTGTGGGTGATTGCGGTGGCCGCGGGGTTAGGGGCGGTCGGCGTATTCGTCTTGAAGGCGTTGAAAGCCCGCTCGGTCTTCGAGGGCAAACCGATCAGCTTTGAAGGGAAAAAGTACCTCCCCACCCTCATTCCCGGTTCGGTCATTTTCGGCATGGGCTGGGGGTTGGCCGGCGCCTGCCCCGGCACCGCCCTGGCGATGTTGGGCGAGGGCAAATTGGGCGCGCTGTTTACCATTGCCGGGGTTCTGTTAGGAACCTATTTATACGGTTTGCAAGCCAGCCGCGCGGGGAAGAAACAGCCGGTAGCGGCGGTGAAAGCGGGGAACGTGCGATAGGCAAGTAGGCAGGGCAGTAGGCAGTAGGCAAAAGGAATTCGCTATTGCGTAATCATATATTACGCGTTGCGCATTTGCCTACTGCCTACTTGCCTACTGCCCGCTGCCCCTGCTCCTGCCCCTTGCCATTTTCTCCTCTCCTGGATTCAGTTCATCTCGTCAACAACATCTTCTTCGCCTCTTTAAACTCCCCGGCAGTTATGCGGTAGTAATACACGCCGCTGGGCAAATCCCTTGCTTCAAAAACCGCTTTGTGAAGCCCTGCCGGCATTCGCTGGTTGCTCAGCAAAGCAACGACTTCCTGCCCCAGCGCATTATACACTTTTAAGCTGACGCTCTGCGCCGAGGGCAAAGCAAATTCGATGGTGGTGGAGGGGTTGAAGGGGTTGGGGTAGTTTTGGGAGAGGGTGAATTGAACTGGAATAGATGAGAGTTCATTTCCGCCATCAATGCCAACAACGGCATCAATTGAAACATCATCTATCCAGAACCCATCTACCCAACCACCATTATTGATAAAATCATGAACGCCATTCTGTTGAAATCGTATAATGCACTGTTCTGTGAGAACAATGTTATGGGTAGCTGCGCTATCAGAAACGTTGATCTCAACTTCTTGATAAGTAAAATTAGCCCAATTTGACGGATCGAAGGAATATATTTGCGTAAAACTTAGACCGCCATCATTGCTAAGCCAAATACCGTCAGAAGGGCCGGATTCATCTGCCGCATCGGCTATCCAAAAGTTTAATAGAACTTCACTCGCTCTTGATAAATTCAAATGTAAATCAAGGGCGTTAGTTGTAGATTCACCATCATTCCTTCTGCCCACTCTAGCATGAAAAAATCCTTCATGGGGATTTGACTGGCTTATATCGACAAGTCCCCCGATTCTTAATTCTCCGTCTCGTGCCGTACTGTCGGGATAAAAAGGATTTCCCCATCGCCACATTTTCCGGAATTGACTGCTTTCAAAGTCATCAAAAAATGGAAAGGAGTCAACATATACGATATTGGGATTGCCAATTTTTATTTCATCGAAACCTAATCCGTCAATCCATCCACCGTTATTAGTAAAATCGTGATCATCCCTTTGCTGGATTCGAATGACAAAACTGTCACTGAAAGCGATCCCATTCTTCGTTGCTAACAGATCTACATCAAAAGGCGGCAGTTTGCCCCAAACAAAATTGTTCCACCTGGTTGGGAAAAAATCAGAAACTTTTTTGAAGTTAACACCACCGTCATTGCTGAAGAAAATACCATCTTCCAAATGATCCTCGTCAGCAAAGTCATAAATCCAGAATTCAAGATCGACCTGATCTTCACCAGCCAAATCGAGATGTATATCAACTGCGTTGGTAGTAGAATTTCCATCGTTACGGCGTCCCAAACCCAATGCGAAATTACCTTCCGGCGCTGAAGCATCTTCGAACACTTCAACCAACCCGCCCGGCCTGATTCTTTCGATTTCAGTAGTTCCGGGTACCGGGATTGCGGGGAAACTCCACTCAGAAGTATTGTCTAAAGATTGACTCTCAAATCCATTGGAATAAGGGAGTGAGGCATAGTTTGTCTGCGGGTCATACACGTGGAATGCATCAAAGGCGATACCATCAACAGCCCCACCATTATTAATAAAATCATGGTCATCAAACTGCCGGAAACTGATAACGAATTGATTGGTCAGGCTCAAACCCACGGATTCTGCCAGGAAATCAACATCCAGCGGTGGCAGTTTACCCCAGGGATTATTCCAGTCATCCGGATATAATTGCAAAACCTTTTCGAAGTTTACACCTCCGTCATCACTGAAACGGATTTCATCGAAAGGGCCGTTCTCGTCGCTATAATCCGAAATCCAGAATTCAAGGGCTACTTGTTCGTGGCCGGAAAGATCTAAATGTAATTGTAAATCGTTGGTATTGTTGCCGCCGCTGTCGCTGGTTTTACCCATTCGCAGACTAAAAAAGCCATCTGGAGCTGTCGGATCTAAAATGACTTCAATGATGCCAAAGGTTGGTCCTGGAATGGGTTTCCAATAAGTTGTATCAATTTCACCATCTTCAAAACTGTCAAAAAATATGGTTGTTTGTGCCGTCAGGTTTCCCCAAAACACAATTACAACCCCCAATATCAAAATAGTTGCCTTCTTCATAATTTTCCTCCGATAAATAGTTAAGGATTATTAGAGTTGCTTCTCGTTTACTTCCGCCCCAAAACCACCCCTACCTCCAGCCCGATGGAATTAAAATCCGCCAGGGAGTAGGCGGCGCGGATGTCCAAAATGCTTAGTTCCACCCCCACCTGGGGCGTAAGGCCAAATTTGCCGGTTGATCCCACCCCTGCAACCGCGCTGCTGCCTTCGGGAGTATCCACATAAAACCAAGCCGATGGCCCCGAAACCGGTGCTGGCCACATCGCCAAAATCCTCGCTGGGCAGCGCCAGCACTCCCCGCGCACCGTACCCGTTTACCTGAGCAGGGACATTTTGAATTGCCAAAAAAGCAGGGCTGTTGCCAGCAACTTTAATCTATTCCATTTCATGAATCTGTCCTCCTGGTTTAGAATAAAGAGTTAGATTATCTCACTTTTAGAGATAACCTTTTGTTAGTTTATTAATGAGAAAGATCGGAAATGCGATTGTTGAACAATTGTTTAAGAACCAGCGATTGTCTAAAAGAGCATATCTTTCCGGATATTGATACCCGTTCAAAATAACCCCTCCACCAGCTTGGAAATCACCTCGCGGATCAGATCATCAAACTCCGGGGAGAGGTCTATGGGGCCTCTTACGATCTCCCCGCTTCTGGTATCTTTTGTTTGTTCTTCCTCTTTCGAGAGGGCAAGCTGTTTTGGGGGGAGCAGGGTATCCCCTGCCGCGTTGGTAAAGACGACCTCAACACCGGCGATCAGCTTCAACTCGTTTCTGAACGGGGTGGTCTTTCGCTGCACGTCCACGTGCCCCAGCCGACCCAGGATAAAAATTTCTGCAACCCGATCATCTTCAAGCATAATTTCACCCTGGTCGCGCGGCTCGAAATAGCCCCCGCGCAGCCCCCCTTCGGCCATATCGAAATCATCCCGCAGAAAATCCGGGGGTAATAATCGGAATTTATTGGTGGAAAGCAGCGCGTCGAACAGCCAGCCCATCATCACCGCGCCGGCGGGGGGCCGGTATTCCGGGGTAATCACCTTGCCCCTTATCTCCCAACCGCTTACCTGGTGGAGCGGCCCGCTCGCTTCTCCTGCTCGTTTGCCTTCCGCGCGTAGCAAGTCCCCGGCTTGCACCGGGGTCTGCCCGTCGGAGGCCAGCACCGCGGCGGTGAAGCGGTTTTCCACGGCATTTCCGGTGAGCCGGGCAATGGCGTAGGTTTTATACAGCGGGCCGAGCTCTTTGCCGTCTAAATCCTGTACCTGCTCCACCACTTGCAGCATGTCGAACGCGTCGCCTACGTTAGCGCCGGGTTCCTCCATCACCACGTTCAGGGTTTGATCCGGCAGAATCTCCGTTACCTTCCCCTGTAACACCCGGGGGCGATAGTCCTCCGCGATTTTCGCCGCCGCCTCGCTGATTACCTTCTCGCAGAGGGTGCGGAAACCGGCGTCCAAATCCGGCTTGCGAAGGACGTTGTCCCCCTCCTGTACCAATTTCTCCATCCGGAATCCGTCGTGCTGGCAGGCGTAGAGAAATTCCCGGGTCTTGCGGTCGTAGAACTGGATGGAGACGCCGGCCTTCAGAATCAAATTCTCCGCACCGGGGGTTTGGTAGGGTTGAATCTCCGCGTAGCTGACCGCCCCTTTGATCAAAATATCCGGGTAAGCGCGGTTGCCTAAGGCCGCGGATTGCGCCAGGTTGCCGAAGATAGAGTAGGTTTCCTGAGCGTGGAAAAGCGCCTCTTCTACTTGCAGGCTGCCAAGTGAATCTAACTTAGCCAGCAACGGCGCTAACATGAAGAGATCCGACTTTTCGGAAAGGCCGTCGTGCAGCCACTGGCCTAAGCTCTGGGGATCCACTTTGAATTCCGGGGATACGTATTGGGAAATCACCGGGAAGCCGGCGACCATGTAGCGGGTCTGGTCTTTCTGTTTCGCGAGCCGGTTCGCTCCAAAACTCTTTACCGCGGTTCCGCGCCGGGGCGCATCTCCCTGCAAAATGATGACTTTTACGAGGGAGAGGTTTTCCTGCGGCGTTTCCGCCTTCAGCATCCCGGCCGGCTGCGCGGTGGAATCGTCGCCGTAAAAATAGAGCGTCATCCCTTTATAAATTCCCTGAACCCTGCCTAAGTTGATCACCAGGGAAGCGCTGTCCAGAACGCTTACCACCCGCCCCTGCAAAAGCCCGGGCTGGTAATGCTCCGCGGCGCGTTTTACCAGTTCCAGAATGGTTCCTTTGAGGCATTCGCGGAAGTACAGGCTGATTTTTTCCGGGTTGAGCCGCACCCCTTTGGCGGCCTCCGCGGGTGCCTGCCCGGCCAGGGTGCGGGTATAGAACACTTCTCCGGAGGCCAGGTCGAAAAATTCTAAGGTGGCGGTAACCAGGAACACGTGCACGTCGGTTTTCCAGCGCTCCACGGTCTTGATATCCGCGCGGGAAACCAGCCCGCGAATGAAAATGACGTTAGGCCCCGCCTTCGTATCCGGCGTCGCCAGCCGCAAATTTTCGCGCTCCAGGGGGGTGAAGTTGAAATGTGCGACGGCCGCCAGGGCTTCCTCCGCCCACCGGGTGGCCTCCGCTTCGAGCCGGCCGTCCTGAATGAGGGCGCGGTATTCGGAATGAAAATCCGGCGCGGCGCCTCCCATGTAAAAACCGGTAAAGCGGGTTTCGATGGCGGTTTCCCGGGAGTGAACGGAAATCGAACTCGCCAGCGCCAGCGCCGCCGCAAAGAAAAAAAGTATCCGATTTTTCATTTAGAATCTCAGAATTGCAGGTCTTCGATTTTCATATTATCACCCGGATCTCCCGGATCCGGAACGCCATTCGAGTTTGCCAATTCCATGGTGGCAGCCAAAAATTCCGTCAAAGTTCCCACCTGCCGGGGAGCCTCGGCGGCAATATGGGGAATGTGATTGACAATTGCGGTAGTGAGTTTGGCGACATTGGGAGCGCAAGCCGGATTTTTAAGAGATTGGTCTATTGCCGCTTTCCCGCTGGTGATAATAGCGGGAGCAGTTTTAATCACTTTTTGGTCCAGTTTAATGGCCAGCCGGGTATTCCAGATGATGCGGCCGACGTGATTTATTTGCTCGCCGGCCAACTTCAACTTCTGAAATTCCCCGTTCCGATGCGCCTCCTGGATGGTTTTATCTTTCTCCTCGGCAATCTCTATGGTGATGCGCTCTTTATCCTGTTCCGACTGGGTCTGCTCCAGTTCCGCTTCTTTAGCCCTTAACTGCTCTTTTTTTTCAGAAGCGGCGGCAATATCGAACAGGAGATCGCGGCTGGCATTTACCGCTTTGGTAGCGCCTTGAAAATTATTGATGGCAAGATTGGCTTGTTCTAATGTCTGATCGACAGATCCGCACCCGCCAAGCACTTTTGAGGTTTTTGAAACCAGGGAATTGATTTTGGATGCCGAGCACGATACCAATAACGTGCTGAATCCGAGCGCTAACACATAACCGAGTTGTAAAATCCTCTTCATAACGGGCCTCCATTTGCCGGTGATTTTTGGAAACGGTTCACTTCAATATGAAATCAATGTTATTCCCCGCCTGGTTCTGGATATCGATGGTTTCAAGCCCCGGTATGGCGCTCGCCTGGTCGAGAATGGCGTTCATCAAATCATCACCGCTGCCCTTGAATTTCACTTCTAACTCTAACCGGCCGGCGCGGGCGTCCCAGGCGCGTTTGATACTGGAGGATACCCCGGCAAGCCCGGCCGCCGCGCTCTCGAATTTGCGTCCCTGCTGGGCGTAACTCTTCACCCCGTACAGCTTGACCAGGAAAGGAGTCCCTTCGTTCATCTTTTTAGTCCAATTGTCAATCACCTGGGGAATAATGGATGCCGCGGCCACGCTGCCGGCGCGGGCCCCGGCGTTTAGAACGGCTGCGGAGGGAGTATTTCCGGCACCAGATTCTACGACTTGCGTCAAGGCTAATTTCTCACCCGTGGAAGCATCCACAATTTTACACTTGAAAGTGGCCGTGGCCTTGAACACCTTGCCGGAGGCCGGCATCCCCTCGATGATCCCGCTGCCCATCAACAGGTATTGCGCCCCGGCGTCTTTGGCGGCTTCGGCGATGCGGCCAATCGCTTCGGGATCATCATAGGCGTTGTCCATGAAAAACTCGCCCATATTGGCGATTTCCCGGCTGCGGATTTTATTCACCTGCTCGCGATCCACCAGGGTGAATCCCTTCTTGTTGAGTTCTTCTTCCAATGCAATGGCGGACGCGGCGTCTTCGATAATCACCCTGCCGGTCGGGGTGACGCTGACCTCCTGGATGAGCGACATGATTTTGGGATCGCCGGCCAGGTTCTTTAAAATTCCCAGGGTTTTCAGTTCCGTGCCCAACTGCGCGGTATTGACGGTAGCCCGGATCTCCACGAAATAGAGATTCCCTTTCCGGCCTTCGTTCAATACTTCATGGTCGGAGACGTACCCGCTGGCGTTGGAATAGATATACTTTGCGCGGGAATAAATGAGACTGTTGAAACTCTTTTGGCAGAGCTATATTTTTGTTTTTCGGGATCAAGCAAAGGAGTTTCAAATGATGG
>JABWBP010000093.1 GCA_013360445.1 Calditrichaceae bacterium | reverse complement strand
CGTGAAGTTGGAAATCTACAACGTGTTGGGCCAGAAGGTTCGCACCTTAGTCGATGCGCAGATGCAGCCCGGGCGCTACAAAGCCACCTGGGACGGGCGAAACGACACTGGCGCAGCGGTAACCAGCGGGGTGTACATCTACCGCTTCGTGGCCGGCGATTTCAAGAGCGTGCAAAAAATGATCCTGATGAAATAAGCCTTCTATCAGAGGACTGGTAACAGCTTGACCATTTTAAGCTTTACCAGCTTCTCTTTCCGGCAGTTTTGCACCCGAAGCCCCGGTATAATGCCGGGGCTTCGTATTTTTTACTCCCCTCCCTTCTCCTGCGACCCCCGGAATTTGGTTTGAATTGTTGTTGAATTATCGCTACATTTACCGGGCAATCGTCATGGAGGAAGCGGAATGGATCGCCAGATCAAGCTACATTTTTTAGGCAGCGGAACGATCATGCCCGATCCCCGGCGCTCGTGCAGCGCCGCGATACTCGAAACTCCGCAAGCGAGAATACTCGTCGATATTGGCGCGGGAACCTTGCGCCGGATGGCCATCGAGGGAATCGATCTGCACAGTATCGACTATATTTTCATTACCCATTTTCATCCCGACCATAGCGGGGACTTAGCGCCGTTTTTATTCGCGCTGCGCAATAGCCGCCCGGCTCGAGCCGGAAGGTTGCTGCAGGTGTGGGGGCCGGCGGGCTTTTTCCGGTTCGTGCAGGGGCTGGAACAAGCATTCGGCAAGTGGCTGCAATTTTCTCACGAAGTCAAATACCACGAATTGCGGCGGCGCTTGCTGGATTTCCCGGGCTTCCGGCTCATCTGGAGTAAAGTTCAACATGCCCCGGAAAGCGTGGCGTACCGTTTCGAGATTGAGAACAGGGCAGTGGTTTTTTCCGGCGATACCGGCTACTGCCCGGAGATCATCCGCCTGTGCAAAAAGGCCGATCTGGCGGTGCTGGAGTGCTCCTATCCGGATGAGTTGGTGGTGCAAGGGCACCTTTCGCCCAGCCTGGCCGGGAAAATCGCCGCGGAAGCCGGGATAAAAAAACTGCTGCTCAATCATTTTTATCCCGATGTCCTGAAAACCACCCCGGTCGAGATTGCCCAAAAATATTTCGGGGGGGAGATCCGCATCGCCAACGACGGGGACACCTTTACAATCCCGTTGGAACAAGAGCAGGCAGATAAGGGGGTTGACGGATAGAGACGCTGCACCGCAGCGTTGTTTTATTCCCCAACCCGTAGAGACTTTGCAGTGCAACGTCTCTTTATTCCATAACCCATAGAGACGTTGCACTGCAACGTCTCTACAAGGCGCGACGCAATTCCCTTCGACGTGCCCGCCAACATGAACCTGCACCATGGAAACGATAGTAGAGCACATCAAGCATAAAGCCCGGGAGTTAGGCTTCTCCGAATCGGCCATCTGCGACGCGGAGCCGCTGCAAGACCCCGGGCAGCGGCTGTTGGAATGGCTGGGACGGGGATACCAGGGAACCATGGATTGGATGTCGAGAACCCGCGCGGAACGGGCGGCTCCGCGCAGCTTTTTCCCGGAAGCGCAATCGATTATCGTGGTCGCCCACAACTATTTCCGGGAAAATGAACCGGTTTTGCGCCCTGAACGGCAGGGGAACATTTCCATTTACGCCCGCGGGCGGGACTATCACAAGGTGCTGCGGAAGAAATTGCACTCCCTCCTGGGGTATATTCAAACCCTGCTGCCGGAAGCCCGCGGGCGAATATGCGTGGACTCCTTTCCGCTGTTAGAGAAACCCCTGGCAGTAAAAGCCGGAATCGGCTGGATCGGTAAGCATACCAACCTGATCATCAAAAAGAAAGGCTCCTATTTTTTCTTAGGGGAAATTTTGTTATCGGCAAAACTGCCTCCCGATCCCCCGTTGGCGGCGGATTACTGCGGAACCTGCAACCGCTGCCAGGTCGCCTGCCCCACCGGCGCGCTGGATGAAGCGTATGTGTTAGACGCCCGCCGCTGCATCTCTTACCTGAACATCGAGCACCGCGGGGAGATCGAACCCCGATTCCGTGAAGGCATGGGGAATTGGGTCTTCGGCTGCGATATCTGCCAGGCAGTTTGCCCCTGGAACCGCTTCAGCGCCCATACCGGGGAGCGGGATTTCGATAACCGGTTGCCCGATGAATGGTTCGACTTGAAACAGCTTGCCCAAATGAGTGAAAAAGAGTTCCGGAATTGGTTCGCCGGTACCCCGGTGCTGCGAACCGGGTATGCCAATTTTATGCGAAACGTGGGAATTGCCTTGAAAAACCGGGAAGCCGGCTCACCCTAAAAAATTTGTTTCTTTAAGCGACTCATTCGGCTATATTTATCAACAGATTATGTGTATCGGAGCCGCAGCGGCTTGGGGTATGCGCCAATCTTGCCGGGCGGCCGGAATGAGGGTTTTTCAGCGTAAGGAATGCGAAATGTTCGCAGCAAAATTCACCAGCGATCGAGGTAGTGACAATGGATATAATCATTCCCATACTTTCAGCAATTCTCGGCTTCGTTATCGGGGCCGCAATTTTTCGGCTTATCGAAAGTAAGAAACAAGAAAACGCGCAGCTCACCGCGAAAGAAATTTTAGCCCAGGCGGAGAAAGAAGCCCAGAAATTAGAAAAAGAAGCCTACGTTCGCGCCAGGGAAAATTTCCAGAAAGAGCGTTCCGAGGGGCAAAAGCAGATCAAGCAGCGGGAACAGGAGCTATCGAAACTCGAAGAGCGGGTTCGGAAACGGGAAAAAGAACTCTGGCGCCAGGAAAGCGGTTTCCGCGACCGCGAAAATTCCCTTAAAAAGCAGCAGCGGCAGATCGAGCAACTGCAAGCCGAAACCCGCGAGCAGCAAGAGAAGTTGCAGAAGATTATCGAAGAGCAGATGCGCCGCCTGGAGGAGCTAAGCGGGCTGAACCGGGAGGATGCCAAAAGACAGTTGAAAGAACATCTGCTGAACCAGGCCCGCACGGAGGCGGCGCAGGAAATCGTGGATGTAAAGAAAGAAGCCGCCGAACGCGCCCGCTGGGAAGCCAAAGAAATCATGGCATTTGCCATCGAGCGAATGGCCACGGAATATACCATGGAATCCACCCTGGTTTCCGTTTCCCTGCCCAACGATGGCTGGAAGGGGTTGATCATTGGCCGCGAGGGGCGCAACATCAAGGCGTTCGAGGCCGCCACCGCGGTAAAAGTCATCGTGGACGACACCCCGGAAACCGTGGTGATGTCGAGCTTCGATCCCATCAAGCGGGAAGTGGCGCGCTTAGCCATGGAGGGATTGATCCAGAAGAAAAATATCAACCCCAAGGCGATTGACCAGGAGGTTGCCAAAGCCCAGAAAATCGTCGATGAGAGCATTCGCAAAGCCTCCGAGGAAACCCTCGCGGAATTGAAGATCAAAAACGTTCATCCGGAGATTCGCAATTACTTAGGGCGGCTGAAATATCGCACCAGTTACGGCCAGAACATTTTAGAGCACTCCAAAGAGGTGGCCTGGTTAGCCGGAAACATGGCTGCGGAATTAGGGTTGGACGTGGAGCTGGCGCGGCGCGCGGGGCTTTTCCACGACATCGGCAAAGCGGTCAGCAACGACTCCGAGGGGAGCCACGTCAGCATCGGGGTGGACATCACCACCCGCTGCAAGGAGCACCCCGTGGTCGTCAATGCCGTATTGGCGCACCACGAAGAGGCGGAGCCGATCTCTCCCATTTCCGTTCTGGTCACTGCGGCAGACCGCATCAGCGGGGCGCGGCCCGGGGCGCGGCGGGAATCTTTGGAGGCTTACGCCCAGCGCATTTCCAAATTGGAAGATTTGGCCAATTCCTTTGAAGGCGTGGCCAAAACCTACGCGCTCTCCGCCGGGCGGGAAATCCGGGTCATCGTGGTGCCGGATAAGTTAACCGACACAGAAGCAAACCTGTTGGCCGCGGACATCGCCCGGAAAATCAAGGAAAGCATGGAATATCCCGGCCAGATCAAAGTAACCGTGATCCGGCATTTGCTGGCGCAAAGTTCTACCGATGAATTCCTGGTCAATAATACCCAGGGAAACGGCCCCCAAAAGGCGGCCAATATTACCAATCCGAACTGAGCGCCATAACGCGCGGGGCGGGAAAGGAAGAACGCGAAGCGGAGGGCGGAGAGCGGAGAACGAAATAGCGCTATTCGCTCTGCACAGGAGCAACGGATGATCCAACGCAATGAAATCCGTCCCGCCGGGGTGGCGGGGCTATTCTATCCGGCGGATAAAGTGATCCTGGAACGGGATCTCAGCCTGTTGCTGGAAAGTGCGCCCCTGGCCTCCCTGCCCAGGCCGGTGCGCGCCATGATCGTTCCCCATGCCGGGTATGTTTATTCCGGCGGGGTAGCCGCGCGGGCTTACCGGCAGATTATGGACAAAACTTACGATGCGGCAATAATTATCGCCCCCAGCCACCACGAATCTTTTCAATATATCGCCGTTTACCCCGGCAAAGCGCTGCGCACCCCCCTGGGAGATATTCCCCTTCACCAAGAACTCATCGATGAAATCACCGCCGCCCACCCGGATATCCGGTTCTCGAAACGCGGTTTTGCACTGAACGAGCACAGCCTGGAGGTGCAACTCCCCTTTCTGAAATGGGTCATCGATGGCATTAAAATCGTTCCCCTGATGATGGGCCACCAGGCAGAAGATTTTATCAATATCCTTCACGGCGCTCTCTCGCAGGCGCTGGCGCGCCGGAATTGCCTGCTGATTGCCAGCTCCGATCTCTCGCACTTCTATTCCGATGAGAAAGCCCGGGCCCTCGATCAGTTAGTCATCGATGCGGTAAGCGACTTTGCTCCCGACCGCCTTTACGAAGACATCGAACACCGCCGTTGTGAAATGTGCGGCTACGGGCCGGCCATCACTGCCATGAAAGTTGCCCGCGATTGCGGCGCAACCGAGGCCCGGGTGCTGTTGTACCGCAATTCCGGGGACATCACCGGCGACCGCCATGGCGTGGTAGGCTACCTGGCGGGTGTTTTCTATTGATGCGCACCTTTTTTCCTACCTATTGAAAAAAACCCCGGAAATATCTATCTTAGCACCGTGTTCGGAAACATCCTGAACCGGTTATAGCGATTGTCGCAACGGGTTTATCATACAGCAAAAGGAGTGCTCAATGCAAGCGGGTGCAGAACAACGTGGTCAATGGAGTTCCAAAATCGGATTTATATTTGCCGCCGCCGGTTCGGCGATCGGGCTGGGGAATATCTGGCGTTTTCCTTACGTGGCCGGGGAAAACGGCGGAGCGGCGTTTGTGCTGGTTTACCTGGCATGTGTGGCGCTCATTTGCCTTCCTTATATGTTCGCGGAACTGGCCCTGGGAAGAAATACCGAGAAAAACCCCGTTGGGGCCATCCGGGCCATTACTCCCCGGAGCCTGTGGATTGCCATCGGCATCTTAGGCGTGCTGACCGGGGTGTTCATTCTCAGCTTTTACGCGGTGGTCGCCGGTTGGACGTTCGGGTACATTTTCAAACTGTTTCTTACCGAACCTACCCCCTTCACGGAATTTATCGCTTCCCCCTGGACGGTGATCGGCTTGACCGCTCTTTTCATCCTTTTTACCGTTCTGGTGGTTTACGGGGGCGTATCGAACGGCATCGAGCGGTGGTCGAAACTGCTGATGCCGCTGTTGTTCATCCTTATGATCCTGCTCATTATTCGCAGCGTTACTCTTACCGGAGCCAGCGCGGGATTGGAATTCCTCCTGAAGCCGGATTTTTCCAAAATTACCGGAAAGACCTTCCTGGCGGCGCTGGGGCAGGCGTTTTTCTCCCTCAGCTTAGGAATGGGATTGATGATTACCTACGGATCGTATTTATCCAAAAAAGATAATGTCATTACCTCGGCGCTTTGGATCGCCTCCCTGGATACTTTGGTGGCTATGCTGGCAGGATTGATGATCTTCCCGGCGCTGTTTGCCCTGGGAAAAGCGCCCGACGCCGGCCCGGCGCTGGTGTTCATCGTGCTGCCGGAAATGTTCCGGGAAATTCCCCTGGGCAATCTTATCGGGGCGGCTTTTTTCCTGCTGCTCTCCATCGCCGCGCTGACCTCCACCATTTCGCTGTTGGAAGTGCCGGTGGCCTACCTGGTAGATGAAAAGCGCTGGAAGCGCAAATATACGGTATGGGTCGTGGGAGCATTTGCTTTGCTGCTGGCCATTCCCTCGGCGCTCTCCCAGGGCGCGGTGGGCTGGCTGGGCAATATCGGGGGCAGGGATTTCCTGAGCCTGATGAGCTTTCTCTGGGGAGATATTTCCCTGGCGTTAGGCGGGTTGCTGCTTACTATTTACATTGGTTGGGTATGGGGCGTATCCAATGCTGCCGAAGAATTGGCCAAAGGAAGCACGTTCTTTAAGTCCCGACCCTTCGGCCTGCCCTTTACCAATGCGCAAATCTGGGCGTTTTTCATTCGCTACGTTTGCCCGGTGTTCATTTTCGTGGTGCTGTTGAATGTGTTTGGAGTCTTCGGATAAAAATGAAAAAAGCCGAGATCATCAAAAGCTGGGAATTGGTGTTTCCCAATGACACCAATCCCCGGGGAACCATGTTCGGGGGCAAGGTGATGGCGATTATGGACAAGGTCGCCGCTATTGCCGCGGCGCGTTTCTGCGGAAAATCGGTAGTCACCGCCTCTACCGAGGCGATCGTTTTCAAAAAACCGATCCAGCAGGGCGACCGCATCCAGACCATCGGGCAGGTGGTGTGGTCCGGAAAAACCTCCATGGTGGTGAAAGTGGACGTGTACGCGGAAAATCCCCGCAGCGGGGAGTATGCCCACTGCACCACCGCGCACTTCAACTTCGTAGCCCTGGATGATGAAGGCCGCCCCGCGCCGGTTCCTCCCCTGCTGGTAGAAACCGAAGAAGAGAAACGCCATTACGAAGTAGCGGAATTCGTCAAAAAACAGGCGCTGGAGCGAAAAAAAAAGATTGAAGAAAGCGGTATTTGAGGGTGTTGAAGTGTTCATGTGTTCGGGTGTTCAGGTGATTGGGTCGTTTCGCACCTGAGCACGATAACACCTGAAAAACTTGACGAAAATCATGTTTAAACCTGATCCAAATCCTGTTTTCAGGGTATTTATTTCCCTAAGTTTCTGCCGTAGCAAAAATTTCAGATAACCGGAAAGGAAACTTTTATGCACAGCAAGTCTTTCAACGCCTTCGAAATGGCGCAGGCGCAGTTCGACAGGGTAGCGGATTTACTGGATTTGGACCAGGGAACCCGGGATTTATTGCGAAATCCCTTACGGGAATACCACTTTAGCATCCCGGTGCACATGGATGACGGCTCGTTTAAAGTTTTCCGGGGATTTCGGGTGCAGCACAATGATTCCCGCGGCCCCGGCAAGGGCGGTATCCGCTTTCACCCCGCGGAGACCGTCGATACCGTGCGCGCGCTGGCGATGTGGATGACCTGGAAGTGCGCCGTGGTGGAAATTCCCTTAGGCGGCAGCAAGGGCGGGGTTATTTGCGATCCCCACCATTTGAGCGCCCGGGAGCAGGAACAAATCTGCCGCGGATGGGTGCGCCAGGTAGCCCGCAACGTAGGCCCCTACTGGGACGTTCCCGCGCCGGACGTGATGACCAGCGCCCAGCACATGCTCTGGATGTTAGATGAATTCGAGATTATCGAGGGCCGCAAAAGCCCCGGCTTCATTACCGGCAAACCGGTGGGCATGGGCGGCTCCCTGGGGCGCAAGGAAGCCACCGGCTACGGCGTGGTTTATACCCTGCGGGAAGCCCTGAAAGAATTGAATCTGAAGCCGGAAAATACCCAGGCCAGCGTGCAGGGTTTCGGCAACGTGGCGCAATACGCCATCGAGCTTTACCAGCACATCGGCGGGAACGTGGTGTGCGTTTCTTGTTGGGATCAAACCGATAAAACTTCGTATTCGTACCGCAAAAAAAGCGGTATAAACCTGCAAGAGCTGATGGGAATTACCGACCGTTTCGGGGGCATCAACAAAGCCCGGGCAAAAGAATTAGGCTACGAAGTGCTGCCGGGCGACGCCTGGATCGAGCAGGACGTGGATATTCTGATACCTTCCGCCATCGAAAATCAAATCACCAAAGACAACGTGAACAAGATCAGCAAGAGGGTGCGGGTGATTGCCGAAGGCGCCAACGGCCCCACCACCCCGGACGCCGACAAGGTGCTCCATGAACGGGGCGTCTTTGTGATTCCGGATTTCCTGGCCAACGCCGGGGGAGTCACTTGCAGTTACTTCGAGCAGGTGCAGAGCAACATGAACTACTTCTGGGAGCGCGACGACGTGCTGAGCCGGTTAGACGTGAAAATGACCTCCGCGTTCATCGGCGTGAGCGAGCTGGCCCGCCAGCGCAAGCTCTACATGCGCGACGCCGCTTACGTGATCTCTGTGAGCCGGGTGGCCCAGGCCTGCCACGAGCGCGGGTGGGTGTGATTAATTTCCGATTGCCAATTGCCAATTGCTAATTGCTAATTGGCAATTGGCAATTATGCTACCGGTAAATCGAGATGAAAAAATTCTCCGACAGCTCCGCCGGGGACGCGCTTTCCCCCTTCAACCGGGAATTTTTCGATCCCCAACGCCCGATTAGCCGGATGGGGGGAGGCTCCGTGGGGGGGAAAGCGCAGGGGCTGGCGTTCATTCATCGCTTTCTGGCTTCGGAACTCAATAGCAGCCATTTTCCGCAGATCGCAGTCAATATTCCCCACCTCACCGTGCTCTGCACCGACGTCTTCGACGCCTTCATGCAGCGCAACGGCCTCTACGAAATCGCCTATTCCGACGCCCCGGATGAGCGTATTGCCCACGCCTTCCAGAAAGGCCATCTTCCCGCGGAAGTGATCGGCGATCTGCGACGCTTGATCGCCCAGGTGCGCACCCCCCTGGCGATTCGCTCTTCCAGTATGCTGGAGGACGCGATGTACGAACCGTTTGCGGGGATTTACGGCACCAAGATGATCCCCAATAACCAATCCGACACCGACACCCGCTTTCGCAAGTTAGTGGAAGCGATCAAATTTGTCTATGCCTCCACCTATTTCAAGGCGGCAAAGGATTATCTTCGAGCGACCGGTCACCGCATCGAAGAGGAAAAAATGGCGGTGATCATCCAGGAAGTGGTGGGGCGGCGGCATGGCGACCGGTTTTACCCCGAAATATCGGGAGTGGCGCGTTCGTTCAATTATTACCCGGCCGGGCGGGCCAGGCCGGAACAGGGAGTCGTGAACCTGGCCCTGGGGCTGGGGAAAACCATTGTTGACGGGGGAATCAGCTGGGTATATTCCCCGGCGTATCCGAAAGTCAACCCGCCTTATGGTTCGGTAGGGGAACTGCTCAAACAAACCCAAATCGAATTCTGGGCGGTGAACATGGGCAAACCGCCCGCTTATGATCCCATCCGGGAAACCGAGTATTTGCTCAAACTGCACTTAGAAGACGCCGAAGAGGATAATACCCTGCGCTACGTGGCCTCTACCCTGGATGCCCAATCGGGAAGAATTGCCATCGGAACTGGCCCCCCGGGAGCGCGCATCCTCACCTTCGCTCCCCTGTTAGTGCTCAACGAGCTGCCCTTGAACGAATTGATCAAATCCCTGCTGGCGCTGTGCCAGAATGCGGCAGGCGCGCCGGTGGAAATCGAATTTGCCATAACCCTGAAACCCCCGGCGCGCTTCGGTTTTCTGCAAGTGCGCCCCATGGTGGTTTCCCAGGAAGAAGTAGAGATTAGCGCGGAAGAGATGCGCGGCGCGAACGTGCTGGCGGCCTCGGAAAAAGCCCTGGGCAACGGGATTTACGAGAGCATCCGCGACGTGGTGTACGTGCGCCCGGGTGGTTTCGAGTCGCGCTTTACCCCCCGCATTGCGCAGGAGTTAGAGCAGATTAACAAAAAGTTAGTCGCGGAAAAACGCCCCTACCTGCTGATCGGATTCGGGCGCTGGGGCAGCTCCGACCCCTGGTTGGGCATTCCGGTGGAATGGGGGCAGGTGGCCGGGGCAAAGGCCATCGTGGAAGCGATGTTAGAGAATATGAATGTGGAGTTGAGCCAGGGTTCGCATTTTTTTCACAATTTGAGCAGTTTCAAAGTCAGTTATTTCTCCGTGCCCCATTCCGGCGGCTACCCCATCCGCTGGGAGTGGCTGGAACAGCAGGAAAGCGCGGCGGAAATGGAATTCGTACGCCACGTTTGCCTCCCCTCCCCCCTGACGGTGAAAGTGGACGGGCGCAGCGGGCGGGGAGTGATTCTGGTGCTGGAAACGTGAAAGAGTTTACCCTGAGCTTGTCGAAGGGTAATGCGTAAATCGTAATGCGTAAAAACGGAATACGCACTACGGAATACGTTTCACCCAATACGGACCACATAACCCCGGAGTATCTGCAATGTTCTTCGCATCTCTGACCGGCTTTTTGGCCGGAATCGTACACGTGTTTGCCGGGCCGGACCATATTGCCGCGGTGGCGCCCTTTGCGGTGCAGCAGCGGAAAAAAACCTGGATTACCGGGTTGTACTGGGGGATCGGCCACTCCTCCGGGGTATGGATCATCGGAATTCTGGTGTTTTTGCTGCGGGAGGCGCTCCCGGTGGAACTCATTTCCTCCTGGAGCGAGCGGCTGGTGGGGATCATGCTGATCGGGATCGGGTTATGGGGAATCCGGCGGGCTATGCACAACCGGCTGCACTATCACCGCCATACCCACGACGGCGTGGAGCACAGCCACTTTCACCTCCACCAGGCCGGGGAAAAAGCCCACCGCGAGGGGGCGCACCGGCATTCCCACGTGCCCATGGGCATCGGTTTGATTCACGGGCTGGCAGGCAGTTCCCACCTGTTGGGCATTCTGCCGGCGCTGCTGCTCTCCACCCGCGCCGCTTCCGTTGCTTACGTCATCGGTTTCGGGCTTGGTTCGATTGCTGCGATGAGCGGGTTTTCCTGGCTGTTAGGCGCGGTGGCGGTTAAGTTGGGGGCTAAATCCGCCCAGCTCTATAACCGGCTGGCGATGGGATTTGCCGCGCTGGCCGTGGGGGTCGGGTTTATATGGTTGTGGATCAGTATGGCTTAGCAGGGCGTTTTTATAATTGTGGGGAGGTTTGAGTGGCGATGATGGGATCAGGATAATGACTGTAAAGGGATTGGAAGAAAATGGGATTGCTTTTGCGCACGAAGCCGCCCCCGCCATCGTCTGGGCGGTCAACAGCGGCGCCCACATCATCAACCGGAGCTGGGGCCGGGACAGCGACGCCGGTAACCTGATTTATGACGCCATCCAGTATGCCCATGGGCAGGGGGTGGTGTGGCAAAGCCGCCACTTTCCGTGGCTGGTTGCCGCCGCCGGGAACCGGCATGATAATTTTCCGGGAATCATCTCCAATTCATAACCGGAGGTAAAGAATATGGAAAGCAAGATAATTTTTTTATTGGTATTACCGCCTTGCATTCTTTTTTCGCAGGGTGCCACCGATACATTATGGTCAGTACCGCAATTGGATGGAACGATTTGTTACCGGCCAGGTTCAGGAATTTTTAATATGAGCACCTTTTCAAGTGGTTTCTCTCCTGGGGATGGCTTTGATTTAATATTGGGAGAAGAAGTCTTTTGCCGAGATTACTTGGCTTTTGATCTAAGTAGTTTATCCAATTCAGATACATCTTCCATTATAGAGATAATCATTGGAATATATCAAATAAACGCATGGGGAAATGATATGCCTCATACTTATCCTATATGGAACATGGCTGGCGGCGACACCCATTTTTGCGTGCTGGATCATATTGATTATGGTAACAGCTTGGATTTAGGGGACTGGACCGCGGGCGACCTGGGCGATCCCCAAACCCTCCATACGAATATCGGTATTATATCCGATAATGCAGTGGTGGAATACAAAACTATGGATGTAACTCAATACATAAAGGAAGATATTGCCAATGGGCAAATCTACAATCAATATCGAATGCGCTTTACGATTGATACGGATTTTGACGGTTTAGGTGATTTATTAGACTTTAGGTCTGGTAATTCCATAGTTACCAAACCTTATCTGGCAATTCTATATAATGATACCACTACAATAACTTCTCCTTTACAGGTTTCTCTGAATTTTCATCTCAAACAGAATTATCCTAATCCTTTCAACCCGGTAACAACGATTGCTTACATGCTGCCTAAAACCGGAAAGGTTGAGTTAACTATATTTGATTTGACGGGGAGTACAGTTCAAACATTAGTAAATGGCCTCCAGCCTGGGGGAAGCTACGAGGTTCAATTTGACGGATCCAATTTATCCAGCGGAGTTTATTGGTATCGTTTAGAATACGAACGCCAAATAATAACTAAAAAAATGATATTAATCCATTAAACTTAAGGAGGAACAGCCCTGTTTATCAGAAATCTATTTGGTGCAGCTTTGGGCAGTCTCTTGCTGCCATTGCTGGCATTTGCTCAGCAGCAAAACGATTATATGGAAGGGCAGATTGTATTAAAGGTAACGACTCCATTCACGAATATTCAGACAGAGAATGGTATCGTCTCCACAAATGAATCCTGGTTCAACTCAATTGCCCAACAGTATCAAATCAGGGAGTTGAGATCCATTTTTTACACTACTGAGGGAGATTTTGAAAAATATTATCTGGTCGTTTTTGATTCATCTTACACCGTTGATGCAGTGATTAACACGCTTGAATCGGAGCCTGGGGTAATATTTGCAGAACCGGATTATATTTTTCAAATATTCAGTAATCCTAACGATCCTTTTTTTGATCTCCAGTGGAGCTTGGCTAAAATTCAAGCGGATTTGGCGTGGAATATTGAATCAGGGAATGCATCCGTGATTGTTGGTGTGATAGATACCGGAACAGACCTGCTGAGAGACGATGGTAATCCACATCCTGATCTGATAAATAATCTTTGGAAGGCCACGTCAGTTGATGGGAAGGAGACATTTACTAAGGAGAGAAAAATGATTCTGATAAAGTGAATTCATTTAAACCAAGAGACGGTTTACAATAGTCCTTAAGTTTCACCAACTTGCCGTTTTACGAAGCAAAAACGGCAAATTGGCTTGCGGTAGGCGAAAGGTTGTAAGAAAATAAATGAGGTACAAAACCATGGCCGAACTCGAAAAATCCGTTGATAACCTGGTCTATCAGCTCAAAGAGAGAGCCAAGGAGTTGAGCTGTCTCTACCAGGTGGAGGAACTCTTTACCAAATCCGATGCTACCCTGGAGGAGATTTGCCATGGCATTATTTACGCCATCCCTCCCGGCTGGCAGTACCCGGATATTTGCCAGGCGGAAATTATCCTGGGAAACGATGTCTATCGCCCGGCCGGTTTTGTGGAATCTGCCTGGGTTCTCAGCGCCGAGATTGTGGTGCAAGAAATGGCGGTCGGCAAGATTAACGTGTATTACACCCAGGAGCGGCCGGTCACAGATGAGGGCCCGTTTCTGAAAGAAGAACGCAAGCTCATCAACACCATTGCCCAGCGGTTGGGCCGGCGGTTGTTGCACCAGCAGTTGAAAGAGGTTTTCGAGCAGCAGAAAGACGCCCGGCCGGAAAAGGGTGAATGGCAGGTCATCCTCGACCTGTTGCACCGCACCGATCCCAAGCTGCTGCTGCGCATCTCCCGGAAAATGACCAATAACCTCTGCTGGAGCGGAATCGAAGAGGGGGAGCGGCTGCTGCAACTCTTCAACCCGGTACATGAAGACCAGGACGGGGAAGTGCTCGATGACCTGAACCGCCCGCACCAGAAGAAAACCCTGCACGATTTTTTGAGCAGCAGCGAGGAAATTTTCCGGGTAGCCAGCAAATATTTGAGCGAGAAGGAGATCGTCAGCAATATTCAAAAATGGATCAAGGAAGAGAAATCCGGCTTCTTAGTGAGCATTCTGGAGAACCCCGGCTCCTCCCTGGCAGAGATCAACAGCGCCATCGAGCGCTACCACCACCTCGCACCCCAGGGCGTGGAGCTTTCCACCCCCCGGGAAAAGGGGTTCCGCGTTTCCCTGATCCGCCGCCTGCTTACCGACCAGCCCCAGTATATCAACATCGCCAAGCACTACGTGGAGGTAAACGATTTTTATGAGCTGCTCCACAAGGTGATCTACCCCGCGGGAAGCCACGGCAAATTAGGCGGTAAAAGCTCCGGCCTTTTCCTGGCCAGCCAGGTTTTAAAGCGCACCGCCCCCGGCAATCCCCTGCTGCAAGATATCAAAACTCCCAAAACCTGGTATCTCACCTCCGACGGCATTCTGAATTTCATGCACTACAACAACCTCGAAGACGTGGTGGAGCAGAAGTACAAGGAGATCGGGCAAATCCGCCAGGAATATCCCTTCGTGATCCAGGTCTTCAAAAATGCCCAACTGCCGCCGGAGATCGTCAAAGGGCTGTCCCTGGCGCTGGATGATTTCGGGGACGCGCCCCTGATCGTGCGCAGCTCCAGCCTGTTGGAAGACCGCATGGGAACGGCGTTTGCCGGGAAATACAAAAGTTTGTTCATTGCCAACCAGGGCAGCAAAGAACAGCGCCTGGCCGCGTTGATGGACGCCATCGCCGAGGTGTACGCCTCCACCTTCGGGCCTGACCCGATTGAATATCGCATCGAGCGGGGGCTGCTGGATTTCCACGAAGAGATGGGGGTGATGATCCAGGAAGTGGTGGGCGCGAGAGTGGGGAATTATTTCCTGCCCGCTTTTGCGGGGGTGGCCTTCAGCCATAACGATTTCCGCTGGTCCAGCCGGATCAAGCGGGAAGACGGCCTGGTGCGGATGGTTCCCGGCCTGGGCACCCGGGCGGTGGACCGCCTCAGCGACGATTACCCGGTGTTGATCGCTCCCGGCCAGCCGGGCCTGCGGGTCAACGTCACCCCGGATGAGATCATCCATTATTCTCCCAAAAAAATCGACGTGATCAATCTGAAATCGAACCGTTTCGAGACCATCACCATCCGGGAGCTTATCCGGGAATACGGCCAGGAATACCCGGTTTTCAACCAGGTTTTTTCGGCCCTGCGGCACCATCATATTCAACAACTCATGAGCTTAGGGGCAGACTTCAAAAAAGAAGATTTCGTCGCTACCTTCGACGGATTGTTCACCCGCACGCAGTTCCTCAAAAAAATTCACGCCATACTCAAGGATCTCCAGGATACAATGGCCACCCCGGTGGACATCGAATTCGCCCATGACGGAAAGGATTTTTACCTCCTGCAATGCCGTCCCCAAAGCTACGGCGACTTGAGCAAGCCGGCCTCCATTCCCCGGGAGGTTCCGAAAGACAGAATCATTTTTTCCGCCCGGCGCTACGTTTCCAACGGCTCGGTGCCGGACATCACCCACGTCGTTTACGTGGACCCGCAGAAATACAGCGACATTTCCGAACACTCCGATTTGTTAGCGGTGGGGCGAGCGGTTGGGCAGTTGAATCAACTGCTGCCGAAACGGCAATTCATTTTAATGGGGCCGGGGCGCTGGGGAAGCCGGGGGGACATCAAATTAGGCGTCAACGTCACCTATTCGGACATCAATAATACCGCCATGCTCATCGAGATTGCCCGCAAGCACAAGAACTATCTCCCGGAAGTCTCCTTCGGCACCCACTTTTTCCAGGATCTGGTAGAAGCTTCGATCCGCTACCTGCCGGTTTATCCCGATGATAAGGACATCGTGTTCAACGAAGAATTTTTGACCCACTCCCCAAATACCTTGCCGGAAATGCTCCCGGAATTCGCCCACCTGGAGCAGACCGTCAAGGTGATCGACATTTCCGCTTCTGCTTCCGGATTGATCTTGAAAGTGTACATGAACGCCGACTTAGATGAAGCGGTGGGGATTTTGACCAAACCGACCGGCTCGCCGGAAACGATTTTGCGGGAACCGCAGGCGCCCGCTTCCTCTTTAGGCGCGCCCAAATCCGATACCTACTGGCGCTGGCGTCAGCGTATGGCGGAGCATCTTGCCTCCATGGTCGAGCCGGATCGTTTCGGGGTGAAGGGGTTTTACCTGTTCGGCAGCACCAAAAACGCCACCGCCGGCCCGGAAAGCGACATTGACATTCTGATCCATTTCCAGGGCAGCGCGGAACAGCGCCGGGAATTATTGACCTGGCTGGAAGGATGGAGCAAGTGCCTGAGCGCGGTGAACTTCGGGCGCACCGGCTTCCGCACCGACGGGCTGTTAGATGTGCACATCGTTACCGACGAGGATATAAAGAATCGCAACAGCTACGCCATCAAGATCGGCGCGGTAACGGACGCGGCGCGCCCCCTGCCGATGGGGCGGGGAGATGAAAGGAAGTAGGTGAGGCTCTTCATCGCCGATTCCCCATCTAAGCGGCGCTATAATATCAGAAATCATTGGATTCGACCACGGACTTTATATCGACCACTGGAGTTTCATCGATTGCTTCAATTGGGCCGATATGCAGGCGGCATTTATTTATCTCCAGTTACTATTCAGCCACATGGTTCGATAAACTCACCATGCGAAGTTCACAGAGGCCACAGAGGAAGAATTTTGGGTATCCACCACTTCGTGGAGAGCA
>JABWBP010000160.1 GCA_013360445.1 Calditrichaceae bacterium | reverse complement strand
GGTGGGATAATTTGTAACGGAAGTGACCGTGTAGGCGGTTCCGGAGCCGGCCTGGTATAAGCGGGCATAGACTTTTGAGGAGCTGTTCAGGCCGATTTCGTACCCGCTGGTTGCCCCGGGGCGGCCTTTCCGCAGGATATAGCGGTTGCTGGCGGAGGCCGGGCTGATCCAGGCCTCTAAGGTAATCTGGCCGGTAATATTCAGCGCGAGGTTGTTCCCGCTAAGATGATCGTCGCTCCCGTCGAACTCCAGCGCCCGCCCGGAGCCATCATTCGCAAAGGAGGGCAGCGGCGGCGCAGTCGCTATCACGCTGGCGGCAGTGCTGTTCTCATCGCAGGCAAAGAACACCACTTCGCCAATGTAATTTTGCTTGGTGCTGGTCACGTTATTGTAGAAGTCGCTAAACAGGGCCATCTGGCTGCCAAAAGCGATGCCGTAAGCGGGAGATTGTTTATACACAATAGGATTGAGGCGGTCTTTGCGGGTATAAACCACGCTCAGCGCTTCTTCCGCTTCGTCCAGCAGCACAATAGGCCGGGTGCCGTCATCATCCACCCGGTAAGAACTCCACTCGCCGGAGGGTCGCCGAACCAGGAGCACAATGACCGGAAAGCCGGGAGTATTGAAGCCGGTTTTTACCGCCGCGTAAATGCTGCCGTCGGAAGCGGTTGCCAGGTTCAGGTGGTCGTCGGCAAACCCGCCCCCGGCGTCGCCGAAGGGATTGGGGGGATTTTCTTCGTCAGACCAACTATCGGGATTCGCCCCATCCTCGTGATACCTGAATCCAAACTGCCGGGTAATCTGATCTGACCATAATACGCCGATTTTATTAGCAAAAGCGGTCACCACGCAAATGTCCCGCGCCCTTACGCCGGCGTCCAGAATTACCGGCAGATTGCTCCAATCGCTATAGGGTGAGGGGCTATAGCGCACGTTGATAGTGGTGCTGGCATCATAAGCCAGCCACATTTTCCCCCGGGAGTCAATATCAATGGTCGCGGTTCCCACGGCCTGTTCCAGGTGGATATTTACCGCGCCGGCCGGGCGTTCGCTCCAGGGCCGGTAAGAGCGGGAGGCGGGCAGGTATTCTACGGAAACCAGTTGCAGGGTACTGATACCGTCCCTCACCAGCAGAATATGCACCACGTCGCCGTCTGCCTTACAATCCGCCCGGGTGTCGGGGTCGGGGGAAATTTGCAAGATGCTGCTCCAGGAAACGCCGTCCAACCGCCAAATGTGCGTGCCGGCGGAATCCGGCAGCACCGCCCACCATTTTTGGTCGTGAAACCAGACTTTTGACTGCGGTTTTTCCCCGGTGGCATGAGTGATATGGCTGATGGTGATATTGTTCAGGTTGGTTACACTGAAAGCCGCTTGAGTAGCCGGAAACGTTACCCTCTCATCCCCGGTTGCCGGCGGATTGAAGAGCAGAAACACCATAACCGGCAAGACCGGGAGGGAAACATAATGACGAAAATTCCCAAATGATTTGAAACCCTGTGAGGGCCGGTTCAGAGGGAGATTGTACGGCGGCATGAGACACTCGTCGCTAATTTGCAAATCCGCTTTGCTATATTTGTTGCGCTAAAAATCTAATCCGATACAAAAAATACCTGTTATCGCGTTCCTGCATCCTGAAATATTTTCGTCCCTATTTGCCGCAACTTGATTCATGTGTAATTTAAAGTACTGAACGGGGAGGGCACTGTGATACGATCACGGCCGCGCCTGAACCCACTTTCATCGATCTATCGAAGCAAAATCATTCGAATTGTTCTTACATAACCCTCTCCCCGCAGGCGCACAAAGTACTGCCCGGAAGCCGCCGGATTGCCGCGCCCGTCCCGCGCGTCCCAATAAATCTCGTGCGCCCCGCCCTCGATGAACCCGTCATACAGCGTTTTCACTTCCTGCCCTAAGCTGTTGTAAATCGCCAGGGTGATTTTCCGGCGATTTGAGCCGCTCTCCGGAACCTCGAATTTGATGGTAGTTCCGGGGTTGAAAGGGTTGGGATAGTTGGCGTGGAGGCGAAATTCGCCGATCAATTCCCGCGGCGCGGCGCTGATGACGTGCGGGTAGTAACTGCGCACCCCGGCGATATCCACGTCCGAAAGGCGGTAATAATACACCTCCCCATTGCTCAGATTTTCATCCGTGTAGGCGTACTCCACCCGCTGGTTGGAATTGCCCTGCCCGCGCAATTCCGGGTGGTAGAGGTATGAGGCGATCTCTGCAAACGGCCCGCTTTGCGCCGGCCCCCGCTCTAAAATGAATCCCAAGTTGTTCAATTCCGATTCGGTGGCCCATTCGAGGGTAATTTTCTCAAACCCCGACGCGGCGGTGAAGGAGGAGAGTTCCACCGGCAGGGAGTTATCCGGGGTGGCGGATGCCAGGGCGAACTCACGGCTCGGCTGCGCGGTTCCGGTGAGGGTGTTGTTGTTCGTGTTCGGGAGCGCTCCCACGTTTGCCCAGCTATCGTCGGAGTGGTTGTCGCGGTAAGCTAAACGCAGGTCGGTCTCGTTGGTAATGCCGGGGTGGCCGTCGTAATCGTAAACCACGGTATATTGGGGAGAGCTGCTTCCCGCCACGAAAACGCCCCAGAAGCGCAGGGGGTCGATGCTCCAGTTGGCGGGGATGCTGGCGTCGGGGCGCAGGGCGTCGGCGTCGGCGCGATAAACGTGAATGCCTTGAATAGCGCCGGAGGTGGTGGTGGCGCTAAGGTTATCGCCGTGGGGATGGGAAAGAGCCGCGGTATAGCCGCCGTTAGAATCGTAATCAAACGCGCTCTCATCTCCTAACGGCGCGCCGGACCAGACGTGGTCGTTCTCCGCCATGTTCATCAGCACCAGGTCGATATTGTTGCCGCTTTGATCGTACGCGACCATGCCGGATTCTTCGTCCAGCGGCCAGTAGCCCGCCAGCCCGCTCTCGCCGCCGCTGAGTTTTCTGCACATATACTCCCGGATTTGCTGCTGGCTTCGGGCCAGGTTCCAGATGCGCACTTCATCCAGCCGGCCCACAAAAAACGCGCCGGTTCCCTCCGGCTGCGCCCCGATGGCCAGGGGATCGCCGTTCGCGCCGATGGCGATGGCAGCGTTCAAGGTTGCTTCCTGCACCCCGTTCACATACAGGCGGATCGCGGAACCGTCATAGCTGACCGCCGCGTGCATCCAACTGCCGTTGGTGGGATAATTTGTAACGGAAGTGACCGTGTAGGCGGTTCCGGAGCCGGCCTGGTATAAGCGGGCATAGACTTTTGAGGAGCTGTTCAGGC
>JABWBP010000010.1 GCA_013360445.1 Calditrichaceae bacterium | reverse complement strand
CACAGGGTGCAATGATAGAAAAGCCTTGCCAGGCTTGTTTTGTGAACGCGATCCGGCAAAGGAGCTATAGTCTCATCAGTCAAAATTTACCACTACCAAAGTACTAATGGTTCATCCTACCGTTTATATATATAGATCCGTGAATTAGTCTGAGAATACATTTGTTACAAACTCGACTACATTACTTCGCGAGGAAGTCTTCCTTTTTTTAAACTAATTCACCCCTCTATAAATGAATTATTTTATGCGGAGATCGAACATCAATGGATAAGCATCTGTATTATCGAAGACAATTTCTATTGGCCAATAATGAGATTAATGAACTATCATTCTGGCAGCATATCAAAGTTTCCGGAAAGAATCTCTATGCTCATCCTGATCTTGAAATTACAACTAAGGAATTAAATTCAATTCAAATTGTACTGCTCGGATATATTTTCGATCCGTTTCATCCAGATAAGAAAAACGCAGATATATTATCAGAGATAATTTTTAAAATCAATAAATTTACTGATCTTATAGCACATCTTAAACCTTATCCTGGCCGTTATGCTATCATCTATAAAGATGAAGAGAATTTTAATATTTTACACGATGCTCTTGGTTTGCGTGAAATTTATTTTTGCATTCAACCAAACAAAATTATCTGTGGTTCCCAACCTAATCTAATTGACAAATACTCACTCCCTAAACTTGGAATTACGAATGACCAGAATATATTAAACTTCTATGCTCACGATATGAAGTCTATTCGTTCAGGAAGGATGTGGATTGGTGACGAGACATATTTCACAAATATTAAAAAACTAATTTCCAATCATTATCTCGATATTAATTCATTAACAGCGAAAAGATATTGGCCCAATAAAAGACTTGAATCAATGAATTTTGATCAAGCAGTCAAACTATCCTGTGCATATCTACAAGGAACCTTAAAGGCTGTTACATCCAGATTTGATGTTATGATGGCTGTAACATCAGGTATCGATAGCAGGTCGCTTCTCGCTTCTTCAAAAGAGGTAAAAGAAAAAATTTATTATTATATCAATAAACATCCACATCTTAATGACAAGAGCCCAGATATACGTATTCCCAGAGATATTTTCAAGAAACTAAATATTCCATTCCATATTCACGAATATAGTGCGACAGTTGATGATGAATTTAAAAAAATATTTTTAGATAATACATTCATGTCTTCAGAACTGAATCTACCAGCTATTTATAATGTTTACTATAAAAACCATGCAAACAAAATCAATTTGCTTGGTGTAGGTGAAATTGGGCGTGAATTCTATGGCAAAGCACCAGTTGATCTTGATGGTTATTATTTAGCACGTTCATTAAAATACAAATACTCAAAGTATGCAACTGAACAGTGTGAAAAATGGCTAACAGAAGCAAAGAAAGTATCAGAAGTGTATAACGTTGATATCATGAAAATGTTATTATGGGAAGTTTTATTAGGAAACTGGGGTGTGGTAGGTAATTCGGAATCAGATATAGCTATCGAAGAATTTGATCCGTATAATAGTCACTATATATATGAAATAATGCTCTCGCTAGATCCTGTTAAAGAAAACCTCTTTGAAGGGATGTTTACAGGAATGTGGCCGGAATTACTTGGATTTCCATTCAATCCAGCTGAAACTATTAGCGATTGGATAAAGCACTGGCTTGGCAGGTTCGGGTTTGCTAATGGTTTTAAGCGTACCCTATACAGATTGGATCGCTGGAAATTTCGAAAAATGATGGAAGCGAAAAAAGTACAGATAGTTAGATAAGTCGCAATATAAATTGGGTTTATTATGTAATCAAAATAATAAAGGAAAATATTAAAGATTTGTTAATGCTATAGAGACGTGAATTAGTCTGAGAAGGTATTTGTTACAAAATAGAATAGATTACTTCGAGAGGAAGCCGCTTTTTTCTTAAGCTAATTCATGTCTCTATAATTTTGAAGAATCTATTATTTTTACCACAGGAGGGGCAACGCCTGCCATTCAAATCCACGGAGGTGTCTCATGAATCATTATTTTACCGCAATCCTTTTTACCTTTTTAGGGTCTGTTTTTGTCCTGGCAGACGATACCCGTGTGCCCCGGCGCCAGCCGGCCATCCCTACGGAGATTAACCTTGCCACAAACGGGAATACCGCGCTAGGGAGCGATCCCCTCATCCAGTATTTAGTGAACCAGACCAATCTGGACAGCCTCACCCGCCATATTAACATTCTTTCCGGGGAAGATTCCGTGACCATCAACGGCAGCACTTATTTGATCCTTTCCCGGTATGCCTTCCATCCGCACAATGATCTGGCGGCAGATTATATCTTTCAAATCTTAAACAGCTACGGGCTGCCTACCTACAACCAACCCTATGACTCAAGCGGGAGAAACGTTTACAGCGTGCAGATGGGAACAGATTACCCGGAGGAGATATTTATTATCGGTGCCCATTATGATGATAAGCCTGCTCAACCACCTGCGCCGGGGGCGGATGACAACGCCAGCGGGGTTGCCATGGTGCTGGAAGCGGCCCGTATTCTCTCCCAAATCCCCACTCCCTATACCGTTATTTACGCTTTATGGGATGAAGAGGAGATCGGCCCGCGTGGCAGCGCCTATTATGCCCAGCAGGCTTACTTCGCCGGGGAAGATATTCTGGGAGTCTTAGTCCTGGATGTGCTCGGGTGGGACAGCAATAATGACGGATTATTCGAAATTCATACCCGCCCCATTGCCAATTCGGTGGAACTGGCAGATCTTATTTATTATTTGGAGGATGAATATAACCTCGGCTTATTGCCGGTTATTTTTAATCCCGGCTACGCCTCCAGCGATCTTCCCGCTTTCTGGAGCTGGGGATATACTGCAGTGCTTAATATGCAAGCGGGACATTCCGGGGATTACAACCCATTTAATCATACTTCCAATGATAAAATTTCCCATTTCAATCTCACTTACTATTACGCCCTCTCAAAACTGGCGGTGGCGACCATCTCACATTTATCATTCTACAATATAAATATAATTGTCAACCTGGAAAATGAGCATAATCTGCTTACTGCCGATTTTGTTCTGAAACAAAACTACCCCAATCCTTTTAATTCCACTACCACCATCGAATTTAATTTACCCCATCCTGCTTATACATCACTTAAAATTTATAACACCCTAGGGCAAGATGTAAGCACGCTCATTGCGGAAAATCTCCCTGCCGGAAATAACATCTGTCGCTGGGATGCACAGGAATTGCCCGGCGGAATATATTTCTACCGCCTGGAGACAAAAGGATTTACCCGGGTGAAAAAAATGCTGTTGATTAAATGAGCATTTAGGAGGTGAGATAATCCTATGAGTATTCTTCAATCCGACTTCTCCGTAAAGATCGTATTTTGCTATCCATTTGTATAAGTACAAGCGACAATCTGGTGCTGGCCAATTATTTGAACCAGACCATAGCGCTCCACTTTGCTGATAATGAAGAGCTTCTCTTACAGACGCTATTTTTTTCTTTGACCTGCTATATTCCCCCCTTTTTGACTTAAAATTATAATTTACAAAATGAGGAAATTTTATTTCAGTCCATTAGGGGGTTGAAACACATGAGTTGATATTATTGTTCCTAAAGCATCATCTTTATTCGATTTAAATGAACTTGCATTGTGGAAACTTCGAATTTAAAACTGTAATATACTTCACCAAACTAAAGAGATCTGTTTCCCGTTTCCCGGGAGAGGCAAACCCTACCCTAAAATAATATCCAAAGTTTTTTTCGATGATTCGTATACTGCTGATTAACCAAACAAAAATTCCCCATTATCGCGTACCCGTTTATAACTACCTCAGTGAATATTTGAAGAAATATGGTTTTGATTTCATTGTTGTTTCCGAAGGGCTCCAAACCAGTAATCCTCATGTTGTGGAATTTAATTTCAGGGAAATAAAACTTTCCACACTGAATCTGTCCCGGTTCATTGCGAAAAATGAAATAGTTGTTATTATCTCCTGGGTGGATATGAAACATCTTTATCTTTTTCCAGTGTACTTTATTGCCAAAGGAATTATGGGTAAAAAAATGATCTACTGGGGACAGGGGCGGGATCTGCTGGATCAGGATTCTCATATTAAGAATCTTGCTTATGCTATTGAGCAATCTCTATGTGATGCTATTATCCTCTATGCGGAACATTTAAAAAAATACATCCCAAAACGTTTTCATGGAAAGGTATTTATTGCCAATAATACATTACATATAAATTATCCGGGCCTGCTACCAGAAAAAAAGAGCCTGGTATTGACAGAATATGGTATACACACGGAGAAGAACATTATCTGCATGGGACGTATGCAGAAGAGGAAACGAATTGAACACCTGGTAAAAGCATTTTCATTAATGAAGAGATCCGATATTGGGCTGATCCTGGTCGGACCGGATCAGGAGGATGTTTTGAAAAATATTTCTGGTGAAAATATCTATAAATTAGGGTCCATCTATGGTGACCAGAAATATAATTTACTTTCAGTTGCTGACGTTTATTGTCTACCCGGTGCGTTTGGCCTGAGCATCATCGATGCTTTTTATTGTGGATTACCGTTTGTAACCGAAGATGGGGATGAATCTGCTGAAATAATGTATTTAAAGGATGGAGTCAACGGGTTTATTGTTCCTAAAGGAGATACACAAGCACTGGCACAAAAGCTTTTATTGCTTTTAGATAATGAAAATCTCAGGCAAAAATTCTCTGCCGCAGCTATGAAAGAGGTGAGAGAAAATGCTAACATGGATAAATTCTGTGCCGGCTTCCGGGACGCGCTCTTTTATGTGACTGGTAATCAGAGTTGAATTAAATAAGGGGAGGTGAGATAAAATAACTACCCTGCCTATCGAAGCAGTCAGGCCCGCCTGACCAGTCGGGCAGGCAGGTCGATTTCTTTTTGAGAAGCGTTGATAATTCAGGCATCTCGTTCACCCTGTGAGATAGAACTACTTATCTCACGGGGTAAAAGACAAAAGATTTTCCCGGGGGAATGGCTTTGCCAACTATTATCTCACCCCCCTAAACAAATTTCTTCTACTTCAATTTAGCCACAAAGGTCATATTATCGCGGCCAACGAAATCGAATCTGGTGATAATAAACTTGAAATATTTCCGGTCAGAATCGGTGTATAAAAATGATTCGGTATCGAGGATGGATTTATCGCCGATCAACCATACCGATCCTGATGCACTTTGCAACAGATCCTCGAACATGCCCTGGCTGCGAATAATCCTGCTTCCGGTTATATAATTTATTTCTTCCCCATTCCGGAATAGCGAGAAATAACCCGGACCGAGGCTGGATGAAATTACTATATAATCAACCTTTCCGGTATACCAATGATATAAGCCGAAATGATAAATCTCGCCCATTGCCATAATCAGGTCATCTTTATTTAGCCGGTCTTTTAGATAGAGACTCGCTGTTTCAACATCCTGATGGAATTGGAAATAGATATCCGAGTTTGTCCAGAAACGGAGCGGATGTTTCTGAGTTGCATATCCACGATCGGCAATGTGCCAGGCCTGTACCGGATTAACATCTTGGGACCTGTAGAGCATGATGATACCTGCCAGAAGGGCAAAATATTTAATCGGCCTTTTGTTTATTTTTTGATATCTCTTGAAAAGATATTGCCAGAAATAAACAATGGCGAATGAAAACAGCATGACCAGTAGTGGGTATAAATGAAAGGTATATCGCATCTGGGCATTCGATCGAAAAAAACTCATGGAGAAAATCGATAAAAACAGAGTCGCCAAAGTAAATAAGATGGCATTATTTTTACGTTCTATGAATAAGTGGTTTAAAAGAGCAGCAAATCCGAATAAGCTTATCAAAAACATGACCGGCCAGCCTAAAATATAATGTCTAAGAAAATATCCATAGAGATTCGGAAAGCCAATCAGGGTGGTGATAATCCCCTTTCCCTTTAAGCTAAAAACCGGCGTTGTAATGATGAAAACAGACCAGAATATAAATGTGAACAGTACAAATATATACATAACCATAAAAGAAGGGGTCATCAATTCGCGCCTGCTTTTTAGATAAAACAGAGTATAAAAAATAAACACAGCCAGTACCAGTGAATATTGATGGAAGTATGCCGACCAGACAATTATCAATAGAATAAAAATCTTTCCTATATTCTCACCGCGACACACCCTAAATAAAAACCACACCGTACACGCCATTGGAATCAATAATAATAACCACCAAATCAGCCAATAATTATTGCTGAGATCCTGCAGGTAGGAAAGGTTTGGTTCATATAATTTATGTCCTAATATTGAACTGATTTTACCGATAATGATTTGAGCGGTTGATTCAGAACCCGGCACGGACGTTATATTGGGATCGCCGAAGGAACGGATATGGTTTAATAATTTCTCATATTGCATTTTTAGAAACCAGATCCCGGAAGCCCAGATTACAAATATCAGTTTACGGTTGGCAGTAAAGTTTTTCGACAACAGGGGAATCAGGAACAGGGTGAACAGCACCACCCCCAGTGCATGGCTGGCCAGAGTCAACAGGGCTGCCAGTACAAACCAGGGTTTATACTTATTTTTATCCAGCATAAATCCCTGGTAAAAGCAGATCAGGGCCAGCACAAACATAAACTGGAATAAGGTATAGGAGCGGGCGTAGCGGGATAATTCGATCTCGAACTGGGAAAAGGTCAAGGTCAGGGCGGTGATAAGCCCGATATTGCGGTTAAAAAGCATTTTCCCTAAAAAATATGCCGGAATAATCACTATAGTTCCGAATAAAACGCTGGGAAACCGGAACCAGAAAGGGGTGAAACCGAAAATCTTTACGATACCATACTGAAGATATAAGTAGAGGGCATCCCGTAAATAAACCAGACCCGAATCAACGAGCGGAACACCGTGTTCGAACATACCTTTAAGCGCCAGCGCCTGCAAACCTTCATCGCCAAAGAAGCAGAGCAATCCCAAATTACGCATGCGCAATATGAAGGCGATCAGGAGCAGAAGGATGAGAAAAATTATTGTTCTATTCCGTTCGACGTTCAGCGGATCTTTCAGATAGGTCTGGATAGTAAATGTTTTATCAGGATGAACCGCTGACATTTTTACCCTGTATAGTTGATCTCTTGATAATACATATCTCCACTACGTTGTTTTCATCATTTAACTTTTAGTAATTCTATATACATTTCCTCGCTGTGTGGCCGGGTTAATGATCTATGACGATTGTAGTCTCCCGAGATTTAGATAAAATATTATGGAATTCATTGATAGTGCCCCGAATCTCACGCGTTATAAATTTTGGGATTATACGATAAAAAAATATTATAAAAAATTATATTTTTATTCATAATATAGCTCCATCATTGCCCTGGCTTTATGGTGTAGATCATAGGAATAGATTTTACTATAAAAATCTACAGGCTTACATACTTAATGCTACCTTAGGACTTTGAATCTCATACGCGGGCAGAGTCTTAAAGTAGAAATATTAATGAACCAGGATCATTTTGAATATATTGATGTCAATTTATACGAATGGTTGGGAACCAGAGATTGGCGATCCCACTAGGAGATAGGGGGCATGGCAACTTGCGCTTTTGAATCCGATAAAAGCAAAATAACTCAGCCCAGAGCGTTACTCTGGGCTGAGTTATTTCTGTCCTAGAGGGTTTTTGGTCAATTCTGTGCAATGTAACCTGCGCCCGGGAGATGGAGAATTTGTGATATTTGTCGACGCCCATGTTCATTTTCACAGTACTTTCCAACCGGCCGCTTTTCTGAATGCTGCTTACCGGAATATTGAGAATATGTCGCGAAACCGCCGGATCAATGATCGCTGGACCGGGGTTTTATGTTTAACCACGGGCGAAAGAGAGGCGGGGTTTGATCTCTGGCAGGGAATGGGAGATTTCACGCAGGAAAGGAAAAACGGCAATCCTGGAGACTGGCAAATAGAAGCGACAGAAGAGGAGGTTTCGATACGGGCAATTCAGGATGATAAAGAGATGGTTCTGATTGCCGGCCGCCAGATTGTCAGTTTGGAGAAGATCGAATTGTTAGCCATCGGCACCAGGCATCCATTCGAAAACGGTAAACCGCTGAAAGTATTGCTGGAGGAGGTGAATGACCATAAGGCTGTCGCGGTCATTCCCTGGGGAGTGGGGAAATGGATGGGTATAAGGGGACAAATTGTGAAAGAAATGATCCGCCATTATTCTTCGGGGAAATTTTTCCTGGGCGATACCGGCAATCGCCCCAGATTTTGGCCAAAACCCACATTGCTCAAAGAAGCAGAAAAACAGGGCATTAAAAATTTGCCCGGCAGCGATCCGCTGCCTTTTCCCGGGGAATACCGGAAACCGGGTAGTTATGGGTTTGCCCTGAATGGCTCCTTAGATGCGGAGCGGCCTTTCAAATCTTTACAAGAGAAGTTGTTCGATCCGGCGGTGGAAATTTGGCACTACGGCGCATTGGAAAAAGCGCAGCGATTTTTCCGTCACCAGTTAGCCCTGCAATATCGCAAGCATTGGAAACGACGCACCCCAGTTGATTTATGAAAGCGCTGGTTATTTCACCCCAACCGTTTTTTTCTCCCCGCGGTACGCCATTGAGCATCTATTATCGCACCCTGGTCATGGGCGAATTGGGGGTAAAAATAGACCTGCTCACCTACGGCGAGGGAGAGGATGTGGAAATTCCCGGGGTGCGGATTATTCGTATCCCGCGGTTTGCTTTTTTAGGAAATGTCAAGACCGGGCCCTCTTTTTTGAAACTGTTTTTGGATATATTTATTTTCCTGAAGACGATTTGCTTACTGCTGGTTAACCGCTATCAATTTGTGCATGCCCATGAAGAAGCGGCGTTCATGGCCTATTTTCTAAAGCCCATTTTTGGTTTTAAACTGGTCTATGATATGCATTCCTCCCTGCCTCAACAACTGATGAATTTTCAGTTTTCCCACTCAAAATTGTTGATCAAAATATTTGAAACTCTTGAAAATGCTGCCCTGGGTGCGGCGGATGTGGTGATTACCATTTGTGAAGATCTTTATCACCTGGTAAACAAAAAGAATAGCAATATTCGAAACCATATCCTTATTGAAAATTCTATCTTCGACCCGATTTTAGTCTCAGCGGAATACCCAAACGGTCACCACCAGCACGGTGTTTCTTCGAATGACGGCAGTATTTCAAAGCTTCCCAAGAACAAAAAGATCGTTTTATACGCCGGAACTCTGGAACCCTACCAGGGCATTGAGGTGGTTCTTCGGGGGTTTAAAGAAGCTATCGATAAAAATGCGGATATCTTTTTAGTCGTTGTGGGAGGCAGGGAAAAGCAGGTTCGTGAATATACCGCGTTAGCAGAGAGACTCGGCATCGCGCAGGATTGCCTGTTCACCGGCCCGGTTTCTAAGGGGCTTGCTGCAAAATATCTTGACGCGGCGGATGTGTTGTTATCCCCAAGAATCGCCGGTACTAACACCCCTTTGAAAATTTACGAACAACTCGCCTCCGGCAAACCGATCGTGGCAACCAATATTCGCTCCCATACCCAGGTGTTAATTGAAGAGGTTGCCTTTCTGGCAGAACCTGATCCGCCAGGTCTGGCCAAGGGTATTATAGACGTATTGACGTCGACCGACAAAGCAGCGCAAAAAGCCAAAAATGCAAAAACACTTTACCGGGAGAGATACTCCCGGCAGGTTTATCAAAATAAGATACAACAGGTTCTGGAGTGGCTTAAGTAGTGTGTGGAATTACCGGCATTGCCGCATTCGATAATAATTTGCTTCCCTCACAAGAGCAGCTAAAGAAGATGGTGGATACGCTTTACCACCGGGGACCGGATGAGGAAGGCATGTATATAGCCGGGAGAGTCGCCCTGGGAATGCGGCGTCTTTCTATCATTGATCTCGAGGGTGGTCATCAACCGGTAACCAATGAAAACGGCACTATCCGGACAATTTTTAACGGAGAGATATACAATTACAGAGAATTGCGAAAGCAATTGCAGAGTTACGGCCATGTTTTCAAAACCCATTCGGATACCGAAACCATTGTTCATGCTTATGAACAATATGGTGCGGATTTCCCGTTGTATTTAAACGGAATGTTCGCTATCGCTCTGTATGACAGCGTAAAACAAAGATTGTTTTTGGTGCGGGATCCAATCGGCGTTAAACCGTTGTATTACAGTTTCCAAAAGAATTTTATCGTGTGGGGATCGGAGATTAAGGCAATTCTGGCCAGCGAACTGGTCAATAAGGAATTGGATGTCGATGCATTGGGAGAATTTTTAGCCTGGGAATATGTTCCCGGCAAATCAACCCTTTTGCAGGCCGTCTGCAAACTTGAACCGGGAACCATACTGGAAATCGATTTACAAAATCCGGTATGCCACCCTCGAACCTATTGGGACATATCCTGTGAATCACCAGCGGCAAAATTGAATGATGCGGATTGGGAGGAATTAATCTATCAACAACTAAAAACCTCGACGCAGCGGCAAATGGTCAGCGATGTTCCGCTGGGGGCATTCCTCTCCGGCGGGGTGGACTCTTCTTTGATGGTTGCAGCGATGGAAAATGCCAAAACGTTTAGCATCGGTTTTGAGAATGGTTCCTACAATGAGCTGAAATGGTCCGGAAAAGTGGCCGATTATCTTAAATTACAGCATACCCAGGAAACCCTTCAGCCGGAAGTAGGGGAACTTTTCTATGAATTAATGCACTTTTGGGATGATCCTATCGGTGATTTCTCGATTTTCCCTACCTATCTGGTTTCACGATTAGCGCGGAAAGAGGTGAAGGTGGCTTTAAGCGGGGATGGCGGAGATGAATTGTTCGGGGGGTATGAAACTTACCTGGCAAATAATTTAGCGCATACTTATCATAGGATTCCCCCGGTTATCCGAAAAGAGTTCATCGAACGATTTTTCAACTCTTTGAAGCCGCGCCCGGCGAAGAAAGGATTCGTTAATAAAGCCAAAAGATTTTTAGCGGGAATGGATCAACCGCCGAATCTCGGCCATGCGCGGTGGCGGGTATTTGCCGGGGAAACGATCCGTTCGGAGCTTTTCACACCGGAAGCACAAAAATCTTTGCAGAAACCGGTTTCTTTCCATATTGCGGAACTTTTTCGCCGTTCGACTTCATTCAGCCCCTTAAATCAAAGCCTGTATGTGGATGTCAAAAGTTATCTTTGCGATAATATTCTGGCAAAAGTGGACCGGATGTCGATGGCTGTATCATTAGAAGCGCGAGTGCCTTATCTGGATACTGATTTGGTGAATCTGGCTTTTCAGGTTCCGGACCACTTGAAGGTTCACAAACGGCAAACAAAGGTGCTATTGAAGCGGATTGCCGCTAAGCATGTTCCCCGGGAGTGTGTTTATCGTCCGAAGGAGGGATTCAGTATTCCGGTTAAAAACTGGCTTAACTCGCAATTCCGCCCGATAATGGAAGAGTTCTTAAACGAACATGATGTAAAAACCCGGGGAATTTTTAATATCCATACGGTGGACCGATTAAAAGAGGAGCATCTTGCCGGGATGGAGAACCACAGTCATATTTTATGGAGCCTGATTGTTTTTCACGCCTGGCAGAAGCGTTGGCTTAATTATTAAAGGATGAAGGGTAAAGGATAAAGGGGGAAGGATAAGGGATAAATAAGACATTAACATATATAAATCATCAGGAAAATGTTAGAGTGAAAATTACCAGAAATCTGTCTGAGGCGGCGGCGCGGGAATACGATCTTGTTATTGTCGGCGGGGGAATTTATGGGGCGATGTTGGCCTATGAAGCATCCCGCCGGGGATTGTTGGCGCTGCTGCTGGAACAGAACGATTTCGGCGGGGCGACCAGTTTTAATAGTATGAAGACTATTCATGGCGGTCTGCGCCATCTTCAAAACCTTAATTTGAACCTCTACTTCCAATTTGTTAAGGAACGGCAGTGGTTTCTGAATACCTTTCCGGGTTTTGTAAAACCGCTGCCGGTGCTGATGCCGCTTTATGGAACCGGTTTACGCCGCCCAAGCATTTTGCGCCTGGCATTACAGTTGGATAAACTTCTCGCCGGCAAGTGGAATAACGGGGTTTCTGCGAAGCGGCGCCTGCCCTTTGGAGAGATCGTTAGCGCGCAGCGGGTCAAAGAAATTTTTCCGCGGGTAAACCCCCGGGGATTGAAAGGGGGGGCGGTATGGTATGATGCCTGTGTTCCAGACCTGCAAAGACTGCTGATAGAAATAGTGCGGGGCGCTTGTAGCATGGGCGCGACGGCTCTCAATTACATGAAGGCGGTCAACATTTTAAGGGAGAATAACAGAGTAACCGGGGTAACCGCCCGAGATGAAACCCATAAAAGCTTTGAATTCCATTCCAATATTGTCGTTAATGCCGGTGGCCCCTGGGCGCGCAAAAACGCCGCTTTATTTGATCAGGATTTTCCCTGGTTATTTCGCAGTTCCCTTGCCTGGAACGTTTTGTTTGACCGACCAGCGCTTTCGGAATATGCCCTGGCGGCAGTCAGCCAGGAAGCCGGCGCGCAGGTTTATTTTTTGCATCCCTGGAAAGGAAGGCTGCTCGTCGGCACCGGCCATGCTTTGCGATCAGAGGTTTTGGAAAATCCTCAACCCACTTCCGGAGAATTGGCCGCTTTTATCGAGGATTTAAACCGGGCCATTCCCGGCCTGAACCTGGAACGCAAGGAGGTTTTGCACGTGTTTTCCGGATTTCTCCCGGTGAAGCAGGAAAGAAGCGTCAGATTGTCTAAAAGCGAAGTAGTTATTGACCATTCGAAGCATAATGGACCGCAGGGATTATTCAGCATTAGCGGGGTTAAATTAACCACCGCCCGGCTGGTTGCGGAGAAATTGCTTACTCAAATATTCCCTGCGCACAGCTCATCGTTGTCATCCACTCACCTATTTACAAATGCACAATCGAACGAATACAGCTATAGCGGCATTTTTGACTATGCCTGGCTGCCCGAAGAGCATGATTCAGGCTGGCGCGAACAAATGCTTCGCATCATCGAAGAAGAGGTGGTTTGCCATCTCGATGACCTGGTACTCCGGCGTACCAGCATCGGGGATAACCCCGTCCGGTCTCTTCAAATAGCGCCGATGCTTGGTACGCTGTTTGAGTGGGACGAGCAGCGTTACCGGCAGGAAATATCGCGCCTCAAGAACCACTTCCAATGGCTAAAACCGGATCCTCCTGATTAAAAGGCCTCAAAATGAAAAAAAGAAATTTCAGGTACTTTATTTTTTGGAGCCTGATGATTCTGGTGGTCATCATCGTGTTCGAATGGTGTGCCAGAGTTTACTATTCATGGAGAGTTTTTCAAAATGAAAAAGCCGGGCAACTTAATGCTGACTACAGGCTTGCGCTGGAAAAAACCAAACGGGTCGATTTGGACATCGGTGTATATAGCGTCTGTGACAGCGAAATCACGTTAGTCGCCCCGGAATTTGTGTCACGTTATAAAACGATTGACCTGGGGGTTGATTCGCTGCGATTTCGTGATGATGGCATTAACCGGGATGCTGAGAAAGTCATTCTGGCCTTAGGGGACTCCTACGTTCAGGCCGTGCAGGTGAATCTGGAGGAGACCTTCACCGAATGCCTGGAAGCGTTGTATCATCAAAAGGTGGATGTTATCAATAGCGGGATACTCGGTATATCCCCCCAACGAAAAATGTCCGCCCTTTGTGATTCGTTGGATGTTAGTTTTAACGATTTGACTGATGAGTTAATTCAATATGCTAAACAGGGGAAACGGTTGTATTTTAGTAAAGATGTTCATTTCACCCCGGAGGGTCACAAGTGCTGGGCGGAAATTGTTTACCGGGTTTTGGAGCAGCAAAAACCAAACCGGGAAACAACCACAGTGAAGTAGTAGAACCATCATTTTCCTCCAACATTTCTTTCACCCATGAGATTTCAGAACCTTTTCCGCAAAAATCCCTTGCCCTGGCAACTGAAAATGTTTCAAAAGACGCTCAAGAAGAAACTGAGGTTGAAAGCGTTTCAGAAATATTTAGGAGCAATTGCCCCGGGCAAAAAGTGCTTGCTGGTCACCTGCGGCGATAATAACGGCGCCATGAATTATTACCTGCGGGAGCTGGGCGGAGAATGGTGCTGGGCGCATATGGGAACAACCAATATTGCTGAGATGTCCGATCTCCTGGGAGATAAGGTCGTCAAGGCTGAGGATAACCACCTTCCCTTTCCGGATAATTATTTTGATTATACCCTTTCCATCGATGTTCACGAGCACCTAAAAGATCCGCAAGCCTTCAGTGCAGAACTCCGGCGAATTTCCAAAATCCAGGGACAGATATTGATTACGGTTCCCGACGGGGATAAGCGCAAGTTGGTAAATGTTCTGAAAGAAAAAATTGGGATGACCAGGGAAGTCTATGGCCATACCCGTGACGGGTACAGCATTGCCGAAATCAAGTCAATCATGAATAAAGCAAATATCCATCCCCAACGGTCCTCCACTTTTTCCCGCTTTTTTACCGAATTGCTTGAATTGGGCCTCAATTTCCTTTATGTGAAGGTGTTGGCAGGGAAAAGTATGGCGGCAGTAAACCCGGGAACCATAGCTCCCCGGACGGAGGATCAACTGAAATCGGTCGAAAAATCCTATCGAATTTATTCTCTGATTTATCCCTTCTTTTGGATGTTCTCGCAATTAGATAAACTGCTTTTTTTTACCGAAGGGTACGTGGTGATCGTAGAGGGTCAAAAGAGACAATCAAATTGAAACAAAAGATATTAGTTACCGGCGCCGGGGGGTTCATCGGCTATCAATTGAATAATTTCCTGGTCAAAGCCGGCCATCAGGTGATTGGGATTGATATCCAATTCCCTCCCGGGGCTGCTCATTCATCGTTCGAAATGCATACGCTCGATTTCCGTCAATCGCAGCAAATGAGAGCGGTGATGGAAAACGTCGATATTGTTTTTCATCTGGCCAGCGCCCATCTCAAAACGAATCTTAATAAATCGGAATATTGGAGTGTTAATGTTCACAGCCTGGCCCCCCTCATGGAAATTGCTCACGCTGCGGGAGTGAAAAGATTTATTCACACCAGTTCGGTGGGAGTATATGGCAATCTAACCTCCTGGCCGGCCAATGAGCAATCGCCCTGCCGCCCGCAGTCAATCTACGGGGAAACGAAGCTTGCGGGGGAGCAGCAAGTGCGAGAATTTGGCGACCGCAAGGGTCTCCCCTATGTGATTCTTCGACCTGCCTGGGTGTTCGGACCCACCTGCCCGAGAACCCGCAAGCTTTACCGGGCCTTGAAAAAGGGGAAATTTGTCATGATCGGTAAGGGGGATAACCTGCGGCACCCGCTTTATATAACGGATCTACTTAGCGCATTTCAATTAGCGATGACGCACAGCAATGCACCCGGCCATCTCTATATTGTCGCCGGCGACGAGGCCATCACCTCCCGGGAGCTGATCAGCACTTTCTGCCAGGTATGTGATTTGAAATTCCCCGCCATTCACGTTTCCTATACCACCGGTAAAGTGCTGGCGGTCTCGGTAGAAACTATCTTCCGGCTGCTCGATAAAGAGCCACCAGTTTCCCGCAGAACGCTGGAATTTTTTGATACCAATAATGCTTTTGATATTTCCCGGATAAGAGAAGAGCTGGGTTTTCAACCGCAATTCACGTTGAGTCAAGGTATTGCTGATTTTTGCGATAAATTGAGTGAGCTGTCTTAGAAACTGTTTTGGAAATATTGTTTTATGCTACCCACGAAGTGGTTCTTCCGGAAAAAGCCACGAAGATCCAAAGCTTCACCAGGAATTCTCAATGTCAGAACATAACCACCCGGACACGTTAACAGCCATTTATGAATATTGGAATGCCCATACGCTGGGATTTCAATACGTTACCGATCCAAAAATTGAAGCCGGAAGCCCGGAATTTTTCCGGCATATCCGCCCCTGGATGAATCCCTACAAATTCCCCTGGATTATGGAAAGAATTAAGCGGGAAGCTCGCTTGCTAAAAGAGAAACACCTGTTAGAGATCGGTTGCGGGATGGGATACGACAGCCTGGAATTTCTGAAACGCGGCGTTAAAGTCACCGCGACCGACTTGACCCCCAACGCGGTAGAAATGGCTCGCCAACATTTTGCCGTTGAAGGGGTTCAGGCGGAAGACATCCGGGTAGAGAGCGTGCTGAACCTGAGCTTTGCGGATGAGACTTTTGATGCGGTCTGGGCGAACGGGGTGGTGCACGCTACCGGAAATACCCCTCTGGCATTTCGAGAAATTCGCCGGGTGCTCAAAACCGGGGGCCGGGCTATTATCTCCCATTTTTACCGTAAACCTTCCTGGATGTATTCCCTGAAACAAATCCCCGCCGTCAATATTGAATTTGAGCAGGAAGACCCGCCGGTCAACGATTTTTTTAGCGAAAGCGAAATCGAGCGGATGTTTGAAGGGTTCGAGATTGTTGAGAAAGCACGAGAGCATTATCGCCTGCTCCCGGTCTGCCGCTCCGGCATCAAAGCAGTTTTATACAACTACGGGCTGAAACCTTTTTATAATGCATTGCCTGCCGGGTTCGCCAAACGCTTTGCCTATAAATACTCCATCACAGGTGTTAAACTATAGCCATGTGCGGAATTTGCGGAAAATACAGCCCCAAAGGGGTGTCTCGCGGCGAGATCGAAACCATGATGGACACGCTCATTCACCGCGGGCCAGATGACCAGGGTATTTACCTCAATGGAGAAATTGGCCTGGGAAGCCGCCGTTTAAGCATTATTGACCTGCAAGGCGGAAAAATGCCCATCTCCAATGAGGATCAATCCATTTGGATTGTTTACAATGGCGAAATTTATAATTACCAGGCATTAAGAAAAACACTCCAGGCAAAAGGGCATGTATTCAAAACCCATTCCGATACAGAGGTTATCGTTCATCTGTACGAGGAATACGGCGAGGGCTGCGTTGAAAAACTCCGCGGCATGTTTGCGTTTGCGATTTGGGACCGCCGGGAGAAAAAGCTGGTTTTAGCCCGCGACCGGATCGGCCAAAAGCCGCTTTTTTACGCCCGCCAGGGTAATGATTTCTGGTTTGCATCAGAGTTAAAAGCGATCCTGGCAGTCAGTAAACAGGCGCGGGGAATTGATTTCGAGGCGCTTCACCACTATCTCTCCCTGCGCTTTATCCCTTCACCTCACACGATGCTACGGAACATCAACAAACTGCCCCCTGGGCATGTGCTGGTTTTCCGCGGCGGGGAGCTTTCCCTCACCCGTTACTGGCATCTTTCCTTTCAGGAAAAGTTGAACCTGCCGGAAGGGGAGTTTATTGAAGGATTACATGATAAATTAAAGGAAACGATCGCGGCGCACCTGGTCAGCGATGTGCCGGTGGGGGCTTTTTTAAGCGGAGGGATGGATTCCAGCATGATTGTAGCCATTATGGGGGGAGACCTGGGGCGATCCTTCGACACGTTCTCCGTCGGCGTGGAAGAACAAGATTACAATGAACTGCCTTATGCCCGTGCCGTAGCGGAGCGTTATCGAACCCGCCATATCGAGCGGTGCGTAAAATCCGGCCTGATTGGGATGTTGCCCAAAATAATCTGGCACTTAGATGAGCCCTCCGATCCCATCGCCGCCTGCCAGTTTCACGCGGCGGAATTGGCGGCGCAACATGTAAAAGTCGTGCTGGGCGGAGATGGCGGCGACGAGCTGTTTGCCGGCTTCGACCGCTATCTGGGAATCGGTTACGTCAATTACTATACCCTGATTCCCGCATTTCTGCGCCGCAAAATATTCGGGCCCCTTTTTAATTGGGCGCCGGATAACTTCGCTTATAAAAATACCACCCAAAAATTACGCTGGATTCACCAATTGTCCCTGCTGCCGGATAACGGGGAACGCTACGCGGAAGCGACCTGCTTTTTTCGTTTCAACCACCGGGAAAAACAATTCTTGTTAAGCGATGATCTATGGCGCCGGGTGGAACATCTCAACTCCGCCGGGGTGATTGTCGAGCAGTTTGATAATGCGCCGGCAGATGATACGATTGATAAAATGCTCTATGCCGATTTGATGACCCGGCTGCCGGAACATTCGCTCATGCTCTCGGACCGTATGACCATGGCCCACAGTCTGGAATTGCGATCCCCTTTTCTGGATCACGAATTGATAGAGTTACTGGCGGCCTTTCCCGGCAATTTGAAAATCCGGAACCGGGAATTGAAATACGTGCTGCGCAAGCTGGCGGCGAATTATCTACCGGAAGAAATTGCTAAACGGGAAAAACAGGGATTTATGTTTCCCATCGCATACTGGTTCCGCAACGAGTTATATCCTTTTTTGAATCAATTTTTACTGAATTCACAGTTGGTGAAGGAGGGGGTACTCCGGCCCGACCGGGTAAAAGCTTTGATCGAAGCGCACCGTCATAACCGGGCGGACCATCACATCCGGCTCTGGATGCTGCTGAATCTGGAAATATGGTACCAGCTCTACATTGCCCCAAATTCCCGGGAGTCTATCGAAGCCAAAATCCGCGCCTGTATTTGAACCGGTTGTCGTTGAATGTACTCACATATTTACACGGTAAAGGTTATATTGGCTTTCGGGATGTTTTTTGTGTTCAAGTGTTCATGTGTTCGAGTAGCCTGAACACATGAACACTTGAACACCTGAGCACTTGAACGCAACAATTAACCTTTAATGAATATTTCCCGAAACTTCAACCCATGCCAAACCCGCTCATACGAATCGTCCAAAGATACCTCATTCCCCGGTGGGTCGTGGCTATCTATTATTCCCTGCGCTACAAGTGTCTTGTCAGCCTGCAAACGCGCATCCAATTGTCAAACCAGATATCCTTCGGAAAAGGCAGTGTGGTAAAACCTTACGTAGTAATTAATACACAAGGTGGTAAAATCCGGATCGGTAAAAATTGCGCCATTAGTAGTTTTAATCATATTTCTACCGGGATGAAAGATGTCATTATTGGCGACTATGTTCGTATTGCACCGAATGTGACCATCCTGGGCGGTAGCCGGAATTTCCAAAAGCGCGACGTTTTGATCATGAAGCAAGGTTCTTCGCATGAAGGGCTTCAAATTGGCACTGATATTCTGATTGGGGCTAATGTGGTGATCCTGCCCGGCTGCCATATCGGAGAAGGAGCGGTAATCGGCGCCGGCAGCGTGGTGACCGGGGAGGTTCCCCCCTATACGATTGTCGCCGGAACGCCGGCCAAAATCATCGGAAGACGGGAATGAATATTCGGAAGCATGTCCATGCGAATCGGCATCATGTTACGCGCCATAGATGAGAAAGGCGGCATCGGGGTTTATACCCGCTATATCACCCGGGAGCTGCTCGACCTCGACCGCCGCAACCAATATTTTCTCTATTATCGCAATTCCGCCAACCCGGGGCGCTTTGTCCGGTATCAAAACGTGACCGAACGGGTGCTCAAATCTTCGCATACAGCAATTTGGGACCAGGTGAGCGTTCCCCTGGCCTGTTGGAAAGATAAATTGGACGTGCTGTTTCACCCCAAATTCACGGTTCCCTTGTTGGCTCCCTGCAAAACCGTCATGGTGCTGCACGGCGCGGGGTGGTTCATTCCCGAATATCAAAAATTTTGGAAGCCTGCGGATTTAAGATATATTAAAATCATGATGCCGCTATACTGCAAGAAAGCGGCGGTTATCCTTTCCGTGTCGCAACTGACCAGCGATATTTTTAATCAAACTTTTCATCTTCCGCCGGATAAAATCAAAACTGTCTATTTTGCGCCGGGAAAACAATTCAAACAGGTGGAGGAGGAAGAGGTGCTGCAGCGAGTCAAGGAGAAATATAACCTCCCGGACCATTTTGTATTTACGCTGGCCAAATACGGCGACGGCGGACGAAAAAACATCCGGGGGATTCTGCAAGCCTATCAAATCCACCACGGCAAAACCCCGCACAAACTGGTTATCGGTGGCAAGGATTGCCAGAAATTGCGCTTCGATTACCGGCTGCCCGAAGATGGCTACGGTAAGGATATCCTTTTCCCCGGCTGGATGGAACAGGAGGATTTACCGGCGGTGTACTCCCTGGCGGACGTGTATCTGTACCCCTCCAATATGGAGGCGTTTCCCATCCCCATCACCGAGGCGCTGGCTTGCGGAACGCCGATTATCACCTCCAATCTGAATGGTTTGAAAGAGATTGCCGGGGACGCCGCTTTTTTTGTAAACGCTGACGATCCTCAGAATATAGCAGATGGGTTGGAAAAGATTCTAAGCGACCCAAAGCTCCGGCAATCATTATCAGAGAAATCTTTAGAACAGTCAAAAAGATATAGTTGGGGGAAATGTGCTGAGCAAACTTTAGAGATTCTCGAAAGCATGGAAAATTAACTTTTTCCGAAAACGCCATGACTTCTCAAATTTTTAAAAACAGCTTTCTGGTGATTGCAAGCCTATTGATTGCCATGCTTTTGTCTGAGATGTTTTTCCGCCTCTTTTTGCCGCAAACATTTGAGGTTCACCCTCCGGGTATGTATGCTGGTGATCAGGAGGTCGGTTATGTTCTTACTCCGGGATTTAAAGGTACCATCAGAAGGGCAGAGTTTGAAATTCCTTTTCAGGTGAATCAATTTGGTTTACGGGGTAAAGAATTCCGCTCTCCTCGACCCAATACCTTCCGGATTCTTATTTTAGGAGATTCCCAGGCATTTGGATTTGGCGTTAGAGACAATGAAACTTTTTCTTTTCAGTTAGAAGAATTACTCTCTCAACACTATGTGAACCATGACATACAGGTATTAAATTGTGGGGTCCCGGGTTATGGCACCGTTGATCAGCTTGCTTTTTTAAAATCGCGCGGTCTACTTTTGAAACCCGGTCTAATCATTCTCCAATTCCTGTCGGTCAATGATTTTCAGGAGAATCGCTCTGCGGCGGGAGAATGGGCAGAAGTTCAAGATGGTGTATTAATGGTAAAGACAGACGTTTTAGATCCTGAGCATTCTTTACCATTATGGCGCAGGCTGCAAGACTGGTTGAAAAGCAATATCCATTTGGCCAGATTACTGAGCGACCGTTTAGGGTACCTGGCCATGAGATGGGGAATACTTGGAAAGATGGAGAGTTTTTGGGGAGAAGATTTTAGTGAAGAAGATGCGAAAATTACAGAAAATTACCTGCTTCAAATAGCCGAAGGATCACGGAAATTATCTGCATATTGCATATTCTTATATACAACCGGCCAGGTACATGTTTTCTCCGATACGCACACAAAATTACGTTCGGCTGACTTTATGGAGGTAACAGCGCGTAAAGCAGACATTCCCTGGATTAATAGCCAGGATTTCTTAAGAAATCGCACTGATAAATTTGATTTATATTATCGGATGGATGGCCATTGGACGGCAGCCGGCCATCAAGCTATTGCAGAAATCTTGTTTGAAAATATTATCAAGTTGAATCTCATACCAGAGGTGAATAAAACAACACTTCAAGAATGATTAAATTCATGACACAACATAAACCCTTCTATATTTGTGATTTCTATGAAATCAAAAATCAGGCAAATCACCCGGCAAATTCTACCGCGAAATACACGGCGTTGGCTGGTACGTCAAACACGCTGGCCACGGGTTGGCCGTGTAAATTGGCACAATTTGAGAAATGTTGAACCGATCAGCCGCAGCTGGGGCGGTGACCGCGGGCTGCCGATTGACCGTTATTTTATCGAACGGTTTTTAGGAAATAATGCAGAGTGTGTGAAAGGGCGGGTTTTGGAGATCGGCGATAATGTTTACACACTGCGTTTCGGAGGCAAAAAGGTTACTGCCAGTGAGATTTTCAATGGCGCAGAAGGAAATCCAAAAGCGACTTACGCGGGTGACCTGACTCATGCGCCCCAGGTGCCTTCGGATAGATTCGATTGCATCATCTGCACCCAAACGCTCCAGCTTATTCCGGATTTACGAGCTGCCGTCCAGACACTCCATCGCATTCTGAAACCGGGCGGAAAATTGCTTGTCTCAGTGCCGGGAATAAGCCAATTATATAATGATAAGGAGAAATGCTGGCTTGATTATTGGCGGTTCACAGCTTTCTCTGCAAATTGGTTATTTCAAAAGTATTTCCCACCAGAGAATATTTATATCGAATCCCCCGGGAATGTTCTCCTGGCAACTGCCTTTTTGAATGGATTGGCAGCCGAGGAATTACGCCAGGAAGAACTCGAGTATAACGATCCGAATTATCAATTGCTTATATTAATAAGAGCTATTAAGTAAAAGCCTATGCCGGGACACGATCGTATGTTACAAAACTTTAAAATAAAGCCTGGTATTAAACAGATCTTTCGCACAGGGAGATGGTTGAGAAGCCGATTCAGTAAGGGCGTCCTTATTTTATTGTATCACCGGGTTGCCCAAACCGATCATGATCCATTTTCACTTTGTGTTACTCCAGGTAATTTCAATGGACACATGGAGTATCTTCGTAATTATACTCATCCGATAAGCTTTCAAGAAATGTTAGGGTCATTTGAAACAGGCGAATTGCCGAAAGGGGCCGTGGTCATCACTTTTGATGATGGGTATGCAGATAATTTATACAATGCACAACCTGTCTTGGAGAGGTACCATATTCCTGCCACGTTTTTCATCGTCAGCGGCTGTATTGACAAATCCTTTTGGTGGGAAGATTTAACCCAAATTATGTATCAACCGTTTTCATTGCCAAATCAACTGTCTTTAACCATACAGAACCACGCCTATACCTGGAAAATGAACGACTCCGGTACACCGGCTCGACGGAATTTGTTTAAATCGTTATTTCAATTGTCGCGCTCGGTTCCCACAGGAGAGCGAACGCATTTATTAAAAGAATTAAAAGCCTGGTCTGCCGTGACTGACGAGCAGTGGCAGGAGCGGCGTCCTTTAACCGCGGGCGAACTCCTTGAACTGGCCGCCAAAGCTTGCCTTGAAATCGGCGCTCATACCGTAAACCACCCGCTTTTAGCGGATTTACCACTCTCCGGGCAGGAACAGGAAATAATAGAAAGTAAATTTTCTTTGGAGAAATTGTTGGAAAAACCCGTCATAAGCTTTTCTTATCCCTACGGGTTGAACTCCGATTATACCTCAAAAACCATCTTCCTGGTCAAGAAAGCCGGATTTCATCTTGCCTGTTCCAACTTCGCAGGGCTGGCCGGGCGGAAGAGCGACCGTTATCAATTGCCGCGCCTGTGGATAAAAGATTGGGATCAAACAACTTTTGCCCGCCGGGTGAATCGCTGGCTTGCCGGGTAGGCATTAAGGCAAAAGTAAAGAGTAATAAGATGAGTACCAATTCGGTAAAAGTTGCTGTTATCATTTTGACCATAAATCAGCAGCGCAAAGCCACCCGTTGTCTGGAAAGCTTCCGAGCCGTGACGCACCCCTCATTTCGGATCATACTGTGGGATAATGGATCCGGAGACGGTACCCCCGAGATTATACGGCAGGAATTTCCGGAAGTACTGTTGCATCGCCACCCGAGCAACCTCGGCGTGGCATCCGGCCGCAACGAAGCGGCAAAAATCGCTATTCGGGAATTCAATCCGCCATACATTTTATTTATCGACAACGATATGACTGTCAGCCCGGATTTTCTGGCAAAGTTGATAGCGCCATTTGAAACCCAACAGGACTTAGCGCAAACCGCCGGTAAAATTTATGATCTTAACGATCACCGGCGACTATATGGCGCCGGCGGCTGCCGGATTCGCTTCTGGTGTGGAGATACCGGACATGTCGGTTACGGTGAAATTGATTACGGCCAATATGATAAACCCCGGAAGTGCTATCCCAGCGGGGGATGTATGTTGGTGCGCACCGATGTTTTTCAACAACTCGGAGGATTCGATGCTGTCTTCGATCCTTATGGCCCTGAAGACCTTGATTTTGCGCTCAGAGTGCGAAAAGCCGGGTACTATGGCTTCTTTGCACCGGATGCGGTGGTATTCCATGAAACCAGGCCCGGTAAAACCTTTGAAGGAGGAAAATATACCGAGACGTTTGCCCGCCATCGCAGTAAACACTGGTTGTTATTTATGAAGCGGCACGCTCCCCTCTGGCAAAAAGCTATATTCACGAGTATTACCGGTCCATATTTATTTGGAAAAGTGCTTCTTCGCGAATTTAAAAAAGGCAATTTTACAGTTTTTAGGGGATTATTGACAGGGCTGGCGGAGTCTGGCAAAGTAAAGAACAAAGGGAAAATGACTCTGTGATCGAGTTAAGCGTGATCATTCCTACCTATAATCGCGCCGGGCGCCTGCGATCCTGTTTGGAGGCATTGACCCATCAGACCCAGCCGGCCGCCGATTTTGAAGTTATTGTCGTGATTGACGGTTCAACTGACGAAACCAGCGAAATGCTGGCACAGCTGGCTACCCCCTTTACTCTGACAGCGCTTCACCAGGCAAACAGCGGCCAGAATATAGCCTGCAACAACGGCGCTGCCCATGCCCGTGGCCGTTACTGCCTGTTCCTGGATGATGATATTGTGGCCGAACCCCAACTTGTCGCTGAACATTTGCGCCTACACAGGAAGCATAAAAAAGTTGCCGGTATCGGCCAGATTACCCTCAATGTTGTCAAGCCAGACTGGTTCATGCAGCGGTTTGCTGAGGGTTGGCATGAGCATTACCAGCAACTTAACCTGGCTTTGCGCCAGCCTTTCTGGGCCGATGGTTACGGAGGGAATATATCGGTTTCACGTGCAATGTTCATGGAAGTTGGCGGTTTTGCCCCGGATATTCGGCGCAGTGGGGACATTGAGCTGGCTTACCGCCTGGAGCAGCATGGTTTGAGATTTATCTATCTGTCGTCGGCAATCGGGCACCAGGATGAACGTAAGGGGTATCGTGAATTTTTTGCCGATGCCGCAGAATCGGGGGCAGCCTGGGTTGCTATATGCCGGCGCCATCCTTCGATGCTGCCGGAGTTACTGGGGCGATTAGGCAAAACAAGAGCGGGCGAAGCGCTGCTGCGAAAACTTTTCTGGCGTTGTGGCCTCTCGCCGTGGTTTTTAGCCCGGTCAGGGAGTTTTCTGGCCAGAACATCATGGGGCAGCAGTTGGTACCGTTTTCTTTTTGCTTATGGCTATTGGTGGGGTGCTCGCCGGGCAATCCCTGACGGCGAGACATGGGAGCGGATGGTCCGGGGGGTTCCAATCTTAATGTACCATGCCTTTGCAGGGCCCGGGGAACCGCCCAGCCGGTTTGTCCTTCCCGTAAAGCGATTCGCCCGGCAGATGGCCTGGCTAAAACGACTCAATTACCGGGTCATCAGCCTGGAGGAATTCCTGCAGTACCGGCGCCAGCTGCAACTGCCTCCACACCGTTCGGTTATTATTACCATTGATGATGGTTATGCGGAAATCGCCACCCACGTTCATCCGATTTTGTGCCGCTATAATTTCCCGGCCACGGTTTTCCTGGTAAGCCGAAGGATCGGTGGCTGCTATGACTGGCAGAATCACGAGGCTTTGAATGGACGCAGGCTCTTGTCCTGGACAGAGATAAGAGAAATCGCAAGCCAGGGCATCCGGTTTGGGGCGCATACAAGAACCCATCCCGTCTTGACCGGAATATCTGTAGAAGATGCCCGTGCCGAAATCGCCGGCTCAAAAGCGGATCTGGAGAGTGCGCTGCAAATGCCGATCACCACTTTTGCTTACCCATACGGCGAGTTTGATGAGCCGGTCCAGGATTTGGTAGAGCGAACGGGTTTTTCAGGAGGATGTAGTGCCGATAGCGGGTTCAACAATTGGGCAATACCTCTGACTGCGCTTCGCCGTATTGAAATCGAGGGTACCTGGTCGCTCTTGCGGTTCTTGTTGGCCCTTCACCTGGGGGAAGACGCTTGTAAAATCGGCATTAAAAAACCGGCTTATTCAGGTGAATGAGCGCATGAACGGCGATCGGGCAAAGAGTACCATTATCAACCGGCTGCTGCGCAGTACAGTTAGTAACTATATTGGCCGTTTTGTGGGATTGGTAACCTGGATTCTGCTGACGCCATTTATTTTGCATCAGCTTGACCAATCCCTGTTTGGACTGTGGGTATTGGTGGGTTCGGTTGTAGCTTTTGGCTCGTTGCTTGATTTTGGCATCGCCGGTGCAGTCACCAAATATGTTTCCGAATACCAGGCCCAAGGCCAGATTGATCAGGCAAAGAAACTTATAGCCACCGCCCTCTATTTATACTTTGCACTGGGGCTGGTCGTGATCTTAGCCAGTATCGCGATTGCTCCCATCTTTCCCCGGCTCTTCAATGTTTCTGCAGAGCATAAGGAGACAGCCGTTTGGCTGGTACTGTTATCCGGATTGGGGATGGGGCTGGCCATCCCTTCGACCAGCACTAAAGCTGTTTTGAGCGGTTTACAGCGCTTCGACCTGATGAATCTTCTCAGCGTTATAACTACCCTGTTGTCGGCTGGCTTCACAGTGATTGTACTTTTGTCGGGAGGAGGGGTCATTGGTCTGGTGAGCGTCACAATTGCTGTCAATCTTCTGGTGCAAATTCCTGCCATCCGGTTTATTCATCGTATCGCGCCGGAGCTACATTTTGGATTAGCCAGGCCAAGTCGCAAAATGTTGTGGACCGTTACCTCCTTCAGCTCCTCACTTTTTTTGGTACATGTCGGCGGACAGCTTGAGACAAAGACGGACGAAATAGTAATAGGAGCCTTCTTACCGGTAAACGCAGTTACGCCCTATAATCTCGCGCGAAAGCTCAGTACGTTACCCCAGTTGATGGCTGAACAATTTCTGAGCCTCCTCCTGCCCCTGGCGTCAGAGCTGCACGCCGAAAACAACCGGGGCCGGCTGCGCTCACTTTACATTATAAGCACCAGGGTAACGCTGGGCACTTTCTTGGCAATCGGGATCAGCCTGGTTGTTTTGGCAGGACCAATTCTTACGATTTGGATAGGGGAAGAATTTGCAAAATATGCCTATCTCGTTTTTATCCTGACGCTTGCCAGCTTCATTGACATCCCTACCTGGCCCGCCGGTTTTGTTCTACAAGGTATCGGCCGGCACCGTTTCACAGCCGTCATGGCGCTTTGTTCGGGAATAGCAAATCTAATTTTATCTTTGATACTGGTACAACATCTGGGTCTCACAGGCGTGGCCTTGGGTACACTTATCCCCACGGCTATCATTTGTTTGGGCTTTATTCTGCCCTATGCAATCCGGGTCATCGGTGTTACTGTTCAACAGATGTATAAGTATGTGTTTCTTCCGGTCTTTGTCCCTGTTATCCCGGCAGGTCTTGTAACCTATTTGCTGCGTGAACTATTCGCTCCCGCCTCTATCCTGCTAACGCTGTTGATTGCTGCAGCAGGGTCATTAGTGTATTTGACCTTGTACCTGAGAGCGGAAAGTTGTGAGTTTGAAAAAACCCTTTTTAGGGATATGGTGGCGAAGATGTTTAGTTATGCCCGGAATATCCGAAAGGGATCAAAAGAGGGGGGCTATTGAGAAAATATGCCGGCAAATTGTTACGCTATGGTTAGTTCGATATGGGAGCTCTTGATCCAGTGAATTACCGAGAACCACTTGTATCAGTAATTACGATTTTTTTTAATGCTGAAAAGTTCATTGAGGAATCAATCCGAAGTGTTTTGAATCAAACCTATAATAACTGGGAACTGATTCTGGTAGATGATGGATCAACAGATGGTAGTACAGAGATAGCCAGGGCATTTAAACGGGATAATGATCCCCCAATCAGGTATTTCTGCCATGAAAATCATCTGAATTTAGGAACCAGTGCATCACGTAATCTTGGAATTCAAATGTCGAAGGGTACATATATAGCGTTTATTGATGCGGATGATATTTGGGTCCCCGATAAACTTGAGATTCAGATCAAACATTTTCACCAAAATCCAACTGTCGGTATGGTTTATGGCAGAGAAAAATATTGGTATAGTTGGAATCAAGTTGGCAGGAAAGCAAAGGCTGATTCTATTTTAGATCATATGATACATGCTGATCGAATAATTAATCCACCGGATTTGATAATATTATTTTTAAAACAGATCGCGAAGTTACCTGGAATTTGCAATATAATGTTCAAACGGGAAGTGCTTGAAAAACTGAATGGCTTTGAAAATTCCTTTAGAACTTTATATGAAGACCAGGTGATAATCTCGAAGGTTTGTTTATCATTCCCGGTCTATGTCAGCAATACGATAGTCGCGTTTTACAGACAGCATCGTGATTCTCTATGCGCAAAAACAAATGGAACCAAGGTCTGGCAGATTGAAGGTGCTAAATATCTGAATTGGCTCAGATCATATATGATTGATCAGCATGTATCTAATAAAAAAGTATGGGCAGCCTGGAGATTTGCAGTATTAATAAGTAAGCACCAATGGCTTAGAAAAATCTCTAAACTTTATCGAAAATTACGTTGGGGTCTGAAATCGTAATGGATATTTCAATCATTATACCGGTTTACAACGAAAGCGAGTCGATCGGGCTTCTGTATGAGTCTCTGAAAGAGGTTCTGAAGAAACTTGGATTGGATTATGAAATATTGATTGTGGATGATGGCAGTACGGACAGCACTCTTAGCAATACCGTCGCACTGGCGAAAGAAGATGCCCGTCTCAGAATAATTAAATTCATTAAAAATTTTGGCCAGACCGCCGCCCTGCGTGCCGGTATAGAACATGCCCGGGGCGAAGTTATCGTCACCATGGATGGCGATCTGCAAAACGATCCCCGGGATATTGAAAGATTATTAACGACGCTTCAGGAAGGTTATGACATCGTGCTTGGCTGGCGGGATAAACGAAAAGATTCCCTTATCACCCGGAAAATCCCCTCGGCAATCGCCAACTGGATGATACGCAAACTCACCAGAACGTCACTGAAAGATATCGGCTGCGCTGTTCGCGCCTTTCGCTCCACAGTAATCAAAGAGATACCGCTCTATTCGGAAATGCACCGCTACCTGCCGGTTATCGCAAAAATGGCCGGTGCAAATATAACAGAAATCAAGGTGCGCCATCATCCGAGGAAATTTGGCAAATCAAAATACGGCCTGTCGCGAATCTATAAAGTATTGCTGGATTTTCTGGCCTTGAAAGTAATCTGGAGCGCCTTTCACCGCCCCCTGTTTGGTTTTGGAATGCCCGCTTTGTTCATGGCTGCGTTCAGTATGGCGTTTTTGATCGGTGGTTTGGTTCATTTGCTATTATTCCCGGGGATATCGATCATTATTTCCATGGGAGCCAGTATGCTTTTCGGAACGCTCAGTTTTTTCTTTTTTACCTGCGGAATTATTTGTGATCTGGTATATCAAACCGGTAATTTAAAAATCGAAAAAATAATGGAAATAATTCATCCTTTGGATATTGATCAACATAAAGAGGTCCCTGTATCATCATGAAGAACAATATTGATTTGTCTGTGATTATTCCCTATAGTGAAAAGCTCCGCTTTGAGCCGGTGGAAAATATCTATAAAATATATAAACAGGCTCTCGACAGCACGGGACTTCAGTATGAATTCATTTTTGTAATTAACGGCAACTCTGGAATTATGAATAATGTTTACCGGGCGCTTTGCGCTTTAGTTGAGGGGGGGGAGAAGATCCGCATCATCAAATTAGCCAAAACCTTTGGCGAGGGAACGGTTTTATCATTAGCGTTTGAAAATTCATTGGGTAATAAAATCCTGACCTTACCGCCCTATGAACAAATTATTCCTGAGGAAATACCCAAACTGATCACCGCGCTGGAAGATGTTGATATGATTGTTGCCCGGCGAACGCCGCGTATTGATAGCTGGATCAATCGCTTGCAATCCGGCATTTTTCATTATCTGATTGGCTTCCGCAGCGACTTTCGTTTTCATGATCTCGGCTGTAGTGTTCGGGCGTTCAAACGCAGGATCATTGACAAGGTGTTTCTCTATGGCGAACAGCATCGCTTCTTTCCCATCCTGGTGCAGCGATACGGCTATCATGTGACAGAAATTCCGGTCATTCAATCCCCAAAAGATGATTTTCAGCGGATTTATCCCCTGGTGACCTACTTACGCCGGTTCACCGATATTATTTCAGTTTTTTTTCTGGTAAAATTTACCCAAAAACCGCTGCGGTTTTTCGGTATTTTGGGATTGTTTACCTTTTTTCTTGGGGTATTATTAGCCGGTTACTTGTTCGTTCAGAGAATGTTCATGGGCGTGGCGCTGGCGGATCGACCGCTTTTATTGTTCGATTTATTATTATTCGTGGGCAGTGTGCAGTTATTTGCGATCGGTTTAATCGGAGAAATCATTATCTTTACCCACGCAAAAGATCTCAAGGATTATACAATTGAAAAAATTATTAATTGAAGCTGAATTATTCAACTGAACGGGCGCATGTCAAGGGATTCAAACCGTCTTCTGTCGTCTCTTTTCAACTGTCTGCTGCCACTACTCGCTACCTACCTCGCTTACTGCCAACTGCTTATCGCCCCTGAACTTGCTTCCTTTATTTCCGAAAAACCGACCTCTTCACTCCTTTAAAACCCCCCGCCATCATCTGGTAGAAATATACGCCGGATGATACAATCCTCCCATTACTATCTTTTCCATCCCACTCTACTTTATAGGTTCCCGGTTCTTGAAATTCGTTGAGCAATTTTCTCACCTCCTGCCCGGAGATATTATAAATCGTAATGGAGACACTGCTCCGCTGGGGAATGTTATACTCGATGGTGGTTATGGGGTTAAAGGGGTTGGGATAGTTTTGCTTCAGGTCGAAATTTTTAATGGTATTCTTTCCAGCATCATTCACAATCGTCAGTATTCCTGATGTCGCAAAAACTTCGTTGGAGGGGTCGCTTTCGTTGCCGGAGAAATCAACCGCGGTTAATTTATAATAATAAGTATTGCCGGGAACTGTCTGGGTATCGGTATAAATGGTATCGCTGGAAGAGATCGAATCGAGATAAACCATGGTGCCGGATGCAATATCTCTATACATCTTATAATGGGAGAGATCCGGTTCAACATTGGGTATCCACCCCAATTGGATGAACCCCTGTTGAGCAAAAGTAAAAGTTGAAAATATCCATAAGGTTCTAAAATGAAAAAATCGCCCACTCCTCAAAAATTTTGCTTGTTCAATCCTGTGCGAACGGTAACACTACCTGACGAAGCAGCGCGTAATTTCAGGTCAGTTTGACAGGTCGAATGAATGATAGGAACAGGCTGTCATGAGGGGAAAATCAATCAAAGTAGCGGTCATCATTTTGACCCTGAACCAGCGCGAGAAGACGCTCCGCTGCCTGGAAAGCTTCCAGGCGCTTAAAAGTCCGGCATTCAAAATCGTTTTATGGGACAACGGTTCCCGGGATGGAACCGCAGGGGCAATTCGGGAAACTTTTCCGGAGGTGATGGTGGTAGAGCATCCCCGGAACCTGGGGGTGGCCTCGGGGCGCAACGAGGCAGCAAAGGTTGCGATACGGGAATTCAACCCTCCCTATCTGCTGTTTCTCGACAATGATATGACCGTTACGCCCGACTTTTTAGATGCGCTATTAGCGCCCTTCGAGAACCGCACCTCCCTGGCGCAAACTACCGGAAAAATTTGTGAATTGAGCAATGCTTCGCGCCTGTACGGGGCCGGGGGATATCGAATCCGCTTTTGGCGCGGGGATACCAAGCATATCGGCTACCGCGAGATCGACCAGGGGCAATATGACAAGCCTCGCAAGTGTTACCCCAGCGGCGGGTGCATGTTGGTGCGCACCGAGGTCTATCAAAAACTTCACGGTTTTGACGCCACCTTCGATCCTTACGGCTCGGAAGACCTGGATTTCGGGTTGAGAGCGAAAAAGGCCGGCTACTATGGTCTGTACGTGCCCCGGGCAAAGGTTTTTCACGAGCCGGTGCCCGGGTTTGTGTTTAACCGCGAAGAGACTTCCCGGCTGTTGACCGCCCAGTGGTCGAAACATTGGTTATTGTTGATGGAAAGGCACGCGCCGTTGTGGCAAAAACTGCTCTTCCCCTTTCTTTCGGCGCCCTACCTGTTCGTGCGGGCCGCCATCCGCTCCTGTCAAAACAGGAATCCGGAAATCCTGAAAGGGCTGTGGGCCGGGTTCTGGGAATTCGGCAAGTCACGCTTGCAGCGGAAAGCGGTTTAATTGGCATCCGTTAATTGTTAATTAGCAATTGGTAATTGCCAATTAGCAATTGGCAATTATAGAGAGGTAAGCACCCCGGCAATGGTGGCGGTCATCATGGTCGCCAGGGTGCCGCCCAACACCGCCCGCAGCCCTAAGCCGGCCAGGTCTTTTCGTCGCCCCGGGGCCAGCGGGCTAATCCCCCCGATTTGAATGGCAATCGAAGAGAAATTCGCAAACCCGCACAGGGCAAAGGTCATCATGGTCACCGCCTTCTCGCTCACATTCGGGTTCTCCGCGAGCAGTTTCGCCATATCTAAGTAGGCGACGAATTCGTTGACCACCACTTTGGTTCCCAGCAAGCTCCCGAAGCTCAGGGCGTCCTGCCAGGGCACTCCAATCAAAAATGCCAAATAGCGCAGCACCAATCCGAAGAGCAGTTGCAGGCGCAAGGGCTGGCCGTAATTGGCCTGACAATATTCGTTCAACCCGGTTATATCGCCCACTCCGGTCAGCACCCAGTTGATCATGGCGATGAGGGCGATAAACGCCAGGAGCATGGCCGCCACGTTCAAAGCCAGTTGCAGGCCGTCCGAGGCCCCCGCGGCTGCAGCTTCGATTACGTTGGAAGCGGTTTTTTCGACCTTGACCTTCACCACCCCTTTCGTCTCCGGCTCCCCGGTTTCCGGAAAGAGAACTTTGGAAATGGCTAACGAAGCCGGCGCGGCCATGATGCTGGCCCCTAACAGTTGCAGGGCGAATTTTTCCTGACCGGTGATAATATCCAGGCCGTGCGCCTGGGCATAAGAATAGCCTAACATTTGCACATACGCCGCTAAAACCCCCCCGGCAATCGTCGCCATCCCCCCCACCATGATGGTCAGCAATTCCGACTGGGTCATGCCTTTGATATAAGGGCGGATCATCAGGGGCGCTTCGGTCTGGCCGACGAAAATATTGGCGGTGTTGGAGAGCGATTCCGCCCCGCTGGTGCCCATCAGGCGCGCCATTACCCAGGCCATCCCCTGCACCACCTTCTGCATCACCCCCAGGTAGTAAAAAACCGACATCAGGGAGGAAAAGAAAATAATGGTGGGAAGCACCTGGAAAGCAAAATAAAAACCCACGCTGCCCTCCATCCCCGGCCCCAGGGCCAGGTTTCCGAAGACAAATTGAGCGCCTTCGGTGGTGAAGGCCAGCACCTTCACAAACGCGCGGCTGATCCATTCAAACAAGATCGTAGGCCAGCCCAGGGGGGCAAAGCTGCTCGACATCTCCTTGCCCTTGAGCACCAGCAAGGCAAAGAAAAGTTGTAAACCCATGCCGGTAAGCACTAACCGCCAGTTGATCTTCCGCTTATTATTGGAGAACAGGAATGCGATTCCGACCAGCACCGCCAGCCCCATAATTCCGAATAGAATATCTTTCGCCATCTAATTCACGGCCTCCTTTGGTTGATCCGCAGTAAGTGAAGGGTGAATATTATCCGGCCGTCCGGAAGGTTTTTCATGATTCCTCGACCGGCGGGGTCTCCGGGGTAACTTTTTCCGCTTGCGCGGCGGGAGCCTGTTTCTCTTTCCTGCCCTCCGGGGGCGCCTGGAAGCAGTTCCGGCAGCGCGCTTCATAAATGTTGTTGGCCCCTACGACCACCCGGTTGGGATCCTCGATGGTGCGGTAAGTAAAGGTGGCGGGATTGCCGCAGATGACGCAAATGGCCTGGAGCTTGTAAATATACTCCGCCACTGCCAGCAACTGCGGCATGGGATCGAAAGGAATGCCGCGGTAATCCATATCCAGCCCGGCGACGATCACCCGCTTGCCCATATTGGCAAGTTTCTGGCACACTTCCACCAGATCGTTATCGAAAAATTGCGCTTCGTCGATTCCCACGACCTGACTCTCCAGGGAGCGTTCCAGGATTTCCCGGGCGTTTTCGACCACTTCGGAATGAATTTTCAATTCCGAATGGGAAACGATGTGGTCTTTACTGTAGCGGTTATCAATTTTAGGCTTGAAAATGGAGACTTTCTGGCGGCCGATCAAGGCCCGTTTCAAACGGCGGATCAACTCCTCCGATTTGCCGCTGAACATACAGCCGCAGATCACTTCGATCCATCCCACGTTGCGTTGAATTATCGGAACCATCCTTTATTCCTCGGGTAATGCTTCAATGATGATGAACCTTATAAGCGATTGCGGATTTGAAATCCGGGACGATTTCATTCCGACATATAAACAGGGATGTTTATGTTTTGTCGGAATGCGATGGCGGATTTATTTCAATCCCCAATCTGCAATCCCCAATCCGCAATCAAGATGCTTCTATTTCCCTGAGCAGTTTTTCGATTTTAGATTTGACAATGTCGATGGCGATGACGTTTTTCCCGCCATGGGGAATGATGATATGGGCGTAACGCTTGGAAGGCTCCACGAATTGCAGGTACATCGGGCGCACGGTCTCCTCGTATTGCCGCAGCACCGAGTCCACCTCGCGGCCCCGCTCGTGAATGTCGCGCCGCAGCCGGCGGATCAGGCAAATATCCGGGTCGGTATCGATGTAGATCTTAATGTCCATCAATTCCCGGATTTCCGGAATGGCCAGCACCAGGATGCCTTCTAAGATAATGATCCGGTGCGGCCCCACCTGGCGGGTCTCCGGTTTGCGCGAATGAATGCTGTAGTCATAAACCGGATGTTCAATTACCTCGCCGTTTACCAGTTTCTTCAAGTGGGTGACCAGGAGGTCGTGGTCGAAGGCGTCGGGATGGTCGAAGTTGATCCTGGTACGCTCTTGAAGGGGCAGGTGGGCGAGGTCTTTGTAATAAGAATCCTCCTGAATGATCACCACCCGTTTGGAGCCGAGGGTATTATAAAGTGTTTGCGCCACCAATGTTTTGCCGGAACCGCTGGCCCCGGCCATGCCGATCAGAATGCCTTTTTTTTCCATCAAATTAATTTCCGTTTCTAAACCGTCATTTCCGATGAACTTATTCACGCCCATTCAGGATATGGCGGCAAAAAGATACCACTACAGCAGGCTTAAATGCAAGATATAATTCAGGGAAGCAGCGAAACTAACAGCCTGCCCTAACTCTGTTTTATGGCGCTATAAAAGTTCGGCCCGGACAAAAACAGGCGAAAGTTTGACGATCCGGTGTTTTTTCCGGCTGTTTTTCTTATATTGCAGCAGTTGCGCGAGCATGGCGCCCGGTTTCCGGCGGCGGCAGTTAACGGTCTGGTGGGTATGGTAAATTCTTTGGCGATGGAACTGAAAACTACTTTATTCGGGAAAAGATCCTTCCCGAAGCGGTATCCTCTCCCGGCGTTATGCTTGTTGTTGATCTGCGGGTGGGAGTGGGCGGTTGCGGACAGCTTGCAGGTGCGGGTTTTCCCGGAATTGGAAAACGCTCGAATCCACAAGATCAACGTCGTTAACCCGCATTTTGCCATCGCCAATACGAAGAAAGAGTTGTGGGTATGGAACGGGGAGAGATGGCGGCTTTTTGCTCCCCCCATTGCCCGGGAGATCGAGAGCATTGAGTATTTAAAAGCCTTCTCTCCCGCCAGCATCTGGGTATTTTACATACCGGCGAACAATCCCTATTATACTGAAATTTGCCATTTTAATGGAACAAGCTGGCGGCAACTGCCCGCTCCCCAACCCTATACCCTGCGGTCTTTCAGCTTTTTAGATTCCACCCGTTTTATCGCCGGGGGCAACTGGGGCAGCCTGGTCTATTTTGACGGCCAGGAAGCGAGCAACCTGCCCTCTCGCACTTCACAAGAGATCTGGCGAATTTTTGCCTTTTCGCCCGATCATTTTTACGCCGATCTGAAAACTGCCAGTGAACACGGCCAGCAGTTTTTATTTGAATACCGCCAGGGACGCTGGTTGAAGCTCTGGGATACGCTAATTTTCCAGATGGCGATCCATTTTTATAATCCGGATTCCGGGTTTATGGTTGGGGCGCAGGATGGGCAAGTATTTCGGTATCGGCGGGGAGAATTCATCCCCTCCGGTACCCTGCCGGGATGGACTCCCCAATGCTATTTCGATTGGGTGGATGGGGAGCTGTACGTTTTCCAGGACCAGGCCCTGTGGCTTTGGAGCGGCGATGCGTTGCGGAAAATTGCCCCGCTGCCGGTGCGACCCTCCTTAAACGACGTTGCCCGCCTTTCCGCCAACGAATGGCTGATGGCATACGGCAATGACAATCTTCTTTACCTGGGAAACCGAAGTGTTGGAAAACCCTTTTCCTCCAGGCCTGCGACGCTATTCAGGGATTCCGCCACCTTTGGCCCCGATGCCGGCAGCGGCCACTTAGGCGTGGCCCTGTACCGCAATGCAGCCGGCCATATCGACCTGTATTTCTCCAATCCCGTAGACGCCAACGAGTTTTTCACCGATGACGACGCGCCCGCTCCCTCGGCCCGCTATGGCAAAAACGTGCTGATCGAGCGCGGTCTGTCAGGCGTCAGCCGCTCTCGAGACGCGGATACCTATGACAACGGGGTCTTTTTTGCCGACGCGGACAACGACGGGGACATGGACGCCCTGTTCACCGCCCTCCTGGGCCAGTCCCGCCTCTACGAAAACCTCGGCAAAGACCGCTTCCGCGACATTACCGGCGAACAGCGCCTGGAGCTGAACGGGCGGATTTCCAATCTCTGCTGGCTGGATCTGGATAACGACGGGCTGTTGGATTTCATCGTGGGCGACGAGTTAGGCCCGCTGCGGGTATTCCACAACCGCAATTTTCTCCGCTTTGAAGAAGCCGCCGCCCGGGCGGGGCTGCCGCCCCTGCCCGAAGGCGCCCAGCCGGCCATCGCCGATACCGACGGCGACGGCGATTTCGACCTGCTGATCTATACCCTGCACCGTCCTCTAATTTACCTCGAGAACCGCGGCGTCTCCCCTGAAACCGGTTTGCCAACCTGGACGGATCGCAGCGCCGCTTCCCCGGAGCTGACCACCCGCTTCGACTTTTTTACCCAGGGCGTCGCGTTCGGCGATTATGATAACGACGGCGACGTGGACCTCTTCCTCGCCAACCGGGTTTCTCCCTGCAAGTTGTTCGAGAACGATGGAAAGGGCAATTTCCGCGACGTCAGCGCCGCCAAAGGATTCAACCGCTCGCTGTTAGCCTACGGCGGCATTTGGGGCGACCTGAACCAGGATGGTTTTCAGGATCTGTTTTTGGCTACCCTGGGGGTGGAGTGCGTTTATTGGAACCGCGCCGGGCAGTATTTCCAACGAGATTCGCTGGCGCTGGACGAAAACGACTATAGTTATACCACCGGCTCTGCGCTGGCAGATTTGGATGGTGACGGCGACCTGGACATTGTCGTGGCCAACGGGGAAATTTCTTACAGCCGGGTGTGGAAGAATTATCTGAATCAACCCAATTTTTTGCTCATCCGCCCGGAAGGCAAGCGCAGCAACGCCCCGGGCATCGGCGCGCAGGTGTGGGTTTATGAAGACGGGCATGGCGGCGATCCTGCATTCCTGCGCGGGTACCGGCAGATCACCACCCAGGCCGGTTACGCCAGCTCCGGCCTGCCGGAAGCGCACTTCGGCCTGCCGCCGGAAAACTCTCCCGGAACAGCCGAACGCTACGACGTGGTGGTGCAATTTTCTTCCGGAGAACGGCGGGAGTTAGCCGGGGTAACGCCGGGGCAGGTTCTAATCGTGCCCGAAGCGGAAAAAACGGGCCAACAAGTGCAGGCCGCGGCGAATTTCCTGTTATCCTTTATTTACCGGCAACAGCGGCGGGATCTGCTCATCCGGGCGCTGCTGTTTCTCGCCATCGCCGGCGGTTTCTGGGTTTTCCAGTGGCATCGCTATTTCTGGCAACCTGCTATGGTGGCCCTGTTTTTACTCACCCTGTTAACGCTTTATGGGCTGGCGTCTTTTTTGGCAGGCGGGGGAATCGACTTCTTCTCCCTGGGAATACCCGTTTATGCGCTGCTGATCGGCGGCGGCGGGCTGGTTTTGTTGTTTCAACGTATCAGCCGGATTCGCTACCGCGAGGCGGGGCAGAGTTTCGAGTTGTTCGACCTGCTGCGCCAGTTCCGCCACAGCCAGGTGGGGATGAACCGGATCGATCACCTGATCTTTTTTTGCAACAACCTTGTGCCGGAGGGATGGACGCCCGCCGGCCCCGGAGGGATGGATACCCGCGCGCCGGATCGCTCCGCTTTGTGGAAAGATTTCCTGCAAGAACTCTCTTACTTTAAGGAGCATGCTCTGCCGGTGTTGCGAGAGATCTATCTGCAAAGTTGGCATTTGCAGGCGTCTTCTTTACCGGCGCTGAAAATTCGCCGCCGTTTTAACCGTATTCAGCAGCAAATCCAAAAATTGCTCAGCGGAAAAACGAGCGGCGCGGTCCCGAAAAAATGGATACCCGGCACGCTCGAAGCGTTGCAGAGCGAGCTTTCGGAGATCAAGCGGGAATTGAGGGAAATGCAGGCCGGCGTCGATGCCTTGCACACCAACGACCTGTTCCAGATGGTAAGCGAGGCGGCGGCCCGCTTCCCCAGCTTCAGCGAAGTCAAGATTTCCCGGGAACCCGCCCGGCTCACCCTGCCGGTGGTTATGCGCAAGGAAGATTTCGGCCAGGCGCTCTCCAACCTGTTGCAAAATTCCCTGGAAGCGATGCAGGATTTGCCGGAAAAGAAAATCCACCTCACCATTCATGAGCCGAAGGATGGAAAAACACTGCTAACATTGCGGGATTTTGGCAACGGAATTGCGCCGGAGCACGCCGGGCGCATTTTCGATGAGACCTATTCTACCAAAGCTTCCAGCGGGTTGGGCTTGTACCACGCCCGCAAATTGCTGCGGCGCTATGGGGGAGAGGTGGAAGTAGGGGAATCGAAAGAGGGAGAAGGCGCGCAGTTTCACATCACCCTCCGCAGCGCGGATCAGGGGGGAAAATGGAACACGGATGACACGGATTAGACGGATTCTCACGGATTTCTATTCAAACCGGATTAAAATTATCTGTAAAAAATCCGCGACCATCCGTCGTATCCGTGTCATCCGTGTTCGATACATCATCAGTTAGGGAGCAGAGCATGTCCAAACATATAATCGTAATGATCGATGACGATCCAAAATTCCTGGAGCACTACCGGATGTTGCTGCAAGATCGCTACGAGGTCTCCGGCGCTCTCGATATGGCCTCCGGTTTGAAGCTGATCGAAGACCGGCAGCCGCGTTTTTTACTGCTCGACGTCGCCATGCAGCGCGAGCGCGAGGGGTTAGAAGCGCTGCCGCAACTGCGCCGGCAATTCCCGGCGTTGCTGATCGTGATGGTAACCAACACAGATTCGCATTCGGTTTACAAAGAAGCGCTGGCCAACGGTGCGCATGATTATTTCATCAAGTCGGAAAAACTGCAAACCCTGCGCCTGATTTTAGAAAACCTGTTAGCGGAAGCCGGGGAAGGCGAGGATGGAGAGCGGTTTTCCTTTGCCGGTACGGAGGCGGTGGTGAGGTCGCCGCGGATGCAGCAAATTTTTGCCCTCTCGCGGAAGATCGCCGCCAGCGAGTGTTCGGTGTTGATCAGCGGGGAAACCGGGGTGGGAAAAGAGGTGGTGGCGCGTTACCTTCACGCCCACAGCCCCAGAAAGGATCAACCGTTTGTAGCGGTGAACTGCGCCGCCATCCCGGAAAATTTGTTCGAGAACGAGCTGTTCGGCCATGAGCGCGGCGCGTACACCGATGCCCGGGAAACCCGGATCGGCAAATTGGAAAGCGCCCGGGGAGGGGTGCTGTTTCTCGACGAAGTGGCGGAAATTTCCCCGCCCAAACAGGCGGTGCTGCTGCGCGTTTTAGAAGACCATACCATCGAGCGGTTAGGGGGCACGCGCACCATTCCCCTGGATATCCGGGTCATTTCCGCCACAAACGCGGATTTGAAGGAGCGGATGGAGAAAAAACTGTTCCGCGAAGACCTGTTTTACCGCCTCACCGAGGAGGAGATCGCCGTTCCGCCGCTGCGGGAGCGGGAGGCGGATATCCTGCCGCTTTGTTACCACTTTTTGCGCCGGGCGCAGGAGCGGGAAAACTGCGGCAAAAAAATCTTTGCTCAACAAACCTTGCTGGTGTTGAAGAACTACCGCTGGCCGGGAAACGTACGGCAGTTACGGCATATCATCAACCGGGGGGTAGTTCACAGTTTCGGGCGGGTGGAGATTCGCCCGCCCGACCTCAGCCTGCCGCTGGATCGCACTGCTCCCCCGGTTCAACCCTACGAAGCCGCCAAAGAAAAGGCGCTGCGCCGTTTCCAGCGCGAATATTTGAAGCCGGCTATCGTACGGCACGACGGCAACCTCTCCGCGGTCGCCGCGGAAGCGGGAATCAGCCGCCAGGGGTTGCAGAAGATGTTGAAAGAGTTGGATTTGGAGGTGGGTTGATTCCGGGTATCCATCCCTACTGTGTTTCCCATTTAAGTTCATCTTGCAAGACGGCAAGATACTCGCGCAGGTGCTCTAGCGCCCGCTCTTGAACCGTTTCCGGTAAAGATTCGAGCATTTTTACCGCTTTAAACGTTTTTTTCTTGTGCCGGAAGAGTGTCGTTGTTAACCCTGAAGAGTGCTGATGGCGGGCATTTACCAGGAAAGAAATTCACCTGCCAACCGCAGTTGGCGCTCCCCCCAACCTCATTATTCTCAACGAATAACCTTCCCCAAACGCCTCCTCAAGCTCTTGCAAGGCGGGCTTTCTGCCAACTGTAGTTGACAAATAGCCGAATCCGCTTTGCCGCTATTTCACGCTTAGCCGTTTAAGAACAGGAAGTTACGGCAAGCCGGAAAAACCGGCACTGTTATTGAAACAAGAACTTGCGGGCAGACAACAATAGACTTGAGGGGGGCTATGCGAGGAGAGCCGGTGAACCGGTGCGCGGGCGTTGTGATGCAACCAGGGGGTTGGTTCTTATCCGTAAACGATTCGGAAGGCCAGGCATCCGGCGCCCGCGCGCCAAACGCCGGGAAGCGCGAATGTGCAAAAGCCACCCGTTGTAGCGGGGGACGGGATCATGGAATACTTGAAGTTGCTGATTCGCATCAATAACGTCGTGGGATATATATTGATCGCCACCATTGTGCTCTGCCCGATCGGGTTTATCCAGGTGCTGTTGGGGCATTTGCTGCTGTTAGAGATAGAAGAGCGGGAAGCGCGGGCGAGCCATTCGGCAAAGGGGTAAAGAATTGTTATTTTCCGGCCCCGAAGGGGCTCCTTCGGAGCGGCGTCATTTATAGTCATTCGTAGTCATTAGTGGTCATTGAGGGGGGAAGGAGGGGTGGTTTGGGCGTTTCAGTCGAAAAATTTTATTTTTTTGTCAATATTTTGGCGGGAGTGGGGAATATATATAATAATGGAAAAGAATTGTGGAGAGGAGAAGGGTTGACAACGTTGTTAAGGTAAAAATTCTCGTTTTGAGAAGATAAATTTGGTGGGAAGGCAGGCCTTTAGGAGAGAGCCGCCAGGGGTTGGGAGGCGGGGTATATTTAAAACAGTCTTGCCATTCTTAAATACTCACAGGTACAAAACAAACTGCGGAGGAATAATGATGTCTGATATGGCATCGATGATGAGCTTCGAAGCGAACAAGAAATCGACCGGAACAGCATATATATTGTGGTTTTTTTTCGGTGCTTTCGGTGGCCACCGGTTCTATGCCGGTAAAACCGGCACAGCCGTGATCATTCTGTTAATTACGCTTTTTTCCATATTCACTATGTGGATATTTATCGGAGTCTTCACCATTTGGATAACCGTCATATGGGTACTCATTGATGCGTTTTTGATTCCCGGCTGGATTCAACGATACAATAATGAACTAATTCAGAAGCTTCGAGGCTCACAACCAGTAACATCCTGAAACCTGCGGATATTGGAAAGTTGTTGCCCCGGTAATATCCATTTCTTAAAAAAGGAGGTCCCCATGGCAACCTGTCCCGGCTGTAACGGAAACGGCAAGTGCAGCCGCTGCCACGGATCGGGCAAAGTGGGCAGCATTTTAGGCAGCAGCAAGTGCCCCAAGTGCGGCGGCAGCGGAAATTGCACGGTGTGCAAAGGCACGGGGAAAAAATAGGCCCCCCTTTGCCCGGTGCCGGAATAGACCGAGAAAGACCTCAAAGGTCTTTAAGACCTTTGAGGTCTTTTTTGTTTACGCCAAAAATTCCCGGGAATAAGAGCAAGATGGTTTGAAAACGGAAGGAGAAGGAAGAATTTTTCGAGGCGCCGGGCGGATTCGAACCGCCGAATGAAGGTTTTGCAGACCTTTCCCTTAGCCACTTGGGTACGGCGCCAATCTCAGTGCAAAGTGAAAAATGCAAAATGAAAACTTACAATTTGCATTTTTCACTTTTCATTTTTAACTGTGGAGCCGAGGGGAGTCGAACCCCTGACCTCTTGAATGCCATTCAAGCGCTCTCCCAACTGAGCTACGGCCCCTTCTGAATTGACAATTGCCAATTGATAATTGCCAATTGGCAATTTATAGGTGTCCGAACGTTTCTTACTTGCGACGCCCAATATAATATCGCGCTACGGGGATGTCAATCTCTAATATTTTGTTACCGCCCCTCCGCATTGCCTCAAATTGCTTCTTTGGCTCTCCCGGGAAGATCGACCGCAAATTCAAAAGCCCTTTCATCCGTGGTATTACCGTTGTCAACCGCCACGTTTTTGATGACGTTGGCGAAAACTTTTACCAGTTCCGGATCGAACTGCACCCCGGCGTTGCGCTGAATCTCCTCCAGGGCGTGGGCTTTGTCGGTTCCTTTGCGATATACCCGGTTGGAGACCAGCGCCTCGAAGGTGTCGATGATCGACAAAATTCGCGCAAAAAAAGGAATCGCTTCCCCGCGCAGCCCGTCCGGGTAGCCGCTGCCGTCGTAGCGCTCGTGATGGTGGCGCACCGCGGAGGCGACTTCGGAAAGCTCTTCGATTTCACCTAAAATCTGGCTGCCCACCACCGGGTGGTCTTTGGCGATGTCGAATTCATAATCCTGCAGGCTGGCGGTTTTATTCAATATGCTGTCCGGTATCCCGATCTTTCCGATGTCGTGCATCAACGCGGCTAATTGCAGGGTGTATTGTTCTTCCGGGCTTAGTTTCAACTCCCGCGCCATGAGCATGGCCAGCGCCGCCACCCGCTGGGAATGGCCGCAGGTGTAAGCGTCTTTGGCGTCTAAGGCGCGCATGAGCGCTTTGAGGGCTTTGAGCAGAATTTCCGCCTTGTTCTCTTGCACCCGCTGCGATTCCAACCGCTTCCGTTCTAAGTTTTTATCCACTACCAGGGGAAGCTCCTGCAAGTTGATCGGCTTGATCAGGTAATCGATAATCCCTAATTTCAGGGCATGGCGGATCAGGTTCAAATCATGGGTGTTGGTGATCAGGATGATCGGAATATCCAGGTACATCTTCATCAGCTTTTCCGCCAGTTGAATACCGTTCACGCTGGGCATGTTGATGTCGCTGATGATAATATCCAGCTTTTTCTGCCGCACAATGTCCATACCCCCCGTGGCGGAATACGCCAAATAAGCGTTGTAGCCGAATTCTCCCAGCGCATCCTGCAGCATTTCTCCGTATCGAATATCCTCTTCAATGATCAGAACCGTCTTCGGTTTTTCCATGCCATCATCCTTTCCGATTAGGTAAATGCCGGTATGCCGGTGATGTCTCCCCCGACGATCAGGGTATGAATGTCGTGTGTGCCCTCGTAGGTTTTCACGGTCTCCAGGTTGCACATGTGTCTCATGCTTTGATATTCCGCGGTGATCCCGTTAGCGCCTAAAACGTCGCGCGCCAGCCGGGCGATCTCCAGGGCGTGGAACACGTTGTTGCGCTTGGCCATGGATACCTGGGTGAATTTATAACGATTTTGATCTTTCAGCCGCCCCAGTTGCAGCGCGAGTAGCTGCATTTTGGTGATCTCGGTGATCATATACACCAACTTTTGCTGCACCAGTTGGAAAGAAGCGATCGGTTTGTCGAATTGGATGCGGGTTTTGGCGTAATTCAGAGCTTCGTCGTAGCAGGCCATGGCCGCGCCGATCACCCCCCAGGCGATGCCGTAACGCGCCTGGGTGAGGCAGGAAAGGGGAGACGCCAGCCCCCGGGATTCGGGCAGAAGATTCTCCGCGGGGATGCGGCAGTCCTGGAAGATCAGCTCCGAGGTGATCGAGGCGCGCAGGGAGTGCTTTTTCATCATTTCCGGGGCGGAAAAGCCGGGGGTTCCCTTTTCGACCAGGAAACCGCGCACGGTTCCCTCTAATTTCGCCCACACCACCGCCACGTCGGCGATGGTGCCGTTGGTGATCCACATTTTCGCGCCGTTGAGGATGTAAGAATTCCCGTCCTTCAGGGCTTTGGTCTTCATTCCCCCGGGATCGGAGCCGTGATCCGGCTCGGTAAGTCCGAAGCAGCCGATGGCCTCGCCTTTGGCCAATTGGGGCAGCCAGTGCTGGCGCTGTTTTTCGTTTCCGAAGGCGAAGATGGGATACATCACCAGCGAACCCTGCACCGAGGCGCAGCTGCGCACTCCGCTGTCGCCCCGTTCCAGCTCCTGCATCATGATCCCGTAGGCCACGTTATTGACCCCGGCGCAACCGTATTTTTCCGGCAAATTGGGGCCGAACAGCCCCAATTCCGCCATCTGGGGAATCAGCTCCCGGGGAAATTGAGCTTTCTGGTAATGGTCTTCGATAATGGGGAGAACCGCATCATCGACCCACTCGCGCACTGCGGAGCGGATCATTTTTTCGTCTTCGGTGAGCAAATCATCTATTTGAAAATAATCCGGAGACTCGAATTTCTTCATAATACCTCTTACAATTGTTCATGCCTTCGTTCAACTATCCAATCGAATATAAAACCATTTTGAAAAACGCCATCCGCACCGCTTCGCCGTTTGCTCGATATTCATAGGGTCGCAATTTATTCACGCCTCCCGACTTTGGCAAGACAAATAAAATCGCTTTTTTATGTCGGAAGCCTGAGGATGTTTTCCGCCTTCCGGCGCTTTCCGGGCGGCGCACTTTAATTCATAGGGGAGTCAAATAGCGAAGGGGCATAGAATAGGCAACCGGGGGAAATACTATTGTGAGCGATGTTGCATAAAGCGGTCAGGAAATAGAATTTTTGCGGCGGGAGGCGAATTCGTGGTGGCGATTTCGAGGTATGGGGATTTTCTGAACAATCAAGTATGACGTGTTCATGTGCTCAGGTTGCCCGAACACATGAACACATGAACACAATTAAAATTGACCCCGGGCGAGTATATACTACAACTCTCTCCGGGCGCCGATGAAATCTACTCCTTAAACAGAGCTTGAATCGTACCGAGCGACTCCAGCAACTGGGCGTAGGTGATGATCAAATCATACTCCGCAGCCACCAGGATGCGTTCCGCGTCGGTCAGGTTCACCTGCGATTCGCGAACGTCCAAAGAAGTGCCCGACCCTAAGCGGTAGCGCTCCGTGGCCAGACGGTATTCTTCCTGCGCCGCTTTCAAATTTTCTTTGTTGATCTCTACAATCTCTTCGAGATTTTTGTAGGAGTTATAATTGTTGGTGATAGCGGATTTAAGATTGCGCTTGTAGTTTTCCAGGGCAAGCTGGGCGTTTTTATGGGCAATTTTGGCATTCTGTACCCGCACCTGGTCGGCGAATCCATTGAAAAGGTTCCACCTTCCGCTTAACCCCAGGGAGATGCTCCAGTTTTTCCCAACGTCGGTATAAATCTGGTCAAATTGGCTGTTGTTGCGTTGATATGAAAAAAAGGCTCCCAGGGTCGGCCAGAAACTGCTTTTTGCCAAACCTGCTGACAATTCGTTGGAACGCGTCTCCATTTCCAGGCGGCTAATCTCGGGTTGGTTCTCATACGCGGTTTGGGTCAATTCGTCCAAAGAGGGCACGGTATATTCATACGCAAATTCCCTGCGGACACTAATAGGGGCATGGGGGTCCCGACCCATGGCGATATTGAGGGTCTGGCGGGCTTGCTGAACGGTATTCCGTTGTTGAATCAGGGCAATACGGTCATTACCCAGGTTCACCTGGGCGCGAAAAACGTCCACCTTGGCCACCGAACCGATCTCGAACATCTTCTGGCTTTTATCCAGGTTGTCCTGGCTCCGTTGAACCGCCAGATCATAGACCTCGTAAAGCTTTTCATGTTTCAACAGGTCGAAAAACTCCTGCGATACCAGCCTGATCACCTCGTTGATTTGGCCCTCGTAAGAATAATCCGCAGCGGCGCGATCCGCCTTGCTTTGCTTGATGGCGTTCCACCAGTTTCCCCCATCAAATATATTCTGGTTGACGCTCAGGCTGACCGAGTAAAAATTCCTGGTGTATCCCGGGGTTGATGCCTCCCGGTTAACAAAGATAGTGTCGCCGGTAACGGGATCCTGGGTTTGGACTTCGGTAATGGAGGTAGCATCCCCGGCCCTGGTTCGGCCGCCTTGATAGGTAACGCCTACCGTTGGTAATATGCCGCTATAGGAAGCGCGCACATTGTTTCCCGCGCTCCGGGCAATATTTGCATAGGTTTGAACGTCAGGATTATTCTCCAGGGCAATGCGAACGCAGTCGCGCAGGGACAGTTCCGGCCCCGCTTCCTGGCTCCACACCGGCAAGGTCAGAAGATATAGCAACATTACAGTCATGCACCATTTCAATTTCATGGATTCCTCCGATTTTTAAATAGTCCGATGTTTCCAAACATAAAATATCTTCCAGTAATTTCGACAACGAAAAGCAAAAAAAATTCCCCTTGCCGCCCGGGGCGCTTTTGTCCGCCCGGCGGCTTCGATGGATAATGAACGATGCGATATTGAGCTCAGGATTTTTTGAAGAAGTTGAGCAATCGTTGCAAGAAACTCATGCCGCGCCGCGCCTTCCCGGCGGGTTTTTCGGCAATTTTCTCTAAGATTTCCTCGATTTCATTCGCCTGGCCTGCCGGACCTTCCGGCTTTTTGATGGCCGTTGCCGGCTCTGTTTTGGCGGGAGGGGTATCTTTGCGCGTTTCGGAAGTTTCGGAAATCTGCTCTAAAATGCCTTTCAATTCCTCCTGGTCTGCGTTCGTCTTTGAATTTTTGGCCTCTTTCTTCTGGTTTTGCGTCCGGTCGTCCTTTTGATTATCCGCCACCAGACTCCTCCTTTTCTTGTGTTGACAATTGACGTTGATTCATTTTAATTGTTTCAGTTGAATTGTGTTCAGGTGTTCGAGTGTTTTAGTGTTCAAGTGTTATAGTGTGTGATTGCCCACTATAGAAACACCAAGACACCAGAACACGAAAACAGCAAATTACTACTCTTTTTCTTCAATAAAAGTATCTTTGATCTTCAGAAAATAGTCATAACAGGCCTGGTAGTCGTTGGGAATTTTACCGTCTAAGATGGCATCGACAATCGCCTGTTTGATTTCCCCCACCCGGGGCCCCGGGGGAATATTCAGCAGCTTCATAATATCATCCCCGCTGAACGCCGGTTTGAAGCGGCGGAGGTTGTCTTTTTCTTCCACTTCGCGGATGCGGGTCTCCACCCGGTCGAAATTGCCTAAGAATTCCTGCACTTTGCGGGGATTTTTGGAGGTGATGTCCGCCCGGCACATCAGCATCAGGTCCTCGATGTCCTCCCCGGCTTCCACCATCATGCGCCGGATGGCGCTGTCGGTCACTTCCTCGTCCACCAATTGGGTGGGGCGCATGTGCAGGCGCACCAGCTTTTTCAGGTATTTGATGGTGTGCAGGGGCAGGCGCATGCGCCGCCCGATTCGCTCCACCATGTGGGCGCCCAACTCCTCGTGCCCGTGAAAGGTCCACCCGCTTCCCTCCACAAATCGTTTGGTTTGCGGCTTGGCGATGTCGTGCAGCAGCGCGACCAGGCGCAACTCGAATCGGTCGGTTTTCTCGCTGATGTTGTCCACCACCTGGAGGGTATGGTCGAAAACGTCCTTGTGGTGATAATCCTGGCGCTGCTCCACCCCGGCCAGCTCCGCCAGCTCCGGAAAAATGATCTCCGCAACCCCGGTCTGCTTCAGCAGCCTCAACCCGGTGGAAGGCTTATCCGCCAGCATCATTTTGCGGAACTCCTCGGTGATGCGCTCCTGGGAGATGATTTTCAGCCGTTCCCGGGTCTCGAAAATCGCCCGGAAGGTCTTCTCTTCGATACTGAACTGCAAGACCGCGGCGAAACGGATGGCGCGCAGGATGCGCAGGGGGTCGTCGCTGAAGGTGATGGCCGGGTCCAGGGGGGTGCGAATGATTTTCCGCTCGATGTCTCCCACCCCGTCGAAGATATCGATCACCTCGCCCAACCGGGGCGGGTCGAGGCGCATGGCTAAGCAGTTGATGGTGAAATCCCGGCGGGAGAGGTCGGAGCGCAAATCCGCCTGGCGTACCTCCGGCTTGCGGGAATCTTCCCGGTAATGCTCCGCCCGGGCGGTCACGAATTCCAATTTCCAATCCCGGTAGGCGACCATGGCGGTGCCGAAGCGGTCGTAAGTAACCACTTTGCCGCTGCGGAACTGCTTGCGAAAGAAGCGCGCGAACCCCACCGCGTCGCCGAGCACCACGAAATCGATGTCGGTTCCCTCTTTGCCTAAGTAGAGGTCGCGCACGAACCCGCCCACGGCGTACACCTCCGCGCCGAAACCCTGCCCCGCTTCGAAAACCTGCCGGAGTATTTGCCTGCCCGATTTTATCTCTAAACGGATCATCAATTATTGGTAGTGCGTCCACATTCGGATGATTTTAACCACTTTTTCTTCTTCGTAAAGCTGGTACACCAGCCGGTGCTGAATATTAATTCGCCGGGAATATGCGCCTGATAGATCGCCAACTAATTTTTCAAAAGGAGGTGGGTTTTGGAAAGGATTTTCTTCCAAAATTTTTAGGAGCGCTTCAGCTTTTTCCCGCAATCCCGCGGTGGATAATTTTTTTGCATCTTTCCGGGCTTGTTTGGTAAAAACAATTTTCCATTTTACCATTCCAATTCCTCAGAACAATCTTCGAGTGGGATATCCAGCCCTTCCCGAATCGATTCTCTCATTCCGGGAATGGAAAGAAGATATAATGTCTCTTGAATGGATCTCCAATCGTCCTCGGAAATAAGTATGACTGTCGTTCTTTTCCCGGTAATTTGAATCGGTTCATGGGACATGGAGGTTTCGTCGAGCAGTTTATAAAAATTATCTCGCGCTTTTGTGGCAGTTATCGTTTTCATTTTCAGAACTCATGTTTTTATTCTATCGTACGGAATTACGCACGAGTAGTCAAGGAAAAATATTCAGATTTTCTTCCCATATCTCTTTAAATTAACCCAAATCGATTTTCAAAAAAAATTCGCCCCGCTTCGCGGGGAACCTGTGAAAAACAAAAACAAAACCAAATAATCAAAAAGACAAATAATCAAATAATTCAAATAACCAAATTATCAAGATGATTGTCCGGAACGAACGGCACGCACAAAGAGGTCGTCGGCCTCGAAGTCGCGGCCGTAGCAACCACCGCTGGCGAAACCGACGACCCAGGCAAACGAGGCGCTGCTTTTGTCGGCGCACCAAATCCACCACTGATCTTGATCAAACACCGGGTCAATGTACAGTTCTGCTCCCCTTTTCTCCCTCTCCATCAAAGACATCGCCTCCTCTAAGGTGGGCAAACGCCAGTCATTGAAACCGGCAAAGTTATCCCTGTTTAATTTGTTTATATACTCCTGGGCTTTTTTGTAGTCTCCTCTATTACTTCCCGCTTGCTGCCACATTAAACCGGTTGCATAATCCCGCACCACTTTATCACCCGATAATGTTTGCGGTTGATAAATATGAATGCACCCTTTGCCTTCTTTATTATAATAGGAATCAAAAAAATCCCGTTGCTTCAGCATTTTTATCGCGACATCACTATCCAGTGTTGACCCATCCCTGCGCAAAGAATAAAGCGGCTTAATATTCAAGCTCTCCAGGTCTCCCAACGCCGCTAAGTTCCGCCCGGCTTCCACGCGCTCTTCAAAAGGCAGCCCCCCGGAAAGAAGCCGTACCAATGCGGTTTTCAAGCGCCTCAAATATGTCTCGCCGCCGCTTTTTATACCGCTGTCTTCTTTGATTAATTTCTCTCCTAACAGCACCGCAATGTTGGATGACCAGAGGTGCTGGCGTTCTTCCGAAATATCTTCGGCTTCGCTGCGCGAACACAATAAATAGGCTAAATTCAGCAAGCTATTCTGACCGCGACGGTTATATAGCAACTCCTCAAAGCCTAATTGCATCGCGGTTGACCAGTATTCACCCTCCCCGCTCAGTTTGATAATCTCCCGTTCCATCTGCCGGTGGGATACCAGGTAGCAACCGGCCAGGTATTCCTGGAAGGTGCGGTGGGGAAAACTATATGATACCGGTTTAGACAATTCACCGCCCCGCCCGGTCAGCAAACCGGATTGTTGATCAACGTAATCCAGGAATTCCTTTGCCAGTGAAATATCGCCCAGGTACTTACTATCTTCTAATAGTTCCAGGGCTCGGAAGCGCTCCAGGTCGCCGGCCGTTCGGCCTTTCCGTTCTGTTGAGTGCGCCTCAAAAGCAAGCCCTTCCAGCGCGGGCAACAATCGCGTATCTTCTTTTAGAAATTCATTCAGTTTATCCGAAGCCGCCAGCGTTTCCCCGGTTTTATGCTTGCGCCAGCGACGCACCAGCACATCTACCGCCAAGTGGTATAGCTGCACCCGCTTATCCGGCAACCCAATGTCGCGTTGGTGGATAATCGCCATAGTGGTAAGCAGCATCGGGTTGGAGGATATTTCCATTAACGCCCCGGAAAGCGCCGCATTTTTCAGGTTTTCAATTTTTGCTTCCCGTTTTGCTTTGGATGGCTTTTCATTCTTCTGCGCCTCATACCAGGCTTTGACAAATTGTGCGATTTTTTCTTCATCTAATGGCGCAATGGTGAAGGCCTGAAAGGCCGGGAACTCGCTTTCTTTGGTATAGGAACGTATCCGGCAGGTAATGATAATTCGCTTTGGCGAATATTTTGTGATGATTGCGCTAACCGTTTGACGAATCAACTCCCGCTGCTCAAAGGGCACCTCATCCAGACCATCTAACACTAACAGACAATTGCCCTCTCGAACTATCTGGCAAAGGGATTCCGTATAGTCATCTGCCTCCAAACGATGCAATTCCTCTGAAATTTGTGCGTGAAGCGTTGACGCTAATTCATCTTTTTGATGAGCGCCGGAAAGATTGCGGAGATTTTGAGCCGCTATTTTCGGCGCCAGATCGCGCAGTTGAATAAAAACCGGTAATAACCCCTTTTCAAAACCTTCAGGATACTTTTCCTGCGCCAGCAACGCGCACAGCTTCCGCGCAAAGGTGCTTTTCCCCGCCCCCGGATCACCGAGCAATACTAATTTCTTATTTTCTACCGCTGCATCTATAACTTTTAGCGGTTTGGTGTTTTTCTCTTCTAAGTTTTTGATGATCTCCGGATCAAGTATCCTCTTCCCCTTTTTGTCAACAATGATTGTAGCGGTCGTATCCAGGTCAATATAAACTTGATCCAGAGTTATCGCATCATCCACGGCAGTCTCTTCGCTAAACGCCGCGAGCGGCAGGTTCAGGCAGTCTTTTGCCAGGCTCTCCAGGTAGCGGGCTTTGGCCTGATCCCGTTGTCTTTTCTCCCGCTGTTCCAGAGTGACATCGACAATAGGAATGGGCGTTTTCGGCGCTTCCAATTGAACAGATACTGTAATCGCCGGTATTTCAAACCGGATGGTTTGTTGATTGGTTAGACTTTGAGCGGTTAAAATACCTTGACCGAGTTTCAATGTTTCCCGGTCGATACTTTCTAAGTATCTCACCATTTCTCTCATTGCCGTGAGCATCTCCTTCTGCAAGCCGCTCTGTTCGCGCAGTTCCCGCACCTGGATAATCTCCACCAATTCCGGCTCTTCTACCGCGGCTTCGATGAACGCTGCTTCAAAAAGGTCAATGGCGCGTTCAAAATCGAAACCCGGTACGCTGCCCTCTTCCCCGGTATGATCCTGGAATATCGCCCATAGCTCTTCACGGTTTGCCGGGATTCCCCGCAGCAATGCTTTCAATTCCTGCACGGTATGGTCGTCAGCAAAAAAATTCTCTAACATTGTTTTCAGACGCTTTTTCAAATTTTCTTCAAGATTCACCGCGCTGGTCAGAAGGGCTACCAATGCGCCGTGAACACAGCGGTCAACCGCGCGTTCCTTTTCCGGGGTTTTGAATTTCTGGCTCAACGCTTTGCCGGATTTCTCGATCAAGTTGGCCGCCAATTGCGCGTAAATGGCTGCTGCAATGCTCATCAAATCCATGCTTCCGCCTCTGTATTTCGGATGGGATAATTTAGGGAATTTCAGGGAATAAGCGAAGCGAAAAAAACCTTGCGGCGGCGCCGCGTCGGCCTCGCCCAAGTGGAAGATCCGCCTTCGGGGTTCATCGCTGAACCTTTTTAGCTCATCATTGCACATTTTGGGTGGAACGATGAGCTTCTCCGCTTCATCTTCGCGTTTAACGTTCCTGTTGGAAAACCGCCCGGCGGTGCTTAAGTTATACCCTGCCAACTGTTACCGGGCGGTTTCCGAATCAACCGGCGTCTAAGTTTTGAGCGAGCTCCCATGAACTGGATCAAATTCATCCCTCCCCAGGACCTCTTGCAGCAAATCCAGGGCATCGACCGGGGTCTGCGGCAGAACAAGCGCATCGGGAAGATCGGCTGGATCGGCTTCCTTATCTCCTTAACGCCGATTCTTGTTGAACTCTCCCGCTGGTGGGATGAATTGAACTGGGAAGCGATCCGCAATTTCCCCTGGGCCAACCTGCTCGATCCGGTCTGGTGGCAGCAGCTTTCCGCGGGGCAACTGCTGCTGATCCCGGTAATCTCCCTGGCCGTTTTCGGGGCGCTGCTAATCTGGAAACGCTTCTGGCTGAAGGAGTCCAACCAGCCCTTCCGCTACACCTTTTCCCTGGAAACCTTCCAGCCGGTCTCCGGCGACAATGCGGATGCAGACCCCAACCTGGCGCTGCTCTCGCACCATTTGTGCGAGAAGATCAACGAGCGCATCGGGCGGCTGCTGCTGTTGGACGATCAATTTTTAGAAGGGGAGAACCAGGAGAGCTACCAGTCGCACATTCACATCCGCGGGCACTACACCCGGCGCAAAGACCGCCACGGCCAGTGGATGTTAGAAATTATGCCCCGGGTGCGCATCGGCCCTCCCGGCAGCCCGGAAACCCTGGCCTACCCCATTCGCTATCCCCTGAAAACCGAAACCGGCGGCGCGCCCGGCCAGCCGCCCGCGGTTCCCCTCAACAGCGACGCCGAGAAGTACGAGCAAATCCTGGAGCGGCTCTATTTTACGGTGGCCACGGAGATCTACAAACAAATCCAGTTGAACGTGCAGCAGAAGATCGCGCTGCTCCCCTCGGACTACTTCCGCGCCGTGGCGCTGTTCTACGAGGCGGAGGACTACGCCCGTTCCAATACCTTGGAAGCCTACGACGAAGCCCGCAAGCTGTATCAGCAGGCCATCGAGTATTTCGATCCCGCCTTGCAGCCGCTCTCCTCCTCCCGGGGCAAAAAGCTGCTTCAACAGGGGCTGCGAATGCTGCTGCGCCTGCGCCGGGGGCTGCGCCGGCTGGCCGCGTTCCTCTTTCCGCGCTCAGGCGTGCGGGAGGTCTTGCTGGCGCGGGCGGAGTTAGGCTACGCCCGGATGCTGTTGTATCGCCGCATCCTGGCCGGGCTTCTGGGGCAGAAGCTCTACCCGGTTTTCGAGACCCGCCCCATTGCGGAGCGGGCGGTGGAGCGCCTGGAAAACCTGCCCGATGACGTTCCCGGTCGAAAAGAGTATCTCTTCGAGGCGTACGTAACCACCGCCCTGGCCTGGATGTACCTCGGCTCCGTGCCGGACGCCTGGGACTGGCTGAAGAAAGCGGAGATGTTCGACCCCAACCGCGCCGGCGACAACGCCCACTATAATTTCGTGTACGCCGAGGTGGAAGCGCACCTGCGCACGGAGATGCAAATCTTCCAGCGGGTGGTGGAGTTAGAGCCGCGCTTCGAGGTGGCGCAGTTTTCCTTAGCGATCAAGGCGGAAAAATTGTGGCGCTCCCGCCCCACTTTGGAGCGCAACGTCGCCGGGTCGGTGCTGAAAAAGTACGAAGAGGTGTTGAAGCTCAATCCCGGCAACGTGGGCGCCTGGGCTAACCGCGGTTACATCCGCTGGCTGTTGGGCGGCGCGGAAGACCTGCGGGAAGCGCGGGATGATTTCCTGAGCGGGCGGGAATACAAGGAGATCAAGCGGGAAACCTTCGTGGCGGAGCTGGATCACGGCCTGGCGCGCATCGCCGCGGAGCAGGGGGATTTCGTCGGCGCTTACGAGCACTACACCGCCGCGGCCTCCGCCATCGTCACCCAGGCGATCACCAATTACGTGGACTATTTTTTCGACCTCATCGGGGAGGCGCTTTTCCGGCGCTATCAACGCTATTTAGATACCGCGCTGCGGCGCTGGAGCGCCTGGGAAGGGTTCGACGAGCCGCAGCGGGAATTTGCGGAACTCACCGCGGCTTTGTCGATGACTTTTTCGGAGCGGGCGGGGAACGCGAACCGCTCCGAAGAAGACTTCGCCAAATCCGCCGCCGAACGATTGGGGTGGCTGTTAAACGCGCTGGCGGGGGAGATCGGCGCGGCGGAAGCTTCTTCCCCGGAAGAAGCTTCCCCGGGGGAATGGATTTCCGTCCAGGCCGCCAAACATCCCTCATGGTGGAAGACTTCTGCGCAGTGGAAAGAGGGGGGAGCCGTTTCCGCGGGCGATTTTTTCCGCCGCTTAGGAGAAATCCTGGCCAACGACCCGCCGGCCGCGGAGGTGCAGGCGGTGTGCGGGCTGCTCGGCGATCCCTTTTTAGCCGGATTCATCAACGAGCGCTTGAAGAACAAGGCCAACCCGCGGGTGCGCAACTCCATCCTGGCCTTCGTTTACAACGATTTCGGGGACGCCTGCTTCCAATACTACCGCCGCGACGGGGACGAGCGCATGTTCGAGCAGGCGCGGGAGGCTTATGAGCGGGCGGTGCAGTTGAATCCCGCCTTCGTGATCTCCTTTTTCAACCTGCACCAAATCCACAAGTGGAAATGGGATTACGAACCCGCCAAAACCCACCTGCTGCAAGTGCGGGCGCTGGAGCCGCACTGGCCGGACGGCAAATTGGCCCTGGCGGAAGTGAACGCCCGCTTAGCCGAAAAAAAGGAGAACGACGCCGGGGAGCAGCAGCGGTTAGCCGGGGAAAAGGAGCAGGAAATCCGGCGCTTGCAGGGGGAATCCGAAAAGCTGCGCCAGGAGGCGCGGGAACTGCGGGAAAAGATCGCCCGGCGGCGGGAGAGACGTATGCCGGAGCGGGCGGTTTCTATGGCCGGGGAGCCGGAGCCGCAGCAAGGCGCGGATTTGCTGCGGAACGTGCGGCCTTCAGGTTTGCCGGTTTCCGCAAACGTCGCGCAGGCGCCCGCCCACCGCTTCCCGGGGAGCGGATTTTCCAGCCTGCCGGAAGGCGAAACCCCGGAAGAAAAACTGCTCAAGACCCTGGAAGAGCAGATCGAGGCCGGTGATGAAGAGATTCGCCGCGCTCAGGAAGCCCTGGCGCAGCACCAGGCCGACGCCGGGCAATGCCACCGGGAGAGCGAGGGGCTGGCCGGCGAAGCGTTGGAAGTGCTGGAAAGCTTGCTGCCGCACCGCCTCCTGTGGGTTCGCGAAAACGGCCGCCAGCGTTTCAACCTGGCCGGGCTGGCCGCGCAACCGGCCATCCGCTGGGAAAAGGAGCTTAAAGACCTGCACATCCATACCCTGCACTACTTAGGAGTGGTTTTCCGCGCCCGGAAACAGGCCGAGGCAACGGCGCTATTTTCCCAAATCCAGGAGCGCTTCTGGCCCACGGAACTGTTCGAGCTGCGCGACGATTTGAAGAAATCCTTAGACGAAACCCTGCTCCAGGACGCCGCATACGGGGAATTGAAGAAATCCCCCCTCTATTCCCGGCTGTTAGAGAATCCGCAGTTTTTCGCGCTGCTGCGCGGCAACCGCCATCGGGAGCTGTATTTTCGCAGCAAAGAGTACCGGGAACTGCTCAAAAATCCCGCCTGGCGCCAATTGCTCCGCCATCCCCGCCACCGGGATCTGCTGAATTACCGGCGTTTCAACCGTGACATCTTCTATTTAGGGGAAAACTGGGCGCTGGAGTATTTCTATCCCCACTGGGCTTTGAATTACGTGCTCTATGACCAGGCCTTCTCCGCCGGGCGGGAAGGCTTGCCGGAATACCGCGGGGTCAGGTTCAAAGAAGCGAAAGATTTTTTGATCGAAGCGGCGCGGGAGCGCAACCGCTCCGGCTATTTCTATTACTGGATCGGGGAAAAACTGAACGGCCTGGGGCTGAAGGAGAGCGCCCTGCAAGTGTGGAAGCTGTGCGAAGAAGCCCCGGACGCGCGGGTGCTGCTGAAGTTAGCCGGAAGTTTGAAATCCCTGGAGCGCTGGGAGGATAGCCTGAAATTATATCGCCGGGCCTTGCGGCTCGATGAAAAGTATGCGGAACAAAGCCGCGCGGATTACCATCTGCAGTGCGGCAGCCTGCTCTGGATCATGGGAGAGCGCCGGGAGGCGCTGGAGGAGTTCGAGAAGATGGCGCCGGAGGGCGGGGAGGGCGCCGCCGCGCCGTTCGGCAGGATCGTGCAGGAAATTCTGCCCCATACCGGCGAGGGGGAAAGTTACTATCTGCTGAAAAACTGGTTGAATGGCCGGGAAATTTACTTTGCCGGGCGCGGGGATCAAACCGCGGCCGCGGACGCCAAAACCGCCCGCCTTACCCTGGTGCGGGAGAAATACCCCCTCATCCGCCGCCATCCGCGCGCCGCTCCCAACGCCGCTTCTTCCGCTTCGCTGCTCCCGGTGGTCACCCCCATCGCCATCGAAGTAGAAGCGGGGCTGTTCTCTCTTCCCGCGCCGGCGTATGGGGATGATCACCCGCTCTTCAAAATCCACTACCCCAACGCGCAGCAGCGCATTCAGGAAAAACTTGGGTTGAAAGCGCCGGGATTGCGCGGGCGGCTGAGCAACTCCGGCATGGCCCCCAACAGCTACATTATCATGATCATGGAAGTGCCCATCGTGTTAGGCGCGGTGGAGCCGGGCAAGCGGTTTTTGCCGCAATACCAGCGCTTTCCCGGTCTGGCGAGCGGGCAGAAAATGGCCGTGCAGCCGGCTTACGACCCCCTCAGCGGGGAGATGAGCGGCGCCTGGATTCCCGAACCGCTCCTGGAAAAAATCGGCCTTGCCGCCGCGGATACCTGGGACGGCTTCGAGTACATGGCTTACCATCTGGAGGCGGTGATTTACGAGCATATCGGCGCTTTTTTAGACGCCCAAAAAACCGGGGACATGCTGGCGATCTGGCAGGAAGAAGCCGGCCAGGAAGCCGTCCCGCGGCGCGAGCTGATCACGCAGCGCCTGCCGCAGCGGGAGGCGAAAAACCGTTTCACGGAAATGCTGCACTGGCTGGCAAAAGAGGGCGCGCCGGTATCCGATCTGGCGCTGTTGTCGGAAGTTTTCCAGCGCCACGCTGCCGACCGGGAGGACGTGGTTCCCGCGGTAGAAGCGGCGCGGCTGGCCCTGCGCGACAAGTTGCCCGGCAACGAACCGGGCAACCGCTTTTGGGAGCTTTCCGCGGAATTCGAGCAAGAGATAGCGCAGAACCTCCGGCAATCCGGCGGCAGAACCTTTTTAGCCCTGGAGCCGCTGCCCACCCAGAACCTGCTCAGCGCGGTTCGGGAAGCGCTGCAAGGGCAGCCGCAATGGAAAACCGTGCTCGTCACTCGCGGCGAAGGTCTTCGCTTCTACCTGCGCCGGCTCTTGGAGATCGAATTCCCCCGGGTGCGTATCCTCTCCTTCCCGGAACTGAAACCGGAGTGGCGCAAGCGCATCGGCGGGAGGATTGAGTTGAAACGTGATGGGTGAAACGTGATGCGTATGGGATCAGAACTAGCGTAATCCATATCACCTTCACGCAAGGCAGCAACAGAACTACTACGCACTTTAACACAAAGATAACGCACCCGATATGAACCACCCGGCGCCCCCTAAAATTGCCTTGAAGATCGAGCTTTGCGAGGAGTTGAACACGCTGCTGGCAAAGGAAATGAATTTTTCCGGCCCGCTTCTCTCCCGCTTAGAGGAGGAGGTTGGCGCGATGGCCGCGGAATTGGGTATCCCCGGCGAGCCGGCGATTACCCTGAAAAGCGGCTCGGCCGGGAAACCCTTGCAAATCCGCCTGCACAACCAACTGCTCTCCTACCCGGAGGAACTGATTCGCCCGTTATGGGAAGCCTTAGGGGTGGGGGAAGTGGGCAAATTGCCGCTAACTTTCGGGGCGCAGGCCTGGCTGAACGCGGTCATCTCCCCCCCCGGCGCGGGGGGAGAACCGGCCGCTGCTTTCGCGGTGGAAATTCCGCTGCTGGCGGATTTTTTAGCCGCGCTGGTAACCGAAATCATCCGCTGGCAGCCGGAGAAGCTGCTGGCGAAAACCAATGCGCAGGCCTACCGCGCCCTGGGCCGGCAATTGCTGCCGGAAACGCTCTGCACCGCGCTGGATAAATTCAGCGCGGAGCGCCTGCTCAACCTCCTGCGCTCGCTCCTGAAGCTGCGGATTTCCATCGCCGAGACGGAAACGGTTTTGAGCCGGCTGTGTGAATCGCTGCAAAACCGGTTTTCCGATGAAGAGATCGCCGAATCGCTGATTGCGCACTTGCGCCCGCTCAAAATCGATATCGATATCCATCCCGATTACCTGCGCCGGATCCTTCCCGCGCCCCCCAAATCCGCCGGAACAGCCGCCCCGGAGGCGCTCTCGGTGTGGAGTGAGCAGGCCGATCCCCGGCTGCGGGAGACCTTCACCCTTTTTTCCGACGGGATGTTCTACGAGTTAGGGGTGCGCTCGCCGGGGGTGCGCTTCGTGGCCGACAAAACCTTGCCGCCCAGGGCATTTGCCATTCGCATCAACCATCTGCGCTCGCATCCCTGCCCCGGCCTGGAGCCGGGGCAAATTCTGGTGAATGAGACCCCTGCCCGCCTGGCGGATTACGGCCTGGCCGGGGCGGCGCCGGCGCTCAACCCCGCCAACCGGCGTGAAAACAGCCTTGCCGGCGCCGCACAGCGCCAGAAATTGGAAGCAGAGGGCCTGACGGTGTGGGACGAAGTGGGTTACATCGTGTTGGCGCTGGCTGCGGAAGTGCGCCGCCATGCCGCCTGTTTGATCGACAAAGAAACCCTGGAATACGACCTGGCCCTGCTCGACCAGGCGTTTCCGGAGATCATTTCCGCGGCGCTGGAACGCTATTCCCCCGCCCGATTGGCCGGGGTGGTGCGGGATTTGTTGGCGGAGGGGTTGTCGGTGCGGGATCTGCGCAGCATTTTGGAGCGCCTGCTGCACTACCAGGCCGTGGTAACCGATCCCGCCAAATACATCATTTTCGACGATTCCCTGGCGCTGCACCCGGACATCGGAACCGGAAAAACGCCGGGGCGGGAGCATCTGGCGCAGTTCGCCCGCTCCGGCCTGCGCCAGTACCTCAGCCACAAATACACCTACGGGCGCTGGCAAAGCACCCTCAACGTCTATCTGCTGGATACGCAGTGGGAAACCCGCCTGGTGGAGCACCTCACTTTCGAGAACGGCGACCGCGGCAAGAAACCGCTAAACGCGGGGGAGATCGAAAATCTACGCCAGGGGATCCGCTCGGAGCTGGCGCTGCTGCCCCAGACCCCCGGCTATCCCCTTCCGGCCATTTTGACCATCGCTTGCATTCGAAAACGGGTGCGCGATCTCCTGGAGCGGGAGTTTCCGGGCCTGGCGGTGCTATCTTACGACGAGCTTTCGCCCAGCACCAACATCACCCCGGTGGCCCGGATATCTTGGACGGAAGCGTGATGGCAGTGCAAAACAAATTTTGCACTCCTCCATGTTGAAATTAACAAAGTTAGTTACTATTCAGCCACAGAGACCACAGTAGAGCCTTATATCCCTGTATTTGTGATTTGATTAGGAATTTTTTTATGTCTCTGTGCTCTCTGTGGCCTCTGTGGCAAAACGCCTGAATAGTTACCAAAGTTATTCTTAATCGATCCATGAGGATACCCGTTATGAACATGGCTTTTCGACAGGCGATTCGAGCGCTTATGATCGTTGGTTCGATTCTCCCGGCCAGCGCTTTGGGGCAGGATTTCCTCTTCCAGGGCTGGTACTGGGATTATCCCAAAACCGCCCAGGGAGCGGTGTGGGCCGATACCCTGCGCCTGAAAGCGCCGGAACTGGCGCAGACGGGATTCACCCATATCTGGCTGCCCCCACTCTCCCGCGCCAGCGGCGGCGCTCTCAGCAACGGCTACGATCCCCAGGATCTATTCGACTTAGGCGAATTCGGGCAGGGTCCCACCGGCTTCGGAAGCCGGGCGGCGCTGGACGCCCTGGTCGCGGAGCTGAACAATCTCGGCCTGGCGGCGGCGGCGGACCTGGTCTATAATCACCGCAACGGCGGCCGGGCGGAGGATAATCCCGCGGTGGCGGGCTGGGTTCGCAATATGAATTTCAGCAAAATCCAGAACGGCGACCAGCCCTATCCCTCGGACCGCTTCCGGCTGGTGTTGCCGGTGGGGGGGAGCAGCGGGCGGGGAGCGGGAACGTACTATTTCAAGATCGCCTCCAAATCGGAGCATCCCAACTTCTTCGATAAACCCTACAAGGTGTACCTGCAAACCAACACCGTGGGCTTCCAGGGGCTGCCGCCGGAGGTGGAAAGCGAGCCGAACGGCGGCGGGGGCTGCGGCGAGCCGCCTGACAGCATCCACCTGGGAGTGGACATGCTCGCCAACATCGACGCCCTGGGCTGCCGCATCGACGAATTCGCCCTGGCATTGGGCGCGGATGATTTCGATCCCGCGGGGGATACCATTTTCATCTACTTGAACAACCGCAGCGTAAACGGCCTGGGCGACTATTCCGACCATACCGTGGCGGAGTTGTATTATACCGGCGTCCCCGGAAATATCGAGAGCAGCATCGCCTATCAAACCTACACCGATTTCCAGAACCTTCCCAGCGGCCAGGGGGCCATGAATTACTTGGATTTCAAGCCCAACGGCAATCCCACCCAACTGGCGGGGGACTGGGACGCAATGTATTTCTTCTATGATTACGACCAGAACGTGCAGAGCACCCGCGACGTGCTGTTCGATTGGAGCCGCTGGCTGTGGGAAGACGCGGGGATGCGGGGATTCCGCATGGATGCGGTGAAACACTTCCCGCCGGATTTTGTGGGCGATTTGCTGGATTTCCTGCACGACCAGAACATCGATCCCGGCCTGGTGGTGGGGGAGTTCTTCGACGGGAATCCCTTTTTGCTCAAGCAGTGGATCGACAACGTGCTGGCGAACATGGACGCCGACACCAAAGCGGCGATTTCCCCCCGGGTGTTCGATTTCTCCCTGCGCTTTGCTCTCGAAGCCGCCTCGGACCAGTTCGGCTACGACGCGCGCAACGTCTTCAACGCCGGCCTGGTGGACGCCCAGGGCGCCAGCGGCTTCAACGTGGTTACTTTCGTGAACAATCACGATTTCCGCGATCCCGGCCAGCCGGTGGAGACGGATCCTATCCTTGCCTACGCCTACATTCTCACCAACAACCAGGCCGGCCTGCCCTGCGTGTTTTACGACGATTATTATCACAAGGGATTGCAATATCCCATCGACCGCTTGATCGAAGCGCACAAAAATTATATTTTCGGGGCGACGCAGCGGGATTATCTCAGCCGTTTCGGCACTCCCTACGCGCAAAATTTTACCTCCGGGTACGATCACACCACCCTCTTCTATCAGCTCAGCGGCGCTCCCACCGGGCGCGACGTGCTGGCGGCGATCAACTACGCCGGGGAGCCGCTGCAAATGGCGCACGGGGTGAACGTCGCTTCCATGAACCTTGCCCCCGGCGATACCCTTACCGACGTGCTGGGCAATTCCGGTGCGTTGTACGCGGTGGTGAACCCCAACGGGGAGGTCGATATCTCCCTGCCGCCGCGCAGCTATTCGGTGTGGGTGCAGGGGGCGTTGTTAGAAGAGTTCGTGGTGAGCGTTCAGGAGGGCTGGAACCTGCTGGGTTTGCCGGCGCAGGTGAGCGATCCTTCGGTGAGCGCGCTCTTCCCTACCCATATCCCCGGAACTCTGTTCTGGTTCGATAATACCTACGTTCAGCAGACCGCGCTGGATACCGGCAAGGGTTACTGGCTGCGCTTTCCCGCGGCCGCCTCTCCCGCCATCGCCGGCCAGGCCCTGCAAAGCTGCGAGATCGCCCTGAACGCCGGCTGGAATTTGATCAGCGGGCCTTCCTGCGACGCGCCGCTGGCCGGCGTGCTCGATCCCGGGAATATCATCGTTCCCAACACTCTCTTCGGTTTCAACGGGGCGTACTTCTCCGCCGCGGTTCTGGAAGCGGGGAAAGGGTATTGGATCAAGGCGAGCGCCCCGGGAACCATCACGGTTCCCTGCGCGGCGGGGCAGGCAAAAGCCTCGCCGGGGCAAATCCCCGCTTTGGCAGATCTCCCCGGCTTCAGCGCCCTGGAGATCCGCGACGCGGGGGGCGCCGGGCAGACCCTCTACTTCGGAAGCAATCCGCAAACCGCAGCCGGGCGTTCCTCTTTTGAACTGCCCCCGTTGCCCCCGGCGGGTATTTTCGACGCCCGTTTTGGCGACCATACCCGCCTGAGCAGCGCCGGCGAGGCGGAAATCCTGCTGCAAGCGGATCATTATCCCCTCAACCTGCGCTTCCGCCGCGGGAAGGGGAGCGAGGCGGTCAAATACCTGCTAAAAGAGATGGCCGATGGGCAGGAGCTTGCGGAACACGCGCTCAACGATGGGGCAACGGTGCAGATCCGCGATCCCCGGGTGAAGCGGCTGAAGCTCAGCAAAGCGGAACAGCAGTTGCCGGAAACCTTCGCGCTGGCGCAGAATTACCCCAATCCCTTTAACCCGGAAACCGCCATCCGCTACCAGCTTCCGGCGCCCGGGGCGGTGGAATTGGCGGTGTACGGCCTGTTGGGGCAAAAAGTCGCCACCCTGGTATCGGAAATCCAGCCGGCCGGATTCTACCGGGTAACCTGGAACGGCAGGGATGCGCGGGGGCAAAAGGCCGCCAGCGGCGTGTACATTTACCGCCTTAGCGTGCAGGCGCTCTCCCCCGGCGCGCCCGCTTCCGCGGCATCGAATCCGTTAAAACCGGCGTTCGTGCAGGCGCGAAAAATGCTCCTGCTGCAATGATTATAATTCAGCTATCAGCTTTCAGCATTTAGCTTTCAGTTTGAAAGCGCTTTGTAAAGGCTAAAACAATAAATTCAGCAATAGAATGCCCCTTTCACCTTTAACGAGTGTATCCACCGGCGAGCGGGGGCGAATCTGCGGATTGACTCCGGGGGGATTATTTTCTATATTTTCGGCGCGCGACGTTCGGAAAATATGTTCAGCAAAGATGGGAATTCTCCATGATGATAGATAATGTTCTGCAAGTCGCCAAACCGAAGGCGCGGGTGTTCCCCTGGGGCACCTCCCGTCCCTACAACGCCTACAAAGATTACTTGAAATCCCGTTTCGGGGGGCGGCTGCAAAAGGTTTCCGTGGACGCCGGTTTCACCTGCCCCAACCGCGACGGCAGCAAGGCCTTCGGGGGATGTACCTATTGCAACAACGCCAGCTTCGTGCCGCCCTATTGCAAGCCGGGGATGAGCATCGCCCAGCAGGTGGAGGCGGGGGTGGAGTACCTTAGCCGCCGCTACAAAGCCGAGAAATTTGTGGTCTATTTCCAGGCCTACAGCAATACCTACGCGCCCCTGGAATACTTGCAAGGGATTTACGCGCAGGCGCTGGCGCATCCCCGGGTACTGGGGCTGGTGATCGGAACCCGCCCGGACTGCGTGGACCCGGCCAAGCTCGCTTACTTCGAGGAGCTGGCGAAAAAATATTACATCAGCCTGGAGTACGGGCTGGAATCGATCCACGACGCCACGTTGGAGCGCATCAATCGCGGGCATGATTTCCGGGAGTGGGCCGAGGCGGTGGAGATGACCGCCGGGCGGGGCATTCACGTGTGCGCGCACGTGATCCTGGGCCTGCCGGGCGAAACCCGGGAGCAGATGCTGCAAACCGCGCAGGTAATTTCCCGCTACCCCATCGATTCCCTGAAAATCCACCATCTCCACATTGTCAAAAAGACCGTGCTGGCCGCGGAGTACCAGCGCCAGCCCTTTCTGGTGTTCGGCTACAGCGAGTACATATCGCTGGTGATCGAATTCATCCGTCGCCTGCGCCCGGATATTTACCTTCAGCGGCTGGTGGGCGAAACCCATCCCCGCAACCTGGTTGCGCCGGTCTGGGGCGTGCGCGCCAGCACGGTGCAGCGCCACATCGAGGAAGAAATGCTGCGGCGCGGGGTGTGGCAGGGGGAAAAGGCAGGAGCAGGAGCAGGATAAAATTGGCAATTGCTAATTGACAATTGCCAATTAAAGCAGCCGGAATTCTCTGAAGAGCTTGCCCCGGAAGGTCGGGGAGGAGTTTTGCAAAAATTTCAGTTTTGCACGCTTACAACGCAAAGCTTAACGCCAATAAGGCATTCCGGCGCGTAATTGTGGGGAAGTAATTTTGACCTCAAAGGTTTTCCCCGGCGGGGATGGCTGCGCCAAAAAACCTTTGAGGTCTAACAAGCGCTCAATTCCGCAGCCGGCGGCCGGTTCTGAGAAAATGCGCCAGGCGTTCCCGCGTCGATGCTTCTCTGCACAAACTTACCGCCATTTCCCGCTCCAAATCCAATATGGTTTGCTCGGAAACCGCGGCCAGCGGCCCGGCCTGGTTGCCGCCGGTCAATACGTATGCCAATTTTTTGCCGACCAGGCCCTCGTAAGGGCTGATCTTACCGGCTTTCACGAGGTTATCCAGGCGCGTTTCCAACACCAGCCGCCCTCCTTCCCCCGGCAGAATCAGGTTGCCCGGCGGCTGCGGGGGGCGGTAATTTTCCGCCAGTTCCAACACCGCCTGTTGGGCATGGTAGAGCAGGTGGTCGCGGTTCATCACGATGCAATCTTGCGATTTTAAATACCCCAGCGCGCGCGCCTCTGCCGCGGAAGTCGAAATCCGGGAGGCGAAAAGGGTCTCGAACGCTTTCTCAACCGGGGGAAATGGCCCCGGCCGCGCCGCTTCCAGCGCATCGAAGTGGTTGCCCAGCAATCGCAAAACCCCGCCGCAGAGGGGTATCAACCCGGCTTCCGCCCAGGCAAGCCCGCCGTAGAATTCCGCCGCCGCGACCACCCGGTCCGCCGCCAGGGCCAGTTCCAGCCCGGCGTTCACGGCGCGGTGGAACGGCGCGCTCACCACCGGGAAGGGCGCGTAGCGCAGCCGCTGCCCGGCGTCCTGCCACTTCCGGCACATCCATTCGATTTTTCCCCACTGCCGGGTCTCGCACAGTTTCAGGAGAGCCGTAAGGTCTGTTCCGGCTGAAAAATGGCCCCCCCGGGCGGCGATGACCAATCCTTTGTATCCCCCGGCGGGAATGATTTCCAGCGTTTCTTCCAAAAGATCGAGCAGGGGCGGCTCCAGCCAGTTCAATTCCGGCTGATGGTTGCTCAAAATCTCCACGCATAATACTCCCTGGCCCGGGTCCCACAGGCTTGCGCCGGGGACTTCCCGCATCGCCGCGCTTTGGCTTCTTTCCCATAACTGCGGAATCAACCGGGAATCTTCCGGCAGGGAACGTAATTTGCCGCTGTGAACGTCAAAGTAGCCGGTTGCCCCTTTCTGGAGGGCGTAGAAAGTTTCCTGCCCGGCGTGGATCATCGCCTGCACCCACAGGGGCGTTTTTTTGCCTTCCGCCCGCATCCGCGCGAGGGATTTTACCGGGCCGAGCGCGTCCCAAATCTCGAACGGCCCCGCTTCCCACTCGAACCCCCACTTGATAGCGTTATCCAGGGCGGCGATGTCATCGGCGGTTTCCGGAATGCGGTTGGCGGCGTAAATGAGCAGGCGAGAAAGGAATTCCCAAACGAATTTACCGGCGGAATCGGCGGAGAAGGCCAGCGCGCGGATTCTCTCCTCCCGGGATGGCTGCTGTTCGGCGTTCTCCAGGCCGGGGAAGCTTACCGCCTGGCAGGGGCGATACTCCAGCGATTGCCAGTCCAGGCAGCGGGGAATTTCTCCTTGCCGGTCGTAGAACCCGCGCCCGCTTTTTTCTCCGGTGCACTTTCGTTGCAGCAGGGTTTTCAAGAGCGCGGGAACGCGGAACATTTCCCGAGCTTCGTCTCCGGGGCATTTTTCCCGGATCGTTAGGGCCAGCCGCGCTGCCGCGTCCAGCCCCAGCATATCCGCCGCCCCGAAGATGCCGTCTCCCGGGCAGCCGGTTACGGCGGCGATGAGGCGGTCGGCCGCTTCCAACGGGAGATTCATCCGGCGCGCCAGGGCCAGCGCCAGCAGGATGGCAAATATCCCGATCCGGTAGGCCAGCAGCCCCGGGGTGTCTTTGGCGAGCACAACCCCTTTCCCCAGGGTGTTTTCGCAAAATGCCGCGGTTTTCCGCAGCAGCTCCGGGCGGTTGTATTCGCTGCCGACCATCTCCAGGAGGTGATTGTAACGGGGGGAGTGGAAGAAGTGGGTGATGAGAAAATATTCCGTGAATTCCGGGGGCAGCCGGTGGGACATTTCGCTTAGCGACAAACCGGCGCCGGTGGCGCTGACAATGGTTTCCGGCTTGAGGTGGGGTAGAATAGCGGTAAACAATTTTACTTTCGCGTCCGCACGCTCCACAATCGCTTCCAGCACCCAACCGGCTTCATCCAGGCGGTTGAGGTGCTCGCGGTAATTGCAGGGGACGATCAGTGAACGGTTTTCCGGTTGGAACAGCGGCGCGGGGTGGACGCGCGCCAGGGCGGCAATCCCCTTTTCCGCGGCGGGCTGAGAGACGTCGAACAACAGCGTGGGAACGCCGGCGTTGGCAAATTGGGCGGCGATCTGGATTCCCCTCAGCCCTGCTCCCAGCACCGCGGCTTTTTCAATCGGTCTTCCCATCCCAGCCTTCCCCGGGAATCCGCTCCAGCACCGTGGCGATTCCCTGCCCCCCGGCAATGCTAAGCGCGGCCAGCCCGTAGCGGCCGCGGCGCTGCTCTAATACGTTGAGCAGGGTTACCAACATCCGCGCGCCGGCGCAGCCCGGGGGGTGTCCCAGGGCCAGCGCGCCGCCGTTCAGGTTGATTTTGCGGAACGGCCAGCCGCTTTTCAAAACTACGTAAAGCGCCTGGGCGGCAAAGGATTCATCTAATTCGATGGCGTCGATCTCCGCGATGGTCAGCCCGGCTTTGTGCAGGGCTTTTTCCGCGGCCGCCAGCGCGCCCATTCCGGTGCGCTCCCATTCTACCCCCGCAACCCCCCGGGAGAGCACCCGGGCGCGCGGTTTCAATCCTAATTCGCCGGCCAGGGTTTCGCCGACCATCAGCAGCGCCGCGGCGCCCACGGAAGCGGGGCTGCGGGTGGCTGCAGTGATGGTTCCGCCGGGAAAGATTTCCGGCGCCAGGGAAGCAAAATCCCGCTCTTCCGCCTTCCGCGGCCCCTCATCGCGGGCGATAATAGCGTTGAGGTGCTGAACCGGGATGACCTCGTTATTGAAGCGCCCTTTTTCCCAGGCATCTAACGCTTTGAAATGTGAAGCGAGGGCGAATTCTTCCTGCACTTCCCGTTCGATTTTACCCTCCCGGGCCAGAATTTCCGCGCTTTCGCCCATGCGCAGGTAATAATTTTTTTTCACCAGTTCCGGGTGATAGCTGGGATTGAAACCCCCTTCCGGCACCGAAAACATATCTTCGATTCCCCCGGCAATTGCCGCGCGGTAATCCTCCAACTGAACCGCGGCGTCCACCTGGTGAACGGCATCCATGGAAGAGCCGCCCAGCCGGCTGACGATTTTAGCGGGCGCAGAGACCGGGATTCCCGCCAGAATCGCCGCGGAGCGCGCCAACAGCAATCCCTGGGCGCCTTCGGGAAAGGCGCATCCCAACACCACGTCATCCAGGAGATCCAGCGGCAGCGCCGGGTTGCGGGTTAACAATCCGCTGATCACCTGGGCCATCAAATTATCCGGGCGAATACCGGCCAGCATTCCCCCGCGAACGCCGATAGGGCTGCGCACCGCGTCGATGATCACACAATTTTGAAGGGATTCGGGCATGAAAAACTCCGGCGACGTAAGCCGCTGTTCCGATTTCAATGACAAATTTCCGATACCAGCCGTTCCCGCTGCGCTTCGGTACCATTACAGATTTCGGTAGAAAACAGCTTTTCTTTAACCCGGCGGCAAAGTCCGAACAGGCGCGCGCACGATTTACGCATTACCCTCACGAATTATTATGCAAAATCTCCATATTTCTATTTTGAGAATTTCGACGGGCGTCTTATATTCAGCTTCATTAACTAAATTAATGGAGTTTTATTCAATCTAAACTGAAGGGGTTTCTATGAAACAGTTGTTTTACGGTTTACGAAGCGGATTTGGGATGTTGATGTTTGCGGTTTTACTGGCCGGCATGCCGGCATTTTCCCAGTCGGTTGTTTCAACTGTGATGCCTTCCGACAATACCCTTAATCCCGGGGATACCGTTACGGTAGCAATCCATTTCGATATGACCGGAACCACGGAGGTACTGGGAAGCTTTACCGGCAATTTGAACTGGAATCCCGCGAGACTGCAATATGTCAGCAATTCCGGGATTTTGGCAGGATTTACCGGGTTTGTGAACGACCTGAACGCCGCCAACGGCACCATGATCTTCAACGGCGCCAAGGCGCTGGGCCAGGGCGGCACTTTTGACGTGTTGACGCTGAAATTCGTTGCCGGGGACCCTGGCGCTACGGTCATGGATCTGAATTATACCGCCATGGCCGCGGCGTTTACCTTTGTCAATTTGCTACCCTTCTTAACGGTTAATGACGCCACGATTACGGTTTTGAACCCGGTCAACTCGGTCGTTTCCTCGGTATTGCCTCCCGATACCACCATCAACAGCGGGGAAACCCTGGTGGTGAGAATCCATTTCGACATGAACGGCGTGAACCCGCCCGACGAAAACTTGGGCAGTTTTACCGGGAACCTGGCCTGGAATCCCGCGGTGCTGCAATATGTCAGCAATTCCGGGATTCTATCCGGATTCACCGGGTTTGTGAACGACCTGAACGCCGCCAACGGCACCATCATCTTCAACGGCGCCAAAGCGTTAGGGCAGGCCGGTGCGTTCGATGTGCTGGAGCTGACCTTTACCGCCGCCAACATCACCGCCACTGCTTCCACCGCCATTGATTTGAATTATACCGCCATGGCCGCGGCCTTCACTTTTGTCAATTTACTGCCTTTCTTAACCGTCAACGACGCCAACGTGACCGTGGAGCCCATCGTGGGCATCGGGAACGACCCGCTCGCGCCGGTTACCTCTTTTGATCTGTTCCAGAATTTTCCCAACCCCTTCAACCCGGAAACGGTGATCAGCTACCAGCTTCCCGCTTCCGCGAACGTGGAGTTGACGGTATTCAACCTGCTGGGCCAGCCGGTGCGCACCCTGGTGCAGGCGCCCCAGGCCAGCGGGCGTTACCAGGTAAAATGGGACGGCCGGAATGAAAAAGGCGCTGTGGTTGCCAGCGGGCTGTACCTCTACCGCCTGCGCGCCGGTTCGTTCGTAGAAACCCGCAAAATGATGTTGATGCGGTGAGTGATAATATAGATAGGACAAGGAGTAAGTGAAGCGTAAAACGTAATGCGTAATGCGTAAGAAAAATTACGCATTACGCATTACCGGCCTGCCGACGCAGTCTCGGGCAGGCGCATTAGGTATTCTCTCCCTTCTCTTCTACCAGCAAAAAATCCACCTCATTATGCTCCCGGTCGATGCGGGCCACCTTCACCCGCACGCTGTCGCCCAAGCGCAGCACCCGGCCGGTATCTTTTCCGATCAGGGAGTAGGTTTTTTCATCATAGATGTAAAAATCATCCGCCAGGGTTTCGATCCGCGCCAGCCCTTCGATGAGGTAGGGAATGGTTTCGACGAAAACCCCATAGGACATCACCCCGGAAATCAACCCCTCGAATTCCTCGTTCTGGTGCTGCATCAACCATTCCACCTGTTTGATGCGCACGCTCTCGCGCTCCGCTTCCATGGCCTGGCGCTCCTGCCGGGAAGAAATCTCGCAAACTTCTTTCAACAACCTGCGCAACTCTTGCAGCCGTTTGGGGTCAGGCGGGGCCTGGTACTCCTTCAGCAGGCGGTGCACCATTAAATCCGGGTAGCGGCGGATGGGCGAAGTGAAGTGGGTATAGTCCCGGAACGCCAGCCCGAAGTGCCCGACATTTTTGGTGGAATATACCGCTTTCATCATGGTGCGCAGGGCTACTTCTTTGATCAGGATTTCATCCTTCCCGCCCTCGATCTGCTTCAACACCGCCTGGAAATCGCCGGGAGAGAGATTCTGCTTCAGCTTGATCCGGTAGCCCAGGGCGTGCATAAAGTCGCCGAATTTTGCCAGCTTCTCCTTGTCCGGGCGCTCGTGAATCCTGAAAACATAAGGCAGCAGCTTGCCGTCTTTGCCGGCGGCCTTTTCCCCGGCGATGCTTTGAGAAGATTTGCCCCGGCCAGCCTTGCCTTTGCCGGTTTTGGGGGGAGTCTCTGCGTCGCCGGCGGTCTCTTCACCGCCCAGTTGGCGGGAAAGCCGGTACACGTGTTTGGCCACGGTCTGGTTGGCCATCAGCATGAACTCTTCGATTAACTCGTGGCTTTCTAAATGCTGCACCGGGATAATCTCGACAGGGCGTCCCCGGACGTCCAAGCGGAATTTCACTTCCGGGGTATTGAAATCGATGCTGCCCTCCCGGAAGCGCCTCTCGCGCAGCACCCGGCTGAAGCGGTGCATTTCTTTGAGCGCCTGCGCAAAGGGGTCGCCAGAACGGGGATCATCGACGATGGCCTGCACTTCCTCGTAGGTAAAGCGCCGCTTGCTGTTGATAATCGAGGGAAGAATCCGGTAATCCACCACCTCGCCGCGCGGGGTCATATCCATAATGCAGCTAAAGGTCAGGCGATCCTGGTAGGGCTGCAAGCTGCACATTTCGTTGGAAAGGTGCTCCGGGAGCATGGGGATGACCCGGTCAACCAGGTAAACGCTGGTGCCGCGCTGCAAGGCTTCTTTATCCAGCGGGGTACCCTCTTTAACGAAAAAGCTGACGTCGGCGATATGCACCCCCAGGCGGTAGTGCCCGTTTTCCAATTTTTCCAGCGAGACCGCGTCGTCGAAATCCTTCGCGTCAACCGGGTCGATGGTGAAGGTCATTTCATTTCGCAAATCTAACCGCCGGGAAACCTCTTCGGGAGTAATCAGCAGGCGCATTTTCCGGGCTTCTTCCGCCACCTTTTTGTTAAAGCCTAATTGCAGGCCGTGGCCAATCGCCACGGAGGAGACGTCCACTCCCGGGTCGCCGGGATAGCCTAAAATTTCGATAATATTGCCTTCCGGGTTGAGCTGCGATGTATCCCACTTTTCCAGTTCCACTACCACTTTCTGGCCGTTTTGCGCCGAAAGAGATTTTTTTTCGTGGATGTAGAAATCGCGGTACACCCGGGGATCGTCGGGAACCACGAACCCGTAGTATTCGCTTTTATGATAAGTTCCCACGAAGGTGGAGCGGGCGCGGGAAAGGATTTGCACCACCCGCCCCTCTTTGTTCTTTCCCCGGGAAACGCCGAACAACTGCACCTCGACGAGGTCTTGATTCAACGCGGTGTTGAGGTTTTGGGCGGAGATGAAAATCTCCTCCCCGGTGCGCTCGTCGGCGACGAAAGCAAAGCCCTTGCGGGTCATTTGCAGCGCTCCTTGAATTTTTTGCAGGCTGGAGGCGCTGGTGTAGCGCCCGCCTTTTGCTCTCACGATCTCTCCCGAGCGGGCCAGCTCCGCCAGGGCCTCCTGGAATAAATGGTAGTTGGTTTTATTCACTCCCAGGGAGTGGGAAATTTCTTTCCGTTTAAAAGATTTTCCCCTTTTTCGGTGCAAGAAATTGATGATTTCTTGCCGGAACGGGGTTCTGGATTGTTTAGATTGCTTAGATTTCTTTTTTGCCATAGTATAATTCTCGATTTTCTTTCAGCGTTAACCGGCCGGGCCGGTATCATTAGACTTATTGTGAAATGCGTAAAAAGCCAGGAATGACCACGAATTTTCACGAATTTTGCAACAGGTTTATTATTTGCGCCCCGCATACCCGGGGCAGGTAATTTCCCTTTATCCTTTATCCTTTCCCCCTCTTCTCCCGATCACCACCCGCTCGATCTGCTGGTAATCCTTGCGAATTTCCGTCGCCAATTGCTGCTCTTCCAGCAGCGCCGCCACCGCCCGGGCCTGGTTGTAGCCGGTTTCCAGCATGGCCGCGGCGCCGGGCGCAAGCATTTCCGGGAGCAGGGGAGCGAGTTGGCGATAAAACGCCAGGCCGTCCGGCCCGCCCCGCAGCGCCTCTGCCGGCTCGAAACGGCGCACCTCCGGCTGCAAGGTCTCCCAATCACTATCGGCTACATAGGGGGGGTTTGTTACCAGCAGATGAAATTGCGCTTCCCGCCCGGGGAAATCCGCAAAAAAGTCCGTTTCCCAAAAACGAATTTCGACCCCATTCGCAGCAGCGTTTTCCCGGGCGATTTGGAGCGCCGGGGGGCTTTTTTCCACCGCCCAGACCTCCGCCGCGGGGAAAGATTTCGCCAGAGAGACGGCGATGCAGCCGCTCCCCGCGCCGACGTCGAGGATGCGGGGCGCGGGAATCCCCGCGCGCTTCAGGTATTCGATGGCGCAATCGACCAGCACTTCCGTATCCGGGCGGGGAATCAGCACCGCCGGGGTCACTTTGAAAGGTAATCCCATGAATTCGCTCATCCCCAGGATGTACTGCACCGGTTCCCGCTGCGCCCGGCGTTGAATGCCGGCGCGGTAAGCGGCCAGTTCCCGGGGGGAAAGGGTGCGCTCGAATTGCAGGTATAATTCGATCCGCTTGCAATCCAGCGCGTGCGCCAGCAGCAGCTCGGCGCTCAATCGGGGTTCGGGAATCTGTTTGGAGGTGAAATATGCTACGGTCCAGTTCAGGACTTTTTGCACGGTCCAGATTTCAGACTTTTCCAAGTAATTAAACGTCCAGCAGAATCTTCAATTTTGGCTAACATCGGGTGAATTATCAAAGCGTAAATCTATAGCAATTCAGCCGTCAGCTTTCAGCACTCAGCTTTCAGCGTTCAGCATTCAGTTTGAAAATGCAGATCTACTGACAAAGCTCTTGCACGAATTATCGAGGAGAACCATGGGAATCTGACCGCTAAAGATCAGCCATTGGCGAATTGCGGCGCGGTTTCTTCCGGTTTCCTGGCCAGGGATTCTCCCAACCGTTCCGCCTGCTCTGCCAGTTGCAATTCGTCGATGAGCATATCCAGAACGCCCTGCATGATCTCCTCCAGGCGATAGAGGGTGAGATGGATGCGATGGTCGGTCACCCGCCCCTGGGGGAAATTATAGGTGCGAATTTTTTCGCTGCGGTCGCCGCTGCGGATCATATTCCGCCGCTGGCTGGAGATGCTTTCCTGCTGTTTGCGCAGTTCCAGGTCATATAACCGCGCTTTCAGAACTTTCATGGCCTTTTCTTTGTTCTTGAGCTGCGATTTCTCATCCTGGCAGGAGACCATCAGCCCGGTGGGAATATGCACGATCCGTACCGCGGAGTCCGTGGTGTTCACGTGCTGCCCGCCGTGCCCGGAAGAGCGAAAAACATCCACCCGGATGTCGTTGGGCTTGATGTCGATCTCCACCCCCTCCGCTTCCGGCAGCACCGCCACCGAGGCCGCGGAAGTATGGATACGCCCCTGGGATTCGGTTTCCGGCACCCGCTGCACCCGGTGCACCCCGCTCTCGTATTTCAAGCGCCCGTAAGCGCCCTTGCCGCTCACGGAAAAAATGATTTCCTTGAACCCTCCGCGCTCGGAGATGCTGGCGCTGATGGGTTCGATCTTCCAACGGTTATTCTCGCAATACCGGGAATACATCCGGTAGAGGTCGCCGGCAAAGATCCCCGCTTCGTCTCCCCCGGTGCCGGCGCGAATTTCCACAATCGTATTCTTGTTATCATTGGGATCCGCCGGAACCAGGAGGCGCTGGATTTCCTTCTCCAGTTTTATTTCTTGTTCCTCCAGCATTTCCAATTCTTCCCTGGCCAGTTGCAGAAGCTCTGCGTCATCAGAGTCTTCAAGAATGACGCGGGAATCTTTGATACGATCCAGCACCTGGCGGTATTGGCGGGATTTTTGGGCGATTTCTTCCAATTCCGCATATTCCCGCGCCAGGCGGCTGTATTTTTCGTGGTCCGCGGCGATCAGCGGGTCGGCCATCTGCCCGGCGATCTTCTCGAAGCGTTGTTCAATTCCCCGGAGTTTCTCGAGCATTGAATTCACTACCTTTCTTTATGAATAACTGATGTTACGCACCTGGCATAACTCGGGGATAAATCCCCGCAGTTTGGCTTAGTAAATCTCACAAATCCCCGCGATGAATCGCGGAGCTATTCATTTGCTTGATTAGAAGGGCGTTCGCGCTTACAAATAAAAAACGGAATACCCCCTTGCGGGTATCCCGTTTTCTAAATTTGAACGCCTGTAACCCTAACGACGGTCGCCGTATTTGCGCAGGAATTTTTCCACCCGGCCGGCGGAGTCCACCAATTTCTGTTTGCCGGTGAAAAAGGGATGGCAATTCGAGCAAATTTCCACGTGCAGGGTTTCTACCGTCGAGCGGGTCTCAAAGGTATTGCCGCAGGCGCAGGTTACCTTCGTAATTTGATATTTCGGATGAATGTCTTTTTTCATCGTAAAACTCCTTTCAGTCTTAAAAACCGGGCAAAGATATGAACAAAACTCCCGGAAAGCAAGAGCCAAGTCCCAAGAGCCAATATCCAAGAACCGGTAGTCAATGGAAGATTTGCACCCCAATTCTTGAAACTTGGAACCTGGCTCTTGGTTCTTGGCTCTTGGTTCCTGGTTCCTGGCTCTTGGTTCCTGGTTCTTGCCTATCAGGAACTCATGCTGTCCATGAACGCATCGTTGTTGCGGGTGTTGCGCATTTTGCCTAACAGGAATTCCATGGCTTCGATGGGGTTCATTTCGTTGAGCAGCTTGCGCAGCACCCAGACCCGGGAGATCTCTTTTTTGCTCAGCAGCAACTCTTCTTTACGGGTTCCGGAGCTGTTGATGTCGATGGCCGGGAAGATGCGCCGGTCGGCCAGGCGGCGATCCAGCACGATTTCCATGTTGCCGGTTCCCTTGAACTCTTCGAAGATCACTTCGTCCATCCGGGAGCCGGTTTGCACCAGCGCGGTGGCGATAATGGTCAGGCTGCCCCCTTCTTCGATGTTACGGGCGGCCCCGAAGAAGCGCTTGGGATGGCGCAGGGCGTTGGAATCCACCCCGCCAGAGAGAATTTTACCGCTGTGCGGCACCACGGTGTTGTGCGCTCGCGCCAGCCGGGTGATGCTGTCGAGCAGGATCACCACATCGCGCCCGTATTCCACCAAACGTTTGGCCTTTTCCAGCACCATGTCAGCCACCTGGACGTGGCGTTCGGGTGGTTCGTCAAAGGTAGAAGAGATTACCTCTGCCTTAACGTTGCGTTCCATGTCGGTCACTTCTTCCGGGCGCTCGTCAATGAGCAGCACGATCATAATCACATCCGGGTTATTGCTGGTGATGGAGTTGGCGATTTTTTGCATGATTACGGTTTTACCGGCCCGGGGCGGGGATACAATCAACCCGCGCTGTCCCTTCCCGATTGGCGTCAGCAGGTTCATGATCCGCATGGTATATTCCTTTGACTCCGTCTCCAGGTTGAGCCGCTCGATGGGGTAGATAGGGGTGAGGTTATCGAACAGGTTGATTTCGCGCTTTTTTTCCGGGGTTTCGTAGTTGACCGCTTCCACCCGCAACAGGGCAAAAAACCGCTCGTTGTCCTTAGGCGGGCGAATCTGGCCGTTGACCGTATCCCCGGTGCGCAAGTCAAACCGCTTGATTTGGGAAGGAGAGACGTAAATGTCGTCCTGGCCGGGCAGGTAGTTGAACTTGGGCGAGCGTAAAAAACCGTACCCGTCCGGCAGCACTTCCAACACGCCTTCGGAAAAGATCAATCCTTCCTGGGCGGTTTGCTCTTCCAGGATTTTAAAGATCAGTTCTTGTTTTTTAAGACCGGAAGTTCCTTGAATTCCCAACTCCTGGGCGATCTGGGTCAATTCGGAAATCTTCAATGTCTTAAGCGATTCTAAGTCTAACATAGCAAAATTACTCCGTTTTAGATTGGCTTGAAATTAATGACCATTGTATCATGATTGTTTTTCAAGAGAAGCCTCACGCGGTTCATCAGGAAGGAGAGGCGGTTGGGAATTCTCTGAAGCTATCAGTGAGCGGCTAAATATAAATTTCCCTTTTATAAAAATCAAGATAATTGTTTCAGGAACAGAACCATAGGGGTGGATTACACGGGAGCGGTTCACAGCAGCTTTTGGTAGGCTTCTCCGGCAAGGTAGTGGGAACCGATGACCAGCCACAACTGCTGCGGAGAAGAAGAACGAAAAATCCTTTCGCGCAGGGTTTCCAGGGAATCGACAATTTGGGCGGAACCCCCTTTTTCCTGCAAATAATCCCGGTAGATTTGCGGATTCAGCGGCTTGCCCAGGCGCAAATCCATGATGAATATCTCTTGCACCCCCGATATTAATAAATCGCCGATTTTTCGAAAATCTTTATCTTCTTGTAAAAAAGTGATCGCGTTGATGCGGTTTTTGGGGAAAAATTGCCCGATAAAACCCAGGGTTCGCGCAAACCCGGCGGGATTATGGGAGACGTCGATCATCACCGGCGGGTCAGTGGAAACAAGATGCAGCCGTCCTTTCCAGAGAACCGAATTCAAACCGGTCGCCGCCGCTTGATCGGGAATGTGCAGATGTTTTTTTAACGGTTCCAGCGCCGCTATGGCCAGCAGAACGTTCTCCATTTGATAATCCCCCGGCAGGTTGAGGGCCAGGTTTTGCCAGTTGCGCCCGCCCAGCGCCAAATTGAAGCGAGTGCCCAGCAGATCGGCGTGCAGAATTTCCCAGGAACCCTCCTCGAAAACATTGCCGAAGGGCGCGTTCCTGCTCCGGCACATCTCCGCCAGCACCGCCAGCACCTCGGGATGGCGGTTGTTGGTGAGGCAGGGAACCCCCGGCTTGATGATTCCCCCTTTCTCCGCGGCGATTTCCTTCAAGGTATTCCCTAAGTATTGTTGATGGTCGTAATCGACCGGGGTGATGAGCGAAATCAAGGGCGCCAGCACATTGGTGGAGTCTAACCGCCCGCCCATCCCGGTTTCCACCACCGCTATCTCCACCGGGCGCTGCGCAAAGTGCCAGAACGCCAGGGCGGTGGTTACTTCAAAAAATGACGGCTCTATTTTTTCGATGAGCGGGCGCAGTCTGCGGGTAAATTCCACCACCACTTCGGTGGAGATGGGCTGGCGGTCGATGCGGATTCTTTCGCTGAAATCGATCAAATGGGGAGAGGTGTAAAGGCCGACCGTGTAACCGGCGTTCAGAAGAATGGATTCTAACATGGCCGCAGTGGAGCCTTTTCCGTTGGTTCCGGCAATATGGATGGCCGGCCAGCGCGCCTGGGGATTGCCCACGGCGGCCAGCAGGGTGCGGATGTTGTCCAGGCCGAGCTTGATCCCCACCCGTTGCAGGCTGAAAAGGAAGTCGAGCGTATCCCGGTAATCGTTCTTAGCCATCAAATTATTCTGCCTGCCCGACTGATGGTCAGGCGGGCCATGGAAATTATTTTCAGGAAACCGCTTTTTTCTGAAGTTGTTCGCTGACCATTCCGAAACGCCGCTCCCGGCGCAGGTAATTGATCAATGCTTCATAAAACTCCGTTTTGCGAAAATCCGGCCACAAGGTGCGGGTGATATAAATCTCCGCATAAGCGACCTGCCAGAGCAGGAAATTGCTGATGCGCTGTTCCCCGCTGGTGCGAATGAGTAAATCCGGGTCGGGCATATTGCGGGTATAAAGGCTCTCGCCGATGGTGTACTCGTCGATATCTTCCAGGTACAATTCCCCGTCGCGCACCCGGCGGGCAATATCCTTTACCGCGGCAACAATTTCCGCTCGCCCCCCATAGCTCAGGGCCAGGTTCAACTTCAGGCCGGTATTGTGTCGGGTGCGCTCCATCGCTTCGATCAACTCGGCGCGGGCAAAAAGCGGCAAATCGTCCAGGTCTCCCAGTACGTTCAGATGAACGTTTTTTGCCGCCAACTCGTTGATTTCACTTTTGAGCGAGGTTACTAACAGTTTCATCAGCAGCGAAACTTCGTCCATGGGGCGCTGCCAGTTCTCTTTTGAAAAAGTATAAAGGGTCAAAAATTCGATTCCCAGCTCCCCGGCTGCTTCCACCACGCTGCGCACCGATTTTACCCCTTCCCGATGGCCGGCGGCGCGGGGCAGGGCGCGGCGTTTTGCCCATCTTCCGTTTCCGTCCATAATGATCGCCACGTGTTGCGGCAGTTCGTGTCCCCGATCCAGTAATCCTTGCAATTCATCCAGCCTGGAAGAAGGCTTTTTCATCATACCTATCATGCCGAACCTCTGTGTTAAACGTTGGTAAATTCCGAATTATATCGAGCGCCTGCCAGACAAACGCTTCTGATTCCCCGTGCATAGCGCACAGGGTTAAATTTAATGGTATTTGCGATTACGCTCATAGAGCGAAACAATTAAATGCGCGCCTCAAGCGATTTGATTGTCCGGCTCACATTCCCGGAAAAATCTTTTTTGCCATTTTCTCGGCAACTCTGCGCCGCCGTTCCCCCGGCTTTCCCCCAAAACCGTTTTTCAACGGCTAAAAGCGGCCCAAAATCGCACATCAATCCGTATCCCATCTTGATCAGGGTTACTCTTTGCTCCAAAATATATTTAAAAAACAAAGAGCTTTGTAATGCAAAGCGCTAAATCTAAAAAAAATATCCGCCATCAGGAAATACTAAATTTTCCCCGGGGATATTTACCTAAAAACGCTGCGGCTCTGTTTTCAAAATCGGCCCCGATGTATTTCAGGCGTTTGCCGGTTTGATCCAGGCCAGAGGCAGGGAAATTCCTTCCTCGCCGCCGGCGGCCACGGCCTCGGCGGCTTTTTTCAGCACCTCTTCCAGGGCCTTCAGATAATCGACAAAACTTTCCCGCCCTATATCGGTCAACACCACCGTGGTGCGGGGCTTGGCGCCGATGAATTTCTTCTCGATCAAGATCACCTGCGCTTCTTCTAACGCTTTCAGGTGGCGGCTCAGGTTGCCGTCGGTCAACTCGCAGGATTCCTTCAACTCCTTGAACGTCAGCCCATCGGCGGAACTGCATAACGCGGACATGATCGCCAGCCGGTTGGGTTCGTGGAAGATGGTCTTCAGCGCGGTGTAGGGATTATCATATATGCTGGACATGCTTACTCTCCTTCGCGTTGAAAATGGTTAAAATATCACTGGCGGAAAGATTTTGGAGGTCGTCGAAATGAAGAATGATTCCCCCCGCCCATTCGCCCACGAAAAAGACCGTGCCGATTGGCCAGGGATTGGGGAAGGAGACGTTGGGAAATAAAAGAAAAATGGAACCGCACGCGATATAATAAACGCCGACCATCCAGATTCTTTTTGGCAGCACGTGGCGGGAGGCGAGGTTGGCCAGCCCAAACAGGCTCATCCAGATTCCAAAAAGGTATTGGGGGAGACCGTTGTGCAGCATGGTAACGGTCATTACCGCCCCCACCAGGATGGCCGGCAGGGCATCCAGGGTGGGTTTTAGCTTGCGAATATTCCGCTTTACCCGGGGATCGAACAGGAACCAATGGATTAACGCGCCAAAGTTCAACAGGATTCCGAACAACGCCACCACGCCCCATCCCAGCACGTGAGAGCGGGGATTCTGGGGGAAAAACGAAGAGTTCATAATAAAAGCAGCCAGCAGCGCCACGCAGCCGCATATCGCCCGCGCCCTTCCGGAGTAGCCCTTGAAGCGTTGGTTTTCCAAAATTTTCTGCTGCAACTCCCGCACCTGGGCCAGCGCATGGTGGATATGATTGGCAATCATGTACATCTCCTTATTAATGGGGGAGCAATTTATGCTGTCAAAAAATACTTTGCAATGCAAAGTTAACTTTTTTCCGGAAAAAAAATTTGAGAACTGGTTTTACCCCTGTTTTTTGTAATGCGTTCCCGCGGCAGCGATAGCGGAAGACATTTGCTCTCCTGCTCTCCCGCTCCTAAACTCTTATTCCGCCTCCACTTTTCTATTGCATTTCGTGGCCTGCCCATTTATACTCTATTCAAGCTTAGAACCGGAAAGGAAGCAGGTATGTTTTCTCCCATCCGTTTTTTGTTGAACCGGCGGGAAATCGAGGCTACTGAACCGCCGGGCATGTTAGTGTTAGATTTCCTGCGCCGCCGGGAAATGCTGATGGGAACCAAGGAGGGCTGCAAAGAGGGCGACTGCGGCGCCTGCGCGGCGCTGGTGGGGGAGTTGAGCGGCGGCGAGGTTCGTTATACCCCGGTAACTTCCTGCCTGCTGCCCCTGGGCGAGCTGGCCGGCAAGCACCTGGTAACCGTGGAGGGATTGAACATGCAACGCCTCTCCCCGGTGCAGGATGCGATTGTTTCCGAAGGCGCCGCCCAGTGCGGGTTCTGCACTCCCGGCATCGTGGTTTCCCTCACCGCCCGGCTGATGGAAAAGGGCGCCGCGCTCAGCGCTGAAGATGTCAAATACGCGCTCAGCGGCCACCTCTGCCGCTGCACCGGTTACGCCTCGCTGAAACGCGCCGGGGAATTGGTTATCAGGGATGCTGCACAACTGGGGAGCAGCGGCAGCCCATCGGAAAACATCGCCCTGATGATTGCCGGGGGAATGCTGCCGGAGTATTTCCGGGAGATTCCGGAGAGATTGCGGAAAATCCAATTCCCTTCCTCTGCCAACGGCCGGCAGAAGCCGGAAGTCTTCATCGCGGGGGGAACGGATCTGTACGTGCAGCGCGGCGAGACGCTGCCGGATATGCGGGTAGAGGTACTGAACCTGCACCCGGAAATGAAAGGGGTTTTTGAAGAGAAGGGGGAAATCCATGCCGGGGCATTAACCACCTTCGAGGAATTTGCCGCCCATCCGCTGGTGCAACAGGCGATCCCGGAAATTCGATCCTACATGCACCGGAACGCTTCCTGGCAAATCCGCAACCGCGCCACCTTAGGGGGCAATATCGTCAACGCCTCGCCCATCGGGGATATGACTATTTTGCTGCTGGTGCTGGATACCTCTTTGACCCTGAAAAACGGGCAAAAATCGCGCAAGCTTCCCCTGGCCGGATTCTACAAAGGATACAAACAGCTTGCGAAGAAGCCCGCGGAAATCGTTACTGAAATCGTGTTCCCGAAACCTTCCCGCTCGGCGCGGGTCAATTTCGAGAAAGTCTCCAAGCGCAAATGTCTCGACATTGCCAGCGTGAACAGCGCCATCCAGATCACCGCCGGAGAGCGGGTCATTCAAAAAGTGAATTTGAGCCTGGGCGGGGTAGCCCCAATTCCCCTGTTCCTGCGCCGCACCTGCGAATTCTTAGCTGAAAAAGAAATCACCCCGGAGACCATCGTGCAGGCGGCAGCGATCGCCCAACAGGAGATTTCCCCCATCAGCGACGTTCGCGGTTCCGCAGAATACAAGCGTCTGCTCACCCGGCAGTTGCTGTTTGCGCATTTTGCCAAACTTTATCCGGGGTATGTAATAGTAAGGGAGTTACTGGAAAGTGGCCTCATTACCTGAAAAAAGTAACCGGATAGGAATAAATCTTAATGTTTAAACCAATTCAAATAAAAGCCTTAGAAAATTATAAACTATGGGTGAAATACTCCGACGGAGTGGAGGGAGAAGTCGATCTTTCTGCCCTGGCAGGAAGGAGGGTTTTCTCTTTGTGGAATGATTATAAAAATTTTCAAATGGTGTCCATCGGTAGCAGCGGGCAAATCGCCTGGAGTAAAGAGATCGAGATATGCCCTGATGCGGTTTATATGGAAATAACCGGCAAGACGCCTGAGGAAGTTTTTGGGAATCTGAAAATTGAGGCCGCCAATGCCTGAGATCAGCCGGTTTTACGGAATTGTAAATTGAATATTTTATGGGAAAAAGCCAGGAATTATGAGCCTTTGGGCCAGATAGCCCCCTTGAAATAAAGCGTACTGCGAATAACTATAGGATCAAGACCGGCCGAAATTAGTGTTTATTCGCGTCAATTCGCGGTTAGATCGAGTGTCCGTTGGTAGAACTAGCACTACAGGTAAGCGTAAGTTGAAATTCCAAGTAAGGAACCCGGCCATGAAGCACATCGACGCTGCCCTGCATACCCGGGGCGAATCCCAATACCTCGGGGATTTGCCCCGGCCGGCGGACATGCTGCACGCTGCGGTGTTTTCCTCCCCGATTGCGCACGGGAAGATTCTCCGCCTGGATTTTGCCGGCACGCTGGCGCTGGAGGGGATCGTCGCCGTGCTGAGCGCGGGGGATATTCCCGGGGAAAATCAAATCGGCCCGCTCATTCAGGACGAACCGCTGTTAGCGGCGGGGAAAGTGAGCTACATCGGCCAGCCGCTGGCGCTGGTGGTGGGGAAAGACCCGGACATCGTGCGCAAAGCGCTGAAAAAAATCGCCGTGGAAATCGAGGAACTCCCGCCTATCACCGATCCCCGGGAAGCGTTCGCGCGCGGGGAAATCATCGGCCCCGCCCGCACTTTTTCCCTCGGCGACGTTGACGCCGCCTGGGAGAAGTGCGACGTGGTAGTGGAAGGCCGCTGCGAGATCGGCGGGCAGGAACACCTCTATCTGGAAACCCAGGCGGCGCGGGCGCTGCCGCAGGAGGGCGGAACTCTCAAAATTTTTTCTTCCACCCAAAGCCCTTACGCGGTGCAGAAACACGCCGCAAAAGTGCTGGGCCTCGCAAACCATAACATCGAAGTGGAAGTGAAGCGGTTAGGCGGGGGATTCGGGGGAAAAGAAGACCAGGCCACCGCCTGGGCCTGCCTGGCCGCGCTGGCCGCCTGGCACACCCAAAAGCCGGTGGAGCTGCTGCTCTCCCGCCACGAAGATCTGAAAATGACCGGCAAGCGCCACCCCTATTCTTCGGATTTCAAGATCGGGCTGAGCAGGGAGGGCAAAATCCTGGCCTACGAAGCGAAACACTATCAAAACGCCGGGGCGACCGCGGATTTGTCCCCCGCGATTTTAGAGCGCACCCTTTTCCACAGCGCCAACGCCTATTTCATTCCTAACGTGCGCATCTTTGCCGCCTCCTGCCGCACCAACCTGCCTCCTTTCACCGCCTTCCGGGGATTCGGCGGCCCGCAGGCGATGTTCGTCATCGAAAGCGCCATCGCCAAAGCCGCGGAAGCGTCAGGAATGCCGCGCGAAGAGATTCAGCGCAAAAATTTGCTCCAAGACGGCGACGAGTTCCCCTATGGGCAGGTTGCCGAACAGGCCCGGGCGCAGATTACCTGGCAAACGGCGGAGGAAAAATATCATCTTTCGGAAATCCGCCGGGGAGTCGAGCAGTTCAACCGCGAGCATTTCGAGGTCAAAAAAGGGTTCGCGGTGATGCCGATCTGTTTCGGCATCTCTTTTACCGCCACGTTCATGAACCAGGGCAGCGCGTTAGTGCACGTGTACACCGACGGCAGCGTGAGCGTCACTACCGGCGGGGTGGAGATGGGCCAGGGGCTTAATACCAAAATCGCCGACATCGCCGCGCGAAGTTTTGGCATCGGGGAAGAGCGTATCAGGGTCGAGAGCACTAACACCACCCGGATCGCCAATATGTCCCCTACTGCCGCCAGTGCCTCCGCCGATCTTTACGGGAAAGCGACCATGAGCGCGGTTGCTCAAATTCTGGAGCGTTTGAAAAGCCTGGCAGCCCGGGATTTGAAGCTGAAAGAGCCGGAGAATATCGCCATCGCGGGAGAAAAGATATTATATAATGGAAAGGAAACCGGCTGGGACTGGAAACGGCTGGTGCAGTCGGCATACTTCTCCCGCGTCTCACTCTCCGCCCACGCCTTTTACGCCACCCCGCAGATCGGTTTCGACAAAACCAGGGAGAAAGGGCATCCCTTTGCCTACCACGTGTACGGCGCGGCGATTATCGAAGTCACGGTGGACTGCCTGCGCGGCACTTACGAGATCGACGCGGTTAAACTGGTACACGATCTCTGCCGCCCCCTCAACCGCTTAGTGGATTTAGGGCAGATCGAAGGCGGGCTGGCGCAGGGCCTGGGCTGGATGACCATGGAAGATTTGCAATTCGATGAAAAAGGCCGGCTGCTCTCCAACGCCCTGGCCAGCTACAAAGTGCCGGAAGTCTATTTCATGCCCGACGATCTGCAAGTTACGCTGTTGGAAGATGCGGAAAATCCCTGGGGGCCTTACGGCTCCAAGGCGGTGGGGGAGCCGCCGTTGATGTACGGCATCGGGGTCTTCTTCGCCCTGCGGGAGGCCATGAAGGCGTTCCGCCCCCAAAAGGAATTCAGTTTTCACGCGCCGATGACCCCGGAGCGGGTGTTGATGGAGTTGTATTCCGGGGAAACATGGCTTCCTGTGAGGAAGTTGCTCCCGGCATCTATGGAAGAAAAATTATAAGAACTTAGTGAGACAAACGGTGAAACCGCGACTTACCATTGAATTACTGATTTACGAAAATAGGATGAATGCAAGAAATTTATACCGAAGCTGTCAAGCTGATCTCTCAAAACCAGCCCTTCGCGCTCGCCACGGTGGTGCGCTGCAAAGGTTCTACTCCCCAAAAGCCGGGCGCTAAAATGCTCATCCGCGCCGACGGCAGCGCCATCGGCACCCTGGGCGGCGGCTGCGTGGAAGGGGATATCTGGGCGATTGCTACAGAAATGCTGCGTAAAAAGGAACCGCCTCAATTCCGTTCCTATACCCTCAATGAAGAACTGGCTGCAGAAGATGGGCTGGTATGCGGCGGAACCATGTATTTCTGGATCGAGCCGGTTTATCCCGGCGACGCCGTTCTCCCTTTTATGCTTCCGATTCTTGAGGCAATCGCAGGCGGGAAACCCCTCGCCCTGGCTACCGTGGTCAAAGCCGGTTCGGGCGGCGACCCCCCGGCGGGCAGCAAACTGTTAGTGTACGAAGACGGGGAAACCTTTGCTTCCCCGGAAAACCGGGAAATCGAGGCAGAAGTGCTCAAAGCCGGGCGGCGGCTGGCGGCGCTGGGAGAGAATGAGTATTTGCAAACCTCCGGCGCAGCGGAAATTTTTGTGGAAGGTTTTACCACCCCGCCCACGCTGATCATCATGGGCGGGGGACACGTGGGCAAAGCGGTTTCCTCCCTGGCGGCGACCCTGGGCTATCGCATCATCATCATCGACGACCGGGAGGACTTTGCCAACCCGGAACGCTTTCCGGAAGCGTTCCGAACCATCGCAGCGGACTACGAGGAGGGCTTAGGGCAGGTATCCGTGAATCTCAATACCTTTATCGTGATCGCCACCCGGGGACACCGCCACGATGATGTCGCCCTGCAGGCGGCCCTGCGCACTCCGGCGCGCTACCTCGGCCTGCTGGGCAGCAAACGGAAAAGCCTGCTGATCTATAAAAATCTGTATGAAAAGGGGATTCCTTTGAGTCGAATCCGGGAAATTCACGCGCCGGTGGGTTTGAACATCGGGGCGCTGACCCCGGAGGAGATTGCGGTGAGCATTATGGGCGAGATCATCGCCGTGCGCAGGGGAGGGGAAGGCGGGTTTATGAAATTGGATTCGAATGCCCTTCAAAACCTGCTATCCTGAAACAACTTGAAATGATGAGTTTAGCGAAAGATGGTTGCCATGAATCTCCTGATCCATAACGCCGAGATTTTCACCAACGATAAAAAAAATACCCTCCTGGCCGGCCAGGCGGCGGTGATCGCAGGTTCCCGCATCATCGAGATCGGCGAAGCATCCGCGATGCGAAAAAAACATCCCGAAGCCGAACGCCTCGACGGCCGCGGGCGGCTGCTGATGCCCGGCCTCATCAACGCGCACATGCACTTCTACGGAACCTACGCGCGCGGCCTGGCGCTGAAAGGAACGCCGAAAAATTTCCACGAAATCCTGCAAATGCTCTGGTGGAAGTTGGATTCCGCGCTGGACGCGGAGGCGGTCTATTTCAGCGCGCTCATTCCGGCGATTACCGCAGTGAAAAAAGGCGTGACCGCGGTGATCGACCACCACGCCAGCCCCAACGCGGTGGAGGGCAGCCTCGACCGCATCGAAGCTGCGCTGGCGCTGGCGGGTCTGCGGGGAATTCTCTGCTACGAGGTCTCCGACCGCGACGGCCAAGAAATTTCCCGAAAAGGATTGCAGGAAAATGAGCGCTACATTCGCAAGTGCCGCTCCGAAAAGCAGAAGAATCCCGATCACCTTTTCGACGCCATGATGGGGTTGCACGCCTCGTTCACGCTCGACGATGACAGCCTGCAGCAGGCCGGGGAGATCAGCCGCACGCTGCAGCGCGGCTGCCACATCCACCTGTTAGAAGATGAGGTGGATTACCAGCTTACCCAGGAAAAATATCACGCCAATTTGATCGACCGTCTGTGCGAATACGGAATTCTGGGGCCGCAAAGCATCGCCGCGCACGGGATTCACCTTACCGAGAGCGAGAAAGATATTCTCGCCCAGACCGGCGCGATGGTAGCACACAATCCCCAATCGAATATGAACAACGCGGTCGGGCGCACGGATATTTTCGGATTGCTGAAGCGCGGCGTGCTGGCGGGCATCGGCAGCGACGGAATGAGCGCGGACCTGCGCCCGGATATCCGCGCCGCCCACCTGCTCCATAAGCACGATTTGAAAAATTCCAACCTGGGCTGGCAGGAGATTCAGCAGATGGCGCTGAAAAACAACCCGGAAATTTACCGCCGCATCAGCGGCCAGCCGGTGGGGAAAATTGCCCCGGGCTATTTGGCCGATCTGATTCTGATTGATTACGATCCCCCCACGCCCATGGCCCCGGAAAATTTCTGGGGGCACTTTCTTTTTGGTATCGCCGACGCCCCGGTAAATACCACGATTGTCAACGGCAGAATCGTAATGCAAAACGGGGAATTGCCCGGCATCGACGAGGCGAAGATCGCCGCGGAATCGCGCAAGGTAGCAGAACGGGTGTGGAACAGGTTTCAGAGTTAGAAATAGGAACGCGGATGCGGCGGATTCTCGCTGCTTTTGAAGGAATTGTCGTTACTATTCAGCCACAGCGTTCACAGAGGCCACAGAGAATGAGTTTAGAACCTTTATTGTTACTATTCAGCCACAGTTAGAGCCTTATATCCCTGTATTTGTGATTTGATTAGGAATTTTTTTATGTCTCTGTGCTCTCTGTGGCCTCTGTGGCAAAACGCCTGAATAGTTACCCTTTATTCCAGTATATGGAACTATTTTTTCTACAAAACGGGATTGTTTTCCTTGTCTCCGTGTTCTCTGTGGCCTCTATGGCAAAATACCTGAATAGTTATAAGGTATCCGTGTAAATCCGCAGAATCCGCTTCATCCGCGTTCCCACTCTTTAGGGAGATTACCATGGCAGAACTGATCGGTTTATCCCTCGGCGCGCATTTGCAAAGCATCCTGGCGGAATACCACTCCCGGCAGTCGATTTACGGGTATCCGCAGCGAAAATTCTACCCCGGTTTTCCGGGCTACGATTTTTCGGTGGATTTCCACGGGCGGAGAGCCGCCACCCCCCTGGGACCGGCTTCCGGCCCCCATACCCAAATGGTGCAAAACATCATCTTAGCCTTTTTAGGCGGGGGGCGAATCATGGAACTGAAGACCGTGCAAATCCTCGATCAGTTGCAAATTCCCCGCCCCTGCATCGACGTGCGCAATATCGGCTTCAACGTGGAGTGGTCGCAGGAGCTGCGCCTGGAAGATTCCCTGCGGGAATACATCGGGGCCTGGGTGCTGTTGAAAATCATCGAAAAAATGGAAATTTTGGGCGTTCCCCAGGGCGATCCGTTTTATGACACGATTTTCGATATTTCCGTGGGCTACGATCTGAAAGGCATTTCATCGCCGCCCCTGCGCGACTGGCTGCGCCGGATCATGCACGCGGAGGAGGACGTCGCCCGGATTTTAGATACCCTGCCCCCGGAATACGCCCATCTCAAAAAACTGCCCATCGATCCCCGGATTGCCAACTCCGCCACCCTCTCCACCTTTCACGGCTGCCCGCGCGACGAGATCGAGGCGATCGTGCAGCACCTCATCAGCGAGCACGGCCTGCACGTGATCGTGAAGATGAATCCCACCCTGGCGGGGTACGATTTCGTGCGCAAAACCCTGCACGAAGACCTCGGCTACACTCACATCGAGCTGGATCCCAAAGCGTTCGAGAACGACCTGCAATTCGACGAGGCCGCGGCGATGATGCAGCGCTTGCGCGAATTCGCCCGGTCGCGCGGCAAAAACGTGGGCGCCAAGTTCACCAATACCTTAATGGTGAAAAACAACCAGAGCATTTTCAAAGACGAGGTGATGTACCTCTCCGGCGCGCCCCTGCACGTGATTTCCATGAACGCCATGCACCGCTTCCGCAGCGCGCTGGGCGAGGATTTCCCGATCTCTTTCTCCGCGGGCGTCAGTAAGCACAACTTCGCCGACGCGGTGCTCTGCAACATGAAACCCGTCACCACCTGCACCGATCTACTGAAAACCGGGGGTTACACCCGCCTGTTCGACTACTTAGAGAACCTGAAAAACGCCATGGAAGCGGGCGGTTCCCATTCCATCGCAGAATTCATCCTACAAAACGCGGAAGAAGGCTTCCGGCAAAATATTTCCACCGCCGGGGCCGCCAACGCCCGGAGGATCGTTCCCCAACTGGCCGGGAATCCCCGCTATCACCACTCGCAAAACAGCAAACCGCCCAAAAAGATCGACAGCCGCCTCACCCTGTTCGACTGCATCACCTGCAACAAATGTTTGCCGGTGTGCCCCAACGGGGCGAATTTTTCTATTCCCGCCGGGGAGATGCAAATCCCCAAAACCAATTTCCAATATTTCGGCGAGGGGGAGTTTGCGCCGGTGGAGAACGGGGAATTCGCCCTGGAGCAGAAATTCCAGATCGCCAACTTGGCGGATTTCTGCAACGAATGCGGCGACTGCGATACTTATTGCCCGGAGCACGGCGGCCCCTTCATCGAAAAACCGCGCTTCTTCTTCTCCGAAGTTAGTTATCAGCGCTTCAACACCTACGACGGCTTCTATTTCCCCGATCCCAACAGCCTGAAAGGGCGCATCGCCGGCAAAGAATACTTGCTGGCCTTCAACCCCGCTAACAAAGTGTATCTCTGGAAGAACGGGGTGGTGGAATTTCTGTTCAGCGCCGAACACCGCCTGGTTTCCGGCATCAACTTCGTGGAATTGGCGGAGGGGGAAGAGATCGACATGGAGCCTTATTACACCATGCGGGTTTTGTTGGACGGCATTTTGAGCGACCCGCAGAATTACTCTTCGATGATGCTGCGAAGCGGAGGCCGCATTTGACCTCAACGGGTCATTGAATTCTCCCGGCAAATTTTGTAACTTCCCACCAGACGATAACGTGATTCGGCGACATTTCGCAATCCTGCACGGAAACGCGGCGGCGGAAGCGGTAATAGATCGTTCATGAATTAAGATCAGATAGATACTTCTTTGGTTCGAAGTGCAAAAAGAAGCGAAGTTTTTCAGGTCTTAACCGGGAGGATTTATGGAACGCTTTTACCGCAGGCCGCTATTCCTGGCCCTGTTTAGCGTTTTACTCGCCTGCTTTTCCCTGCCTGCCCGGGAAGATCCTGCTCCGCAAAAGCCTGGCGTTATAGCGAAACCCGCTGCCTGGTACACCTCCTACACCTTGTTGAATATCGGTAATTATTCTTACTGGCTGGCCAATGACGGACTTTCTGCTCATCATCCGGTAACAGGGGATGCCGGTGGAATTTATCCGCGGGGGACTGCGCGGGTTATTTACCAGGACGGTCTGACCTGGGCTGGATTTGTGCAGGATCCTAATCCTGCCAAACCGAAATTGCGGGCCGGGGGGCAAATGTATGCAACCGGTACCGTGCCGGGAAGAATCATCTCGCCCGGCGTGGCGCAGGACCCCAACGATCCCGCGGCGCGCATTTACCGCATCCGCCGGGACTACCAGACCGTTTCCGATGAAGAGCTGCGCTTCGATGCTGCGGAGCAGTTCTACAATGGCGATATTTCCCAGGTTACCCAGGGGGATATTGACGGCATTCGCGCCCAATACGCTACGGATTGGAGCGAGTGGCCGGTAGATTGGGGAGCGCCGTTTTACGATCGGAACGGAAACGGCCTTTACGAACCGGCGCAGGGGGAAACACCGGGCCTGGCCAACGCCGACCAGGCAGCCTGGTTTGTTTGCAATGATTTGAACGAAGGAGCCGTCGCGAGCTTATTCGGTTCCCCTTCCATCGGTTTGGAGTTGCAAGTAACCGTATGGGGATATAACCTGCCGAATTCTCCATTGAGGCAGGCGGTTTTTAAGCGCTACCGGCTGCTCAACAAATCCGGCTTTGCCATTGATTCCATGTTTATCGGGCAGTGGTCGGATCTGGATATTGGCGGGTACACCGATGATTTTGCCGGCTGCGATACCCTTTTGGATTTAGGGTATGCCTATAGCGCCTATCCGGTTGACTATGATTTTGATCAATTCGATCTTCCCCCTTCCGCAGCGGGATATATACTTCTCCGGGGAGCAGTTGAGCCATCTTCCAGTTCCACCTTCATGACGTCATGCATTTATTTCCCTTATTATCCATACTACCCGGATTATGGAGAGTATGAGTACACTCTTTGGCTTTATAATTTTCTCCGGGGATATCATGGCGGTTCCGACATAATAAATCCTGTTCCCTTTATTACCGGCGCCGGCCCCACGGCCGGCCAGCCTACCAAATTCCCCCTTGCCGGCGACCCGGTATCGGGCACGGGCGATGTTGACGGCCAGGGAACCAATCTGCCCCCTGCCGATCGCCGTATTCTGCTGGGTTCCGGCCCCTTCACCATGCAGCCGGGAGATACCCAGGAGGTGATCGTCGCTTTTGTGGGCGGCAACCGCCTGACGGGGGACAACCTGACCTCGGTCGCGGAGCTAAAAACCAACGCCGGCCTGATCAAGCAGAGTTTTGAGAACGGTTTATTGATTCCCCGGCCATTTCCGCCGCAAATCGACGCGCCGGATGACCAACATACCGCTTTAGCGCTGCAAATTGATTTAGGGGATTTCCCCGATGCCACCGGCGCGTTAGTGTATTTTTCCCCGGAAACCGGCAATGAGGCGGATTTCACCGTTCCGCTGTTCGACGACGGCGCCCACAACGACAGCCTGCCGGGGGACCGCACCTGGGGCGGGAGCATCACCATGCCCAACCGCCAGTATCCCTTCAACGGCGACCTGGCGATTTACACCCCCGGGGGACAAATCGACTTTCCGCGCCTCTATTCCTACCTGGCCCTGCGCCGCCCGCCGGTTTTGCAAAACTGGCGGGTTAGCTGGGAGAACGGCAAGCAGGACGGGCGGATCAACATCGGGGAGCGGGTGCACCTGCGCTTTGATGTGCTGAATACCGACGGCGCGAAGAATATCGACCGCCTGGAAATCCGCTTGACCAACCGCAGCGTTCCCCAGCGGTTCACGTATGTGTCTTCTCATACCTTTCCCGCCGGGCAGCTTCGCAGCCGCGAAGAGCAGTACGCCGTTGCGGATGCTCCCCCGGAAGGGGATTCTTTGAATCTTATCATCAGCGTAAACTACGATTACCACTCTTTCAGCGAATCTCTTGGCTTTCCGGTGAGCAAATGGTACCCCGATACCCTGCAGGGCCAGCAACTGCCGGTGAGCGGCCCGCCCATTATAAGCGACAATATTATCCCGCTCATTGCCGATCCCACCCTGCTGACCGGCCATACTTACCGGATCACCTTTGCGGAAAGCTCGGACAGCGCCCTGGGCTGGCAGCTCACCGACCTGGACGCCAACATGGTCAAGTGGAGCAACGGGCAGATCAGCAACGCGGAAAACTTTCCCCACCCGGTCATCGACGGCATCCAGTTCCGGGTGACGGAGCAGAGTGCGCTCGCGCCTTTCCTCTATTTCATTGTCACCGCCAACGCCGCCGGGCCGCTGGACCCGCCGGATATGGGGGTTTTTGCGTTCAATAACAGCGGTTTTCCTTTTTTTAACGGAAACGACCGGCCAGTCCGGGGACGCCAACAAACCAACGGAACGGCCTGGGGCATCCATACCGGCAACATCAAAACGGGCAATCAGCCCGATTACTCCTACCAGAATTTCCTTCAGCACGTTCTACGCAACGATAATGTTGACCGGCTGATCCCTTATGATTACGAAATCCGCTTCAGCGAAGCGCCGGATAACTACGCCAACTGGGCCTACACCGACCAGCAAACCCGCCCGGTTCCCTTTGAGTTGTGGAACATCGGGTTCAACACCCCCGAGGACCCCGCGGATGACTTTCGCATGATCCCCTGGATTCTTCCCAGCGAAGCGGCGGGGGATAGCTCTCTCGATCCAAACCTGTTTCAATTAGATCCCAACGACCACCCCATATCCGGCGGATCGGAGGATCCCTACACCCCCTGGTTCTACTGGCGGGATCCTTTCGACAAAACCCCCGGCCGGGCCGGCTACGACGCTTTTGTCGCCTCCGGGGGCAGCTACGCGGATTCTTCCGCGGAGGTCATGGCGGACATGGCGCTGGTAAGCTGGAACGGCGGATTGGTGAGCCATCCGAATTTCCCGGCCAATCTAACTGCCCCCCTGCCGGAGCCGGGCACGGTGTTCCGCATCGTCAGCGCCAAACCGCTCACCATTGCGGATACGTTTTACGTGCAGGCCCCCGCCGCCCGGCCGGACAGCATTCCGCCCACCACCCCGTTTCTGCTGCAAAACTATCCCAACCCTTTTAACGAGCGCACTATCATCCGCTTTTACGTGCCCGACCGGATGGAAGTGCGCCTGGAGATTTTCAACATCTTAGGGCAGCGGGTAAAAACGCTGTTAGAGGAGAGAAAGGAAGAGGGGTATCACCAGATTGGCTGGGACGGGCGCAGCCAGGGCGGCGAGCGGGTCTCCTCCGGATTGTATTTTTACCGTTTCAAAGCGGGCAGCTATGTGGAAAGCCGGAAATTGGTGCTGGTGCGGTGAGTTTTTCATAAACCTCCCGGAGGTTCAGAACCTCCGGGAGGTTAGTAAAGCAGGCCCACGAAACACGCAAAACATGCAAAAAAGAAACCCTAAAATTTAAATTCTGTGTTTTTTGGTGTTTTTCGTGGGCATCAAAATTCAGGTTCTCTAACTTTTTTTCTGCGGAGGGTTCGCCATGAAACGAAACGCTGCGCTCCTTTTCGCGGCATTCGGCCTCCTTTTCCCGGCCCTCATTACCATCCTTTCCGCCCGGGAAAATCCCCGCGAGAGAGCATTCCCCTATCCCCAATCGCCGGGGCAATTCAACGAGCGCGCCGCCTTGCTGAACATCAACAATATCTCCCTCTGGATTCGCGATACCGGTTTATCGGCGGTGAATCCCAATGATTGGTCCCCGGGAGTAAAATATCCCCGGGGAAGCGCAACCGTGGTTTACCAGGACGGCATCATCTGGGGCGGGCTGGTACAGGACCCCGATACCGCGCTTCCGAAGCTGCGCGTGGGGGGGCAAACTTATTATGCCGGAACGGTCGCCGGCCCCTATCCCTTTCCGAGGCCTCCGTTTCCACACCGCAATATTTACCGTATTCGCCGGGACTATCTCACGGTTTCCGATGCGGAGCTTTACCTGGATCTGGCGGGATTGTTAGAGGGTTGGGACTTTTACACCATCACCCAGAAAGATATTGACTCTCTGCGGGCGCGCTACCAAAGAGACTGGAACGAATGGCCGGTGCAATCAGGCGCGCCGTTCTACGACCTGAATCAAAACGGGGTGTACGAGCCGGAACAGGGAGAAACCCCCGGCCTGGCCAACGCCGACCAGGTGATCTGGTTCGTGTGCAACGATTCGGATCCCGGCGTTGCCGCGAGTTTATACGGGTCCCCGCCCATCGGATTGGAATTGCAGGGAACTTTGTGGGGATACAAATCCGAGGGGGCATTGGGGCAGGCCGCCTTCAAACGCTACCGGTTGATCAACAAATCCAACTTCGCCATCGACTCCATGTTCATCGCCCAGTGGTCGGACGTGGACCTGGGAAGCTACTACAACGATTTCCTGGGCTGCGATTCCCTGCTGAACTTAGGATATTGCTACAACGGCAAACCCCTGGATGATGAATATCAAGCCTTCGGATTGCCGCCCGCGGCCATCGGCTATCTGCTGCTGCAAGGGCCGGAAGTACCCTCTCCCGGCGATACCGCTTCCTTCAATTTCCGGAAAATTTTGGATTATGAAAACCTGCCCATGACCTCTTTCTGGGCCAAGGCCACCGGCAGCGTTATCGGCGATCCCACACTGTCGGATTATGCAGGAACTTTAGAATGGTACAACTTGCTGAACGGATGCCTGCCCACGGCGGATACCGCCAATCCCATTCTTTACACCCACGGCGCCGGTCCCCATGCCGGGCGGCCCACCAAATTCCCCCTCAACGGCGATCCCCTTTCCGGGATCGGCGATATTGAGGGCGAGGGGGTAAACCTCTCCCCCGGCGACCGCCGCCTGGCGATGTGCTCCGGCCCCTTCACCATGCCGCCGGGCGAGATGCAGGAGATCGTCATTGCCCTGGTAGGCGGGATCGACCCGCAGGGGGATTATCTTTCCTCCGTGGCGGAGCTGCAGAACAACGCCCGGGAGATCAAACGGCGGTTCGACTCCGGCCTGTTCATCCCCGGGGCGGTTCATAGCGCCATTCCCATCGGCGGGAGGGTTACGGAGCTGCGCGTGCAGGCGGATTTGGGAGGGCTTTCCGGAGTGACCGGCTGCGAGGTGGAATTCATTCCCCGGGTGGGAGAGGAATCCCCCTTCACCCTAACGCTGTTCGACGACGGCGCCCACAACGACGGCGCGCCCGGCGATAACCTCTGGGGCAATACGGCGCAGGTTCCCAATAAAAAATATCCCTGCCAGGGAGATTTGCGCGTTGCCGCGCCGCAGGGCGCCCAAACGCTTGCCGGCATTCTCCCCCATGTGCGCCTGCGCCCCGCCCCGCAGTTGCGCAACTGGCGGGTGGCGTGGGAGAACGGGCGGCAGGACGGCCTGATCAATCCCAACGAAAAAGTGCACCTTGTCTTCGATATTTACAATCCGGACAGTTTGAACGCCCTGGACAGCCTCGAAGTGATCAACCCGGAGGGTGCCGCCAATTTCAACTTCCTGAAATATGCCGGCGCCATTCCCCCGGGGGCGGTCAACCAGATCAACCGGATGGAATTTGAATTGCTGGGACCGGCGCAGGGCGATTCCCTGCGCTTCCGTTTCCGGGTGCGCTCGGACTTCCATTCCGAAGTGCATTACGCCGCTCTTCCGCTGCGCATGTGGCGGCCTCATGAGTTATGGAGAGATACCCTGGAGGTGGCGGCGCTCTCCGGCTTCCCGGGCAATTTGCTGCCGGTAGTGGCAGACCCGGAACGGTTGACCGGCCACGAGTACCTGGTGGAATTCGAGGAAGATTCCGCCGCCGGGGCGGTCCGCTGGCGGCTCAGCGACCTTACTGCCGGCGCTCTTCTGCTCGCTAACCAGGAAATCGGGAGCTCCGCGAAGTTAGATTACCCGGTGGCGGACGGCATCGAATGGAAGGTCTCCTCGCCCCTGCCGGGCATTGCCGGAAAAGCCCCCGGCGACGGCATTGTGGAGGTTGCCTACGCCGGCAGCCCGCTCAGCGAAGCGCAATGGGATGACCAGGGAAAGCCCTTCCGGGGAAATACCGTCTGGCACAACATCAATTCCACCCGGGAGTATTACGTTAGCGCCGGGGGCGGCAGCGGCAACATCAATCGCCTGCTGAACTATATTTACCTTGCCGCGCCGCGGGATTTTGAAATTCGCTTTAGCGAAGCGGGCGGTTTTGCGGTCTATGGCTTTGAGAATAGCATGATCTGCTCCGCACCGTTCGAATTATGGGATATTGGAATCGCTACCCCCGGCGATCCTTCCGACGACGCGCGCATGATCCCCTTTGTGTTTTCCCAGGCCGGGCCGCAGGCGCAATGGGGCTGGGCAACCGGCGCGGACCCGGCGCGGCATTTTCCCGCCTCGGATTGGATCTATTGCTTCGATCCCGCCGATTCTTCTCCCGGCAGCGCTTCTTACGACCTGTTTGCCCAACGGTGCAGCCAGTTCGGCGGCCCCGGCGGCGTGTACAACGGGCCGTGGGGTGAGGTTATCAACGGGTATGGCGGCCTGGCCTATCCCTTAGGGCGGGTAACGATTTGCGATTATCCTCCCAACGGCGCTCCCCCGCCGCCGGGCACGGTGATCCGTTTCGTCACCACCAAACCGGCCCGCCCCGGCGACCGTTTGAAGGTGCTCGCCCCGAAGACCCCCTTCGATCCCAACGCTCCCCTGGGCTTCGAGCTGGATCAGAACTATCCCAACCCCTTCAACGGCGAGACCCGCATCCGTTTTTATCTCTCCAAAGCTGCGGAGGTGCGGCTGGATATTTTCAACCTCTTAGGGCAGCGGGTGCGCACCTTAGTGAACGGGCGGATGGATCCCGGGGAGAACCTGGCGGCCTGGGACGGTCGCAGCGAGGCCGGCCGGCGGGTCAGTTCCGGAATTTATTTCTGCCGCCTGCAAGGGGAAGGCCGGGCGACGGCGCGGAAGTTAGTGCTGGTGAGGTGAGGGGAAAGCGTAATAGGCTTTTAGCTGGGGGATTATTTCTACTTTAAGATTTTGATATACTGACTCACAATTGCGATCCCTCTGTAGCCCTGGACATCCCCCCTGCCCCCCTTCAAAGGGGGGATTCCGGCGTGCGCAGCTTAAATTTCCCCCCTTTGAAGGGGGGCAAGGGGGGATGTCAAGAGCTTGATAAGTCTTCACTTTTGCTCTTTTCCCTCAAAGTCTTAAAGTAGAATTAGTGGCGAATTTTTAGACGGGCTCTAAGAGATAATATTTGGTTCTGCCCCCGGGGCAGGATAAATTTTAGCACGAAATTTGTTTATTATTCGGTTGGGTGAGTGGTAGAGTGGTGAGTCTTGATTCTGATGTTATACGCATTTTACCACAGAGACACGGAGAACACAGGGTGTGCTTAGTGTTTTTTGCTTCAGCGCAGTCTCAAGCGCAATAACTATTTGATTTCCTCTGTGCTCTCTGTGGCTTTTGCATGGTGAGTTTATCGAACCATGGGGTTAATTTATTTGACCTCGTAACATCAGTTAATTGGAAAGCAATATCTCGATCCTTCTCGCCACTCCACCACTCACCACTTTACCACTATGATCGTTTACCTGGTTCTTTGAAGAGAAACGCACATGAAGTTTATGAAATTTCACCTTAGTTATCGCCTGATCGTGGGGGCGCTGCTGCTGATTTCCCTGATCCTGGCGGGGGGCTTTATCATCATCGCCTACATTTACCGCCTCCAGGATACCACCACCCAGATCATGGCTCAAAACGTGCAGAGCCAAAAAGCCGCCCAGGAGTTGGAAATCATCCTTTTCCACATGCGCGGCCTGACCTACACCTATGTTCTGGATAAAAATCCCCGCTGGATCGCCATGCTGGAGGAACGCGAGAAAGAGTTCCTCGCCTCCTTGAACAAAGCGCGGGAGAGCGCCAATACCCCGGAAGAAAGCAACCTGGTGCAACAGATTGCCGCCCTGTTCAACAACTATGAACAGGATTTGAAGAACGCCCTGGCTTTTCAAAAACAGGGCCGGATTTCCAAAGCCAACGCCCTGCTCATCCACGCCGGGCGGGATTTGTTCGATACCATTTATGAGAAGTGCAAGGCCTACATCGCAGCCAATGAAAATGCCCGCAGCGTCTATGAAAAGCGGCTGAACTGGATCAACGCCGCCATCCGCAACGCCATGATCGGCCTGGGCATCGGGGGAATTCTATTAGGGAGCATCCTGGGGTGGGTCATCTCCCGGATCATTTTGAACCCCATTTACGAGCTGGTGCTAAAAGTGCGCGGCGCGGCGGAGAGCGACCTGGTGGAGCATATTCAAATGTCCCCCGGCGAGGAATTGAAAGAGCTTGACCGGCATATACACCGCCTCATCGAAGGCATCAACAAGGCCCAGGCGGACCTGGAGAAGAATCGCCGCCTGTTGGACCGTTCCGCACGGCTGGCGGCGCTGGGGAAAATCGCCGCGGGGGTCGCCCACGAGATTCGCAATCCCCTCACCGCCATCAAAATGCTGATCTATCCCATGCAGGACGATCCCCAAAGCATCCAGAAAGAGGATATGGCGGTAATCGTCAAGGAGATCAACCGCATCGACGCTTTCATCCAGAATTTTCTGAAATTCGCCAGCCCCGGCGAGCCTCGCTTCGAGCCGGTGAAGGTGAGTGAGGTGATCCGGGAAACCCTGCTGCTGTTAGGCCCGCGGCTGCGGCAGGGCAAAATCGAATTAGTGGAAAAGCATGTTTCCGAATCGGAAACCATCTCCGCGGACGCCGGCCAGATCAAACAGGTATTGATGAACCTGGTGCTGAATGCCATCGATTCCATGCCCGGCGGCGGGCAATTGAAGATCGAGAGCCGGAAAATTAACCTGACCGGAAGCCCCAACGGCAAGGAAGTATTGCAAATCCGCATCAGCGACACCGGCCATGGTATCTCCGAATCTATTAAAGATACCCTGTTCGATCCCTTTGTGAAAGGCAAGGGGGAGAGCGTGGGGCTGGGGTTGTCCATCTCCAACCAGATCGTGGAGCTTCACCGCGGCTGGATCGAAGCCGACAACAACCCCGATGTCGGCGCAACCTTTACCATTAACCTGCCCATGAATCAATAACAGGGGTCGGGAGCCATCATCGAAGAAGAAAGGATAAAGGATGAGGGATGACGGGTATAAGGTAAGAGGTAAAATAAGACAATAAAGGGATAATGGCGATGAATAAAATCCTGGTGGTGGATGACGAAGAGAGCGTGCGCTATTCGTTTACCAAGCTGCTGCGGGCGCCGGATTACCAGGTGTCGGGAGTGCAGAACGGTCCCGAAGCATTGGAGAAGATAAAGCGGGATCCTCCGGACCTGGTTATTCTCGACATCGAAATGCCGGGGATGTCCGGGTTGGAAGTGCTGCAACAGATCAAGCACCTGGCGCCGCGGATTCCGGTGCTGATCATCACCGCCTACGGTTCCGGCGAGCGGGTCATCACCGCCATGAAATACGGGGCGTACGAGTACCTGGAAAAACCTTTCGACATCCCGCACATGCGCACCATCATCGAAGAAGCCCTGGGAGTGGGGCGGCTGATGAAAGAGGAAATCCGGGTTGACGCCGCCGTCGCCGATTGGTCCGGCAACTACATCATCGGCAACAGCCCGGCCATTAAAGAAGTGTATAAAATGATCGGGCGGGTTTCCGCCAGCGACGTGAACATTTTGTTAGTGGGAGAAAGCGGCACCGGCAAAGAGCTGGTCGCCCGCGCCATTCACCAGCACAGCAACCGGCTGGAAAAACCCTTTTTAGCGGTGAATTGCGCCGCCATTCCCGATACCCTCCTGGAGAGCGAACTATTCGGCTATGAGAAAGGAGCGTTTACCGGGGCGGTAAAACGCAAGTTCGGGAAATTCGAGCAAGCGCACCGGGGCACCCTGTTCCTGGATGAGATCGGGGATATGAACTTAGGAATCCAGGCGAAGCTGCTGCGGGTGCTGCAAGAAGGCACCTTCGAACGTTTGGGCGGCTCGGAAACCCTGCACAGCGACGTGCGCATTATCGCCGCCACCAACAAAAACCTGGAAAAGGCCATCAGCCAGAAAGATTTCCGGGAAGATCTCTACTACCGCCTCAAGGTGATCACCATTACCCTGCCGCCGCTGCGCATGCGCAAAGAGGACATCCCCGAATTGCTGAATTTCTTTCTGGCCAAACACCGCGCCCAATTGAACAAGGCGGATATCTCCCTGGCTCCGGAAACCATGGACGCCCTGATCAAATACGATTGGCCGGGAAACGTGCGGGAGCTGGAAAACGTGCTGAAACGCGCGGTGCTGCTCTGCAAAGGCAACATCATCACCCCGGACATCGTGGCCGCTGAATTAAGCGGGGAGCGCAGCGCAGCGGGGGAAGAGCGGGGCGAGCGCTTGCCCGCTTTCATCCCCGGCAAATTGGAGGATTACCACGGCCGGCTTTATCAACACGTCATGGAAGAAGTGGAAAAGGAGCTGATCCTCGCTGCCCTGCAGGCGATGGAGGGAAACCAGGTCAAAACCGCCAAATTGTTAGGCATCTCCCGGGTGATGCTGCACGACCGCATCGAGAAGTACGGCATCAAGTCGAAAACCGTGATTAAAGAAGAATAGGCAGTAAGCAGTAGGCAATGTCCCCCGCAACTGCTCCTGTGCAAAACTGAAGTTTTGCACTCCTCGAAATGTAAGAATTTTAAGCACCCTGCACAGATTGCTTACACCCCCGCTTATTGTACCGGCCTCCCGAAACACAGGTTATCTTCCTGAACCCTTCCATAGCTTCATTTCCTGCGTTTACGATTTCTGGCACATGGTTTGTCTATAAAAAGGGCGCTCGCGCATCAGCCTCTGCCAACAGAGGAGGTTTTAGCGGGTTGCCCCGAGAGGGAAATAACTGATCGAGCCAGAAATGGCAAGTTAACCGTTTAATCATCTTAATGTAACAGGAGTTTTAGAAATGAAAGCAAGAATGATCGTTGTAATGATGGCCCTCAGCGCCGTGCTGGTTCTGTTGAATAGCTGCGCCAAAATGCCCCAGGAAACCGTGGATGCGGCTAAAGCCGCCCTGGAAGCGGCAAGAGCGGCGGAAGCCAACCGCTACGTGGCGGATGAATTCAACGCCCTGCAAGACACCCTGAACGCGGCCATGGCGGAAATCGAAGCCCAGAATTCCAAATTCGCCCTTACCCGCAATTATGACAAAGCCAAAGCGATGTTAGAATCCGTGGTTGCCAACGCCCAGACCGTTGCAGCCAACGCTGCCACTGCCAAAGAAGAAACCCGCCTGCGGGTGCAGGAATCCCTGGCGCAATTGACTACCCTGATGGAAGAAACCAAGGGCCTGATGGGCAAAGCCCCGCGCGGCAAAGAAGGCCGGGCTGCGTTGGAAGCCATGCAGGATGAACTGACCGTGGTGGAAGCCTCCATCAACGAAATCAATACCCTGGTGAGCAACGGCGATTTCTTGGGCGCCGAGAACAAAGTCAACGCCGGTATTGCCAAAGTGCAGTCCATCAACGACGAATTGAAGGCCGCGATTGCGAAAAAATACGGAAAATAACGGGTAAGCAAGCAGCTTGATTGACCGGATTTTCCGCTTAAAAAAGTTTTTGACAGAAAAAACCTCGGCTGGCGCAAGCAGGCCGGGGTTTTTTATATTATATTTGATTTTTAATTAAGATTCACGAATTTTGCCCATCCCGTATGCAGGTGCGTGGCAACGCGATAGTCGAACGGATTCGGAGTATGAAGAATTATAAAAAAATGATCATTACCGGGCTGGCTTTGGGGTTGCTCTCATTAACGGCCTGCGGTTTCATCACCGCGTACGCCCCCAAACCGCCGGAATACGGGGTCAAACGGCTGAATACCCTGCTGGGACAGGCGCACCGCGCCGAGGCGGAACGCTATGCCGCAGAATTCCTGCAAGCCGCAGAAGAAACCTGGGAGGCGGCCTACCGGGAGTGGCGGCGGCAAAATCAAAAGCTGATGATCAACCGCGATTATTCCACCCTGCTGAAATTAGTCGGCGAAGCGACGACCCGGGCGGAACAGGCCGCCCGGCAAAGCCTGCGCACCCGGGACTCCTTGAAAACCGTGCTGCGCTTCAAAATTCCCCTGGTGAAGCAGCGAATCGACAGCCTCCACGCCACCTGGGGAGATATGCCGGCCCGCAAACCGGTAAACGTGCGCTTTGCCACCGGGGAGCTGCTGGTACTGGAGAGCCGGGCGGCGTACGAGCGGGGAGATTACCTCCTGGCGGATAAAAAATTATCCGCAGGAGAACAGATGATCGGGGAAGCGGGGCAAAAAGTAACCCAGAAAATCCGGGAATACCTCTCCCACCTTCCCATCTGGCGGAAATGGGCGGAAGAAACCATCGCCTGGTCCCAGGCCAATAACGAAGCCGCCATTATCGTGGATAAATTGGGCAAAACCTGCCGGGTATATGTGGGTGGGGAGCTGCAAGCGGAATACCCCGCGGAATTCGGCGCAAACTGGATGGGACCCAAATCCCAGCGCGGCGACCGCGCCACCCCGGAAGGGCAGTATTCTGTCAAAAAGAAGCGCAGCGGCGCTCAAACCATCTACTACAAAGCCCTGGAAATCAATTATCCCAACCCCGACGATTGGGAGAAATTTCAGGAAGCCAAAAAGAACGGGCAACTGCCGCAAAGCGCCGGCATCGGCGGCTCCATCGAAATTCACGGCGAGGGGGGAAAAGGCATCAATTGGACCGAGGGATGCGTGGCGCTGGACAACCGCGACATGGACGCGCTCTTCCAAATGGTTGACGTCGGGACCCGGGTGACCATCGTCGGCTCTTTGAACGGATTAGCGGAAAACCACTGATTGACAGGAAACTAATCCGCACTGAATAACTGATGTCATGCAATTCACGGCTTTGCCATTCCCGTGAAAACGGGAATCCATAAGAACGAATAATGAAAAAAAGACATAAACGATTCAGACTGACGAGAACGGATATTCCCACATTTACGGATGGTTCAGAAATGGATGAAACGGTAATCCCCCGGCCCGGGGAAGCTGAAAACCAGCCCGTTCACACGGATGCAACGCCCGGGGAAGATGTTTTGCCAGAACCGCCCCCGGCCCGTCCCAGCAAAAAGGATATAACCCCGGCCCTGCCGCCGCTCAGCCTGGGGAAAGTCTTTTTAACCGGCGCGCTGCTGGGTGGGCTGTTAGCAGGATTGGCGCTGTTAGCCGCGCCGGGGTTGCGGGAATGGAAATTCACCCTGCTGCCGCCGGGAAGCCCCCGGGAAACCCGCAATCCCGAAAAATTCAAACCGGAACTCACCCGCCTGAACGGGAGCCTGGCGGAGCTGCGGCGCAAGAATATTCGTTTGACTCCCTTCAGCCCCTACCTGATTGTGGACACGGCTGATAACAAGTTTTTTCTCTTCTCGAAACGGAAATTGATCCGCGAAGGCATGTGTTCCACCGGCAGCTACACCATGCTGAAAACCGCGGATAACCGGCAATGGATCTTTAAGACCCCCCGGGGGATGTTCCGCATCCAGGGGAAAATCCCCTCCCCGGTATGGCGCATGCCCGACTGGGCGTTCATCGAGGAAGGACGCCCGGTTCCCCCTCCGGATTCCCCGGAACGCTACGAATCCGGGGTTTTAGGTGATTACGCCCTGGCCCTGGGCGGGGGATATCTCATCCACGGAACCCTGTACCAGCGCTACCTGGGAATGCCGGTCACCCATGGCTGCGTGCGCCTGGGAGACGAGGATTTGGAAAGCATTTACCGAAATTTGGAAATCGGTTCAAGAGTATATATTTACTGATATGGAAAACTTCTTCGAAAAAATTCTTTCCGCGGCCCGGGGAATTCTCCCGGCCATCGGGCGATTCTTTTATCGCCGGATCGACGGCCCCCTGGCGAGGGGGTACCGGCGGCTAAAACAAGATACCCGGGCCGGCATTCTGTTTTTTACCCTGGCGCTGCTGCCCCTGCTGCTGATTTCGATCCTCACGGTGCTGCTGCCCGCGATTCATTTACCCCTGCCGGAGAGCGCGCAGCAGAAAACCACCCCGCCTCCGCACGACTCGACTTTAATCGACCTCTCCGCGCTTTCCCCGGAGCAATCGGAAATGTTAGGCAAAATTTATGACCTGGAGAGCGAAGCGGCGTTCCTGAATTCCCGCCTGCAAGCCGCCAAAATTGATTCGATCACTCTTTCCCTGAACCTGCGCGACAGCACCTTGAACATCGACATTCGCGGGGTGGCGGTGCGGCCTTGCAAAATCCAGGAATTCCGCACCAGCAAGGGATTCAAACACTTGCGGGATCGCGCGGCGCTGCTGGCCTGGCTTTCGGTCCCTTTTGTGCTGGAGCAGGAGCGCGCCACCATCCCGAAATCCCAGGTCATCGTGAAAAAAGCGCCCAAAGACACCCTGGAAGCCCAGAGAATGTACCGCGAGCCGATTCCCCCGGAGCGAAAAGACGTTTACGTGGAGTTGCAATTCGACCGGGGGTTGATCCTGGAGATCCAGCAGGCGGAGCGGCCCTCCTGGGAGGGGCGGTTTTCCAAATGGCTGTTCGATGCCCGGCGGACCCTCTTTGCCGCCGCGGAGGCGCTGCGGGCGCTGGCGAATTTGCAAGCGCCCCGCCACCTGCTCTGGATCGAGCTTAAATTATCCGCGGAGGATGCCCGGGCGATTTACCGCGCCCTGCCGCACCGCGCCCAGCTTTCGCTGAACTTATGAAGACCGGCTTTCAGCGGTCAGCCGTCAGCTTTCAGCCTTTAGCTGAAAGCTACTTTACTTCACGCGGGATTAAATGAGACTTTTCCCGGAGGGATGAATTCCCATTCTCAAAAAAATCTCATTCATAACCGCGACCGCTGACGGCGGACACCTGACGGTTAAATCTTGATATCCGCTTCAATTATTCATTTGTTTTCCGATAATGCAAATTGGTATATTCGGTCGTTTGTTAAGGGATGAAAACAGCATGAAACTCTTTAGCCGATTTATTCTTTTCCTTGCCGCAGCGATCCATCTGGCGGTCTCGCTTCATCCCTCCCTGGCCGCCCCGCGGATGATTTCCGAGCAGACGCCCTTCCGGGGCGAGCCGGTCATGCTGGCCTCCGACCTCCGAGCCTGGGAAATTTTAGATTCCGTCACGGTAGAAAAAGGCAAAACCCTAAACACCCTTAATGTATCCTCGCTAAAAGGCTTTTTTGAAATCCTGCGCCTGGGACTTCCGGTTGTAAGCCCGATACAAACCTACTCCCGGCACAACACACACTTTTATTATCCCATCGTCTGTTACAAATACTCCCCCAGCCACTATACCGCCGAAGGCTGACCGCCTCCATCCCCTCTTTTATACTCGTTTAGACTTTGAAATCGAGTTTTATGTTCGGTAAGGGTTGAGTGTAATCCCGGATAAGCCGGGATCTGCATCCCACCGCGTAAAACTGAAGTTTTGTTCCAAATTCCGGCTCTCCCTGCAGGGGGTTTGCCTGTTCTCGCAGGCGGACAGACCCGGCCGGGAGGAGTTGTTTGGTTAATCCACTTTTTATGTGAAGGAGACTTTTCCATGAAAGAGTTTTTTCTCTATGCTTCGACGCTGGTAGTGGGGGCGGTGCTGTTGGGGTTGTTATTATATAGTTTTTATATCGTGTTGACCTCCAAAGATGAGAAAAAAGCCGAAACCGGCGACCAGGAGACTCCGGCTGCGCCGGCTCAAACCACAAAGATGGGGGGATCGGAATTACCCCCGGTTCCTTCCGGCAAGGGGCATAAAAAACCGCGCCGGGCGGCGTAACGCGCCGGGATGGAAAATGCCCGCCGCCTAAAGTAAAGAGGCGCGGGCGTCGAAATATTCATCCTGTATCCTGTAAAACCGTAAACGGAGGGCAACCCCCATGAGATTGTTCGAGAGATCAAGCGATCCGAAAGAAAATTTTAAGATCGATTTAAACGGCCAATTCAACGCTACCCGCAAAGTGCTGCCGTCCATCGAATCCCTGATCGACCCGAAACAGCGGAAAAACTTTATCAAAAAGCTGTTTGCGAGCAAGGAAAGCGATTACGAGAATTTTATCCATCGTTTGGAGAGCATCAAGGATTGGAAGGAAACCTACCAGGCCGTGGAACAGGAATTCTCCAGCCGCAAGGTCAACCCCGGCAAAGATGAAGCGGTTTTATTCACCAATATTTTATTCAATCGTTTCTTTCAATAAATTCCCCTGTTTCCTCACCCTGCCGGGCGGAAAGCGCCCGGCAGGGTGAGGAACATCTGCCGGGTCCGCTCCCGCAAGCGGGCGCTATGGTATCCCCGGCGCGCGTCTCACCGCAGGCGCCGCCGCCCAGGGATAGCGAACCGGCAGGGTTCCATGAACGAAACTTTTTTGAAGTCAACCCGGAGGTAAAGGCTTATGTTTGGAATCGGCGGTATGGAAGTGCTGGTCATTTTGATCATCGCGCTGTTGTTGTTTGGGGCAAAGCGCCTGCCGGAGCTGGCGCGTTCCCTGGGGCGAAGCATGAACGAATTCAAATACGGGCTTCACTCCACCCTTTCGGAACTGGAGAAAGAGGTAGATCGGCAGAAGGACTCACCGGAGACGAAAAAATCGAATGAACCCACCATCGACAAAAAAAACCATGAAAAATCCTGATGCCGGCCCCGGGCGGATTTGCAGGTAGTTTTTTAATTTTTGCCTGGGGTTCGATTATCGGCATGACTATTTTTTGCTTCTGGCGGATTTTAATGTCGCAGCGAGAACGAGAATGAACGCGTATTCAGCGGGGCCGCCGGCGCTGGCGGAGTTTTGCGAATGCTCTATCACATACATCTCATACGGTTTATAGGACAAAATCGGGTTGCGTAACTATGGATTTGATGACGTTTCTGTTGTTCCTCGCCGGGCTGGCGCTGCTGACTGTGGGGGCGGAAATCCTGATTCGCGGCTCCTCCCGGCTGGCGGCCATGTTAGGTATCTCTCCCCTGATTATCGGTTTAACCGTGGTGGCGTTCAGCACCAGCTCTCCGGAACTGGCGGTGAGCGTTCGCTCCGCGCTGGCCGGCCAGGCCGATATCGCCCTGGGCAACGTGGTGGGGAGCAATATTTTCAATGTGCTGTTCATTCTGGGATTATCTGCCGTGATTACCCCCCTGGCGGTCTCCCGGCAATTGATCCGGCTCGACGTGCCGATTATGATCGGGGTGTCGTTTCTGCTGCTCTTTTTGGGGATCGGCGGCCGGATCAGCCGGGTCGAGGGAGTTATCTTATTTATCGGCATCATTCTCTATACCGTGTTTTTGATTGTTCAAAGCCGGAAAGAGAAAAACGGGCAGAATGACGATTACGGCAAAGAATTCGGAAAACCGCAGCGCAAATCCGCCAGGCAGTGGGTTATCAATCTAATAATGGTTCTGGCGGGATTGGGATTGCTGGTGTTAGGCGCCCGCTGGATGGTGGACGGCGCGGTAGTGATTGCCCGGGCCATGGGCGTGAGCGAGTTTATCATCGGTTTAACCATCATCGCCGCGGGAACCTCCCTGCCGGAAGTGGCCGCCTCGGTGATTGCCAGCATTCGCAAAGAGCGCGACATGGCGGTGGGCAACGTCATCGGCAGCAACATTTTCAACATTCTTTCGGTGTTGGGACTATCCAGCGCCCTCTCCCCCGGCGGCATCGCCGTCTCCCCGGCGGCGTTGAACTTCGATATTCCGGTGATGATCGCCGTGGCCGTGGCCTGCCTGCCGATCTTTTTTCACGGCAGCGGGATCTCCCGCTGGGAGGGGTTCCTCTTCCTGGGGTATTATATCGCCTACACCGCCTACTTGATTTTGTCCTCCACCCAACACGACGCCCTGCCCTTCTTCAGTTGGGTGATGAGCTTCTTTGTGATTCCCCTGACCGCGATCACGCTGCTGCTGATCAGCTACCGGCAGTGGCGGAAAGATCGCCCGGCCTGAAGCGCGTGCAGAGCTGTTTTTCAGTATAAATTGCGGCGATTAGCAGATATACTCATCAAGGATTAATTGCTGCGTTTTTTATCGTTGTGTTCGTGTGTTCATGTGTTCAAGTATTCAGTTACATGAGCACTCGAACACATGAACACAAAAAAACAAATTTTAAGCCTTGTTGAGTATGTAAATATTCTGAGCAGGATTAGTATGTCTGAACAAAAAGCCATCATCATCGGCGCTTCCTCCGGCATCGGCAAGGAGCTGGCGAAAGAATTGTCCCGGCGCGGATATACTTTAGGGTTGGCCGCCCGCCGGGAGGAGTTGTTAGCAGAGCTTCGCGGCGAATTGGCCCCGCCGGCCTATATCCGGCGGATGGACGTGTCGCAGCCCGTTTCCGCCCGGCAGGTTTTGCAGGAATTGTTAGCGGAAATGGGAGATGTGGAGTTAGTGGTGATCAACGCCGGGATCAGCAAGCACAAGGCCAGCTGGGAAGAGGAGCAGCAGACCATCGACACCAACGTCGCCGGGTTTGTGGCCCTGGCCCGGGTCGCGATGGACTATTTCACCCGGCGGGGCGCCGGCCACCTGGTGGGCATTTCCTCCGTGGCCGGGCTGAGGGGATTCGGCATTTCCGCAGCCTACTGCGCCTCCAAAGCCTTCATCTCGATGTATATGCAGGCGTTGCGCCAAAAATCGACCCGGTTAGGATTGAACATTGCCGTGACCGATATTAGACCGGGTTTTATCGATACCCCATTGATCAGCGGGCGGAAATATCCCTTCTGGGTGGTATCGGCGGAGACGGCGGCGCGCCAGATCTATACCGCGATACGCAAACGCAAGCGCCTCGCCTACGTTCCCCGGCGCTGGCGGCCGGTCGCCTGGCTGCTAAAGGCGCTGCCGGACTGGCTGTTTATTCGTTTGCCGGTTTGAAAAAGCGGTGTTATGGTGTTTTAGTGTTATCAAGAGGAAAATCCACTATGAAAAGACCCTCGCTCTATCTCGTCGATGTATTCGCGGAGCAGAAGTACCAGGGCAACCAATTAGCGGTGATCCGCGGGGGAGGCCATTTTGCGACCGCGCAGATGCAGAAGATCGCCCGGGAGATGAATTTTTCCGAAACCGCCTTTATCATCTCCGAGCGGGAAGAGAACGGCGGCTACCCGGTGCGGATTTTTACTCCTGCGGAAGAGATCCCTTTCGCCGGGCATCCCAGCCTGGGCACGGCCTACATTATTCAGCAGGAAATCTTGAAGCAGCCGGCGGAACGGGTTACCCTGAATCTGAAAGCCGGCCAGATTCCGGTAGATTTCCACTACCGCGGCGGCGAGCCGGAGCTGCTCTGGATGACCCAGCTTCCCCCAACCTTCGGGGCGCAGGCCTTCGACGCCGAAGCGGTCAGCGAAATGTTGAGCCTGGAGCCATCCGATATCGATCCCCGGGCGCCGATCCAGATCATCTCCACCGGCACCCCGTTTTTGATCGTTCCCCTTAAAACCCTGGAAGCGGTGAAGCGGGCGAGAATAAATCACAAGAAGTACTTCGCTTTCGTCGAGACCCTGCCCGCCAAAGCCGTTTTTATTTTTGCGCCGGAAACCTACCATCCCGGAAATCAGTTGAACGTGCGCTTGTTTGCCGATTACTACGGAATAGCGGAAGACCCCGCCACCGGCAGCGCCAACGGCTGCCTGGCCTGCTACCTGGCAAAGTATCGCTATTGGGGGAAACCGTACATCGACGTGCGGGTGGAGCAGGGCTACGAGATTGGGCGGCCCTCCCTGCTGCTGCTCAAAGCGGAAGACCGCGGCGATACCATTCTGGTTCAGGTAGGCGGAAAGGTGATTCCGGTGGCGAAAGGGAAGTTGTGTTGATTGCGGATTTCGGATTGAAAACCCTGACACGAGGATTGAGGATTCAGGGATATGAACACTATTTCCGCAGCGCTTCTTCGAACTTCTCCGCCAGGGAGGGATCGATGCCGGCGATCTCCGAGAGAATGCGCAGCGAGGAGGGCAGGGGATCCGCCCACAGCCATTCGAGGTTCAGCCAGAAGCCCGGCAGCGCCCGGCTTTCGAATTTGCCTTTCGACCCGCCCATTGCTAACTGGTAATTGCCCTCGCTATCCAGCAGGTAAAATTCGGCGCGGCGTTTTTCCGGATCGATCAGCCAGTATTCCGGGATGCCGGCCTGTTCGTATTCGTAGAATTTGTCTCCCCGGTCGCGCCCGGCGCTTTCCGGGGAAATAATTTCAACCACCAGGTCGGCGGGCCCGTCCAAATAAGTTTTCTTGAGCCGTTTCAGGTGTTCGGCGGCTACAAAGATCAGGTCCGGCTCCCGGCCGGATTTGGATAATTTCATTTGGAAAGGGGGAGGAAGCGTTTCTCCCAACTGCCGGGATTCTACATATTGCCCGATGACCTGATTCAGAAATTTTCCGATTTGCTGATGCCTGGTTGATGATGGACTGTGCATAATAATCTCTCCATTTACCCATTCAGCCAGGGTATCTTCATCCGCCCAGGCTAAAAATTCTTCGTAAGTCATGCGATGGGGGACATCCTGCCCCGCCAGCATCTCTGCCAGGCGTTGCCGCAAGTTCGCATCGCTCAACCCCGGTTGCTGCAAAACCTCCCGGATTTTTTCTTTGAATGCTTCCATGGCAAATCGCCGTTTTGGGTTTCCGAAAGCATGTTAACAATGGATACGCAGCAAATCAAGCGGTTTTACAGGCGCGGCGCACCGGAGAAGCGCGTCGCACCTGAATAACGCCGCTCATCAGTTTCCCTCTTCCCGTAAAAGAAATTCTCCGGAGAACAGTTGCTGATCTTTCTCCTGCAAGGGATGATACTGCGCGCCCTGAACGTCCCGGAACAGCCGCTCCAGCCCGAAACTGTTGAAAAATCCCTGCCCGCCGGCAGCCTCCATGGCTTTGGCAACGGTCCGCATGGCAGCATTTGCGACATTGGTTTTCCGGGTTAGAATTTCATGGGCGTTGCGATCCAACGGCTGAAAATCGTAGTTATTGCAAATCCTGACCATATCCTGCAATTGCACCTGCGCCGCGGTCAGCTCGTTATTCATCTCCCCGATTTGATAGTGCAGGTGAGGCTTGCGCAGCTTGCTGCCTTTCGCCTGCTGAATGACGATTTGAGCGGCCCTTTCCGCAACGCCGACGTAAACCGACATGATCAGCGGCATGGCGACGGTCAAAACTACCGCCCAGAAGGGATGGAATTCTCCCCGCGGCCGGCGCAGAACGATGGCGGATTCCGCGACAAATACATTTTCCAATTTTACGGTGTGGGAACCGGTGCCGCGCATGCCCAGGGTGTACCAATCATCCTTTACGGTAAGACCTTTAGAGCTGAACGGAACCGGAAAGTGCAGCACCTGCCAGCCGGATTCCGGGTCATGGTAGGGAGCGCTGGTGACCAGCAGGTCCCCCACCGCGGACTGGCTGGCAAAGTGCTTTTGGGCGGTGACCAGGTAGCCGCCTTCGGTTTTCTGCATTTCCCCATTAGACTCCAGCCAGTCCCGCGCCCCGGTGCTCACCAAAACAAGCTGGTTCTCGGCGACCTTTTTGAGAATTGCTTCACCGCCCTGGCCTTTTTTATATTTCCAGATATTGGCGGCCAGCAGATGCTGGTGCATGGACAGCGCCAGCGCCGTGGAAGGGCTGTACCAGGCCATCACTCGCAAAATATCGCACATTTGCGAATGGGGAACCCCTTCCCCGCCCAATTCCGCCGGGATGGCGGCGGAGAAAAAGCGGCGCTCTTTTAACCGGAGATAATTCTCTTTGACGAAGGCGGCTTCCCGGTCATAATCCGCCTCCCGTTTCGCAAACTCCCGGCCTAAATCGTGGGTTACATCTAACCATTGGATATCTATGGCTCTTAGCTGCGCTTGCATGATTTCTCCTTCTATTGTGTTGTATCAGAATTTCAAAGTTTACGGCATAAGTAGGCAGTAAACGGGAAGCAGTACGCAAAAAGAAACCATTAAGTTGCCTACTATTTACTGCCCGCTCGCCTCCTGCATACTTCCTCCGTTGCGGGATAAAAATATAAAGGGAAAGCCGGCCAGGCTTTGCTGTGAGGTTCAAATTATTGTCTGAGAAGATCAAAATGAAGCGGGGAGGGTGCGCTTCGCCCCGGCATCTTTGCGAAAATTCAGGGGAGATACGCCGAATTGTTCTTTGAACGCCCGGCTGAAGTGCGATAAATCCTCGAATCCGCATTCAAAAATGATCTGGGTAATGCTCGAATCGCTGTTCTTTAACAGATGGGCGGAATATTCGAGCCTTTTGGTCAGCAGCCACTTTCCGGGAGAGAGGTTGTAATGCTTTTTAAAATCCCGTTTGAATGACGATACGCTGCGATGGCACAACCGCGCAAACTCTTCCAGGGAAAGGTTGAAATTGAAATTCGCTTCCATGATTTGCCGGATAGAGGACTTTTCAACCTCGAGCAGAGATTGAAAATAGGCTGCCAGCGAAGGATTGTGGGGAGTGGTTAGAATATTAATGATGAACTCTTTCAATTTTATTTCCAACAATAAATCCGAGGGTTTCTGGCTGCCGTTAAAATAGGTCAGCATGGATTGAAAATAGGCCGATAACAGGGGATCATTATGCACCTCGATTGCCGCAGCAGGGGAGTTTTTTGGATCGGCGTTGAAATCCATCTTCCCCGAGATCTCTTTCAGGATATTTCGAATGAAGTCATCGGAAATGAAAAAGCCTAACATGCAAAACTCATCATCGAAAAACTGCTCCACGATGGCAGCGCCTTTTTTGATGTAAAGCGTCTCTCCCGCGGCGACGGTCCAGCTTCCCCGGGGCGTGCGCCAGGTTTTTTGGCCGCTCAGCACGTGAATCAGGTAATCCGATTGGGTCCAGATTCCGAATGCCTCATCCTCTAACGGGCAGGTATATTCGACGAATAAAAGCTCCCGGACTTCGAATTTGTTGAAGGCGAGGCCGGAGCGTATTTTTTCGTACAAGTTTTCCATCGGTATTTACCGTTAGTTTCTTTATAAATTTTTGTGATGAACGCAGCACAAATTCCCACCGCCTTTACCCGGAATAGCGGTTGGTAATCGGGAAGCGGCGGTCTTTGCCAAAGGCCCGGGAGGTAATTTTGATGCCCGGCGCGCCCTGGCGGCGTTTGTATTCGTTATTGTTGACGAGGTTGATCACTTTCTTCACCACTTCCGGGTCGAATCCCCGGTCCACGATCTCTTCGAACGCCAAATCGCGCTCCACGTACGCTTCGATGATGGGATCGAGAATTTCGTAGGGCGGCAGGGAATCGGAATCCTGCTGGTTGGGGCGCAGCTCCGCGGAGGGCGGTTTGGTCAGCACCGATTCGGGAATCAGTTCGTAACCGGCCAGGCGGTTGCGGTAACGGCATAATTCATACACCAGCAGCTTGGGCACGTCTTTGATCACCGCAAATCCCCCGGCCATGTCGCCGTAAAGGGTGCAATAGCCGGTGCTGAATTCGCTTTTATTGCCGGTGGTGAGCACCATGGCCCCGAACTTGTTGGAATATGCCATCAGAATATTGCCGCGGATGCGCGCCTGGATGTTCTCTTCGGTAATGTCCGGCGCGGCGCCCTCGAACAAGGGCTGCAATTCCTGTAGGTAAGCCTCGAACAGTTTTTGAATGCCGATCTCATGAAACCGGATGTCTAAGTTTTCGGCGATTTGGCGCGCCTCGGCAACGCTGGCCTTGCTGGTAAAATCGCCGGGCATGGAGATGGCGATAACGTTTTCCTTGCCCAGGGCGTCCACCGCGATCACGCTCACCAGCGCGGAGTCGATGCCCCCGGACAGCCCGAACACGATATTAGAAAAGCGGTTCTTGTAAACGTAATCCCTTACCCCCAGCTTCAGGGCTTCGTACACCTCTTCCACCACCTCCAGGTCTGCGGCGACCGCGGGGGCGGGAAGGGGATTTTTCTGCTTCTTTTCCGTTGGCGGCAGGATAATTTGTTCGACCGCTTTTCCGGCAGGAATGAACAATTTTTCCTTGCGCCGCCGGGGATCGTGCAAACGCTTGCTGAACACGTTATCGGGGTGCAGGTCGGCCACGATCAGCGCCTCTTGAAACGCCGGCGCCTTGGCGATGAATTCTCCTTCTTCGGAGATGATCACGCTCTGCCCGTCGAAAATCAGCTCATCCTGCCCGCCCACCAGGTTCAGGTAAGCCAGGATGACCTCGTTGTCTTCCGCCCGCACCGCTAACATGTTATTGCGGTCCTTCACCTTGCCCATAGCGTAAGGGGAAGCGGAAATATTGATAATGATTTCCGCGTTTCCGTAAAGGGTTTGGTCGCGGGTCGGCCCGCCGGGATACCAGATGTCCTCGCAAATATTTACCCCGATGTTGATCTCGTTCAAACGATAGACCGGGTTCTCCTTGCCGGCCTGGAAATAGCGGTTTTCATCGAAAACGCCGTAGTTAGGCAGGTATTGCTTGTGGTAAATGCCTGCTAAGGATTGCCGGTGCAATAGCGCCGCAGCGTTGAAAATATCGTCCCGGCGATCCACAAAACCGGTCAGAATCGTGATCTCTTTACTATAAGGAATCAATTGTTCCAGGTAGCGCAGATTGTCTTCGCTGAATTCCGGCCTGAGCAGCAGATCTTCTGCGGGGTAACCGGTAAGGGCCATTTCCGGGAAGGCGATCAGGTCTGCCTGCAGGGCCGCGGCCTGTTCGATATAGCTAAGCATCTTTCGGAAATTGCCTTCCAGGTCGCCGACAGTGACATTGATTTGTGCAAGCGCCAGGCGAAGGGTTCTCATGGATCTGCCCTCTTAAAGTCAAACGGGTAATTTGAAAAGTTACCGTCCCCGGGAAAAGCCCCCTCGTACCGGGGTTCAAAATTAGAATCGCCGATGCTAAAATCAATTATAATTTATTTTTTAGGTAACCGGTCGCCGGATAGATGCCCAAAAGGAAAAAATCATTTTGAAGTTTTCCCGAAGATGTTATATTTATCGTCCTTGAAAAAACAAATAACCTAAGCCCCGAGGTTCCCACGATGATAAAGGTCAAAAAGCTTACCCCCCCGAAGATGAGCTGGAGCGAACGCATCTACATCCCCAATGTTTTGAAAGGGCTGGGCATCACCGTGCGTCACATTCCCACGAAGAAGTTTACCATTCAGTACCCGGAAGAGAAGTGGATTCCCCGCCCGGGCTACCGCGGCGCGCACCGTTTGAATAAGGACGGGGAGGGGCGCATCAAATGCGTGGCCTGCGAAATGTGCTCCGCTGCCTGTCCCTCTAACTGCATCCACATCGTCGGCGGGGTGTCGCCCTGGGACGACCGCGAAAAATACCCCGTGGTGTTCGAGATCGACATGCTGCGCTGCATCTACTGCGGCATGTGCGAGGAAGCCTGCCCCCGGGAAGCTATCGAGCTGACCCAGGTGTACGACTTCGCCGCTTACAGCCGGGAAGACCTGGTGTGGGATAAAGAAAAATTATTGGAAATGTTCGAGCTGACCAAAAACAACGATTATTATGAAACCCGGGTTCAGAAAGCCGTCAAAACCTCGGATGTGAACCCCAACGGGTAGTAAGTGTGTTGTAGCCATAGGGGCGAATGGCCATTCGCCCCTATTTCCGGGCCGGTAATTTTCTACCGGCTTTTTTTGTTTTGATCCCCGCCGCCGCGCCCGTACATTCGACAGCCAACGAAAAAAACCGGCGGTGATCCCGCTTCTCCATGAACCGGATGCTCCCATCGGCGTAATAAGGAGCATCGGCGCGTAGCCGGGGGTTCGGGCGGGATCGATGTGAAAAATGGATGTCTAAAAATCCGGGCATGTTTTTTACGCATTACGTTTCACGTTTTACGTGCGATGCCTGAACCGCAATATGCAGTACTGCTAAGCCATCAATGGAAAACCGCGAACGCAAAATTTTTCTATACGCCCTGGTGATCTCCCTGCTGCTGCATTTCCTGGGGCTGGTAATCCTGAACCATTCCAAATTGTTTTCCATCACCATTGCCGAGGCCGCGGCGGATAGTCCCGCCTACGAACCGATTGTTCTGGAGTTCGAAGAGCCCCCGCAGCCGGAACCGGAGAAGCAACCGGAACTGCCGGATAAATATTTTCAAATCGAAGAAAATCCGAACGCCAACGAGCAAACCCCCGATCAGTCCGATATTCTTTCGGAGAGATCTTCCATTTCCGCCGCGCCCCTGCATTCGGACCGGGAGCAAAGCAGCCTGGACCCCTTTAACCCGAATCTGAACCATTTGAACGATTCACCGGCGAATCCCGACGCCGGGAGCGCGGAAAAGGAGCAGGGAGCTGATTTAAAGGATTTAAGCGGGGCGGCGGCGCTGAACCGGAGCAGCAAACCGTTTTCGAAGAATCTGCTGAGCAACCAATCGGTTCCCAATCCCAGCGACGTGCGCAAAGATACTCTTTCCGGCCAGGCTTTTTCGCTGTTAAAGGATTTTCAGGGGGATTTGATCGGGGATGTTGCCTTGAGCACCTACGCCTGGCCCTGGGCGCCCTGGCTGTTAGCCATGAAAGAAAAATTTTACCGCTTCCTGTTCGTTCCCCCCGCATACGGCATGGGGTTGATCGAGGGTTATACCGAGGTATGGATGAAGATCGACCGCAACGGAAACCTGGTCGAGCATCAATTGCTGAAGTACGAGGGGCATCCCTCGTTGAAAGAGAGCACCCTCAACGCGTTTCTGGCCTCGGCGCCCTGGAAATCCCTGCCGGCGGATTTTCCGGATCCCTACCTGGAACTGCGGGTGCGGGTGATTTATCCGAATTTGAAAGAGTATTTTCAACAGGTTCAGAATCAACAGGAGCAGCAGAAGCCGCAACCATAGGAAATGAAAGGCAAAAGGAATCTATGTTAGAGATATTTCAAAAGGGCGGGATTATGATGTATCCGCTGGCGCTAAGCTCCGTGCTTGCCCTGGCCGTGGTGGCGGAGCGGATCTGGAGCCTGCGCAGCAAAAAAATCCTCATCCCGGAGATTGTCGCGGTGTTGGAGCAGGTCAATAAATTCGAGGATTTTTCTTTAGCCCGCTCGGTGTGCCAAAAATTTCAGGGACCCTTTCCGCACATCGTGGTGGCCTGCATCGACAACCGCGACCTCCCGGCAGATGAGTTGCGCGTTACCATCGAGGATGAAGGCCGGCAGCAAATCCGCAAACTGAACCGGGGGCTGGGAATCCTGGAGACCGTGGCCGGGGTGGCGCCGCTGTTAGGGCTGCTGGGCACGGTGTTGGGGATGATCAAAGTGTTTGCGGTGATCCAGGAATTGGGCGTGGGGCAGGCCAAGGCTCTCTCCGGGGGGATTTCCGAAGCGCTCATCACCACCGTGGTGGGGCTGTTCATCGGCATTCCCGCCCTCATCGCCTATAATTATTTCACTTCCCGCTCCGAAAATCTAACCTTAGACATCGAAAAATATACCCTGATGCTGCTGAATAAAATCATCCGCATCCGCGCCGGCGCGGAAGAACAACTTCAACTTAAGCTGCGCTGAAAATGAAACTGCTCGATATTAAAAAGAAGAAGGTGGGTCTCAACATCACCCCCTTGATCGACGTGCTCTTTATCCTGATCATTTTTTTTACCGTCTCCTCCACTTTTATGGAGCAGCCGGGCATCAAGTTAGAGTTGCCCAAAGCGGTAACTTCCGAGGCCCAGCAGCTTGAAAAGGCGGTGCTCTATATCTCCCCGGAATCGAAACTGTTTTTCCTCGACCAGGAGGTCAGCCTGGAGGGCCTCCCGGAATTATTGAAAAACAGCATGGCCGGCCGCAGCGAGAAAAGCCTGATCATTACCGCGGACAAAGAGGTGCATCACGGGCTGGTCGTCAAGGTGATGGACATCGCCCGCTCCAACGGGGTGCTGAAGCTGGTGATTTCCACCGAGCCGGAGGGGAAGTGAGTGCAAAGTGGAAAATGAAAAGTGAAGAGTGGAAAGTGGAAAATGTAAAGTGAAAAATATGCCTGTAACGAGCCTTTCGACCAGCTCAGGGTAAACCCTGCCGAGCCGTCGAATGGTGCAAAGCGCAGGTAGTAGCGGGCCCAAATTGACCATAAATGACGCGCAGCAAATGACGGCGAAGCAATTGACCATAAATGACGCCCAGCCCCAAAGGGGCGAGCAAATGACCATAAATGACCGCGAAGCGTTCGCCCCGGAAACCGGCCATCCGGAAATTCAGGAACTCATTCAAAGCGGGTATCGCCAGAACCGCCTGCCCCACGCCTTGCTGTTCTATGGTCCGGAGGGCTGCGGAAAGGACGCCCTCGCCATTGCGGTGGCCCAGTTGGTCAACTGCGCCCCCCCGGGCGGGCAAATCGACCGCGCCTCGACGCAATATTTGAAAATTGCCCATTTGCAGCACCCGGATCTCAAATTCATCTTTCCCACCCCTTCTAAAACCAACCTGAAAGACGATGAATTGTTAGAAGCGCTGCGGGAGAAGGCCCGCAACCCCTATCGCCGGATCTTGTTTCCCAACAAAAATGTGTTCATCGGGATCGACACCGTGCGGGAGCTGAAGCAGGAAGCGCGCTACAAGGTGTACGAAGGTCAAAAAAAGGTCTTCATCATCTCCGAAGCCGACCAGATGCGGGTGGAAGCGGCCAACGCCCTGCTCAAGCTGTTAGAAGAGCCGCCCGATAACCTGATGCTGATATTAACCACCTCAAATATTTACAAAATTCTGCCGACGATTAAATCTCGCTGCCAGTTGTTCCGTTTCAGCCCCCTGCCGGAGGAGCGAATCCGCGACCTGGTGGAGAGATACGCCGGCCCGGCTAACCCGGCCAAGCTTCCCCTGATCGTGCGCCTGGCCGGTCACAATATGAAACGGATTTTCGATTTCCTGGAAAAGGACGTAATCGCCATGCGCGACCAGGCCATCGAATTTCTGCGCAAGACCTGGTCCATTCATAAATCGCAGGAGCTTTTGGAAATCCTGGAGCCAATCGCCTCCGGCAAAGACCGGGAGGAGGCCCGCCTGCTGTTGTGGTTTCTGTTGCTGTGGTTCCAGGACATTCTGCACCTGCAAAAAGGCGCGGCGGAATCCGCGGAACTGTTGAACCTCGACCAAAAAGTCGCGCTGGAGAAGTTTCTATCATATATCCCCGGGGCGGATATCGCCGGGATCGTATGGGAAATCGAAGCCGCCTTAAAAGACCTGGACGACCCCAGGAATTATAATCCGTTGTTGATTTTGAGTACCCTGGCTATTAAACTTAATAAAAAAATCACGAAGCAATAAAAAGCGGGGTGGTCATGGAAGTATGTGATATCAAGATCGAAAAACCGGCGCAAGTTGCGGCGTTAGAAATAGTGGAAATCGCCTTCAAGGCGGGGCGAATCGGGATATATGCCAATCCTGCCCGGGTGGAAATAAAGCCGGAGATGCTTATCGTCGTGGAGGCGGACAAAGGATTCGACCTGGGGAAAGTGCTGCAAGTCGGGCGTATCGGCCCCAGTTATCAAACCGACGAGGTCTTGAAGAACGTGGTGCGCATTGCCACGGAAGCGGATTTGCAGAAACAGGAAGAGAACTACCGGCTGGAAGAAAAGGCGCTGCGCATCTGCAAGGAAAAAATCCTCAATCACCACCTGAACATGAACCTGGTGGATACGGAATACCAGTGGGACCACAGTAAGCTCACGTTTTATTTCACCTCCGATGAGCGGGTGGATTTCCGCAAGTTAGTGCGCGACCTCGCCGCCAAATTCCGCACCCGCATCGAGCTGCGGCAGATCGGGGTGCGCGACGCCGCCCGGCACGTGGGCGGATATGGCGCCTGCGGCTGCCAGCTTTGCTGCACCGTGTTCCTCAAAAAGTTCGAGAACATCACCACCCAGTATATCAAAGACCAGTTGATCCCCATGAATCCCTCCCGCCTGACCGGCACCTGCGGGCGGTTGAAATGCTGCCTGGCTTTTGAAAATGATTACTATTTGCAGGAGTTGGACAAATATCCCCGGCTGGATGAGGAAGTCGAAACCCCGCAGGGCCCCGGCGTGGTGGAAAAGATCGACATCTTCAACGGAATGGTGTACGTACGCTTCCCGAACAGCGATATCGAGAAGTTCGCCATTAATGAATTGCAATTAGTAACAATGGAATAGCGAGGGGAAATTCACGTTTCACGCATTACGCATCATGTTTGACTGTGATTCGTGAAGCGTGATGCGTGACAGATTTTTAGGGCTTGATTTTTCCGAAGCATATCCGATAATAGCATTTTCCGAATTGCAGAAAGCTGAGTTCAGCGGGGTTATGCGGCTCAGCTTTTCTTTATTGCGGGGAGAATTTCGACCACGAATTTCACGAATTCTTCGACAACATCAATTGAGCGCGATTTAAATAAAATATGGAGCGCCCGGGTTACGCTCAACCCCATTCGTGTAATTCGTGTAATTCGTGTAATTCGTGGTTCAAAGATAAAATCGAGGTATTAACCTTGCCGAAAAAAGAACGCTATATGATCACCAGCGCCCTGCCTTACGCCAACGGCCCTATTCACCTGGGGCACCTGGCCGGCGCTTATCTGCCGGGAGATATTTTTGCCCGCTACTGCCGTTTGAAACAGCGCGATACCCTGTTTATCTGCGGCTCCGACGAGCACGGGGTGCCGATTATGCTGCGCGCCCGCGCCGAAGGAGTTACCCCCCAGGAGATCGTGGATCGCTTCCATACCATCATCGAAAAGAGCTTCCGGGAGGTGGGAATGTCGTTTGATTATTACGGGCGAACCTCCTCCCCGGTACATCACCAGACCAGCCAGGAATTTTTCCACACCCTGGCGGAAAAAGGGGTATTCGTGCTGAAAACCGACCAGCAGCTCTATGATCCCCAGGCGAAGATGTTTTTAGCCGACCGTTTTATCCGCGGCACCTGCCCGGTGTGCAGCTACGAAGACGCCTACGGGGACCAGTGCGAGCGCTGCGGCGCTTCCCTCAGCCCCGCGGATTTGATCAATCCCCGCAGCGCCATCACCAATGCGGCCCCGGTATTGAAGGAGACCACCCACTGGTATCTTCCCCTGGCGGATTTTCAGCCCCGCTTGCAAGAGTGGATCGCCGGCCACCCGGAATGGCGCTCCAACGTGTTGGGGCAAATCCAGAGCTGGTTCAAGGACGGCCTGAAAGACCGCGCGGTTACCCGCGACCTGCCCTGGGGCGTGCCGCTGCCGGAAGACGTCGCGAAAAAAGCCGGGGTGGATGCCGCCGGCAAGGTGCTCTACGTCTGGTTCGACGCCCCCATCGGCTACATTTCCGCCACGAAAGAGTGGGCGATGGAACAGGGCGACCCGGATAGCTGGAAACCCTACTGGCAGGATAAAGATAGCAAACTGATCCACTTCATCGGCAAGGATAACATCGTTTTCCACTGCCTCATCTTCCCGGCCATGCTGATGGCGCACGGGGATTACGTGCTGCCGGAGAACGTGCCTTCCAATGAATTTCTGAACTTAGAGGGCAACAAGCTCTCCACCAGCCGCAATTACGCGGTGTGGTTAGACGAGTACCTGGGGAAATTCGAGCCGGATTCCCTGCGTTACGCCCTGGCGATCAACATGCCGGAGACCCGCGACGCGGATTTTTCCTGGCAGGAGTTCCAGGCGCGGCACAACAACGAACTGGCGGATATCTTAGGTAATTTCGTGAACCGGGTGTTTACGTTCATAGAGAAGTATTTCAACGGAACCATTCCCCCGCGCGGGGCCGTTGACGATTTAGACCGCGAGTTGATCGCTGCCATCGCGGCGGCGCGCGACGGGGTGGGAGAGGCGCTGGATCAATTTCAGTTCAAAGAAGCGATCAAACGGATGATGGACCTGGCGCGATTCGCCAACAAGTATTTCAACGACAAGGAGCCCTGGAAAACCCGCAAAGCCGCCCCGGAAACCTGCGCCAGCACTTTGAACCTGTGCGCCCAGACCGCCTGCGCCCTGGCGGTGCTGATGAATCCCTTTCTGCCCTTCACCTCCCGCAAAATCTGGAAGATGCTGCAGCTTGCCGGGGAGCCGGAGCAGGCGTTTTGGGATGAAGCGGCCATTCTTCCCCTGGCCGCGGGCCACCAGTTAGGCAGGTTGGAGATTCTATTCCAAAAAATAGAAGATAAAGTGATTCAAGCAGAGGCCGAGCGATTGCGAGCGGTTCAAGAGCAAATGAAAAAGGAGAAAGCCTTGAGCAGTCAGGAACTAATTACCATCGACGAATTCCGCAGGATTGACCTGCGCACCGCCCGGGTGACCGCCGCGGAGGCCATTCCCGGGGCAAAAAAACTGCTGAAGCTGCAAATCGACTTAGGCAGTGAAAAGCGGCAGTTGGTGGCCGGGGTTGCGGAGCACTACAAGCCGGAAGACCTGGTGAACAAAACGATTATTGTGGTCGCCAACCTGCAACCGGCCACCATCCGCGGGATCGAATCCCGGGGAATGCTGTTAGCCGCGGAGAGCGAGGGCCGGCTCATCCTGCTGACCACGGAGCAGGGAGCGCCGCCGGGGAAGAAGGTTTCGTAATTTCGATTAACGTAGGGGCGAATCGCGATTCGCCCCTACTCATCACGATTTTTGGAAAAAAATTGCTTATATTACAGCATTTTGGTGGGTAGAATCAGCTATGGAAGGTATTTGATATGATCGACAGTTTCTGGGGAAACATCTTCCGCGGCCCGGATAAGGAAAAGGAGAACATCCGCAAAACCCTGAAGAAGATTCCCATCTTCGAAGGATTGACCAAAAAGGAACTGGCGGCGGTGGAACGCATTCTGCACCGCCGGGAATATAAATCCGGGGAAATTATTTTCTACCAGGGCGAACCGGCCGCGGGGATGTACATCATCGAACAGGGAAAAGTGAAGGTTTACCTGGAAGCTACCCAGCAGGTGCTGGTGGAGTTGCACGACGGCGATTTTTTCGGGGAGTTGGGGTTGCTGGACGATTCTCCCCGCTCTGCCACGGTGATTGCCACCATGGATTCCACCATGTTAGGGTTGTTTAAGACGGATTTGCTGGAGTTGATTAGCCACAGTCCCCGCCTGGGGGTGAAAATCATTCTACAACTCAGCACCGTGCTCGGCAGACGGTTGCGTAAATCCAACGATCAGGTGCAGGCCTTGCAAGTGAAACTGCACACCCTTACCCAAAAACGAAAAGCCAACGCGGGGAAAACCGATGCGAAAGAGCAATAATCGCTGGAAGAAGATTGCCCTGGGGGGGGCCATCGGGTTGGCGGTGCTGGGTTTCCTGGTATTGATCGGCGACCTGGTTAAATTATTTATCATCTCCGCCATCCTGGCGTATCTCCTGGATCCCCTGGTGACCTCCCTGGAAGGGCGGGGCCTCAACCGGCTCCAGGCGACCGCAACGCTGTATATCCTGCTATCCATGGTGCTGGGGGGGCTATTGTTCCTGCTGATGCCGGCCCTTGCCAGCGAGTTTCAGGCCCTCCAAACCGGCCTCGATATCGAAAAAACGATGACTTTTTTAGATAAAGTGGAGAAATTGATCGTTTCCTGGTTGAAATTCTTAGGCATCCGTAATTTGAACCTCTCCCAAAAATTCGGGCAGGCCATGGTAGATTACGGGAACCAGGTCTTTTCTAACCTGCTCAGCGTGGTCACGCTCATCACCAACCTGGTGTTGATTCCCCTGATGGCCTTTTTCCTGCTGAAGGACTGGCGGGCGATCAAAAAACGGCTGATCAGCCTGGTGCCGAACCGCTATTTCGAGTTCGTACTGATCCTGATCTACAAAATCGACCAGCAAACCGGGCGCTACATTCGCGGCCAGGTGTTAGACGCCATCATCATCGGCATTCTGGCTACCTTTGCGCTCTGGCTGTTAGAAGTGCGTTACTTTGTGGTGATCGGCGCTTTTACCGGGGTAGCGAATTTGATCCCTTACGTCGGCCCCATCTCCGGGGCTATCCTGGCTATTTCGGTCACGTTGATCGAAACCGGGGATTTCATCCACGCGGTGTACGTGGCGATCGCCTTTTCCATTGTGGAGTTGGCGGACAAGGCGTTAGTACAGCCGAACGTGGTTGCTAAAGCGGTGAATTTGCCCCCGCTGCTGATTATCGTAGTGATCATCATCGGCGGTAAATTCTTCGGCGTCCTGGGGATGCTGCTCTCCGTTCCGGTAACCGGGGCGCTCAAGGTCTCCCTCCAGGAAGGCTACAAAATATTTCGCCAGTACCGGTTTTCATAGCCGACTAAGGTATAAAATACAGGGTCTAATAAGGAACAGGATGCTATGGCGCGATTCATGGTTGTTCTCTTCTCGATAACGCTGCTGCTCCCCTTCGCGGGGTATTCCCAGGAAAAATATTTGCAAGCCGGTCCCATGGTGGGCTACTCGGAAATGCGCGAAGTGCTGCTGTGGGTGCAAACCAATGCCGCGGCCAAAGTTAAATTTCTGTATTACGAGGCGGGCAACCCGGGGCAGAAATTCTCCACCGCGGAGACGCTCACCGGGGAAGAGGGTGCGTTTACCGCCAAAATTCCCGTGGAAAACCTGGAACCGGGCCGGCTATACCAGTATGAATTGTATATCAATAATCAACTCGTCAAACGTCCCTATCCCTTGAAATTTCAAACCCAGAAATTGTGGCAGTGGCGGGAAGATCCCCCGGATTTCAGCTTCGTTGCCGGAAGCTGCGCCTACGTAAACGAAGCGCAGTACGACCGTCCCGGGGAGCCCTACGGCGGGGAATATGAAATTTTCAGCGCGATTTATCAGCAGCAGCCGGATTTTATGCTCTGGTTAGGCGATAACGTGTACCTCCGGGAAGCGGACTGGTACAGCCGCAGCGGAATTTTAGCCCGCTACACCCACACCCGCACCCTGCCGGAGCTTCAGCCCCTGCTGGGATCGCTGCACCACTACGCCATTTGGGACGACCACGATTACGGCCCCAACGACAGCGACCGCAGCTTTCGCAACAAGCAGCACACGCTGGAGGCGTTCCGGCTGTTCTGGGGCAATCCCACTTTCGGGGTTGAAGGAGTCCCCGGGATCACGACCATGTTCCAGTGGGCGGACGTGGATTTCTTTTTGCTCGACGACCGTTTTCACCGCACCCCCAACGACCGGGCAGGCGGTGAGCGCACGGTTTTAGGCAAAGCGCAGATCGACTGGTTGCTGGATGCGCTTTCCGCCAGCCGGGCGCCTTTCAAATTCGTGGTTCTGGGCGGGCAATTTCTAAACCCCTTTCCCTACGGGGAAAATTATTCCGCCTACCCGGAGGAGCGTTCGGCAATCCTTACCCTCATTTCCCAGGAAAATATTAGCGGGGTGATCTTTTTAACCGGCGATCGCCACCATTCCGAACTCTCGAAGTTAGAAAGAAAACCGCACTATCCCCTCTACGACCTGACCATCTCGCCCCTCACCGCCGGGCCGAATACCAAAGCGGCGAATGAAGCCAACCATTTGCGAATTTCCGGAACCTACGTGAATCAACGGAACTTCGCCAGGCTTGCGGTCAGCGGGCCCCGGAAAGAGCGGGTATTGCAGATCAGCAATTATGATAAAACCGGCCGGGAGTTATGGAATTTTACCATTAAAGCAAGCGACCTGAAATAGACGGAAGCCGGCGCCGCAATCCCGGTTCTTGGAATTCGGCTTCCGGGACTTGTTTCCTGGTTTGCGGATATTTTTTTCAATTGACTTTTTTGGCGAGGGCAAATAAATTCTTGGCTTGCAATTTGGAATAATCATATAAACTCTATACCGACTCAGGCGAGGAGAGTATTGGAATGCCACAAAAAGCAACCTTTAAGATTCTGATAAGTTTGGCTGTTGTATTGTTATTCGGGTACTTTCTCATTCCTACCCTGCGGTTCAATTTTATGAGCCAGGAAGAAAAAAGCCGGATGGAGAGACAGTCGCCGGAAGAGTACAAGAGTCTCGCCAAAAAGTCTATCAAATTGGGATTGGATTTACAGGGCGGCATGAACGTGGTTCTGGAAGTCAATTACAAGGAATTGCTCAACAAATTGGCGCAAAATAAAGATGAGCGATTTGCCCAGGCCCTGGACGCCGCCGCTAAAGAAGCATCCGAGGATGAGGCCGATATTGTAGAAGTCCTGGATGAACAACTGCGGGAGAGAGGCGCGGAAATTACCCGCTATTATGCCACCCGGGAGTTGACTACCCGGGATGAAATTATCGACCATCTGAAAGAGCAGACCCGCGAATCCATCAATCGCTCCCTGGAAGTGCTGCGCAACCGGGTGGACGAATTCGGCGTCTCCGAACCGGTAATCCAGAAGCAGGGAAACAGCCGGATCATCGTGGAGCTGGCCGGAATTACCGACCGGCAGCAGGCCAAGGATCTGGTTGGAAAGACTGCGAAATTAGAATTCAGCATTCTCAAAGACATCGAAGTCGCCCAGGGCGTGGCGCAGAAGATCAATGGATACTTGAGCGGCCTGGCCGCTAAAACCGCAGATACCACCAAAACGGCGGAAGAGCCGCAGGAAACGCCCCGGGACACCTCGGTGGTGAGAGCGGATGAATTGTTCGGAACCGGCGAAGATACTGCTGCGGTAACCGACTCCGCCGCCCTGGCGCAACAAGAAGCGGAAGAAGAACTGTTCATCATCGTTCCCCAGGGAATATATGTCAAAGCGAAAAATATCCCCCGCTTCCAGCGCGCCATGAGCGACCCGGAAGTTCAAAAAATCATTCAGCAGGAAATCGTGAACGCCAAATTCCTGTTAGGAGGCGCTGACGAGCGAACACGCACCGACGCCTCCGGCGAAGAGTTTGTGGAAGCGTATCTCTTGGACGCGGAACCGGCCCTCACCGGGGAAACGGTTGTGGATGCCCGCTGGGCCACCGGCAGCCCCGATGATCCCTCCTCTTTCGGAAAATTCGAGACCAACCTTTCCTTCAACAACGAAGGCAGCTCCGCGTTTGCCCGGGTAACCGGGGCAAACGAAGGCAAACGCATGGCCATCATCCTGGATAACCGGGTGCAGTCCGCCCCCAACATCCGGGAGAAAATTCGCGGGGGGCGCGCCCGTATTACCGGGCTGGATAGCAAGGAAGAAGCGGAAGTGCTGGCCAGCGTTCTCAAAGCCGGTTCGCTGCCCACCCCTTTGAGCATTATCGAAGAGCGCAGCGTGGGCCCCTCCCTGGGAAAAGACTCCATTAAACAGGGCGCTTACTCCGCAATTATCGGGCTTATTGTTGTGGCTATTTTTATGATCATATACTATAAGTTCTCCGGCCTGGTAGCCGATATTGCCCTGATCCTCAACATCGTTATTTTGATGGGGGTTATGTCCACCTTCCATGCTACTCTTACCCTGCCGGGTATTGCCGGCATCATTTTAACCATCGGGATGGCGGTGGACGCCAACGTGCTGATCTTTGAGCGCGTCCGGGAAGAGCTGGACAGCGGAAAATCTGTTTGGGTAGCGCTCGATACCGGTTATTCCCGCGCCTTCGTTACCATTTTAGACGCTAACGTAACCACCCTGATCGCGGCAATTGTGCTCTATAATATCGGCACCGGCCCGGTGCGCGGCTTCGCCACCACCCTGATGATCGGTATTGTCGCCAGTATGTTCACTGCGATTTTCGTCAGCCGGTCGATCTTCGACTTCTTGTTGACGCGGAAAATCATCAAACAGTTGAGCATTTAGACTTTGACAAGCCAGGAACCGGGAGTACGTGCAAAGTGCTTGGCGCAGAGAGCATAGCGCAAAAAAACCGGACTCCCCACCCTGGGCTTGATTCCTTGCTTTTGGTTCTTGAGACTTTTTTTTAATCACGCGGGTGAAAAACTTACTTCGGTAGAAGGAGACAGAACGAAAATGCGCTTTTTTGGAAAGACTAGTATTGACTTCATGCGCCTTCGCAAAGTGATGTTCCTGGCATCCATGAGTTTGATTGCCATTTCCCTGGTTTCCCTGGTGCTTCACGGCGGTCCCAAATTCGGCATCGACTTTCGCGGCGGCTCATTCATGGAAATTCGTTTTGAAGACAAAAATGATCCCGAACTCCCATTGAACATTCCTATTGACCGGGTACGAAACGTCTTTAACGAAGCCGGTTTGGGGCAATCCGAAATCAAGCACTACGGCAGCAGCCAGGAAATCTCTGTTCAGGTAGATGTGGAGAGCATTAAGGGAGATGCTGATTCAACGTTAACTACCCTGTTGAATCAACTGGACAGCAGTTTTCCGGAATATAATGTCATCGAACGGCGGCGGGAGAGCGTGGGGCCGAAAATCGGCCAGGAACTGGTCTGGGCGGTAGTGCAGGCGGTTCTGTTCGCCATGCTGCTCATTCTGCTCTACATTATGTTCCGTTTCGAGTTCCGTTTTGGGGTGGGTGCGGTGGTGGCGCTGTTCCATGACGTCATTATTACCCTGGGGATATTCTCGCTCCTCAATAAAGAGATTACAATTCCAATTATTGCCGCATTGCTCACCATCGTGGGATACTCGCTGAACGATACCATCGTGGTGTTCGACCGTATCCGTGAGAATCTGAAATCCTTCAAAAGCCAGGCGCGCAGCTATTCCGAAATGATCAACCTCAGTATCAACGAGACGCTTTCCCGCACCATTATTACTTCCGGAACCACCCTGCTGGTGATCGTGGTGCTCTACTTTTTTGGGGGAGAGATTCTCAAGGATTTTGCTTTTGCCCTGTTGTGCGGGATTGGGGTCGGAACCTATTCTTCCATTTATATCGCTTCCCCGATACTGGTAGAATGGCAACTTCGCAGGGCCTCAAAGGTCCCCTTAAAAAGAAAATAACTGCCGGGGGAATTCATGAATTTAGCGAAAGAGCAGTATGGCGGTATTATCGTCATCAATTTAGAAGGCGACGTGATGGGGGGGCCTGAGGCGGTAAGATTGAACGAGGAGATCAACCGCCTGCTGGATGAAGGCAACTTGCAGGTGGTGTTAGACCTGGGCAGGGTCAAACGGATGAACAGCAGCGGCCTGGGTATTCTGATCAACGCCTTAACTACCTTCAAGCAAAACGGGGGAGACCTGAAGCTGGCCGGCCCCACTCCCCTGGTCAAAAATTTGTTGAATATTACCCGCCTGGATGAAATTTTCGAAGCGTACGAGGACCGGGAGTCCGCCATCGACAGTTTTCAGGTATAAAGTATCCCGGGTTGGTGGATCCGGGAGTTTGGGGGGCGCCGCCTGCTCTTCCCGGCTGATAACCCACTTTACGCGATCACACCGGGGTTAAAGGATGCAAAAATTGACTCGCACTGAGTATCTCTCCTTTACACCCGCAATTTTAAACCTTAATATCTCTTACCGTTTATCTTCCCAAAGTATAAAACCATCGTAACTATTCAGCCACAAAGGCTCAAAGCCACGAAGAATCACGAAATTATTTTGTATTTATGTCAACGTGTTTAACATTTGTTGCTTTTATCTTAACTTTGTTAAATCTTAGAGCCTTCGTGTCTTTGTGGCTAAACAGTAACAAACCATATTCACACCAACCGGAGGCCTGGAATGTCGGTTGTTATCGTTGTCGGGGCGCAGTGGGGAGACGAAGGCAAGGGCAAAATTGTTGACCTGCTCAGCGAGAATTTCGATATGGTCGCCCGCTACCAGGGCGGGGCGAATGCCGGCCACACGGTCATCATTCATGATAAAAAATATGTTCTGCACCTGATTCCCAGCGGTATTTTGCATCCCCATGCAGAGTGCGTCATCGGAAACGGGGTGGTAATCGACCCGCTGGCCCTGCTGGAAGAAATCCGTTTGTTGGAAAGCGAGGGCATTAAGGTGCAGGGGCGGCTGTGGATCAGCCAAAAAGCGCACCTGATCATGCCTTACCATAAATTACTGGACACCGCCAGCGAAGAAAAAGAAGGCGCGCAGAAAATCGGCACCACCGGGCGGGGAATCGGGCCGGCCTATGTGGACAAAGCCGATCGTAAAGGCATTCGGATCGTGGATTTGCTCGACCGGGAACTGTTCGAGCAGAAGCTGCGCCGGAACCTGACCGAGAAAAACGAGGTGCTGAATAAGATTTACGGAAAACTGCCCCTGGACGTGGAAAGCATCGTGCGGGAATACCTGGAGTTCGACCGGCTGATCGATCCCTACATCAAGGATGTTTCGGTTTACTTGAGCAACGCCATCGAGGAGGGAAAATCGGTGTTGTTAGAAGGCGCCCAGGGCACTTTGTTAGACGTGGATCACGGCACCTATCCGTTCGTGACCTCTTCCAACCCGGTGAGCGGCGGGGCGTGTATCGGCGTGGGAATCGGCCCCACCCGGATTACCGAGGTGATGGGGGTGATGAAAGCCTACACCACCCGGGTGGGGGCCGGCCCGTTTCCCACCGAGTTAACCGGCGCGGAAGGGGAGTTTCTGCGCCGGGAAGGGCAGGAATTCGGCGCTACCACCGGCCGGCCCCGGCGCTGCGGCTGGTTCGATGCGGTGGTGGCGCGGTATGCCGTTCGCATCAACGGGATCGATTCCCTGGCCATTACCAAACTGGATGTGTTGGACAGGCTGGAGCACATTCAGGTCTGCAAGGGCTACCGCTTCGACGGCAAGCTGCTGAAGGAATTCCCCACCGATCCCCGCATTCTCCAGGGCTGCGAGCCGGAGTACCAAACCCTGCCGGGCTGGCGGCAACCCACCCACGATGCCCGGCGCTGGGAAGACCTCCCCGCGGCCGCCCGGCAATACCTGGAATTCCTGGAAACCCTGACCGGCTGCGCAATTAAGATCGTTTCCGTAGGATCGCAGCGGAGCCAGACCATTATCCGTTAGTTGATTTTAAACCGCGAAAGAACGCGAATAAACGCAAATGACTATGGGATCGAGACCAGCCTAAATTAGCGTCCATTCGCGTCCATTCCCGGTTGAAGCGAGTGCCCGTTATTAAAACTAACACTACCGGCAAGGTTGAAAAGCTTAACATTTAACTCCTGACCCCGTATCGTAAACTTTTTCTCCGCAGGCTCGTAGGATTGGGGCGATTATCCGGCGAGGTTAACATGAATCAAGAAACTTTGAAGCAATTCCGCGATACCCTGACGCAGCACCGTGATTCCCTTTTCGCGTGGTATCAATCCGATATTGCCGACAAACAAGTGCACTTAGGCGGCGCCGCGCTCGACGAGGTTTTGGAGGTCATCGCCAAACTCGACGAAGCCCTCAAGCGCATCGATACCGGGGAGTTCGGGCGCTGCATCGAATGCGCCGACGGCAGCGACGTGGAACTGGAGCGACTGGAGCTGGATTTTACCACCTGCGTTTGTATCAGCCACTATTCCGAAGAGCAGGTTCGCGCCCTGGAACGCGATTTGGAACTGGCTGCCAAAGTTCAACAGCAGTTGCTCCCGCGCGACATGCCGGTTTTAGAGGGGGCGCAAATCTCCGCCCACACCCGGCCGGCCGCCATCGTCGGCGGCGACTATTTCGATTTCTTCCGCTGGAAAAGCGGCGCCCAGGGAGTGGTCATCGCCGACGTGATGGGCAAGGGGCTGGCGGCCAGCATGTTGATGTCCAATCTGCAAGCTTCCCTGCGCATCCTCGGCCCGGAATACGAGAACCCCCAGGAACTGGCGCTGCGCCTGAATGAATTGTTCCGCTTCAATTTGAAGCTGCTGCAATTTATTTCCCTGGCGCTGGTAAACGTCGATATAAAAACCCGCACGGTGCAATACTGCAATGCCGGGCATCATCCCCCGTTATTGTGGAAGCCCGGTTCCGCGACGGTATGTTGGTTAAATCCCACCGGGCCGGCTATCGGGCTGATGCCGGAGCCCCCTTTCCGGTCGGAAATTTTAGAATTTGAACCGGGAGATGTCTTGCTGTTATATACCGACGGCCTGATCGAAGCGCGCGATCCCCGGGGAGCGGAATTCGGAGAGGAACGCCTGGTTGAATTTATCCGCGCACATCATGAAGAATCTGCCGACGCCCTGCTGACAGGTCTCCGGGAAGCAGTGGAAAACTTTGCCGGCAAGCGTCTGCAGGACGATGTAACCCTGGTAATTCTCAAATTCTGACCTCTTTTCCGGATCCTAAGCTTTCAATTAAAAAGGCGATTCCACAGTCACGCGGAATCGCCTTTTTGATTTTAGAATCCGATCAGCAAAGGTTAGCTTAACTGAAAGCGCACCTTTCGCATTACTTTATCGAAATCCACCCCGTCATCCTTGGCGATTTGGAGCGCCTCCCGCAGGTAATATTCATCCAGCGTTCGATAATAGTCGTTCAAATACAGTACTACCAGTTCCTCGGAGTCCTTGCGGGTCCATTGCAGCCCGGGAAATTCTCCCAAGTGATTGGCATTGTTGATATTGTGCACCGTGCCATCCTTTCGCGGTGAGGTTTCAAAACAGTTATGGTATTGTTGTGCCCGAAAGCGCGCAAGCGCCCTTTTCAATACATCTTCTTAAGTGATTTCAGAACTTCCTCTAAATTATCGGCAACCACATCCGCCGCCTTTAAGTACATCGGTGAAAGCGTGGTGGCCACGGCGATGCAGCGCATTCCGGCGTTCCGGGCGCTCAAAATTCCCAGGGGGGCATTCTCGATGGCCACACACTCCCCCGGCTCCACTTCGATAGCCTTTGCCGCCTTCAAGTAGGGTTCCGGGGAGGGTTTGGTTTGAAAAACGTCATCGGCGGTGATGATCACGTCGAAGCGATCTTGCAGGCCGAAATTCTCCAGCGCTTCCACCACCCGCTCGCGGTCGCCCCCGGTAACCAGCCCGCTTTTCAAGTTCTTTTCCCGAATCCAGTCCAATAATTCGATCAAATGGGGATAATATTCCAGCTTTTTGATCTGGTCATAATAAAGCCGTTTCTTTTGCAGAATGTTGAATTTCTCCTCTGCCGGAAGATTGTATTTACGGGTGAATTGCACTGCCAACTCTTCCAGCCCCGCTCCCTCCAGGACGTATAACTCTTCCGGGCTCATTTCGATGCCGTATTCTTCCAATGCTCGCCGCCATCCTTCATAATGGTCTTCCATGCTGCGAATGACCACCCCGTCGAAATCCAACAAGATCGCTTTCATCCGTTTCCCTTACGCTTAATCTACGCTTAATCGCTCCAAAATTCGCAGTTGTATCTTCTTCCCCGGGATTTCTCAAACCCCTGCCCGGTCGATGCCCTCTATTCAACCGGTAGAAATATACGGAAAAAAATGCAAACGTCAACGATGCAAATCAAAAGGGTGATAAAAAGTGAAGCGTGTTTCGTCTCACGCCTCGCCCGCGCCGGCCACGTAGCGATGGTAATAATCCTCTAACACGCTGCGGGAGCGCAGGCGCTGAATATCGACGCGGCGCTCATTCAAAGCCGCCAGCAATTTTTGAATTTTCAGATAGTCGGCGGCAAATTCCACCCGCACCTTTTCCCCTGTCTCCCGCAACACCCTAGGCTTCAGATCCGGAAAGTGTGACAGGATTTCCAGCGCCAGACGGCTCGCGTCCAGAGTATAAATTTCCTGCCGGATTTCCTGCAAATTCAAACGGTGTATAACTCTCCCTCCCTGAAGAATCACTACCACCGTGCAAAACGTTTCGATTTCCTCCAAATTGTGGGAAGCATACACCAGGGTGCGGTCGGATAGCCGCGCCAATACCTCGCGCACGTCCTTTTGCCCGCCGGGATCGAGGCCGGACATCGGCTCGTCCAACAGCAGGATCCGGGGCTGGTGAATCAGGGCAATGCCGATTTGCAGCCGCTGCGCCATTCCTTTGGAAAACCCTGCTACCAATTCCCCGGCAAACCCGCTTAGTTGGGTAAAGTTCAGCATTTCCGCGATGCGCTCAGCCGCCCGGTTTTTCTCCATGCGGTACATTCTGGCGGCGATACGGAGCAGCTCCCGGGGGGTGAAATTTTCCATGCCTTCCTGCCGCTCCGGCACGAACCCCATGAATCTCCGGGCTTTTTCCAGGTTTCTTTCCCCCATAATCCGGATAGAGCCGCGCTCCGGCAGCACAAAATTCATCAACAAACGCATCAGCGTGGTTTTACCCGAGCCGTTGGCGCCGATCAGGCCAAGCCGTTCCCCCGCGGCGACTTCCAGATCGACGGCTTCCAGCGCCGGCCGGGGAGCGCCGGAATAGGTTTTAGAGACGCCGGTCATCTCGATTGCAAGCATTTTGGCCTCGGTATCAGTCCAAACACGTTCACGTCCGTTCGCAGTATAAATATTTCCTTTGACCGGGACTGTAATCAATATCACTGACCCGGGAAGTTACACTCCTCATTATTAATATGAAAACGGCAGAAAAAATGCTTGACTTTTTGGGGCGGATTGACCATTTTCGGATCGCCCGTTCATTGCAGCGCCGTTTGCTACCTTCATATTTAAAATAAACTTAGGTACATAAATGAGAGTAGCAAGAATTTGACTTTCCACTCATCCGCCCGCAACTGTTCGCACCGTTCAGGAGCAAGGGAGAAAAAATCAACCTTAAGCATCGCCAGCACCGCTTCGCCATGAGCGCAAACCAAGACCCGCACCATCCCTTAGCCCCGCCCTGGCGCTCCGATGCCGGTTCCGTCGAAGGCTTTGTGGGAATCGACGCGCTGGCGCTCCCGGCGGTTTTTTCCGGAGCGGCTTATTATATTTATCATCTCACCAAAAGCTTGCTGGAAACCTCCCGCCTTTTCCCGATCGCGGTATTTTGCAGGCCGCAGCATCGCCCCTTGTTTGCCGGCTTGCTCCGGCCGGGTGATAAAATCATCCCCGTTCCCCTGGAGCGCCGGGCAGCGCGACTCTATTTTTACGAATTCAAATTAAAATCCCTGCTGATCAAAGAGAATATCCGCGTTTTCTATGCCACTCATTACATCTGCCCCGCGGCAGATGCTCGCTATTACCTGGTCAGCGCCTTTCACGATATGGGATTTCTGTTGTTCCCGCGATTTTACCCGCTGCTGAAGCGCCTTTACTTTGGGCGGCGCATGAGAACCTTCCTGTCCCGCAGCGACCGCGTCGTGGCCATATCCCGTTCCACGGCGGCGGCGATTGGCAGCTTGTTCCCGGAGTACGCCCCGCGGGTCGCGGTAATCTATCCCGGAACCGATCATCTTCTCGATGCGGATGCACCCGCGCCTCTTTCGCCCCGGGTAGAACCTCCCTTTATCCTGGCAGTGAATACCTTCGAGGTGCGCAAGAACATTCCCTTCATCATCCGGCTTTTCAATCATTTGAAATCGACCCGGCGGCTGGCGCACCGGCTGTTGGTGGTGGGGCAGCCGGCCAACGGGTATAAGAAGATTCTTGCGGAAATCCGGCGCTCTCCTTTCCGCCGCGACATCGTGCTCGCCAGCGCTATTCCCGCCGAAGAGTTGAGCTTTTATTACCGGCATTGCGATTTCTTCCTCAACGCCTCGGAATACGAGGGCTTCGGGTTTACTCCCTTCGAGGCGCTCAGCCACGGCTGCCCGGCGTTTCTTTACAAAAATAACGCCGTCGCGGAATTCCTGGGCGATCATCCTTATATTTTCGAGCATCTGGAAGTAGAAATATGGGCCGAGCGGATCGGGCAGGAAATGGCCGCCTCTTTCCGCGGGAAAATTGCCCCGGAGACCATCCGGAACCTTTCCTGGCAAAATACCGCCCGGGAGACCCGGCAATTATTGGAACAAGTCATATCAACGGGAGAACCTCGTCTTGTACCATAAAGAAATTTTCGCGACCATTATGCTGGCGCACTATTTTGAAAGCGCCTTCTCCCGCGATCAGGTGTACCGTTACCTGCGGGTAAGAATGGAACGGGAGCGCTTCGATGAAGCGGTGGAGGCGTTGAAATGCCGGGATATCATCTTCGAGCGGGGCGGTAATCTCTTCACCAGGGACCTGGAAGCATCCCTGCGGGAAAGGCGGCGCTGGAGCCGGGACTTATTTCTTCGCCATAAACGCTACCTTACACTTATTTCCAGAATACCCTGGGTAAAATACCTGGCCTTGACCGGCGCGAATGCTTTCGAATCCTGCCGCGAGCAGGATGATATAGACCTGTTCCTGATTACGCAGAAAGACCGCTTGTGGATCTGCTACCTGGCGCTGGTGCTTTTCAGCAAGGCGCTGCGCAAACGCGGGGTGCTCTGTATCAATTACCTGGTGGATGAAGATAATTTGCACATTCGCCAGCAGGATTATTATACTGCGGTGCAGATTATGCAAATGGCGCCGCTGCTCGAGAACGATTTTAGCCGCAGGCTGATCGAGAGCAATCACTGGATATTTCGCTTTCTTCCCAACGCCCGGGCGGGGGTTGAGGCGGAGCGTTTCTACAGCCTCTCGAACGGCCGCCACCGTAATGGAAAAGTTCGCGGGTTGCGCTGGATTTCCGTGTTGAATAACCTGGTATATCGGGGGTACACCCGGCGGCTGGCAAAAAAATATCCCCGGGAGTTCGGGCGGGGGATCGTGCTCGACCGCGGGCTGGCGAAGCTGAACCGGATCGATCACCAGGACATTTACGAAACCATTTACCGGGAAATCGAACGGGAAATAGAGACTGCTTACCCGGGATTGTTATGAGCGGGGGGAAGCGTGAAGCGTAATGCGTGAAACGTGATGCGTAACGGAATACGCAATACGTATTACGAGTTACGCTTCACGCATTACGTTTCACGCTTCATTCTTATCGGAGCGCCAAACCAATTTACTGCTATGAAGATTCTCATCAGCCATTCCTATTTTCTATACCTGGACCCCAAGGAGGCCGCGAACCAAAAGCCCTATCCGCCCCTGGCCTCCATTACCCTGGCCGCCTGGATCAAGCAGGAGTTAGGGCTGGATGTGGAGTTTTATGACGTCATGTTCGACAAAGACCCCGGGGGGCTGGCCGGGGCGCTCCGCAAAGCGCAGCCGGAGGTTTTCATCCTCTACGACGATGATTTCAATTTTTTGACCAAGATGTGCCTGGAAAATATGCGCAACGCGATTTTCCGGGTTCTTCAAGAGGTTCCCAAAACCGGGCTGTTCATTGCCCATGGCTCCGATGCTTCTGACCGGGCGGAGTTTTATCTTCGCGCCGGGTTCGATTTTGTGGTGCATCGCAACGCGGAAAAAACCATCGTGGAGATGCTGGAAATTTATCGCCGGGAAAAATCTGCGGAACCGCTCAAATCCCTGGAGGGCATTTCCTACCCGGAATCCGGCCGGCCGGTGCAGAAGGAACAGGTTCGCAAAAACCTGCCCCTGGAAGAAGCGCCCCTGCCGGCCTGGGAAAAAGTGGATTTGGCCCCCTACCGTAAGATGTGGCGCTCCCGGCACGGTTATTTTTCCCTGAATGTTTCCACTTCGCACGGCTGCCCCTATCGCTGCAACTGGTGCGCGAAACCGCTTTACGGGCGCAGTTACAAGGCGCTTTCTCCCCGGCGGGCGGCGCAGGAATTTCATTACCTGGCTAAAGAATTGCAAGCAGATCATTTGTGGATCACCGATGATATCTTCGGCCTGAAACCGGGCTGGCTGGGAGAATTTGCCGATGAGCTGGAACGCCTGAGCGTGCGCATTCCCTACAAATGCCAGAATCGCGCGGATTTAATCACCGAAACCTCCGCCGCGGAGCTGGCCCGTTCCGGCTGCGCCGAAGTGTGGTTAGGGGTAGAATCCGGCTCGCAGAAAATCCTCGACGCCATGGATAAGGATGAGACGCTGGAAACCATCAAAACCGCCAACCGGCTCTTGAAGTTGCAGGGCATCCAGGTGGGATTTTTCCTGCAATACGGCTACCCCGGGGAAGAGTACGAAGACATTCGCAAGACCCTGAAGCTGCTGCGGGAGTGTTTGCCGGAGCATATCGGCATCTCCGTCTCTTACCCCTTGAAAGGCACCCCTTTCTACGAAAAAGTGGCTTCCCAAATGGGAGAAAAACAAAATTGGAGCGACAGCGGCGACCTGGCGTTGATGTTTCCGGGAAAATATCACCCCGACTTTTACCGGGCGCTGCACCAGTACACCCACCATTATTTCGGATTTATCTCCTTGCTGCGCCGCCAGTCCTTCAAAAAACGCCTCCGCCGGCTGGCGGCGCAGTACCGCCATATCCCGGGAATGATAAAGTACAGGGTACAGATGCAGAAATTAATGGCGCCTGCAAAAAACGGATATTCTCAGCCGCAACCTGCAGGGAGTGAAGTTTGAAAACCGGCGCAATGGCCCCGGAGAAACAATCCCAAAACCATGAAAATAATTCTCACCCATACCTATATTTTGGAAGAAGATGAACACGAAAAGCAGATTATGAAACCCTACCCTCCCCTGGGGCTGCTTTATCTCTCTGCATATTTGAAACAGCGCCGGATCGAGGTGGAGGTGTACGACACCACTTTCTCTGCTTACCCGGCGCTGATCGCCTACCTGGAAGAGAAGAAGCCGGCGATTTTAGGCATCCACTGCAATATGATGACCAAGTACACCGTGCTTAAGCTGATCGATTACTGCCGGGAGAAGGGGATCATCTCGATTCTGGGCGGGCCGGACGCTTCCACCCAGGTGGAGGAATTTCTCCGCTACGGGGCAGACGTCATCATCTCCGGCGAAGGCGAAGAGCCGTTGGCGGCCGTGCTGGAGGCGCTGAAAAACAGAACGAAAAATGAATTATTCGACATTCCCAACCTGAGTTTCAAGAACGCGCAGGGAAACATCGTGCAGAATCCCCGCCAGGCCAGCCGCCGCCAGTTGGATGAATATCCCTTCCCGGATCGCGAGGCTATCGATCTTTCCAAATACTTAGCTACCTGGGAAAAATACCACGGGCAGCGCTCGGTTTCGTTGATCACCGCCCGGGGGTGCGCCTTCACCTGCAAATGGTGCAGCCACTCGGTGTACGGGCACACCCACCGCCGCCGCAAGCCGGAGAAGGTAGTGGAAGAGATCCGGGAGATCCTCGCCCAATACCGCCCCACTCACCTCTGGTATGCCGATGACGTCTTCACGGTCAATAAACGCTGGTTAGTGAAATTTCATGAGTTGATGAATGCGGAGAATATTCACCTGCCTTTTGAATGTATTGCCCGGGCGGACCGCTTCGACGAAGAGATCGCCGCAATCTTGAAGAGCCTCGGCTGCTACCGGGTATGGATCGGGGCGGAATCCGGCAGCCAGCGGGTGTTAGACGCCATGTCCCGCGGGGTGACCCGAGAGCAAGTGGCCGGGGCGACCCGCCTGTGCCGCAAGCACGGCCTGCAGTCCGGCTATTTTTTGATGTTCGGCTACCCCGGGGAAGAATTGGAAGATATTTACGAAACCATTGACTTTGTGCGCGAGGCCCAACCCGATATTTACCTGACCACCGTCGCCTACCCGTTGCGGGGAACCGCGATGTACGAAGAGATCAAAGATCAAATCATTTACCAAAACGGGTGGGAATCGCACCTCCAGCGGGAGTTGAATATCCACAATCGCTTCAGTTCCCGGCTCTACGACTTCGCCGCCAAGAAAATGGCCAGCGAATACCGCAAAAAGCAGCTTCGCGGGGTGAACCGCCAACTGCTGAAACGGATTTACCACACCGCCCGCTCGGCCTACTGCGATTTCCAAATCCGGCGGCTGGCCAACATCCGCACCTGATCCCCTTACCACGATTGCCAATTGACAATTACCAATTGCCAATTAAAAATTAACCCCCCGATGATCCCCTATGAACCCCCAGGAACCTTTCGACAGCTACGCGGAAGTTTACGAGGAGCGTTTCAATCGCAATCCCCTGGGGCGCTACCAGCGGGAGCGGGTACACGCCGAAATTACCCCCTATTTACGCCCGGGCGCACGCCTTCTCGACGCCGGCTGCGGGCCGGGATCGGATTTCGATTTCTATCAATCCCGCGGCTTAAAGATCGACGCCCTGGATAGCTCCCCGCGCATGGTGGAGCTGGCGCGGGAGAAGGCGGCGGGGCTGAAGCTGGAGGCCCGCATCTTCCATGTTGCATTGGAATTCTACCGCCCGGATACACTCTACGATCTGATCCTCCTGAATTTCGGGGTCATCAACGTATTCGCGAACCTGCCGGAAATCCTGCAAAAGGTGAACGCCATGCTGGCGCCGGGGGGAGTGTTGGCGCTGGTCTCCATGCCGCCGTTCCATTTTTTCACCCTGTTGGGATGGGCCGGGCAGCTCCGGCTGCGCACCGCGGCGCGGCGGCTTTTTCTGAAAAAGGGGATTTTGGCGAGCGGCTTCCGGTTCTTTTATTACCGCAAACGGGATTTCAGGGAGCATTTCCGGCTGCTCAAGAAGATCAACCTCTGCCCGCTGCTGCCTAACCCGGAGCAATTTCGCAATTACGCCTGGGCCAGGTCGGCGAGCAAACTGCTGCTGCCCCTCGACCGGCGCATCGCCGCGGGCGCGCCGGATTGGCTGGGAGGCGACCATGTGTGTTACATTCTCGCAAAATCGGGTTCATAACAAAGATGCTCGCCGGCTGGGCTTGCGCAGCACAATTGGATACTATCTTACCAGAATCAATTTCTTCTGTGCTGCGAATGACCCTGCTTCTAAACGGTAGAAATACACCCCGCTGGATAAACCGCTGCCATCAAAAACCACGGAATACTCTCCCGGTTCTAAATTCCCTTCAACCGGGGTAGCGACCTTCCTGCCCAGCAGGTCGAAGATTTTCAGGGTTACATGCTCCCGCCGGGGAAGCGAAAAGCGAATAGTGGTAGTGGGATTGAAGGGATTGGGATAGTTTTGAAAGAGCTGGTAGCCCGCGGGTATTTTATTCTCTTTGTCTTCTATGCCAACGCTGATTGAGCCGGCATACAGGTATGCCCGGCCCATTTCATACCCCACCGCGCTGCTCCCCTCCGCCCCGATGATCAGGTCCGAAAAGCCGTCATTGTTCACGTCGCCCGCGGCGGAGACGCTAACGCCAAAGTAATCAAGAGTTGAAAGGCCGGTAAAGACGGCGTCGGCGATATTGTCCATGTTGGCGCCTCCTAAATATAGATAAGCGCGGCCCCCGTTCAATGCCCCGCCGTCATTCCGGTAAGCCCCGACCAGCAGGTCGGAATACCCGTCATTATTCACGTCGCCGGCGGAGGAGACGCTGGCGCCGAAGAGATCGGTGCTTCCCTCTCCGTTAAAGATGACGTCCGGGATATTGTTCATGTTCGCCCCTCCCAGGTAAAGGTAGGCGCGGCCGGTATTGCCTCCGCCGAGGTCCGCCCCCACGACCACGTCCGAAAACCCGTCATTGTTGACGTCGCCGGCAGAGGAGACGCTAACGCCGAAGTAATTAATGCTGGCCTCGCCGGTGAAGATGAGGTCGGCGATATTGTCCATGCTCGCACCTCCGAAGTAAAGGTAAGCGCGGCCGGCATCGCTTCCGCCTGCATCGTTCGAGTGCGCCCCGATGATCACGTCTGCAAACCCGTCATTATTCACGTCGCCCGCGGAAGAGACGCTATACCCGAAGTAATCAAAAATAGCCTCGCCGTCGAAGATGAGGTCCGGGATATTATCCATGTTCGCTCCCCCAAAATAAAGATAAGCGCGGCCCGCGTCAAATCCGCCGGCATCATACAAGTACGCCCCGATAATCACATCCGCAAACCCGTCGTTGTTCACGTCGCCCGCGCCGGAGACGCTGATGCCGAAGTAATCAAAAGCTGCCTCGCCGGTAAAAATGACGTCGGCCATATTATCCATGTCCGCCCCTCCGAAATAAAGATAGGCGCGGCCGGCATCAAGCCCGCCGGCGTTATTGGCGTAGGCCCCCACGATCACGTCCGCAAACCCGTCATTGTTAACGTCGCCCGCGCCGGAGACGCTAATGCCGAAGTAGTCAATAGTGGATTCGCCGATGAAGACGACGTCCGGAACATTGTCCATGTTCGGGCCTCCCAAATAGAGATAAGCGCGGCCCTCCCCAATTCCGTTCGCGTCATCTAAGTAAGCCCCCACGATCACGTCCGAAAATCCGTCGTTGTTTACGTCGCCGGCATCGGAAACGCTGACGCCGAAGTGGTTGCCGCTGCCCTCCCCGGTAAGGATGACGTCGGCGGTATTGTTCATGCTCGCTGCCCCAAAATAAAGGTAAGCGCGGCCGGCGTTAAGCCCGCCGGCGTCATTCACGTAGGCCCCGGCGATCACGTCCGGAAACCCGTCATTATTCACGTCGCCCACGCCGGAAACACTATAACCGAATTGATCGTTGCTGCCCTGGCCGGTGAAGACGACGTCCGGGATATCGTCCATGTTTGCGCCTCCCCGGAAAAGGTAGGCGCGGCCCACACCGCCGGCAGCGGCGGAAGCTCCCACGAGCACGTCCGAATACCCGTCCTGGTTCACGTCGCCGGCGCCGGAGATGCTGATGCCGAAATAATCGACAGTGAATTCGCCGGTGAGGACCAGGTCGGCGACATTGTCCATGCTCGCCCCTCCAAAATAAAGGGAGGCGCGGCCCCCACCCAGGTAAGCTCCGATGATCAGGTCCGAAAAGCCGTCATTGTTCACGTCGCCCGCGCCGGAGACGGAAGTGGTAAAGAGATTCGTGCTGGATTCGCCGTGGAAAACAAGGTCGGCGATATTGTCCATGTTCGCGCCTCCCAGATAAAGATAGGCGTGTCCGGCAAGAGTTCCGCCGGGGGAGGCCGCGACGATGACGTCCGAAAACCCGTCATTATTCACGTCGCCCGCGCCGGAAACGCTGGCGCCGAAGTAATGGTAACTGTCCTCGCCGGTAAGGACGACGTCAGCGATATTGTCCATATTCGCCCCTCCTAAATAAATGTAGGCGCGACCTACATCGAATCCGGCGGCATTATGCTCGTAGGCTCCCACGATCACATCTGAGAACCCGTCATTATTTACGTCACCGGCGGAAGCAACGCTAACCCCGAAGTAATCAAAGCTGGCTTCGCCGGTTAAGATGGCGTCCGGAATATTGTCCATGGTCGCTCCCCCAAAATAAAGATAAGCGCGGCCCGCATCAAATCCGCTGTCGTCATTCAAATACGCCCCGACGATCACGTCCGAAAAGCCGTCATTATTCACGTCGCCCGCCCCGGAAACGCTAAAGCCGAAGAAATCATAATCGGCTTCGCCGGTTAAGATGAGGTCCGGGTCTTTTTCGTTGACCAGGGCGCCGCCGCCAAAGTAGATGTAAACTTTCCCCACTTTCTCCGCGGTCTGGTAAATCGCCGCGTATTTGAGCCCTACTGCCCAGTCATCATAGCCGTCGCCGTTCACGTCGCCGATGCCGGCGACGATTTCCCCTAAAAAGCTCCCGTTTCTGCCGGAGGGAGGCAGGGCGGGAAAGGTCTGGATAAGGGAGAGGCCGGCGGTGGCGTATTCTCCGGGGTTTCCCGGGTAGTCTTTCGCAGTTTGCGCCTGGCGGGTTTCTTCAATTCTATGCAGATTCACTCGCCGGTCATCCCCGGCAATTTTATTTAAAACCGGCTTTCCTTCCCCGGCAAAAAGAGACATACCTGCAAAAATAAATAGATGCAGCAGCCTCGAAAAGGCTGCGAGTTGGGTGATCTGTATTTTCATGGCTTTATCTCCTGAATAAATGAATGATTTACGATTTGCGAAGGATTTGCCAACATCCGAAATCGCGGATCGCCAATCGTAGTTCGCCAATCATTTGATACTATCTTACTAAAATCAATTTTTTCTGTCCCACGAATGAACCTGCTTCTAAACGGTAGAAATACACCCCGCTGGATAAACCGCTGCCATCAAAAACCACGGAATGCTCTCCCGGCTCTAAATTCCCTTCAACCGGGGTAGCGACCTTCCTGCCCAGCAGGTCGAAGATTTTCAGGGTTACATGCTCCCGCCGGGGAAGGGAAAAGCGAATGCTGGTAGTGGGATTGAAGGGATTCGGGTAGTTTTGGAAGAGTTGGCAACCCCCGGCTATTGCATTTTCCCGGTCTTCTATGCCGGTGCTGATGGCGCTGCCGGCATAGACATACGCCCGGCCCATTTGGTACCCCACCGCGCTGTTCCCCTCCGCCCCGATGATCAGGTCCGAGAAGCCGTCATTGTTCACGTCCCCGGCGGAGGAGACGCTATTGCCGAAGTAACCATGAATTGCCTGGCCGGTGAAGAGGGCGTCGGCGATATTATCCATGCCCGGCCCTCCTAAGTAAAGGTAGGCGCGGCCCGCAAAAACTCCGTTGGCCTTGTTAGCGTAGGCCCCGACAATCACATCGGAAAACCCGTCGTTATTCACGTCGCCCGCGGCGGAGACGCTGTTGCCGAAGTAATCATAATCAGCCTCGCCGTTGAAAATGACGTCGGCGATGTTGTCCATGTTCGCCCCCCCAAAATAGAGATAAGCGCGGCCGGCATCAATTCCGCTGGCGCTATTCAAGTAAGCTCCCACGATCACATCGGAAAAGCCATCATTGTTCACATCGCCCGCGGCGGAGACGCTATTGCCGAAGTAATCAAAAACTGCTTCGCCGGTGAAAATGACGTCCGGGATATTGTCCATGCTCGCCCCCCCAAAATAGAGATAAGCGCGGCCGGCGTCAAATTCGCCGGCGTCATTCGCATAAGCCCCAATAATCACGTCCGCAAAGCCGTCGTTGTTTACGTCGCCTGCGGCGGAGACGCTATTGCCGAAGTAATCAAAACCGGCCTCGCCGGTGAAAATGACGTCCGGGATGTTGTCCATGAGCACCCCCCCAAAATAAAGGTAGGCGTGGCCGGCATCCAATCCCCCGGCGTCGCTCAAGTACGCCCCGACGATCACGTCGGGAAAGCCGTCATTATTCACGTCCCCCGCGGAGGAGACGCTATTGCCAAAGTAATCCACACCGGCCTCGCCGGTGAAGATGGCTTCGGGGATATTATCCATGCCCGGCCCCCCGAAATAAAGATAGGCGCGGCCGGCATCAAATCCGCCGGCATCGTTCCGGTAAGCCCCGACGATCACATCGGAAAAGCCGTCATTGTTCACGTCGCCCGCGCCGGCAACGCTATAACCGAAGCAATCGCCGCTGGCCTCGCCGGTGAAGATGGCGTCGGGGATATTGTCCATGCCCGGCCCCCCGAAATAAAGATAGGCGCACCCGGCATCTTCACCGCCGGCGTCATTCAAGTACGCCCCCACGATCACGTCCGAGAAACCATCGTTGTTCACGTCTCCGGCGGAGGCGACGCTAACGCCGAAACGCTCATTACCGGCCTCGCCGGAGAGGATAACGTCGGCGATGTTGTTCATACCGGTTCCCCCAAAATAAAGGTAAGCGCGCCCCGCGTCCTGCCCGCCGGCGTCATTCCATAAAGCCCCGATGATCACGTCTGCAAAACCATCATTGTTCACGTCGCCTGCGGCGGAGACGCTATGGCCGAAGAGATCAAAACCGGCCTCGCCGGTAAAAATGACGTCGGCAATATTATCCATGCCCGGCCCTCCGAAATAAAGATAGGCGCGGCCGGCGTCAACTCCGCCGGCGTCATTCCATGATGCCCCGATAAGCACATCGGAAAAGCCGTCGTTGTTCACGTCGCCCGCGCCGGAGACGGCAACGCCGAAGTAATCAGAACCGGCCTCGCCGGTGAAGATGAGGTCGGCGATATTGTCCAAGTTTGCTCCCCCGAAATAAAGATAGGCGCGGCCCGCATCCAGCCCGGCGGCATCATTCTTTACCGCCCCGACAATTACATCCGCAAATCCGTCATTGTTCACGTCCCCCGCGCCGGAGACGCTATAGCCGAAGCGGTCCCAACTCGCTTCGCCGGTGAAAATGACGTCGGCGACGTTGTTCATGTTCGTTCCGCCCAAATAAAGGTAGGCGCGGCCCGCTTCAATGGCGCCGGCAGCATTCCATTCGGTACCGACGATCACGTCCGAAAAGCCGTCGTTGTTCACATCGCCTGCGGCGGCGACGCTGTAACCGAAGTAAGTATAAGCCGACTCGCCGGTGAAAACGACGTCGGGGATACTGTTCATGTTCACCCCCCCAAAATAAAGGTAGGCGCGGCCCGTAAAACTTCCGCTGGTTTCATTCCCGTAAGCGCCGATGATCACATCGGCAAACCCGTCATTATTCACGTCGCCCGCGCCGGAGACGCTGTAACCGAAGTAATCCAGACTGGCCTCGCCGCTAAAGATAATATCGGCAATATTGTCCATGGCCGGTCCCCCCCAATAAATATAAGCCCGGCCTATATCGTATCCCTTCAAATTTTCCGAGTAAGCCCCGACGAGCACATCCGAATACCCGTCATTGTTCACGTCGCCCGCGCCGGCGACGCTATACCCGAAGTAATCCCCTTCGGCTTCCCCGGTTAAGATCAGATCCGGGTCTTTTTCGTTGAGCAGGGCGCCGCCTCCAAAGTAGATGTACACTTTTCCCACTTTCTGCCCGGTCTGGTAAATCGCTGCATCCTTAATCCCCAAAGCCCAGTCATCATAGCCGTCGCCGTTCACGTCGCCGATGTTGGCGACTTCTTCGCCGAGGTAACTCCCGTTTCTGCCGGAAGGAGGCAGGGCGGGAAAGGTCTGGATCAGGGAGAGTTCGGCAGCAGCCGTGGCGTATTCCCCGGGGGCTTTCAGGTAACCGTTCGCAGTTTCGGCATGGCCGGCTTTTTCGGTTCCTTTCAGTTTCGGCCGCGGGTAATCCCTGGCAATTTTGTCTAAAATATGCCTGTCGATTTCCCCGGTTTCGGTTTTTGCGTGGAGTTGTTCAATGGTAATTTCCCCTTTTTCTATAGCGCGTTTAAGCAAAACGGGGTCGGGTAACAAACCGGGAGGATTAGTTATTCCTTCCCGGGCAGAAAGAGTGTCCCCTGAAAACCTAAAGAGATGAAGCAGCATCAAAAAGGCTGCAACCCGGAACATTTGCTTTTTCATGGCCTGACCTCCATTGGGTTTGAAATTGACGCGCCTGCATGCAATCATAATTTACCCATCGCTTCCATGCTTCTTCAATAGAACTCAGGAACTATTTTTAAGTGATTTCTTCAAGAAAAAGAGAGCAATGGAGTACTACAATCTTAGAGGGATCAGCCCAATAATTGCATAAACCGGCGAGGAGCGCCGGCATTATTCCGCAATTTGACCGGCAACAGGCCGCACCGGCCAAAGCAAACATTTGCAAAAATTATTTATCTTCCATATATTTTTAAAAAAAGCGGTATGGCGATGAAACGGCAGGCGCGGTAAATGAGCGTTGAAGAGCGAAGAATCGAGGATCAGAAACTGATCACCCTGGCGCGAGGGGGTGACCAGAAGGCGTTTGAAGCGCTGTTGAAAAAATACCGCAACCTGGTGTACCACGTAATGTTCAAGATGGTGCGAAATCCCCAGGAGGCGGAAGATCTATGCCAGGAAGCCTTCATCAAAGCCTTCGGCGCCCTTTCTTCCTTCAATGAAGAATTCGCCTTTTCCACCTGGCTGATGAAAATCGCCACCAACAACTGCATCGACTACCTTCGCAAACGGAAACTGCGCACTTACTCCATCGATGAACCGCTGCAGTACAAAGATGAGCAGGTGCAGGTCGAGCTGCCGGATCACGATCCTACCCCGGATAAACAACTTTTGAACGAAGAACGCCGCAAGCTGATCAACGACGCGATCCAGTCGCTGCCGCCTCGCTACCGGCACGTCATCATCCTGCGCCACCAGGAAGAAAAATCCTATGAAGATATCGCCGAAATCCTGAAATTGCCCCTGGGAACCGTTAAAGCGCGGATTTTCCGAGCGCGGGAAATGCTGAATAAGAAGATCAGGGATTTTCTGTGAGCTGCAGGCTCGCCCCCTGGCAAGCGCTCTCCCGCCCGGGCGGGGCAGCCGGAGTGCCGCGAAGCGGCTCCTTTCAAATTTTATAATTTATTGTTTTACGTCTTCCCATCAACTATAATTGGGCGAAACAGGAAAAAAAAGGGGCTGGATAAACCCTGGCCCGAAGGCGCTGATGATGCGGGCAGTAATTCCTTCGGAAAAAGTGCAGGGAAAACCGCAGGGGAATTGCGAATAACGAACCGCGAAAATCGTTTTCTTGAAGATTCTTGAAATTCGATTTTCGGAATTACCGGTTCTGAATTTCACGACTCTGGCGAATTCCGGGAGGATGCTGCAAGGCGGTTTTTCCACCCCCCAAGTTGAATCGATCACTTACAGGGCAGTTATGAAAGGCAAAGGGAGTCATCCGGTAGGGATTTTCCACGTCATTCTTGTCTGCCTGTTTATTGTATGTTTATCGCCCCCCCTGTTATCCCAATCCAAATCATTTAGCGGCCAGTGGATATCTTCCCTGGGAACGCTGACCCTTACCGTCAACGGTTCCGATGCCAGCGGAACCTGTTCCGCCGGCGGCGTCGCCGGCGCCATCGAGGGGAAACTGGCTCGCAACGGGCGATTATTCACCGGCAAATGGAAAATGGATAACCGGGAAGGGCGGGCGGTATTCCGTCTCCTGGATGACGGAAATGCCTTTACCGGGCGCTGGTGGAGCGGAACCGCCCGGCCCGGCGGCGACTGGATCGGCGTGCGCGCCAATAAAGAACTGGCCGCAACGGGCATATCCGTGCAGAATTTCTCCGGCCGCTGGCTTTCCAACTATGGCGCAATGAGCCTGACAGCGTCCGAGCTGGCCTTGAACGGAGAATTTGCCGGGCAGCGCAATCGCGGCACCCTGCGCGCGGAATTAGACCGGCGTACCCATAAACTGATCGGTAACTGGGCCGACGCCAGCCACAAGGGACGCTTCATTTTTCAACTGCTGCAGGGCGGAAGCGGCTTCCTGGGGGAATGGTGGTTCGAAGACGGGGCTTACGGAGGTTACTGGTACGGCGTTCGCCCGGCCGACCTGGAGGGCTGTATTAGCGGAAATTGCGAAGAGGGAGTGGGAACCTATATCTGGGCCGACGGAACCCGCTACGAAGGGGAGTGGAAAGGGGGAATCTACCACGGCAGCGGGACGTTCTATGAACCGTACGGCGGGGTTAAACTCCGGGGCTTGTGGGCGGAAGGGGTGTACCGGGGAGAATGTCTCTCCGGAAACTGCAAAAACGGCCGGGGGGCCTTGAAATTGCCCAACGGCGATCAATACGAGGGAAACTTCGTAGAGTGTATCGAAGAAGGAAAGGGGATTTACCAATATCGCAACGGCGACCATTACGAGGGAGAATTCAAAGGAGGATTTCCGCACGGCAGCGGAACCCATACCTGGGCGGTCAGCGGCGATAAATATACCGGAAAGTTCGCGCGGGGAAAAATTCAGGGGCAGGGAAGCTACTATTTCAAGAATGGCGATGTGTACGAAGGCAATTTCCGCCGCGGAGAGCGCTACGGGCAGGGAGCTATGCGCTGGTCAAACGGCGACCGCTACGAAGGAAATTGGGAGAGCGACCGGATGTCCGGCGCGGGCGCTTATTTCTATAAAGACGGGGATTCCTACACCGGGGAGTTCCGCAATGGCCTGAAGCACGGGCAGGGCAGCTACACCTTTTCCAACGGCAACTCCTTCCTGGCGGTATGGAAAGAGGACCGCTTCGACCGGTTCGATTCCTCCTCGTCCGGCTACGGCGGCCTGGCGGAGCAATCCGGCTCCCCAATGCTGCCGGTTACCATTGCAAATCAATCTCCCGGCGCCCTCTCCTCTGCCCAGGGCGAAGCCCGGGAAAGCGCCTTCCTGATCTATAAGGTAGCCGAAAAGTCTCTCCCCGGTGTAAGAATCGGCGAAGAAATTCGGGAAATTTATTTTACCTACTATACCGTTCAGGGGCTGGCGGAATTGGATGAAGCGGCCGCTCGCGCGTTTTTGCAGTCGCATAACGGATCGCCGCTGGGCAGTGAATACCGGGTAGAAAAGGTAAGCGATCCCAATTTGCGGGCCAGCCAGATTCTCCGGCGCTACCGTCTCGGTTCCGCTTCGACCCGCATCAATAGCGGGTTCGAAGGGTATTTTTATGTATATGAAGATTGATGGTAACTATTCAGGCATTTTGCCACAGAGTTCACAGAGCACACAGAGACTGCTCTCCACGAAGTGGTGGATACCCAAAATTCTTCCTCTGTGGCCTCTGTGAACTTCGCATGGTGAGTTTATCGAACCATGTGGCTGAATAGTAACGATTGATGTAATGGGCCTTCGCCAATTGATGAGGAAATTTTCACCGTCTCTTTCGGCGCTACCAATCTATTCCCCCCTGCTGTAAAAAATTCGCACATTTTCAATTGCTAAAATGGCCGGAAATTCCTGCCCGGCTGGTCTCTGCGCAGCCCTGTTTCGCTAAAAAACCGCATTCCTACCGGCTTTTTCGGCTTATTCCCGGGATCGCGAAGATAGAGGCATGTCCTTTGCAGGGTAATCGGGATCATAATTTGCACAAACGGTCTATCGGAATATTAAACGCGAGGGTTAAGCCGATGCAACATTCGCTTCTCCATTCCTTGAAAACACTGGTGGGATTGTTCTTCTTATTGAACATGTTAACGGGGGAGTTAGCGGCGCAATCCCGGGGATTTACGGGATTCTGGAATTCTACCTTCGGGCACATCCGCATGCAGGCAGAGCGGGGAAAAATCGCCGGGTCCTATGACGACGGAAAGGTAGAGGGCCTGCTCAACGGGGCGGCGGCCTCGGACCGGGAAATTCTGGCCGGGAATTGGACCGAGCCGGGTGTACAGGGGAGTTTCGTTTTCAAAATGCTGCCCGGGAATAACTCCTTTTCCGGGCGCTGGTGGAAAGAGAACTCACCCGCAAGCGGGGAGTGGGTCGCGGTGCGGATGGACCCGGAGGCGGCCAGCCGTTCGGTGAGCGCCGGCGAATATAACGGGAAATGGGATACCAATTTCGGGAAAATGATCCTGGCCGTCGAAGGAACTAAAGTAACCGGCACTTTTAAAGGGAAGGTCAGCGAGGGCGTTCTGACCGGCGAGGTGGATGAAAAAAACAATCGCCTGAACGCCAGTTGGCAGGATCAGCAGTACCGCGGCACGGTGGTGTTGACAATGTTGAAGGGCAACAACGGTTTTCGCGGGGAATGGTGGTTCCGGGATAAAACCTACGGCGGCGACTGGTACGGGGCGCGTTCCCTGGAAATGGGCGGCTGCATCTCCGGAGATTGCGAAGAGGGGCAGGGAATTTACCTCTGGGCCGACGGCAGCCGTTACGAAGGGGAGTGGAAGAAAGGGAATTACCACGGCATCGGAACCGCCTATCATTCCAATAACCGGGTTCAAAACGAAGGATTGTGGGCCAGCGGCGTTTTCCGGGGCGTTCCCCTTTCCGGCGATTGTAAAAACGGTTCCGGCAAGTTGAAGCTTCCCGGCGGCGAGATTTACGAAGGCGAATTCAAGAATTGTGAGATCAACGGAAAAGGGGTGATGGTCTATCTCAACGGGGATCGCTACGAAGGCGAATTCTTCGCCGGGCTGCCTTCCGGCAATGGCGCTTATTTTTGGGCGCAAACCGGGGAACAATACCGCGGCGGCTTTCGCAACGGGGTGATTCACGGCAAGGGCGTTTACACCTACCGGGATGAAAGCCGCTATGAAGGCCGCTTTTTGAACGGGAAGCGGCAGGGCACGGGATTCTTTTTCTGGCCCAATGGCGAGCGCTACGAGGGGCAATGGAACAATGACCAGGCGAGCGGGGAAGGGCTTTATTTTTATAAGGACGGCGACCGCTATAACGGGGAAATCGCCGCGGGACTTAAATCCGGCCGCGGGGTGTACCGTTTTGCGGATGGAAGCTCGCTGCCTGCCCGCTGGGAGAACGACCGGCTGGCCGGGCTGATTCCCGCGCCTTCCGGCGTGGAAGAAAATACTTCGGGAGCGACCCTGCAGACGGCAATGGAGCGGATTCGGAACAACCAGAAATTCCCGGGGCCGGCATCGAGTATTCAAACCCTGAAAACCGGCTATTTCATCTATAAAATCAGCGAAAACGAGCTTGCCGTTGGCGGGTCGGCCGCAGATTCTCTTAGCCTCCCCGATAGGCAGCGGGAGGTAGAATTATCCTACTACATCGTCTATGCCCCGGAAAACCTGCCCCGGGCAGATCTCAAAGCGTACCTGGAAAATAAGGAAAATATTATATTGAGTGAGGATTACAAATTCGAGCAGGTAAGCAACCCGGAAACCCGCATTCCCCAGGTGTTGGACCGCTACCGCTACGGGCTGGTGCAAACCCGGGTACACACCGTGGGGGCCTATTTTCTCTTTTCCGAAGGGGATATGGCCGCGAAAACCGATTAAGCCAGTGCAAAATGGAAAATGAAAAGTGAAAAGTATAAAATGGAAAGTGCAAAGTGCAAAATGAAAAGTGTAAATGGGATATTTTGAGTCACGGGGTGACGCAGCGACAATAGCCCTGTGATTCATCACCGGGAAGAAAGATTAGCGCCTTAGCCACCATCCCTCCGGGATGTTGACTCTGTAGCGCACTCCAATTTTCACTTTTCACTTTGCACTTTTCACTTACCCCTCTTCCCCGGGAAAATCCATCTCCTCGGTGCGGAAAGCGCCCTCCCCGGATCTGGAGAGCTTGAGAATTTTCTTCTCCGCCGCGTCTAATTTCTGGCTGCATAGTTCGACCAGTTTCATCCCCTCTTCATACAGAGCCAGCGCTTCTTCCAGGGCAAGCTCTCCCCCTTCCAATTGCCGGGCAATCTCTTCCAGGCGGTTGAACGCCTCTTCGAACTTCACCGTTTTGCTCATGATGTTTCTTCCGTTCGTTGAACTTCTGCCTCGAAGGCTCCCCGCGCCAGGCGGATTTTCACCCGGTCCCGGGGTTGCAAACGCGCCGCTTCTTTGATCACTTCCCCATCCTTGTAGCAAATGCTGTAACCGCGGTTGAGAATGGCCGTGGGATTCACGGCGCGCAGTTGCTGCTGCAAATGCTCCAGCCGGCTGCGGTAAAATTTAAGCTGGTGGATCATGGCCAGGGCTAAATTGCGCTGCAATTCATCCAATCGCTGCATTTTTTGGTGCACCAAATCCTGCGGACGGCGGAAGGCGTAGCTGGTCTTGAAAGCCGCCAGGCGCCCCCGGTAATCGCCGATTCGCCGGGTAATGACGACAGTCAGCTTCTCGCGGTAATAGCCCAATTCCCCGGCGACCTCGCTGCGGGCGGGCACGGCCATCTCCGCGGCTGCGGAAGGGGTGGGAGCGCGGCGGTCGGCCACAAAATCGGCAATGGAGTAGTCGATTTCGTGCCCCACCGCGGAAATCACCGGAATCCGGGAAGCGTAAATCGCCCGGGCGACGATTTCTTCATTGAACGCCCATAAGTCTTCCAGCGAGCCGCCGCCCCGCCCCACGATCAGGGTATCCACCCCGCCGTATTCGTTGAAATCCGCAATCGCCCGGGCGATCTCCGCCGCCGCCCCCTCTCCCTGCACCTTTACCGGGTAGAGGAGGATTTCCACGCCCGGGAAGCGCCGCGCCATTACGCTGATAATATCGCGGATGGCCGCGCCGGTGGGGGAAGTGATTACCCCCACCCGCTCCGGGTAACGGGGAATTTGCTTTTTGTGCGCCTCGTCGAACAAGCCCTCGGAGTGGAGCTTCTTTTTCAACTGCTCGAAGGCCATCTGCAAAGCCCCGACGCCGGCCGGCTGCATCTGCTGAACCACCAACTGGTAGTACCCGCCCTTTTCATACACCTGCACGTCGCCTTCCACGAGGATTTTCATGCCGTTTTGCGGTTGGAAGAGCAGGCTGCCGGCGCGGAACCGCCACATGGCGCAGTTGACCTGCGAGCCTTCGTCTTTGAGGGTAAAATAGAGATGGCCGGAAGTGTGGCGCTTGAAATTGGAAATCTCCCCTTCCACCCAGAGCCGGGGAAAACTGTTCTCCAGCAAATCCTTGATTTCCCGGGTCAATTGCGAGACGCTATAAACAGGAAGGTTCATGGCGGCTATATCGAACGGTTGCGGTAAGGTGGATGCGAAAAAGCGTAGAGTGGACCCCTACGCTTTTCGACTAACGGATTTTCTTTTTGTGGCGATTCTTGCGAAGACGTTTTTTGCGCTTGTGCGTCGCCATTTTATGGCGTTTCCGTTTGCGACCACAGGGCATAGAATCACTCCTTTCGTTTGAATGTTCCGTGAAACAGGTTTTTCTTTAAATCAAACATTGGCTTTGTTTTAGTGTTGATGTATTCATGTGTTCTGGTGTTTATGTTCGTGTAACTTGAATACATGAACACCTGAACACACGTGGCGAAGCCCCGAAGGGGTAAACCATCCCTTTGGGAAACACCCGAACACTATTTACTGCGAGTTGCCGGAACCCATCCCGCCTTCTACGTTGCGGTGAAGCTCATTCAAAATCATTTGCGCGCGCTGCGCCTGGGGGGAATTGGGCGCGACTTCCCGCAGCCTTCCCCAGTATTCGATCAATTTGTTGATTTCTTTGAATTGAACCGACACCACCCCCATGTTGTAGAGGGCGTTGACATGCCGGGGATCGATTTTCAAGGCCTGCTCGAACTGTTCCTGCGCTTTCCGGTAATCTTCCATATTGAAATAGCAAACCCCCAGGTCAACCAGCACGTCGGGGTTGTTAGGCTCGCGGCCCAGGGCTTTTTGATAGTAGGGAATCGCTTCGGAAAAGCGCCCGCCGTCGAAAAGAATATTGCCCATCTCTACGTTGAGCGCCGCGTTTTCCGGGTCCGCCTTCAGGCGCTCCGCGGCGGCGCGAATATCTTCCTCGCTGGGCGCGGGGTGGTTATGCTCCACTTCTTCTGAAGGCGTTTGCGCCTGCGGAGTTACTTGCCGATGGGGGTCGCCCTTGCCTTCAACGGTTTTTACAAATCCGGTGTAATAGTAAACGCCAACCACTATTAGCGCGAGAAAGGCCGCGCCCAAAAGAACTTGCAAGTACCGCGGGTCAAAAGATCCAGCGCCGGATGATTTCGCAGTTGCAGGTTGGGTCAGCGCTTCGGAGGGCTGAACCGGCGTTCCGCAGGCGGGGCAAAACTGGGCATTTTCCGGAAGCTCGGCGGCGCAGTTTTTACATTTTTTCGCCATTGCTCTCCCGCTGCTGCTTCGCTAAACGCTTCCGGTTGACGCTCTCCCGGAAAAACTTTGCCGGCCGGAATACCGGCACAAAGCGGTGATCTACCGGAACCACTTTCAAGGTACGGGGATTCTTTACCACCCGGGCGTCGCGCTCTTTCGCATGAAAACTGCCAAATCCGCGAATTTCCACCCGGTCGCCGTTTTGGATGGATTCCATCACGTTATACAAAAATCCGTTGATCACTACTTCGATGTCTGCTTTGGTGAGGCCGGTGGCCTCCGCCAAAAGATTGGTCAAATCCGCCTTGGTTACCGTCATCAATTCCTCCAAAAGTTGGCAAGTTTACAAAAAATAGATTTGGAAAGCAAGGCATTCTAAAACTCTGCCATGCGCTATGCGCTATGCCCCATGCGCCACGTCCCTGCGCTTTCCGAAGTGCTTGATTTATTGGCCGGTATTCGGTAATTTCCGCTTCCAAATGGTCGAACCGGAGTGTTTTGATGCGATTTACAATTCTTTTTTTCCCCTGCCTCAGTTTGCTTCTCTACCTGACAGCATTCGCCCGTTCTCCCCGGTTTCCGGATCCCCCGGCGCTTTTCCCGGAACCGCTCAGCCCCCGCATTGCCAATTACGACATCGCGGTTTCCGTAGATGTTCCCAAACGGCTGCTGCGGGGACAGGAAGTGCTCACCTGGAAAAATACCTCCCCGGACCAGATCAGCGAGTTGTATTTGCACCTCTACCTGAACGCCTTTCGCAACAACCAGTCCACCTTTATGTTAGAAGCGAGGCGGCGCTATCGCGGGCTGCCGGAAACGCAAGCGGGATGGGGCTACAGCGAGATCAACCGCATGGTCTTGCTGCCGAAATCTTCCTACCGCAGCAGCGCCAGGTTTTTTCACAACCTCACCTACCAGGCCGGCCGCCTGGCGGCGGGGCGCGATGTCACCGCGCAGGCTCGTTACGTTCAACCGGATACCCCGGAGCACCTCGAGGACAAAACCGTGCTGCGCCTCTCCCTGCCGGAAGCGCTGCTCCCCGGCGACTCGCTGCTGCTGTTTATTGATTTTACCGCCCAGCTTCCCGAGCCTCCTTACGCCCGCACCGGCGTCCAAAAAGAATTTTTCATGGCCGGGCAATGGTTTCCCAAAGCCGGGGTTTACCTCGACGGGGAATGGAATTGCCACCAGTTCCATACCAATTCGGAGTTCTTCGCCGATTTCGGGGTTTATAACGTCTGGATTACCCTGCCGGAAGACCATATCGTGGGCGCGACCGGCGGGCGGGTGGGCGAGCCGCTGCAGAACGGCGACGGAACCGCCACCCATTTTTACCACGCCGAAGACGTGCACGATTTCGCCTGGACCGCCAGCCCGGAATTCGTGGAATTCAAAGGGCGGGCGGATGACGTGGATATCCGGGCGTTGATGCAGCCGGACCACGCCGCCCAGGGACCCCGCCACGTGGAGGCGGCCAGGATCGCCATCGAAGCCTTCCAGAAGCGCTACGGCGATTACCCCTTTGCGAATTTAACCGTGGTCGATCCCCGCCGGGGCGCTCGCGAAACCGGCGGCATGGAATATCCCACCCTGATCACCGCCGGAACTTCTTATGGGATTCCGGAGGGTGTCCGGCTGCCGGAAGCCGTGGTGATCCATGAATTCGGCCACAACTACTGGTACCACATGATCGCTTCCAACGAAGTCGAAGAAAGCTGGCTGGATGAGGGACTCACCAGCTTTTCCGAAATGCAAATCATGGATGATTACTACCATCCCGACGGCGGCATAATTGATTTTCTGGGAATTCGGTTGGATAACCGCCAATACCAGCGCCTCGGCTATCTGTCCGCGCCGGATTTCGATCCCATGGTGCGGAAAGCCTGGGAGTACTATTCCGGCCGCAGTTACGGGGCCAATTCTTACAATAAACCGGCGTTGATGCTGCTGACCTTGCAGAACTACTTAGGCGAAGAAACCATGGCCCGGATTCTGCGCACTTACTTAGAACGCTGGCGCTTCAAACATCCCCGCAGCGGGGATTTCATTGCCGCGGCGAATGAAGTCGCGGGACAGGATTTGAGCGCATTTTTTGACCAGGCGCTTTACACCAACGCGGTTTTGGACTACAGCGTTGACCGGGTATTCTCCCGTGAAGTCGATGCGCCGCAGGGATATGATTATGATTTCCGGGTCGGCCAGGAGGAAAACCCCGAGGCCGATTCAGCTTCCGCGGACAGCGCGGAAGGCGATTCCCTGGCCGCCACGCTTGACTCCGCCGTTTCGCAAGATGCATCGCAACTATATCAAAGCGGGGTAAATATCCGCCGCCTGGGAGATTTCATCTTCCCGGTGGAGGTGGAAGTGGTATTCGACAACGGCGAGGTGCTGCGGGAGACCTGGGACGGCAAGGCGTTATGGAAAAAATTCCAATATATCAAACCCGCGCGGATCGTTTCCGCAACGGTGGATCCGGAGCATAAAGTAGCCCTGGACGTTAACTTCACCAACAACAGCAAAGTATTGGAAAGGCGCGCCATCGGCGCCAACAAACTCTCCCTGCGCTGGCTCTTCTGGACGCAGTTTGTCATGGATCAACCGGAATTCCTGAATTTATTAACTGCCCTGGGAATCCTGTTTTGAACCGCTATCGAAACTTGAGCCCGGAGGGCGAAATCCCGACAACTATCCAGGGATGGACAGGTCTTTGTCGGGATCAAAACCCGAAACTCGAAACTCAAAACCCGAAACTCGAAACTAACTGCCCCCATGGTCTTCGCCTCTCTCAAAACCGGTTTCGCGCGCCTGTGGGCTAACCGGCGCCTGATATTGATCTTTTACCTGGCCAATCTTTTCTTCGCCCTCATTGTAGCCCTGCCGTTCCGGGCTGTGCTGGGACATTTCATCGGCGACAGCCGGATGGGTGAGAAATTAGCCGGGCCTATCGACATGGACTTCCTGCTGGAATTCCTGCACTATAATCCCGCCCTGAGAGGAACCACCCTGATGCTGGCGCTGGCCGCCTTCGCCGCCTACTCCCTGGCGAACCTCTTCCTCTCCGGCGGGGCTTACGCGGCCTTGATGAGCGATGAAAAATATTCCTCCTCGCGCTTCTGGGGCAATTCCGCGCACTTCTTCGGGCGATTTTTCCGCCTGTTCCTGTGGGGATTGCCGGTCTTCGGCGCGCTATTCTGCCTGCAATGGGCGGTGAGCGGGCTGCGGGGAGTGATATTTGGCAACGATCCTTACGAATACGCGATCTACTGGTCGCAATGGATGGAGCTGGCGCTGCGCTGGTACGCCCTGTTCCAGTTCCTGATCATTTTCGATTACGCCCGCATCTATACCGTGAAAAACGACGCCCGGGGCATGGCGAAAGCGCTTTTCGAGGGGCTGCGATTCACGCTCAAGAACTTCCGCCGAACCTTTACCCTGGCGTTTGCGATCACGCTGTTGGGCATCCTCGGCCTGCTGATTTATAACCCGCTGGCAAACCTGCTCTCCGCGCCCAACGCCGCGGCCATTCTGGCGCTTTTCCTCTGGCAGCAGGGTTTCATGCTATTCCGGGCTTTCCTGCGGCTGGGCCTCTATTCCGGGCAGGCGCAGTTGTACCGCCGCCTCACCCTCCCCCCGGTTGAAACCGCCGCGCCGCTGCCCGAGACGGTTGAATCCGGGCTTCCGCCCCGGCAAACTGAAGGTATAAGGTACAAGGTATAGGGTTTACCCTATACCTCAATTCTACCCTCACACAGAAGCAGGAAGGACACACCATGAATGAACTGACCAACCAGCCCGGTGAAATGGCCGGAGCCAGCAACGATGAGAAAATGTGGGCGATGTTGTGCCATCTCAGCACCTTCGCGGGGTATGTGATTCCCTTTGGGAACATCATCGCGCCGCTGCTCATCTGGATTATGAAAAAAGAGGAGTTCCCGCTGGCGAATGACCAGGGAAAAGAAGTTCTCAATTTCCAGATCAGTTTTATGATTTACCTGGCCATTGCGCTTTTGCTGATTATCGTGGTGATCGGAATTGCGCTGGCGATCGCACTGGTGCTGTTCGAAATCATCATTACCATCATTGCCGCGGTGAACGCCTACGACGGGGCGCGCTATCGCTATCCCATGACCATCCGGTTTATCAAGTAAAGAAGATCGCTCATATCGGCTTTGCGGTGAAAACTCTTTGGAGAAGCGATTACCCTCCCGGAGGTTCTAAGCCTCCGGGAGGGTTAAGAGCCTATCCGAAAACCTTATCTGCGGTGGGATGAATCCCACCGCTACGAGGTGTAAGCCGCCTTAAGGCGACTTCAGTCGCCTTGCATCTCTTAGCCTGGCGGTTCACCGCTGGCGGGGTGAGGGTTTTCGGATAGGCTCTAATTCTACTTTAAGACTTTGATATGAAAGCGCAAAAGTGAAGATTCATACAGTCTTTAACATCCCCCCTTGCCCCCCTTTGAAGGGGGGACAGGGCTTCGTCGTGAGGCTCTCCTGAGCTTGTCGAAGGGCTCAGCCGAACAGGGGATGTCAAAACCTGGTTAAGTTTCCACTCTGGCATTTTTCCCTCAAAGTCTTAAAGTAGAACTAAATACGTTACCCCAAAAGAACCGCGCCCCGGCAACCTCCGCTTCCGGAATTTGCTTGTTGGCGCTTGATAGCCCTGCGCCGCCTGGTTATATTGCACCGTTGAATGTCTCAAAAAGGGGTTTTTGCCAGGTTATGCCGAAAATCAAAGTTCTGCCGTCCAATATTGCCAATAAAATCGCCGCCGGGGAGGTGGTGGACCGCCCCGCCTCGGTGGTGAAAGAGCTGGTGGAAAACGCCATCGATGCGGAAGCCGGCCAGATTACCGTGGTGATCGGCCAGGCCGGCAAGGAGCTTATCCAGGTAATCGACAACGGGGCAGGGATGGACGAGGAAGACGCGGAGTTGGCCTTCCAGCGCCATGCTACCAGCAAAATCGCCGATGTTCGCGACCTCGACCGCATCCTTACCCTGGGATTCCGCGGGGAAGCCCTGCCCAGCATCGCCTCGGTCTCCCGCCTGGAAGTGAAAACCTGCCCCCGCGGCAGCGACGTGGGCGTTCTGCTGAAATTAGAAGGGGGAAGCGTGGCCGCCAGGGAAAAACTGGCCCTCAAGCCCGGCACCACCATCACGGTGAAGAACCTGTTCTACAATACCCCGGCGCGGCGGAATTTCCTGCGCGCGGATACCACGGAACTGAATCACATCCTCAAAGAACTGAAACGGTTTTTCCTCGCTTACCCGGAAATCCATTTCAGCTTCATCCATAACGGGGAAGAGTTGTTGAACCTGCCCCCGGCCAGCCAGGATGAGCGCATCATCCGGGTATTCGACCAGAAATTTTACGACGGGCTGGCCTACGTGCGCGAGGAGCTGAACGAGATGGTTTTGGAAGGCTACGTCTGCCGCCCCGACCAGGCCCGGGGCAACAGCGCCAACCAGTTTATTTATTTGAATCGCCGCGCCATCATCAATCGCAACCTTGCCCACGCTATTTTCCAGGGCTACGGGAACTTGATCGAGCGCTCCCGCTATCCCCAGTTCATTATGTTCCTGCACATTCCTCCCCAGTTCGTGGACGTGAACGTGCATCCCACCAAAATGGAGGTGCGCTTTGCCAACGAGCGGGTAATTTACCACCTTTTCCTCTCCGCGGTGCGCAAAGCCATCCAATCGAAGGAGATCATTCCCGGCTTCGCCCTCAGGGCCGGCGCGGAAAGGGAGCATTCCCCGGAAGCGCAGCGGGAGGAAATCCAGCGCCAATTCTCCCCCGGGATAACCTTTCCCCGGCCCCCGCTCTCCGGCGATGAACCGTTTCCGCCGCCGGAGCGCGCGCCCGGCCAGCCGACGGGGGGCGGCGCCGCGAAATCGCCCAAAGATGCCGCCCAGATGGCCTTCCGCTACGAATCGCTTCCCGCCCCCGCCCCCTCACCGGAGAAGAGCCGCGACGGGGCGGATAATCTCCCGCAAACCTCCCAGGCGATCTTCTGGCAGGTGCACAATCGCTACATCATTTCCCAGATCAAAAGCGGGCTGGTGATCATCGATCAGCACGTCGCCCACGAGCGCATTCTCTATGAAGAAATTCTGCGCTATCTGGGCAATGAACGCAACGCGCCCTCCCAGCAACTGCTCTTTCCCCAGACCCTGGAACTGGCGTTAGAAGATTACCTGGTTTACAGCGACATCAAGGATTGGCTGCACAAGATCGGCTTCGGGATTACCGAGCTGAGCGGGCGCACGGTGATGATCGAAGCCGTGCCGGTGGGCGTGAAGGTGGGGAAAGAGGCGCGGATTTTAATCGAAATCATCGATTTTTACCGCGAGAACGAAGGCAGCAAGATGGCCGCGCACGAGAAGATCGCCGCCGCCTTTGCCTGCAAAAACGCCATCAAATCCGGCGAGAAGTTAGGCGTGGAGGCGATGAGTTCCCTGGTGAATCAGTTATTTGCTACAAAAGAACCCTATTTCTGCCCCCACGGCCGCCCGGTAATCGTTACCCTCGATCTGGAAGAGCTGGATAGGAAATTCAAGCGCATTTGATTGCTTCGCGTCAGTCGGGCTTCGCCCGCCATTTATTGTCATTTACCTTCGGCGTCATTGGGCTGCGCCGTCATGGGTGGTCATTTGCCTTCGGCGTCATTGGGGGCTGGCCCGTCATGGGTTGTCATTTGCGCTTCGCGCGTCATTGGGGCTTCGCCATGGGGCAGGCCAATGACACCCAATGACGGCGCAGACCAATGACGCGCGAAGCGCAAATGACGGCGAAGCCAACTGGCAAGCAAATGACAACCAATGACTTCTAATGACGCGCAGCCAATGGCCACAAAACCCCCCGTTTTAGTGATACTCGGCCCCACCGGTTCGGGGAAAACCGCGCTTTCGGAGGCGATTGCCGGGAAAATTCCCGCGGAAATCGTCTCCGCGGATTCCCGGCAAATCTACCGCTTCATGGATATAGGGACGGCCAAGCCGCCTGCGGCGCTGCTGCGAAAGATTCCGCATCATTTTGTTGACATTCTGAACCCCGATCAGGATTTTAGCGCCGGTGAATACGCCCGCGCCGCGCGGGAAGTGGTCGAACAGATTTTTCAGCGCAAAAAATTACCGTTGGTGGTAGGGGGATCGGGGCTTTATATTCGGGCGCTTTTGGAGGGTTTTTTCAAAGAGGACGTAAAAGACCCGGCGATCCGGGCGGAATTGGAGCGGCGCCTGGAGCGGGAGGGAATCGAACCGCTCTACGCGGAACTGCAGCGGGTGGATCCGGCGGGGGCGGAAAAAATCCATCCCCGCAACGCCCGGCGGGTGATCCGCTTTTTGGAAGTGTATTACGCTTCCGGAACCCCCATGAGCCAAATCCAGCAAGCCAGCCCCGACCCCGCCTCCTTCGCGGCGCTGAAAATCGGGCTGGCGGTGGAGCGCAAAACCCTCTACGCCCGGCTGAACCGGCGGGTAGAAGAGATGTTCGAGCAGGGGCTGGCGGCGGAAGTGCGGGGCATCCTGGAGCGGGGATTTTCCCCGGAATCGAACGCCCTGAATTCGGTCGGTTACAAAGAGGTGATTGCGTACCTGCGCGGGGAGATCGACCTGTTCACCTGCAAGGAGTTGGTGAAACGCAATACCCGGCGCTACGCCAAGCGGCAAATGACCTGGTTCCGCGCGGAGAAAAACGTGCACTGGATCGAAACCGGGGGGGAGGAAGGCCTTTCCGCGCCGGCGGAGCGGGTGTTGGCTAAATGGCTGAGTAGGGAGTTAAATTGTTAATTTGAGAATTTTCGGTGCTGGGCGTTCCCCTTGCCGCATGTGACCTCACCCATCCCCTCCCGGCGCTTCGCGCCACCCTCCCCTTCCCTCCTACAGGAGAGGGAAGGGGAGGGTTGGGGTGGGGTTGGGTGAGGTCACAGGGGCGCTGAAACCGCGCATTCCCCGAAAATTCTCATGGCAAAGCCATCCCTTTGGGAAAGGTCAGGTGATCGTACAGGTTAAATGGTTGTAGGCCGCAATGGCAATTTAACCATCCAGCCATATAATTTTACTTTTCAGCCTAATTTCAGGCGCTTTTTATGCTCAAGAAAGTTCTCTTTGTCGTCAACCCGATTTTCGGGATCAACCGCGATCCCGATAAAATTGTACAGTGGATCGAGCAATTGTGGCGGGACAGCGGCGTGGAATACCAGGTTGTGAAGACCAGCCGGCGGGGACATGGCGCCGAGCTGGCCCGGGAGGCCGCCGCCCGCGGGGCGGATATGGTGGTGGCCGCCGGGGGCGACGGCACGATCAATGAAGTCGCCCGGGGGCTGGTCGGAACCCCCACCGCCCTGGGCGTGATTCCCGCCGGCTCCGGCAACGGCTTTGCCCGCAACATGGGCATTCCCCTGGACCACCGCACCGCCATCGCCGCCTTGCGGGAGCCGGTCTTCCGGCAGATCGACGCGGGGAGAATCAACGACTACTACTTTTTCAACGTCGCCGGGCTGGGGTTGGACGCCGTCATCAGCGACCGCTTCCATTATTCCCAAATGCGGGGATTCTTTCCCTATTTTGTGATCGGGGTAAAAGAATTCTTCCGGTATCGACCCCAACCGGTGGATATATTGCTGAATGGCCGGGAAATCCGCCGCAGTCCCCTGCTGCTCAGCTTCGCCAACCTGCCGGAATTCGGCGTCAACGCCACCATCGCCCCCAACGCCCGCCCGGACGACGGGCTGATCGACCTGTGCATCCTCAGCCCGCTAACGCTTGGCCGGGCGCTCGTTCACCTTCCCAAACTGTTCGACGGGCGGATCGACCAGCTGCCGGAAATGGAGATTTACCAGGTCAGCAAAGCGGTCATCCGCCGCTCGCACGAAGGCCCCATTCACACCGACGGCGATCCCCACCCTGACAATACCCTGCTCACCGTGGAAGTCCTCCCCGGGAAATTGAAATTAGCGTTAGGAAAAACCGCCTGAGCGATACGGCAAAATAAGCCCGCTGCCCTCCCCCATGTTTGCGGCGCGCCTGCCGGATCGTCAGCGCTGAGGAGAGCTTGCGCGCCTTGCCGCTACCCCCGAAGCCGCCGGGCGCCGGCGCTATCGCGGCAAATCCCAAATTTCGGCGATCCTCTCCCATACTGCGGCGGCGACCATTTCCACCGGCTGCTCCCCGGGGATGACGATAAACCGCGCCGGATCCTGCGCCGCCAGGGCGTGGTACGCTTCCCAAATGGCGCGATAAAAACGCAGGCTCTCGTTTTCCAGCCGGTCGCTGGGGCGGGCGGCGGCTTTGCGGCGGCGCAGCGCTTCCTCCGGGGAAATGTCGATCAAAAAAGTGCGGTACGGAAAAAGCCCGGAGGTGGCAAAGCGGTTCAAAATTTCCACAAAAGCAATGTCCAGGCTGCGGCCGTAGCCCTGGTAGGCGGTGGTGGAATCGAAAAAACGATCCGCGATCACGTATTCCCCGGCCTCCAGGAGCGGCAAAATCGCCTGGTGGGTCAGTTGCGAGCGGGCGGCGGAATAGAGCAGGATTTCCGTGCGCGGGTGCATTTCCCCATGGGCTTTATCCAGCAGAATCGCGCGGATTTTTTCCGAAATCGCCGCGCCGCCCGGCTCCCGCACCAGGTGAAAGGGGAAATTGATCTCGCGCAGCCGCCGTCCCAACCGCTCCAACTGGGTGGTTTTGCCGGAAAAATCAATCCCCTCGAAAGAGATGAAATTTTTGTATTGCTTCATAGTTTCGTTGAAGGAGTTGCAGGTAGAAAGTTACAAGTGAGAAGTGGCAAGTTGCAAGTGCGAAGTAAGAGACGCAAAGAGCACTTCTGGCTGCTAACTTGCTACTTGCAACTTCTCACTCCCGGTTCGCTCATTTTTTTTCGAGTTTTGAAATTGTATGCTTATTGCGCCCTTTCAGGGCTTAAATCGAGGTCTCTTACCTTCTCCCGGCGCT